>SUZF01000020.1 GCA_015060065.1 Rikenellaceae bacterium | reverse complement strand
TCATTACCTTGCGTTTCTTTGCTAAATTGCTATTTCCCGTATTTCCGAGATTTTCAGCGTAATGCGTTTATTATCAGTGCAGGATGCACTATTATTCCGATTTCGGTTGATTATTCCAGCGTTTTTCTGTAAATTTGTTCATCAAACCTGAAAACGTGATAACCATGAGAAAACTTTTGATGATTTGTGCTTCGTTGATGGCT
Source organism: Rikenellaceae bacterium (assembly GCA_015060065.1). Lineage (GTDB taxonomy): Bacteria > Bacteroidota > Bacteroidia > Bacteroidales > Rikenellaceae > Alistipes. Next base: position 32,141 of record SUZF01000020.1, on the reverse strand, counting down.
GTGTCGGCTTCGGCGCAGGGTATTAGCGACAAGTATCGCGCAATCTGGGGCGACAGTGTGCAGATGAGTATTGACCGCCAAATCGAAAAGAATCGTAAGGCTGATGCTGTGATTCGCCTCAAAGATGCTGCTGTCGGCACGGAGGTTAAGGTCGAGCAGGTGTCGCACGAATTTATCTTCGGTAGCAATATCTTCCTCTACGGGCAACTCGACTCGCCCGAGAAGAATCGCACCTACGAGGCTACTTTTGGCGAACTCTTTAACTCGGCAACGCTGCCTTTCTATTGGAAGACTCTTGAGCCGGTAAAGGGGCAACCGCGCTATGCGGCAGAGAGCCCCTACGAGTATCGTCGTCCGGCAACCGACCCGCTGGTTGATTTCTGTGAGCAGAAGGGTCTCCACATGAAGGGTCACGCTATGATTTACGGCATCCGCAGTTGGGGTCATCCGACGTGGATGAGCGATGACCGCGAGGTCATGGAGCGTGAGTTTGAGGCGCACATCAAGGAGCTGGCAAAGCGATATAAGGGCCGTATCCATAATTGGGATGTGGTCAATGAGTGCCTCGATCAGGCCAATCGCGGAGTTATGCCTGATGATTATACCTACAAGTCGTGGAGTTGGGCGATGAAATACTTTCCCAAGTCGGTGACTTTCAACTCTAACGAGTGCGATATGCGTTGGGATGTTAAGCGCATAAGACGCTATGTCGAGATTGTTCGCGACTTGGTCGATCGAGGCGCAAGGGTGGACTATATGGGTATTCAGATGCATATTTTACGCCCGAAACTCGCATCGGCCATTGCTGCGGGAGAGTCGGATGTGCTCAATCCCGACAAGATCTGGCAGCGACTGAATATCCTCTCCGAGGCGGAGCGCCCGATATTTATCAGCGAGGTGACAGTCAGTGCAACCGACGACAGCGAGGAGGGTCGCGCGATTCAGAAGATGCTCGCACACAACCTATACCGTATATGGTTCAGCCACCCTCAAGTGGCGGGTGTCACTTGGTGGAATATGGTCGATGGCGGAGCCGTGGCTGGCGAGCCTTCCTATTCGGGACTCTTCGATATGAATATGAAGCGTAAGCCATCGTATGAGGTTCTCGACAACCTTATCAACCACGAGTGGAAAACCCGCCTCTCGACCAAGGTGGATGCCGAGCGCAATATCTCGTTCCGCGGTTTCCGTGGCGATTACAAAATCACATATACCAACCGCAAGGGCGAGAGCGTAACTATCGACTACAAGTTGCAGTAGGCTCAAACCTTCGTAGTAAAACAAGAGATTGCGCGATTTTCGGCCGCGCAATCTCTTGTTTGTTATTCCGTGAAAATTAGCAACTGCTCTTCCGCTCCGTCAAAACTCTTTTCGGGAGCCGGCGCGGCTGCGATTCCAAAGGGCATTTGAGCCTTTAATCGCCAAGAGTGGGGCAGATGCCATGCTTCGCGCACACGGTTGTCAATCAGTGGGTTGTAATGTTGCAGTGATGCGCCCATACCGACATTGGCGAGGGCAACCCACACCGCATATTGATGCATTGCCGAGGTATGCTCCGCCCAAGTCGGAAAGTTGTCGCGATAGAGAGGAAAGTGAGCCTGCATTTCGCTAACAACAGCCCAATCCTCAAAGAAGAGAATGGTGCCGTAGCCCGATGCGAATGAGGTGTCGATTTTCTGCTCGGAGCGGACAAAAACCTCGGGAGGAACAATCTCACGTAACGACTCCTTGACCATATCCCATAGGCGATGGTGGGCCTTGCCTATTAGCAGCGCGAGGCGCGTGGAGCGCGAATCGAATGCCGAGGGGAGATATCGCACCACTTCGTACAGTAACTCTGCAAGTTGCGAATCTTTGAGGGTCGAGTGTGACGATAGATGATAAATCGAGCGACGTCGCTCCAAGCATTTTCGGATGTTTTGTAACTTTTCCATATCGGAGATTGATTTTGGCGCGAATAGTGGAATTTTCGTGCCAAAGTGACGAAAATTCGAATGATTTACGCAACTTATTGAGTGCAATTTAATTGTAAATGGTTGTTCATTTCTGAAAAGTTTTTTTAACTTTGCGGTGCAGTCTTCGGATTGCAGACATATATCGATGAAAGTGTATTAGCTTTACGCCCCTTATAGAAATCTGGAAAATTTCATTGCACAGGGAGAGCAATCACACTCGTCGCCTTGTATTGGTATAACACTTGGGTATTCTACCCACACCAATACGGGTGTGAGGTGTTGTTTATTTGTGCAAAGGTATTCCAGAACCTCTATAAGAATAAACTAATCAACCTCACACTTTCTTATTTTTATAACAACTCTTTAGAGGTTGGAGAGTGCCAAAAAAAAATATTATGAAAAAACTTGTTATTCTGTCGGTTTTATCTACGATGATTGTCGCAGGTTGTACTCCGGTAACAAAACTCACAAACACTGCAACTCACAAGAGAGTGAATGTTTTGGAGCCGGTTGTAGCAGTATTTGCAGATCTTGATGTTGCGCCCGCAAAGATTTCATTCTTCTACATTCCGAGCAAGACGGTTGTCAATGCCGGCACAGACAATGTTATCGATTCGGCAGTGCATGAGGCTCTTTTAGCAAACGGTAACGCAGATGTGTTGGTTGGTCTCGAAAAGCAGATCAAATATACACCTGAAGGTCAAATCGAGTCAATTACCGTTACTGGCTATCCTGCAAAGTATGTAAACTTCCGCTCGCCGGGCGATGACTATCTCCGTGAGGTATCAAAGGCAAGCGAGGTAAAAGGCAAGGACGGAAACTCTCTGCTTGGCAAACTCAAAATAGGTAAATAGCAAAACATAGCGACGATATGAAAAAATTGTCAGCAATAGTATTCTTCACGCTCTTTGTCTTGATGAGTGTCGCTCAAACAAATACTCGTGTTGTTAAGGGCTTTGTGCGTGATGCAGACGGAATGCCTTTGGTCGGAGCGACTGTGAAGGCTATCGGAGAAGAGGCGTCGACAACCTCGACACAGGGTGGTGTGTTTGAGTTGAGAGTCTCTCCCTATTGTCAATATGTAGAGGCGTTGAGCGAGGGCTATTTAAGAGCAAAAGTTGAGGTTGATGGCTCGATGCTTATTTTTCGCTTAAAGATTGACAAACAGTATGTCGAGAACAAAGTCCGAGCAGCGGCAGAGGAGAAGGCGCGCATGGAAGCGATAGCAAATGCCAAGGCGGAGGCGGAGGCGAGGGCGCAAGCAGAAGCAAAAGCCGAGGAACTGGCCCGCATAGATGCCGCAAAAAGAGCCGAAGCGGAGCGTTTGGCAAAGGAAAAGGCAGAGGCAAAAGCCGAAGAGCAGGCTCGTATAGATGCGGCAAAGAGAGCCGAAGCGGAGCGTTTTGCAAAGGAGAAGGCAGAGGCGGCAAGAGTAAAGGCCGAAGAGCAGGCTCGTATAGATGCGGCAAAGAGAGCCGAAGCGGAGCGTTTGGCAAAGGAGAAAGCAGAGGTGGCAAGAGTAAAGGCCGAAGAGAAGGCAGAGGCGGCAAGAGTAAAGGCCGAAGAGAAGGCTCAACTACCCGCACTTAAAAATGAAGAGAAGATAAAAAAATGTATTGAGACTAATCTTCGCTATTGGCGCAATCTTCAAATCATAGCCCCGTCAGACTCTTATACTGTATTAGGAGATCAATATCTCAACGGAAAAGGTGTGTCTTTTAATCAGGCAAATGCATTTTTGTGCTATAATAAGGGCGCAGAAGCCGGTGAGGCTCTCGCTTATATGCGACTCGCGTTTTTCTACGAAACAGGTCGTATGCTTAATAAAGTATATCTTGAAAGTGATACGAAAATGGCTCTTCTGCTCTACGAAAAGGCTGCATCGCTTGGCCTGACCGAGGCGGAAGCAGAAGCCAACCGCTTGCGAACAAAGAGGTAGCCTGCTTATAAGATAGCATAATATTGGAGCATCTATGCTGATTGTATTTTCGGTTACGACTTGTGGTCTATAATTTCGCTATCTCGGCAAGGTGTTTATTCGAGTGCAGACTTTCGAGTCTGCGCTTTTTTTACCCCCGACCCCTTTGACCTTCGTTTACCTTCCTTCACGGGGAGGATCTTGTGGAAGATACCCCCCCCTAAAAAAAAGCGTTGCAAATGCCTAAATTATCCATTAAATATCCTTTTGCATTTCCTTCCCATAGTCGTGTGGTTATCGTTTTTGAGTCCGGTGCATTGTATATTGTCGAAAATTTGTATATTTGCGATACTTATGAAAAATTTTAGAGTAGGTCATGGTTACGATGTCCACGCGCTGGGCGAAGGACTTCGATTGGTTATCGGTGGGGTGGAGATTCCGCACGAGAAGGGTTGTATAGCCCATTCAGACGGAGATGTGCTGATTCATGCGCTGTGTGATGCGCTGCTCGGAGCGTTGGCTCTGGGAGATATCGGCAAGCACTTCCCGGACACGTCTGACGAATTTAAGGGTATCGACTCGCGGGTGCTACTGCGTAGGGTTACGGCATTGATTCACGATGCAGGCTACGAAATCGGCAATGTCGATTGCACGGTGGCGATGCAGCGACCCAAGTTGCGCCCTCATATCGACGCGATGCGTGCGGAGTTGGCGGCAGCGATGGGCGTGGCGATCGATTGTGTGTCAGTCAAGGCGACAACCACCGAGCATCTCGGCTTCGAGGGCGAGGAAAAGGGTGTGTCGGCAACGGCTGTGGCACTGCTCTATCAGTTGTAAAATCTTTAATACATATATAGTTTATGACAATTCGAGAACTTGATCCCAAGTTGGTATGGGAGCAATTTGACGATATCACGCGCGTACCGCGTCCCTCGAAAAAGGAGGGTAAGATTATCGAGTTTCTGGTAAATTTTGCCGAGAAACACGGCTTTGAGTATCGCAAAGACAGCATTGGTAATGTTGTGATTTATAAGGGTGCAACCGCAGGCTTCGAGGCTCGCCCGACGGTGGTCTTGCAGTCGCATATGGATATGGTCTGCGAGAAGAACTCGGACGTGGAGTTCGATTTCGAGAATGATGCCATCCGCACCAAGATTGATGGCGAGTGGGTCAAGGCAGAGGGTACGACACTCGGTGCCGATTGCGGTATCGGTATGGCGGCTGCGCTGGCGGTATTGCTTGACGAGAATCTGCAACACGGAGCAATTGAGGCTCTCTTTACGGTCGATGAAGAGACGGGTCTGACGGGCGCGTTTGAACTTGGCGAGGGTATGTTGAAGGGTAAATATCTGATAAACCTCGACTCGGAGGACGAGGGCGAAATATTTATCGGCTGTGCCGGTGGTATCGATACCGTGGCGACGTTCCACTACCACAACGAGGATGCTCCGAAGGGCTACACATGGTTCCGTGTGGATGTTTCGGACTTGCTCGGAGGTCACTCCGGCGATGATATCGATAAGGGACGTGCCAACTCCAACAAGATTGTGGCTCGTCTGCTGTGGGATGCCATGCAGAGTTACGAGATGCGTTTGAGTTACTTCTGTGGAGGCAACTTGCGTAACGCCATCCCTCGTGAGGCGTATGCTATTTTCGGTATTCCGACCCGCTTGAAGGAGGTCTTTGTGAAGCATTATAGAATGTTTGCCGAGGATGTGCGCTCGGAGTTCCAATTTACCGAGCCGAACTTCAAGATTACGCTCAACGAGATGCCGGAGGTACCTACGGTGCTGGATGAGGCTACACAAACGGCTCTGGTCAATGCGCTTGTAGGAGTGCCTAATGGGGTGTTGGCGATGTCGTTTGCCGTGCCGGGACTGGTCGAGACCTCGACAAATCTCGCCTCGGTAAAGTTCGAGGGCGAGAATGCAATTGTCGTTACCTCGTCGCAACGCTCATCGGTCGAGAGTGCCAAGACATACGCTATGCAGACCGTAGAGTCGGTGTTTGCGTTGGCAGGTGCTGATGTGGCGCACTCTGACGGCTATCCGGGTTGGGCTCCTAATCCCGACTCGAATCTGTTGGCAGTGACGGTCGAGAGTTATAAGCGTCTGTTTGGTGTTGAACCGAAGGTTCGAGCCATTCACGCTGGTTTGGAGTGCGGACTTTTCCTTGAAAAATATCCGGAGTTGGAGATGGTGTCGTTTGGCCCGACACTGCGAGGTGTTCACTCCCCGGATGAACGACTCGAAATCGCCACGGTGCGCAAGTTCTGGGATTTGCTTGCCGATGTTTTGGTACATATTGAGTAGATAGTAGCCATGTGTCGCCTTCCGCATAGTGTGTATGGATTGGTGCGGAAGTTCACTCTTTCGCTTGTAGCGTTTGCGTGGTGCTTGAATGGTGTTGCGCAGACTCCGGAGGAGGAGTATCACATATCAAAATACTTTACCGACGAGTTCCGCCCGATGATTGAGGCGGACTCGTCGATTTTCTATCGTGTAGCCCCAACAACCGAAGATAGTTTCGGGAATATGGCGGACTATAATTTGTCGTTTGTATCATTTGCACGACGTGGTGTCGGCTATCGTGAGCGTGCGGTAACTCTTGACGGAGTGCCTTTGCAGTCGAGCGTCAGGTCTGTGCTGTCGAGACTTGGTCTGGTGCGTCGAGGGGTGGCAAGTGTGGCTGATGCCGAAAATATTACTGATTGCCGTCGTGGAGGTATCACGGAGTTTAATACCGACTTTGCCGAGCCGTATGGAGCGCGGGCTGTGGGTGTGAATTTTGCGACACGCGGTTATAACGTCGGAGCGAAGACCTCGGTGGATGAGTACTTGGGTCGGGGATGGTCGCTGGCGGCAACGCTTGCAGGGCGCACGGGTAGAGATTTGCACGTTGAGGGTGTCTATACCAACGCCATTGACCTCGGCTTCTCGCTTGCCAAGCGGTGGCGTGGGCAACATAAAATAGCCATTACGGGGCTCTTTGCGCCATCGGAGCGAGGAATGAGGAACTCTTCATCATCGGAGGCATTCAGACTTACGGGCGATAATCTCTATAACCCGTCGTGGGGTTTGCAGGCGGGCAAGATGCGCAATGCCAACGTCAGACGGTCGATGCTGCCTGTGGTGGTCGCATCCTATGATGCACGTTTGGGCGAACATACCGAACTTGCGGTATCTCTCGGAGCCGAGGCCGGCAGACGTGGTTATAGCGCTTTGGCGTGGTTTGATGCACAGACTCCTATGCCTGATAATTATCGTTATATGCCGAGTTACTACGCCTCGACAGATGTGGCCGCGGAGGTGGAGCAGGCTTGGCGTGACTGCGATACTCGATATACGCAAATCAATTGGGACGAACTCTGCGAAATTAACCGTTTGAATGGCGGAACAGCGGTGTATGCCGTCGAGGAGAGGGTAGAACGTGTGACAAATCTCCATTTCAGAGCATCGGGCAGAACTCGTGTGAGTGATGCCGTAACTGTGAGGTATGGATTGGCGTATAGTTATGAACGTAGCCGTAACTATAAGCAGATTAGCGACCTGCTCGGCAGTGATTATACGACCGATATCGACTATTTCCTTATTGATGACGAGAGTTTCAGCAATAACCTGCAAAATGACCTGCGCAATCCTAATCGTCGTGTTGGCGAGGGCGACCGTTACGGATATGACTACGCGCTGGTGCGTTCATCGGTGGGTGTAAGCGGAGGTGTCGAGTGGCGGTCTGACCGCCTGCGGTTTGATTGCGGAGTTGCGGTGGGCGATATGCGTATCCATCGTCGCGGCTACTTCGAGAAGGAACTTTTTGCAGGAGCGCAATCTCTCGGCAGGTCACGCAGCGTTGCCTTTACGCCCTATGCCGTGAGGATTGCAGTGGGGTATGCACTCTCACCAAAGCACAATCTCGAATTGAGTGCAGCAGCGCGTAGCGAGGCTCCCGACTCCGAAGATTTATTCCTGCAAAGTCGCTATAATAATCGCGTGATTGATAATCCGTCGGCTCGGAACGAGATGTCGGCAGAGTTGAACTATCGCTTGCGCTCGAAGATTTTCGACCTCGATGCAACTATCTTTGCTGCACTCGCTGACGGGGAGATTAGGGTTGCACACTATTACGACGATTTGTCGGCAACATACTCCGATATGGTCGTGTCGGATATTTCGCAGATGCGCCTTGGTGCGGAGGTGGTTGCCACGGCACGCTTTGCACGTCATTGGTCGGCATCCCTCGCTGCGGTTGCAGGTTATTATGGCTATGCCAAGGATGCAAGGGTGTCACTCTATGCTGATAGTGATAATGCGCTGTTGTGCAACCGCGCAGTGGCACACATGGGCGGAGTGAAGAGTGGAAACTCTCCGCTGGTAGCCCTGTCGGCAAATGTGGCATATATGAATCGTGGCTGGGGCGCACGACTGACGGCAAACTATGCAGGATTACGCTATGTCGAGGCGGAGCCTATGCGTCGCACAGATAGAGTTTCGCGCCAAGGCTCGGTATCGAAGGAGATTTTTCGACGTTTTACCGAGCAGGAGCGGATGCCCGATGCCGTGGCGGTCGATGCTGCGGTGTGGAAGAGTTTTCGCCTGCGAGGCAAGCAGAGCGACGGCTATACGCGATTGGTCGTAAGCCTCTCGGTACGGAACCTGCTCGGAGACGGAAATATGCTCTATTCGGGTCGTGAATCTCTGCGTATATACCGCAGAAGTATTGCGGGCGACTACCTCTACGAGCCGTTCCCGACACGATACACCTACGCATATCCGCGAACATATTACCTTGCAGTGACGTATAGGTTTTAAGATAATAGGCAGGATTCTCCTGTTTTTGGGGGCTATTTTATCTACGACAACTAAAAATATATCTCGTGGTTGGCGATGCGCAGGAAGAATCGGTCGCCCGAATAGTCCAGAATGCCACATACGGCTCCACGCCCCGCAGGAATCTTCTCGTCTGCATACTCGCATTGGGCAGATAGCCTAACAATCAACACATTGCCATCCGCATCGACGATATGCCGCTCGGTATCGGCAAAAGTCTCATTCGATTCATTGCACCAACTATCGCCTACCTCCTCGTCAGCAAAGCGCACATCCTCGAACAGCACGTAATCCGAAATGTGTTCGACACCAAGGTCGGCAATATGTACCTTGCGTGGTACTGCCGAAGTGATATCGCCCGGTTGTCGATAGAGATATTTCGACACGTCGCCATCGGCTATGCGGTCGGTGGTATATTCGCCCGTAGGCTTTGCTCCAAGCACCACCTTACCACCGACCCTACCCACGGCAAGGCCGTTGCAGAAGACAGACACATTTGCATACAGAGGAAAGTCGGCACAAATGCGTTCTCGGTCAATCAGAATCTCGATACCGCCACTCTCATCTATTAAGACCAACGTCTTATAGAACTCTCCGAAGAGGTCGTTGGCGACAACCGTACCCTTAATCGATATATCGGCATCGATAGTGGATGAAAGTCCTTGACAGCGACTTTTGAGGTAGGCAATCGTAACCAGACCACTCTCGGATTCATCATCGGGAATCTCCGAGAACTCCGGCGTGGTAGTCCTGCCGCAAGCCGTAATCATCCAAAGGCTACAAAGCAAAATCAATGCTCGCTGTGCAATCATTCTCATCTCTCATTTTCAGCATAAACCATTCTCCGGATACACCTTGCACCGTGCCATATTGTAAAATACCCGTAATATCACACTGTACGGTCGGAACTTCGTGATCTGCAAAAGTGGCATAGTCGCTCGTATAGACATAGACCCGATTGCCATCTGCATCTGCAAATGCGCGATATCCCGCCCACGTAGCAGGAGGAATAATCTCCTCGGTCTGCACATTTTGGGGGTCGAAGTTGGTTTTGGCTTCGGGATTATTTTCAAGGTCGGTTTCGGTTTCGGGAGTATATTGCAGCCCACAAATCCTTACTAACGAACCACACATATCGGTCCTTAAATCCGGACATTTGACACTTGCAGGCGTAACCTCGCAGATATCGCCACTGCGCATGATATACCTATCAAGCATCACCTTCGAGTAGAAATAATCGACCGTGTAGTTGCTATACGATTCGGGCATAAGCCCCACCTGCAACACTCCGCGCTCGATTCCCACAGCACAGCCTTGGAGTTTTATGCACACGTAGCACCCCACGGGATAGGTATTGTGTAAATCGCGCATCCCTGCCCGAATCTCGGCAGCACCGCTACTATCCTCAATGGTAAAAGTTTGGTAGAAATTGCCGGACATATCGCTCGACGTGACCACACCACCCACAACCATCGGCTCGGCAATCTCGAAGGTAGTTCCGCGCCACAACCCACGCAATTCGGCGAGGGTCATATTGGGCGCAACATCCGCATCGTCGCCTGCGGGCAACCTCGTGGAATTGTAACAGCCGCACAAAAGTACGGCTGCACAAATATTCAACATATATCTACAAATCCTGCACATGGCTCTACTCGATACGAGAGTCTTTCAATCCGAGGAAGTAGAGGATTCCGTCAAGACCGATAGTCGAAATCGACTGCTCGGCAGTTGCCTTAACCTTCGGCTTGGCATGGAATGCGATACCCAAGCCTGCCAAGTTCAGCATCGGCAGGTCATTGGCTCCATCTCCCACAGCCACCGACTGCGCCAAATCGATATTCTCGAATTGACACAACAATCGCAGCAACTCTGCCTTGCGACGGCCATCAACAACCTCGCCCACGTAGCGACCTGTCAATTTACCGTTCTCAACTTCGAGTTCGTTGGCATAGACATAGTCGAAACCGAAACGCTGCTTCAAGAAGTTACCGAAGTAGGTAAAACCTCCCGACAGGATTGCCGTCTTATAGCCCACACGTTTGAGGATAGTCATCAGACGCTCCAAGCCCTCCGTGATAGGCAGATTGCGGGCGATATCCTCCATAACCGAGACATCCAGACCTTTCAGCAGAGCCACACGCTCGGTAAAACTCTCACAGAAATCAATTTCACCACGCATTGCACGCTCGGTAATCTCGGCAACCTTCTCGCCTACACCGGCACGCTTTGCCAACTCGTCAATAACCTCGGTCTCGATAAGCGTAGAGTCCATATCGAAGCATATCAGACGGCGAGAACGACGATAGATATCATCCTTCTGCAACGAGATGTCGAGGCGCGAACCCGAAATATCCATAAATCGCTTTTGGAGCAGGCTGCGGTCTTCGAGGTTTCCTCGCACCGAGAGTTCGATACACGACTTTTGGGCGCGGTCGTCCTCATTCAGCGGCATACGTCCCGTCAATCGACGAATGGAGTCGATATTAAGCCCCTCCTCATAGACAGCCTTCGTGACGTCGGCAATATGTTGAGCCGTAACCTTGCGACCAAGCAACGTGACGATATAGCGATTGCGCCCCTGACGCTTGACCCAAGCATCATAATTCTCCTCCGAAACGGGCGTAAATCGAATCATCACGCCCAACTCCGAAGCCTTGAACAGAAGGTCTTTCATGATGAAACCCGACTTATCGGCTGTGGTCTTAATCAAGATACCCATCGTGAGCGATGAGTGGATATTAGCCTGACCGATATCGAGGATAAAGGCATCGTAATTCGCCAAAATAGTCGTCAGCGACGAGGTTAAGCCCGGCTTATCCTCACCCGAAATGTTAATTTGAATAATCTCTACCTTATTTTCCATATTGTCGGATTTTTACACGATTCAGCACCGAAAATTATCTATTCTTCTCCTTCTCGATAAGTTTGTGGAACTTCTCGTAGCCGTCAGCCGGAGCATTCCACATCAGCGCAATGACAATCGAGCCAAGGACTCCGAATGCAATCGAAAGAATGAATACTGCATCCCAACCATACGCATCTGCCAAGAAACCGAACAGAACACCCGAAACCATGGTACTTGCATAACCGAAGATACCCGCGATACCGTTTGCGGTACCCGCAGCATACTTGGTTGCCTGCTGCGATGCACACGTTCCGTGCAGTGCCTGCGGTCCATAGATAAAGAATGCCGACAACACCAAGAATACCAACGACCACTCTGCCGAAGGAATACGCCAGAATATGAAGAACGAGATAGTAGCACCAACCACCCCGAAGAAGCAGGTACGATGAGCCTTGTTCTTGAAGAATTTATCTGTAACCCAGCCTGCGAGCAGCATACCGAGGATACCTCCAACCAACTCGCTCGAAGCGACAACCGTCGCAGCAGTTGCGATATCCATACCCTTCTCCTGTGTCAGGAACGACGAACCCCAGTCGAGAATCATAAAGCGGATGACATAGACGCAGAAGTTGGAGATGGAGATAATCCAGATGTAGGGATTTGCAAAGACCATCTTATTTACAACCTTCTTGAAGATTGCACCATCAATCTTCTCCTCGGCAGGTTCCTCGACAGCCACGGCTCCACTCTCGACCTTATCCAAATCCTCAACAGGAGGCAAACCGACCTCCGAAGGTTTATCCTTCAAGCCGAAGTAGATGATAGGCACACCGAGCAGCGAGATGGCAGCCGGAACTGCAAAGCAGAGATTCCAAGCCGAGTATCCGTAGCGATTGAGCAACACTCCGCACAACCAAACCACGACACCTGCGCCAATCGAGTGCGAAGCATTCCACACCGACTGCTTGGTGGCCAACTCCGAGGGGCGAATCCAATTTGCCAGCAGGCTGATGCACGGAGGCACGCCCATACCCTGAATATAGCCATTAACAACCCACAGCGAGCCGATGAGATAGACCAGACCGAGCGTTGCCTTACCCTCGGCATCAAGCAGGTGCATCACACCATTCATCTGCGGACTGAAACAGATTGCGAAGTTGATTGCAGCCGAGATAAGGAGTCCCACTGCCATAATGTTCTTCTTGCTGAATCTATCCACGAGGATTCCGTTCACAAAGCGCGAAAAGCCGTAGATAATTCCGTTAAGCGTCAGGAAGATACCGAGTTGTGCCTTCGAGATACCCAACTCCTGCTCAATGGCAGGAATAGCAATACTGAAATTCTTGCGCACAAAGTAATAGAGTGCGTATCCGAGCATCAGAACAATGATAGTCCTCCACTCCCAATATCGATACTTGGATGTAAGGTTAGTATTCATCTTTCAGATTTTAAGTTTTTGGTTAAAATTATACTGTTACACTATTTGGTATTATCAAATGTGAATGACTCCCACGGAAGTTGAGCATCCTTGCCATTGTCGAGGACATCGTTTGCATGAACCATCAATGGGAAATCTGCCAAGTCGAGCATACCGAGTTCTGCCTTGCGATAGATAGCCTTTGCCACGCGACGTGCCACAACGAGCGATTCGAGCGTTACACCTGCCAGAATGTTCATTGCCTCCTCGTAACTCTTACCCTCGCCAAGCAGGATACCGATTTTGCGGGTACGACCGCCATAAACCGTCACATAGAGGTCGCCGATACCGATGTAGGTGCTATCCTCACTTGCACCCTGAATTTTGAGCAGGCGGCTCATCTCCTTGGTTGCCTGATAGAAGGCACCTGCCTGCGAGTTGTAGTGCAGACCGGCATTCTCGCCATTCTCACGATTAACCAGACCGATGGTCATAGCCACACCGAGTGCATAGGCATTTTTCAGAGCCACAGCACTCTCCAAGCCGATAACATCATTCGTAAGCGAGATATGGTAGTACGATGTAGTCATCGTCTCCTTCATCATTTTGAGCGTAGCGGTATCCTTACCACAGAAAGCGACCTCGGTCTGGTCGTGATATACCAACTCATAAGAGGTACAGGGACCACCGATAGCGCAAACCTCACGCTCGATGCCCTTTTTCTTCAATTCGGTCTGCCAATATGCGGGGTATGAAATCAGCGTTCCGTCGGGGAGGTTGATAAGACCCTTGGTAACCGACAACACGGGCATCTTCGGGTCGAGATGTGCCAACACCTCTTCGAGGAACCAATCGACACCAAACGACGACACACCTCCGATAACGAAATCGGCACCCTCAACAGCCTCGCGCCACTCCTCGAACTGATAATACTTGATTCCTTCGGGGAAGGCGATATCAAACTTGGGGTGTTTGTTCGAGCGACGGCACTCGTCAATAATCTCGCGGTCGAGCGGAGTTCCGACCAAACGCACCTCGTTTCCGTTTTCAAATGCGGGGTATGCAAGAGCCGAACCCATCATACCCGAACCGATGATTGTAACTGTTCTTTTCATGATTTTTTACTTTTACAATTTTATTAAGACTACAAATATAGTCATTTTAATTATTTTTCACTACTTTTACCTCCGAAATAAGATAATAAAGAGCAATAAATGAACTACGCAGACGTTAAAACCTGCGATAATTGATAACAATAAGAATAACTATATGAAAAAACTATTTGCGCTTATCATCTCCGTCATGGCACTTACGGGATGTAATCTCGACGACAATCCGCTCTACTACAAGTTGCCGGATATTACAAATGTTGCCTACACCCCCGAATTGGAGAGCATTACCGCCAATGATGAGGTTGCCGTATCGGCAACCGTTATTAACTACTACGGTGTCGGCTACGCCTGTGTAAAGTATTGGGTATGCGACAACACCTGGGGTGAGCAGATGCCCGAACTGAAAATCGATGCCGATGTTCTCTACTGCTGGGTTGAGCCACAGGCAGAGGGCGAGCAGGGCGAGTGGAAGAAACTCGCAACAATGAAGCACAGCACAATGGCAGAGATTGTTGGCTCATCGCCTTTCAAGTTGGAGGGCGTGATTCCCAAGCAGAAGGCGGGCAAGTTTGTTACCTTCTCGGTATTCTGCACCAACGATTACGGTATCAACGACTACTCGAAGTGTTATCACTACACCGTACAGTAACCCCGAACACTATTTGACGACCCAAATGAAGAAAGCGTTACTATCCCTACTTATTGCCTGCTGTTCGCTGACGGCCGTGGCAAGCACACATCTGACCTATCGGATAACATCCAATGCTGTACAGCAATTGACCTCGGCACTTCTTCCCACAGTTGCAGATATGGAGATTATGGGAAGCAATCGGGCATCGATTGCAAATCTGTGTAGTGCCGATATGGCAATCGCGACCGCATCTTACAACGGCACCGATTGGAACGGAAATTTGCAATGGTTGCAGGATTCGTTTATCGGGAAAATCCTTGCGGTGTTGCTCTTGTTGGCTACGTTGCCACTACTTATGTTCCCTTCGACCCTTATACTGTTTGCCATACTGTTTATATTCAAATTCGACACTCTCACGCGCTGGTTCGACAAAAGAGCAGGAGTAAATATAACCCCGAACAAGAGGTTGGACAAGAGTCTTCTCAAAACAATACCCTCCTTCGTTGTCTTGTTCGTAGCGTGCGTCTTGATGGCGCAAGGCTCGGTTGCATTGGGTATTGCAGCCATTGTTCTGATTGTCGGTTATGTGATTTTCAGAGTCATCTATCGCACTAAACAGTTTGGGAGTTTTCGTGTTGCCGTATGGGATATGCTATACTATGGCTACGCCTCTTTTGCGATTCTCATTATAGGAGTATGTCTATGGTGGGCGGCCCTGTTCGTCATCGGATTCAAAATCGCAGAGACCTTTGTCTCGGCTCCTTCGCATAGGAGCAAGTGCAGAGAGTGCGGTTTCTATATGCAATCTTACAGCGGCCGACATTACTGCGATCGTCTGCGCGACCGTCAGGTCGAAATAAGCCACGACCAAGAGGCCTGCAAGCACTTTTACCGCCCTTAACAAATCAAAGAAAAGGACGTCACGGGGCGCAGATATGACAAATTATTCGTATATTTGAACGCAGAATATCAAGACAACAAAAATATAAACAAAAAGATTATGGAATTACAGGAGATTTTGGCAATTTCGGGACAGCCCGGACTTTACAAGTACATTGCACAATCGACCAACGGCATTATCGTCGAGTCGCTGGCTGACGGCAAGCGTATGAATGCGTCGGCAACCTCGCGCGTGAGTGCGCTCACCGAGATTTCGATGTACACCGAGGGCGAGGATATCGCTCTGGCGCAGGTATTCACCAATATCTACAACTACACGGGAGGCAAGGAGGCTATTTCGCACAAAGAGTCGCCGGAGAAGTTGAAGGCGTACTTCGCAGAGGTACTGCCCGAATACGACCGCGAGCGCGTACACGTGTCGGACATCAAGAAGGTATTTGCTTGGTACAACGCCCTGCTGGCAGCAGGATTTACGGAGTTCAAACTCCCCGAAGAGTAATTGACAATTAACTATTAAAATTCGGAATTAAGGGTATCGGGAAGTCGATACCTTTTTTTGTAAGATACTACACTATGTTTCCGATAAAATAAAAATAGGGCTATCCCCCAAAAGGAATAACCCTCCCTGCACATTCTATCTGTGATGAGTTGCCAGAGCCATTTTTGTTATAAATAAAGACATAAAAAGAGTGTGAGGTCAAATAGTTTATCTGTTAGGAGGCTCTGACAAAGCCTTGCAGGAATAAACCACATGCCCCACACCTGAATAGTATGGGGCATATCAAAAATGATACTAACAACCATAACTATACGGATATGAGTGCATTTCGTTCCTCCTCCTGCATTGAAAATTGTCAGATTTCCTAACAAGGATAGCGCGAAAAACACACTTTTAATATGTCTGCCAAGCAGCATAAGCCACTCGACTCTACAAAATTAAAAAACATTTTCGAAACGAACAACATCCTGCGGGATATTGTTCCCGATAAAATAAAAATAGGGCTATCCCCCAAAAGAAATAACCCTCCCTGCACATTCTATCTGCGATGAGTTACCAGAGTCGCTATTTTGTTATGAATAAAGACATAAAGAGAGTGTGAGGTCAATATTTATCTGACTCGTGGCTCTGGAAACCATCACAACAAATAAACAATACCCCACACCTGTATTGGTGTAGGGTAACAATCCCAAAGCTTATACCAATACGAGGTGATGAGCGTGTTGCTTTCCTTGTTGTGATTGAAATTTTCCAGATTTCGAGTCAAGGATAAAAGCTAATACACTTTCATCAATATATGTCTGCCAAGCAGCATAAGCCACTCGACTCTACAAAATTAGAAAACATTTTCGAAACGAACAACATCCTGCGGGATATTGTTCCCGATAAAATAAAAAATCACTCCCACATAATCGCGAGAGTGATTTATTGTTTTGATAGAAAATTGCGCGAAATTACTCGTGCAGAGCCTTCCAGAGCATATCTTTCAACTCGGTGATGTGGTAACCGCTGACCGAGGAGATAAATATCGCGGGGATATCCTTCGGCAACAGCGGGCGCATCTGCTCCTCCAACTCCTCATCAATCATATCGCACTTGGTAATCGCCAGCAGTCGCTGCTTGTCCAAGAGTTCGGGGTTGTACTGCGTAAGTTCGCCCAGCAGAATGTCGTAGTCCTTCTGAATATCATCGCTATCGGCAGGAATCATAAACAACAATACCGAGTTACGCTCGATATGGCGCAGGAAGCGTGTGCCGATACCCTTGCCTTCGTGCGCACCCTCGATAATTCCGGGGATGTCCGCCATTACGAACGATTTGTGGTCGCGAGCCTCGACGATACCGAGATTCGGCTCCAAAGTGGTAAAGGCGTAGTTCGCAATCTTGGGCTTGGCAGCCGAAACGACCGACAGCAGAGTGCTTTTGCCGGCATTGGGGAAGCCCACAAGACCTACATCTGCCAAAACCTTCAATTCGAGAATGAATGTACCCTCGGCACCCTCCTCGCCCGGCTGTGCATAGCGCGGAGCCTGATTTGTGGCGGTCTTGAAGTGCCAGTTACCCAGACCTCCGCGACCTCCCTTCAAGAGAACGAGTTGCTCGCCCTGCTCGGTAACCTCGCCCACAACCTCGGTGTAGGTCTCGCCCGTCTCCTCGTCGGTGAATACCTGCTTGGCAACCGTTCCGAGTGGTACGGGGATGACGATATCCTTGGCATCCTTGCCCGACGAACGCGCACCCGAACCACACTCGCCATCCTCGGCAAATTGGTGACGCTGGTATTTGAGGTGGATAAGTGTCCAATATTGGCTCTCGCCTTGCAGAATGATGCTGCCACCCTTGCCACCGTCGCCACCATCGGGGCCTCCGAAGGCGACGAATTTCTCACGGCGGAAGTGCGCCGAGCCTGCGCCACCATGTCCGGAGCGCGCAAAAATCTTAACGTAATCTACAAAGTTCGAACCTGCCATAATTTGTACTTTTGCCTATCGACCGACAAAAGTACAAAATAATTGATAATTGACAATTGATAATTGATAATTAAGAGACAGACGATATATATTTATATGAGTTTTAGAGTGTATATTGCCTCGTCAAACTCAATAAATAGTGTGTCGCAGATGACCTACGTGTCGTATTTTAGTTAAATATCGTGCGAGAGCGGGGGAGGGACCTGTGCGGAGGTGTCGAAGTCGCCCCAGCGGTCGCCAATCGAGTCGATGACCGCTGCGAGTTCTGCGGGGTCGTTCAGCGTGACGAGTTTCAGACGCGTATCCTTGAAGTTGGGCAGCCCCTTGAAGTAGTTCGACAGGTGGCGGCGCATTTCGAGGATGCCGACCCTTTCGCCCTTAATCTCGATGGATTTTGCAAGATGCTCCTTGGCTATCGCTACACGCTCCACAACAGAGGGTTGGGGTAGTACCTCGCCCGTTTGGAGGTAGTGCTTGACCTCGCGGAATATCCACGGTCGGCCATAGGTCGCTCGGCCAATCATGATGCCATCCACGCCATAGCGGTCGAACATCTCGCGAGCCTTCGCTCCGGAGTCGATATCGCCATTGCCGATAATCGGGATGTGGATTGCGGGGTTGTTCTTGACCTTGCCGATAAGTGTCCAGTCTGCCTCGCCACGATAGAGTTGGGCGCGTGTGCGTCCGTGAATCGTGAGGGCTGCGATGCCGACATCCTGCAAACGCAGGGCTATCTCCTCGATGTTCTTCGACTCCTCGTCCCAGCCGAGGCGTGTCTTGACCGTCACGGGCTTCTTCACGGCATTGACTATCTGGCGAGTCATCTCGACCATCAGCGGCACATCGCGCATCATGCCCGAACCGGCACCACGGCCTGCAATCTTCTTCATCGGACAACCGAAGTTGATGTCGATAATGTCGGGATTGGCACTCTCGGCGATGCGGGCAGCCTCGACCATAGGCTCGATAAGGTGTCCGTAAATCTGGATGCCCACGGGACGCTCTGCATCGTCGATGTTGAGTTTCGCTCGCGACTTCCACGCATCGCGAATCAGCCCATCCGAGGAGATAAACTCGGTATAGACCACATCTGCGCCAAACTTCTTGCACATATACCTGAACGAAGGGTCTGTAACATCCTCCATCGGTGCCAAAAACAGCGGCTCGTGTCCAAGTTCTATATCGGCAATCTTCATACTTTACGTTCTTTGGCTGCAAAGATACTATTTTTGTCTGAATCGACGAATCGATTCGTATGCTGCCTCATGACATTTTGCGCGAGGATTCTGCTCGACAAAGGGTTTGTTATCGCGGGTGGGGTGGGTTCTGTTCGAGAGGAAAACAAATACCAAATCCTCCTTCGGGTCAGCCCAGACCAACGTGCCGGTAAAGCCGGCATGCCCAAAACTGCGCTCCGAAGCCGAAGGTGCGTAGTAGAGAGTTCTGTTGCCACGCTTTGCTGACGAGGGGGTGTCGTTCAGACGACGTCGGTCGAAGCCGATGGCACGGTGGTTATCGTTTTCGGGGAATTGGCACGATGTCCATGTGCGAATGGTTTTGCGCTTGAAGTAGCGTATGCCGTTATATTTGCCACCATCGACCAACATCTGCAATATTGGCGCAAGACTTTCGGCGTTGGCAAACAGGCCGGCATTGCCCGACACCCCGCCTAACGAGGCCGATGCCTCGTCATGAACAAATCCGTGTACCAACCTCTTGCGAAAGCGGTTGTCGAGTTCGGTGGGAACAATCTCTTCGCGCGAAAAACGTCGCAGAGGAGAATACATAGCCCTCTCAATGCCGAGTGGGCGGTAGAACTCCTCGTAGAGAAAATCCTCATAATCGCGACCCGTGATGCGCTCGATGACGGTGGGAAAGCAGTGAAATGCAAGGCACGAATAACGCAATCTCTTTGTTCCCAACCGATGGTCGGCAATCTGTTTGAACATCCTCGCGTGGGTATCCTTGCAGACAAATATCGTGTCGCTGAATTGATAGGGGAACTCCTCGCTTTGGGTGTTGCTGAACATATCGGAGCGCATCTCTTTTTGCTCGTTGAGGAACATCCGCCCGAAACCGATGTTACGCAATCCGCTCTGGTGGGTCAGAAACTCCCGCAGGGTGCAATTCTCCTTGTCGGTACCGCGGAACTCTTCGAAATATTCCGAGAAGGGTTTGTCGAGCGACAACTTGCCCTGCTCGACAAGACGCATCAGAGATATCGTTGCCGCCATAACCTTCGTGCAGGAGGCGATGTCGTAGAGATGGCTATTCTCGACGGGGCGCATTTGCTCGTAGGTGTGGTGTCCGTAACTCTTGTTGAAGACGATTTTTCCCTTGCGAGCCACCAGAATCTGACATCCGGGAAAGCAATGCTCGGCTATGGAGTGCATTGCAATCGAGTCGAATGTTCGGGTGAGATATTCGCCATTCATCCCCACGCTCTCCGGTGTGGCGTAGGTCAGAGCCTCGCCCTTGCGTGCCGATGCTGTGAGTGTGGTCAGCAATGCTATAACGGAAACTATCAGGTATCTCATTCTCGATGCCGTTTAACTTTGATACAAAGTTACAAAACAATTCAACAATTCAAAATCTGCCGACTATCCATATTAAAAAACGCTGTTGCGCGGAACAGACCACGCAACAGCGTAACAAACAACCTTTGCATACGCCCATCGAAGGGTGGGCTAAATATTTTTACATTCGTTCCGGAACGTCAATGCCGAGTAACTTCATCGACTTGCGGATAACCTTTGCAACGCTGGCTGCCAAGCGAATACGCATTGCACAGATTGCCTTGTTCTCCTCGCGCAAAATCGAGTGGTCATGATAGTATCCGTTGAACTGTTTGGCGAGTTCATAAGTGTAGTTGGCAATTATCGAGGGAGCAAAAGCCTCGCCTGCGGCTGCCACCACATTCGGATAGTCGCACAGACTCTTAATCAACTCAACCTCTACGGGCAGCAGAGTCGAGCAGGGTTGTGTAGTGTCGATACCTCCCTCCTCTGCCTTGCGCAGAATAGAGCATATACGCGCGTGTGTATATTGAATAAAGGGGCCTGTATTGCCATTGAAATCGATAGATTCGCGCGGGTCGAAGAGCATCGTCTTCTTGGGATCTACTTTGAGAATGAAGTATTTGAGCGCACCCAGACCGACCATTGTCGATACGGCATTAGCCTCCTCCTCCGAGCATCCGTCGAGTTTGCCGAGTTCGTCGGACATCTCGCGAGCCGTCGAAACCATATCGGCAATCAGGTCATCGGCATCGACAACCGTACCCTCGCGTGACTTCATCTTGCCCTCCGGCAGTTCGACCATGCCATACGAGAGGTGGTAGATGTTGTCGCTCCACTCGTAACCCAACTTTTTGAGAATCAACTTCAAGACTTGGAAGTGGTAGTTCTGCTCATTGCCCACGACATAAATCATATCGTCGAGGTTATTGTCCTCGAAACGACGGAATGCTGTGCCGAGGTCTTGGGTCATATAGACCGAGGTGCCATCGCCACGCAGAAGCAACTTCTGGTCGAGTCCATCCTCGGCAAGGTCAATCCATACCGAGTTGTCCTCCTTGCGGAAGAAGATACCCTTTGCCAAGCCCTCCTCCACGAGGCTCTTGCCCAGCAGATAGGTCTGCGACTCATAATAAACCTTGTCAAAATCGACACCGAGAGCCTTGTAGGTTACATCGAAACCATCATAGACCCAGCCGTTCATCTTCTCCCAGAGAGCATAAACTTCCGGCTCTTTTGCCTCCCACTTACGCAGCATATCCTGTGCTTCGAGCATAATCGGAGCCGACTTTTTAGCCTCCTCCTCGCTCATGCCTTGTGCTACGAGGTCGCGAATCTGCTCCTTGTAGTGCTTGTCGAACTCAACGTAGTACTTTCCAACGAGGTGGTCGCCCTTCATGCCTGACGATTCGGGAGTCTCGCCACCGCCATAGAGTTTCCATGCCAGCATCGACTTGCAGATGTGAATACCGCGGTCATTCACGAGATTTACCTTGATGACGTTGTTTCCGTTAGCCTTCAATATTTGCGCTACGGAGTATCCGAGCAGGTTGTTGCGGATATGTCCGAGGTGGAGTGGCTTGTTGGTATTGGGCGAGGAGTACTCAATCATTATGGTACGACCCGTAGGCTCGCCTTCGCCAAATGTCTCGCTGGCGCACACCTCACAGAATCGCTCCGACCAGAACGAGTTGTCGAGTGAAATGTTCAGGAAGCCCTTGATTACGTTGTATGCGCTGACCTCCTTGCAGTTGGCGACCATATATTCGCCAATCTCGGTAGCCGTAGCCTCCGGGGACTTGCGACTGCGTTTGAGCAGGGGGAATGTTACGAGGGTATAGTCGCCCTCAAACTCCTTGCGGGTCTTTTGGATTTGCAGTTGCTCCCCTTCAAGCGCACCGTAGAGGGCCTCGACCGAGTTCTTCACTGCCTCATAAAGGAATTGTTCGATATTCATTGTTTATACCTCTTTGTCTATTATAACCGCGCAAAGATACAAAACAAATTGATAATTGGCAATCGTGAGTTATCAATTTACGGTTTTGTCTATGTTCTTCTGCTGACCAAATGTGGTGGAAATGCAACGCTTGGCGTGATTGTTGAATGAAGCAGTGTGGAATTTATGTTTAACCAAAATATCATTTAGCGTGAAAACAACTTTTTACACTTCGGCTCTTATTCTGGCATTATGCTGCGGCACAGGTGCCGTGGCGCAGAACAATGCCACCACCAACAAGGCGCAAGGCAATACAACCTGCACCGACAAGGTATGTACGACCAACGCATCTTGCCCCGATTCGGTGTTGCTCTCGACGAGAACAGATGGCAATTACGAGGTTCGCCAATATCTCGTCAAGGGTAAAAATATTATGGAAGCGGACTATGCAGTCCATTTCCCGATAAACTCTTCGCAGATGTCGCAGACATTTTCCGATAACAGTTCTGCGGTGAAGTCGCTCAAAGATTTTGTTGCCAAGTTCAAGAGCGATACACTGATGCGTATCAAGGCTGTGAAAATCAATGCTTGGGCGTCGCCCGATGGCGTGGAGGCATCCAATCTGAAACTTGCCAAGGCGCGTGCCGCTACGTTTGTTGCCTATCTGCAATCGCAATGCCTGGAGATGAAGGGTATGGCGGTCAATACCACGTCGGCTGTGGCTACGTGGAAGGATTGTCTGCCGATGCTGGATAAACTTCCGCAGGCAGAGTATAAGGCTGCGGCAGAGATTATCAACGGCAACCATACCGAGGCTGTGAAGGAGGCTCATCTGGCAAAACTTCCTGCCGTGTGGGACTATCTAAAAAGTAGTGTGTTGCCCGAATTTCGTTGCGCGGAGATAGAGATTCACTACACGCGTTCCAGTATCGTCGAGCAGCGTGTGATGATTAAAAAGCCTGCTCCCACCCCTGCCCCCGCCCCTGTGGCACAGGCGCAACCCGTGGCGCAAAATAAGCCAGTGGTGGTCGAGAAGCAGATAGAGTACCTTATCATTGAGGATAAGCATAAAGGCATTATCGTCGAGATGGACGAATCGAATGTCGATTGGGAGTAAGGAGGTTAAGCGTATCTCTTCTCCCCGATAAGCAACAAGGGCTGTCCGACAATTCGGACAGCCCTTGCTTTGCGTTATCAAACGACTGCTATGCGTTATTTGCGCTCAACTCCTCGAACAACTTGTTGAACGAAGCAATCATCTCCTCACGCAGAGCCGAGAAGTGCTTGCGAACAAGACTCTTGTTGTGCGGCTCGGCGGGGTTATTAGCCTTTACATAGAGTTCATTGCGCAACTCTACACCCTTCTGCATCAGTGCAAAAATAGCCTCCTCTTTCGAGGGCTGGAAATAGATAGCCATATCGCAATCGAATACAAACTCTTCGAGACGATAGTCAATCTCCTTTTTGAAATCTCTTAAATTTGCCATAAAAAATATCTGTTTTTGAGTTTTTTCTTGTCACAAAGATAATAAATCTTTCATACAATCAAACTTTCAGTGCAATTTTTTTAACAAAAAGGGCAAAAATCTCCTACTCGCACAACAAAAATACTAATGATGATGCTCGCAAAGTACCGTATGAGGCACCTTTCCGTGCGAAATTATCTGTATCGGGCAGTTGTAATTTTCGAGTTGCTCCTCGGTAATGATATTCGAGTTATGGCGATGAACAGTACGATTTACGCAGACTATGCTCTTTACAACACTCGTAATCGTGCCGATGTCGTGCGATACCATAACAATCGCCATGCGCTCGTTGAGTTTGCGCAACAAGGTGTAGAGTTCGTTCTCGAATTGGTTATCGACAAAGTTTGCAGGCTCGTCGAGAATCAGCAACTTTGGCTCGATAATAACAGCACGGCAGAGCAGGGCGCGTTGCAACTGACCTCCCGAAATTTCGCCAATTTGTCGTTTTGCCAACTCGGCAATGCCTGCTGTTTCGAGCAGTTCGAGAGCGCGATGACGCTCCTCCGAGCCGTAGCGAGAGTGAAATCCTCGCTCGGATTGCAGGCCTGACATTACGAGTTCAAGTACCGATATCGGAAACGAAGTGTCGAATCGGGTCTGCTGGGGCATATATCCGATAAGACGGCTTCGGTCGCGAAAGAGCGAAGGCGAAAGTTCGATGCTTCCGGTGTGGGGTAGCGCACCGACAATAGCCTTTACTAGCGTGGTTTTACCACCACCGTTAGGCCCTATAATACCCAGAAAATCATCTTCGAAGATATCGAGAGAGACCCCTTCGAGAGCCGTGAAATCATCGTAGCGAACAGTAACGTCGCGCAGAGTTACAAGTGCCATAGGACCAGTTGATTATTCGGTGATTAAACGTGTCATGACCTCAATATTCGAGAAGATATCTTCGCCCAAAGGGTCTATCTCCACCGGCTCGGCACCGATATCCTCGGCAATAACCTCGACGGTCGAGCGGGGGTAGGTCGATTGATAGAATATCTTGCGTATGTTGTCGGCTTGGGATATGCCGATAATCGTAGCCAACCGCTTGGCACTCGGCTCTTTCCCTTCGTGTTCGATTGATATCTGCTCCAAACCGTAGTCGCGAGCGAGATAGGTAAGAGCGGGGTGGTAGATGACGAATCTGCGTACACGTGCATTCTCGCAGATGTGGCGTACCGAGCAATCGAGCGAGTCGAGTTGTGATTGCAACTGTGTGTAGTTTGTGCTGTACTTCGTCGAGTCGGGATACGCTGCGGCAATCGCCTCGTAGGCATTGCGAGCCATAGTTTTTAGGGCGACGGGCGAGGTCCAGATGTGAGGGTCTATGCCGTGTGTGCAGTGATGCCCGTGATGGTGGTGCGAGCAACTGCCGGCGATAAGTTCAATACCTTGCGAGAGGTTGATAATCTTCCCCTTCTGCTCGATTTTCGAGAGGAGGTTGCGCTCGAAGTCGATAAGACCCACAGCCATAACCATCCGGGCCTTGTTCAATGTTATAAATTGTCGCGGTGTAGGCTCAAAAGACTCCGGGGAGGCTCCCGTCGGTACGAGAATCTCGATGTCGAAGTCATCTCCCGTAATAGCCTCGACCAATGGGCGCAGTGGCGCAATCGAGACAAATATGCACTCTTTGTCGCTGTTGTTCGTGCTGTTGCCACCTCCGCATCCGCATAGGGCAAGAGCCAACAACAGGGTGATACCTATGTGTATAAATGTAGTCCGTTTCATAGTCGCAAATGTACGAAAATATATTGTCGCAACATCCCTTTTATGGGCTAAATTGTACGATTTTGCGTTATGAGGGTGCGAAAAATGATAAATTTTTTGCCTAATAGTAGCAATCATAGGAAATATTTACTACATTTGCACTACGCAACGTGCGTAAGACGGATTTTTGATTATGACTAATTTTGCATCTGCATACTTTTTTTATTATTACTTTTTTAGCCGAAAGTAATAGGGATTGTATGTATAAGGTGTGTAACAGATAACAACAAAGATGTATGGTCCCGTTCCGAGTGAGCGGGATTTTTTTATTGAGAGCGAGATTTTTCTGTCGTAAATAGATTTTTTTTTGAACGAGATATGATACAGGTAGCAATACAGGGAGTCGAGGGGTGTTTCCACGAGGTGGCAGCACGAGGCTATTTTGCGAATGAGGAGGTGCAGTCGGTACCATGCGATACCTTTGATGAACTCTTCGAGCGAGTGGCTGCGGATAAGTCGTTGTGTGGAATTGTCGCCATCGAAAATACCATTGCCGGCAGTTTGTTGCAGAATCACGAACTGCTACGCGAGAGCAACCTTGCAGTCGTGGGCGAGTACAAACTGCGCATATCGCACGTTTTGTGCGCCTTGCCCGGAGATACCATGGAGTCGATTCGTGAGGTACATTCCCACCCGATAGCATTGATGCAGTGCGGTGACTTTCTGAAACGTCACCCTTCGTTTAAGGTTGTCGAGCGCGACGATACTGCCGGCAGTGCGCGCGAGATTGCGGAGCGCGGTCTGCGCGGACACGCTGCCATTTGCAGTGCTTGGGCTGCGCGTCGCTACGGAATGGAGATTTTGGAGGAGGGTATCGAGACCAACAAACATAACTTTACACGCTTTCTGGTTGTTGCTCACACCGACACCCAATCTGCGATGCAGTCTGCAAACCCCGATAAGGCATCGTTAGCATTCAGCCTGCAACACTCTCGCGGCTCGCTGTCGAAGGTGCTGACCATACTCTCGTTCTACGATATCAACCTCACGAAGATTCAGTCACTGCCCATCATTGGACATGAATGGGAGTATCGCTTCTATATCGATTTAACTTTTGACGATGTGGTGCGTTATAATCAAGCAGTGGCAGCCATTTTACCTCTGGTCAGCGACCTTAAAACCTTGGGAGAGTATGCAGAGTTCAAAATGTAAGAGAATTTGCCCTGCCGAGCGGGTGCAGGGTGTCAGCGAGTACTACTTCTCGAAGAAGTTGCGCGAGATTGCCTCGATGCGTGCCGAGGGGCACGACATTATCAGCCTCGGTGTCGGAGGACCCGATCGTCCGCCACAGGCGCAGGTTGTGGAGCGTTTGTGCGAGGAGAGCCACCGTGTTGATACACACTCATATCAGCCCTACGTGGGTATTCCCGAATTGCGCAAGGCCTTCTCGGAGTGGTACGCAGCGAACTATGGCGTAACGCTCGATCCTGCAACCGAGATTCAGCCTCTGATTGGCTCGAAGGAGGGTATTCTGCATACGACGCTTGCCTTTGTCAATAAGGGCGATGGTGTATTGGTGCCAAATCCCGGATATCCGACCTATTCGTCAGTGAGCCGTTTGGCAGAGGCGGAGGTCTTTACCTATGACCTTTGCGAGGAGAGGGGTTGGCAGCCCGACTTTGAGGCTCTGGAACGCTTGCCGTTGGAGCGCATAAAGTTGATGTGGGTGAACTATCCCAATATGCCTACGGGAGCGCGTGCTACGCGAGAGACCATGCAGCGATTGGTCGATTTCGGGCGTCGCCACGGTATCGTTATCTGCAACGACAATCCGTATAGTTTTATCTTGAACGATACACCGGAGAGCCTGCTCTCGGTGGAAGGAGCCAAGGATGTGTGTATCGAGATGAACTCGTTGAGCAAGAGTCATAATATGGCGGGGTGGAGAGTCGGAATGTTGGCATCCAATCCCCAATTTATAGAGTGGATTCTGCGCGTGAAGTCCAATATCGATTCGGGAATGTTCCGCCCCGTGCAACTTGCTGCGGTCGAGGCGTTGGGTGCTGACGAGGAGTGGTATGCCGAACTCAATGCGGAGTATGCCGGGCGACGCAAGATTGCCGAGCAGATTTTGGAGGCTTTGGATTGCAGGTTTGACCCCTCGCAGGTGGGGCTTTTCCTCTGGGGACGGATTCCGGAAAAGATGCGTGATGGTGTGCAGATGTCAGACCTGTTGCTCTATGAGGCCGGGGTCTTTGTTACGCCCGGAATGGTCTTCGGCAGCAATGGCGACAGATATATCCGCATATCGCTCTGCGCCACACGTGAGCGTATGGAGGAGGCTCTGCAACGAGTAAAGAGCGATTCGATACAAAAGTGTTTACAATTATTCAGAATATAGATATGGAACTCGAAAAGATTACATTCGATGGCGTGGAGCAGAAACGCCCGATGGTTATAGCTGGTCCGTGTAGTGCCGAGACCGAGGAGCAGGTTATGGAGACGGCTCGCGCTCTGGCTGCGGCAGGCGTGAAGATTTTCCGTGCCGGAGTGTGGAAACCTCGCACCAAGCCCGGAGGCTTCGAGGGTGGTGGTGAGCCTTGTCTGGAATGGCTCAAACGAGTGAAGAGCGAACTCGGAATGCTCACTGCGGTAGAGGTTGCTACCGAGAAGCACGTCAGGGCTGCACTTGCCGCAGGGATAGATATCTTGTGGATTGGTGCGCGCACGGCTGCAAACCCATTTGCAGTGCAGGAGGTTGCCGATGCATTGAAGGGTCATGATGTTACGGTGTTGGTCAAGAACCCCGTAAATCCCGACCTCGAATTGTGGATTGGAGCCTTGGAACGTATCAATAATGCCGGCATCAAACGCTTGGGAGCCATCCATCGCGGATTCAGTGAGTACGAAAAATCTCTCTATCGCAATCCTCCACAGTGGCATATCCCCATCGAGTTGCGTCGTCGTCTGCCGGAGTTGCCCATCTTCTGCGACCCCAGCCACATGGGCGGTCGTCGCGAACTTATTGCTCCGCTCTCGCAGGAGGCTATGGACCTCGGTTTTGATGGTTTGATGATTGAGGCTCACAACTGTCCGGATTGCGCATGGAGCGATAAGAATCAGCAGGTTACACCTGATGCGCTGGCTGTGATTCTCGACCATCTGATTATTCGCGAGACCACCCAGACTACCGAGAGCCTCGCAGAACTGCGTCGTGAGATTGATAAACTCGATAATCAACTTCTCGCGCTCCTCTCGAAGCGTATGCGTGTGTCGCGCGAAATCGGTAAGTATAAAAAGGAGCATGATATGCCCGTGTTGCAGGCGCAGCGTTATGACGAGATTCTCAATCTCCGCGGTGCGCAGGCTGCGGAACTCGACCTCGATATAGAGTTTGTGATATCCGTACTGCAAGCGATTCACGAGGAGTCGGTACATGTTCAGATGCGTCTAATCAACAAATAGGGAGTAGGGTATGAAGGTATTGATTGTTGGTGTAGGTCTTATCGGAGGCTCGTTTGCACTCGTTCTTCGCAAGCACGGCATTGCTGACGAAATTTTGGGTGTGGAGCACTCTCCGCGTCATGCCGAGGAGGCTTTGAAGAGAGGCTTGGTCGATAGAATTGTTGAGTTGGAAGAGGGTGTCGTTGCTGCCGACCTTATCGTTTTGGCAGTGCCGGTCGATACTCTGCCTTTGCTGGCTGTAAAGGTGCTGAATCGTGTAGGTGACCACCAAACAGTTATGGATATGGGCTCGATTAAGGAGGAGTTGTGTGAGGCTATTTCGCAACACCCCCGTCGCGCACGCTTTGTAGCCACACATCCGATGTGGGGTACCGAGTATAGTGGCCCTGCGGCTGCTCGTGAGGATGCTTTTGCCGGTCGCACGGCCGTTGTACTTGAACGCGAGCGCTCGGCAGAGGATGCTCTGGCTGTCGTTGAGGGTATATATGATAAGATTGGTATGGCGCGAATTGCGATGTCGAGTGGCGAGGAGCATGACCTTCACGCAGCATACGTGTCGCACATCTCACATATCACATCGTTTGCTTTGGCTCTGACCGTTCTCGAAAAGGAACGAGAGGAGCAGCATATCTTTGACCTTGCAGGTGGCGGTTTCGAGAGTACGGTACGTCTGGCAAAGTCGTCGGCAACCACTTGGACACCGATATTTCTCAAAAATAAATATAATGTGCTGGATGTGTTGCGCGAGCATATTCATCAGTTGCAGATTCTGCGCAAGATGATTGAGACAGACGATGCCGAGGGACTGAATGCCGCTATGCAAAGGGCAAATTCGATACAAAAAATCATAAAGTAACTGATGCGTGTAAAGATAGAGAGCCGGTCTGCAATCAGACCGGCTCTCGTTGTTGCTATTCGCAATTAGGGGTTTAGTGCTTGACGTTAGCCATCTGTTCGGGATTGTGCTTATACTTGAATACAAGCGCAAAGACAATGGCTACAACCAATGCGTATGCCGCGAAGATGAGCCACGTTGTGGACCAGCCCTCCATCATTTCGACACCCTGCGAGCCGTTATAGACGAACTTGTTTACAACTGCCTGCGCACCCAGCGTACCGATAGTTGCACCGACGCCATTGGTCATCATCATAAAGAGGCCTTGTGCTGACGAGCGAATCTTTTCGTCGGTCTCGTTATTCACGAAGAGCGAACCCGACACGTTGAAGAAGTCGAATGCCACGCCATAGACAATCATCGAGAGGATGAATAGCCAAACACCGCTTCCGGGATTACCCACACCGAAGAATCCGAAGCGCAGCACCCATGCAAACATCGACATCAACATCACGTTCTTGATGCCGAAACGCTTCAAGCAGAACGGAATGAGCAGGATGCAGAGGGTCTCCGATACCTGCGAGAGTGAAATCAGGATGTTGGCATGCTGTGCGCCAAAGGTATCTGCAAATTCGGGAATCTTACCGAAGTCGGTAATGAACGGATTTGCAAAGCCGTTGGTAATCTGCAACGATACGCCCAGCAACATCGAGAATATGAAGAAAATAGCCATCTTCTTCTGCTTGAAGAGTGCAAATGCTTTTAAGCCGAGAGCCTCGGCAATGTCGGTTGCACCGCTTGTCTTATTTACGGAGCATTTGGGCAGAGTCATTGAGTAGAGACCGAGGATAAGACCCAAGGCCGCACATTGCAGGAATTGGTAGGCGTTGGATTGGAATCCGGCAATATCGCAACACCACATTGCACAGATAAAGCCGACAGTACCCCATACGCGGATGGGCGGGAACGCCTTTACCGTGTCGAGTCCTGCACCTTCGAGTGCGCTGTAAGCCACCGAGTTCGAGAGCGCGATGGTCGGCATGTAGAATGCCACGCTCAATGTGTAGAGTGTAAAGAGAGTTGCGAACTCTACCTGCTCGGCCGAGATTGCGTAGTAGCCGGCAGCCGCCATAAATGCAGCCGCAAGCAGGTGGCAACCTCCGAGGACTTTTTGAGCCTCAATCCACTTGTCGGCAACGATACCGACTAATGCGGGCATAAAGAGAGAAACGATACCCTGCACAGCATAGAAGATGCCGATTTGGGCTCCAAGACCGATACCTGCGAGGTATGTACCCATTGAGGTAAGATACGAACCCCAGACTGCGTATTGCAGGAAGTTCATGGCCGTAAGGCGTAATTTTACATTCATATCAATTAAGTTTTTAGGTAAAATCGAAAAATATTTCAGCAAATATACAAATTTTTCGCATTTTTCTTTGCGATTGAGAAAATAAGTTCTACTTTTGCACTCGCAAACCAACATTGGGCTATGGTGTAATGGTAACACTACAGATTCTGGTCCTGTCATTCTAGGTTCGAATCCTGGTAGCCCAACATCGTCCGCAGGCGAGCGACGCAAAACAAGGCAGCGTTCGAAGAACGGACAAAAAGAGGAAAAGAGGCGTATGAGTTCACTCATAAACGCCTCTTTTCTGCTTTTTGTCTATGCATTTGTATATACTGCCTTGTTTTGTGTCCGAGCCGCCCCAGATGAAACGGGGTGTTTTCGCAGAAAATGCCCCGTAACATCGAGAGGGGCAGTCTTTTTCGGCTTGTCCCAGATGAAACGGCACGAAAGCGAAGCGTGTGCCGTAACATCGAGAGGGGGATAGTTTTTGTTGTTTGCCCCAGATGAAACGGGGTGCTTTCACAGAAATTGGGCTTATAGGTCAAAAATAACACATAAAATCGGGGTGGTTTTTGCATTATTACTCTCCAAAAAAAGAGCCTATCCATCATCACGGTTAGACAGGCTTTATTTTTAACTCACTGATTTTCAGCGTTAGTTTTTACGAAAATTACGAAATTCTACATAGGAGACTACATGAAGGTCGTAATTAAGCCAACTAACTACGAGCACAAAGGTAGA
>SUZF01000037.1 GCA_015060065.1 Rikenellaceae bacterium | reverse complement strand
AGATCGTACATGACATCTTGCAAGACGCGCTCGCAGATGCTGCGAAGGCCTCTCGCACCAGTGCCGTGTTCGGCAGCCTCGTGTGCGATCGCCTCGAGCGCACGACGTTGGAAAGTAAGCTCTGCGTCTTCGAACGCGAAAAGCTTCCTGTATTGCTTGACGAGCGCGTTCTTCGGCTCGGTCAGGATACGGACCAAATCCTCTTCCGAAAGTTCGCAAAGCGCCGTGATGACGGGGATCCTGCCCACGAACTCGGGAATCATGCCGTACTTGTTCAGGTCCTCGGGAAGCACCTGCTCGAGAAGCTCCGCCTCGGCCTGCTTCTTGCTCTCGGGAAGCTCTACGTTGAATCCAAGCCCATGCTTGCCCACGCGCTGCGCGATGATGTCGGATAACCCGACGAATGCGCCGCCTAGGATGAATAGGATGTTCGTAGTGTTGATATGGATGAGCTCCTGCTGGGGATGCTTGCGGCCACCTTGCGGCGGAACGCTTGCTTCCGTGCCCTCGACGATCTTGAGGAGCGCCTGCTGCACACCCTCGCCCGACACATCGCGCGTGATGCTCGGATTATCTCCCTTGCGGGCAATCTTGTCGATTTCATCTATAAAGACAATTCCGCGCTCTGCGGCTTCGAGGTTATAGTCTGCCACCTGCAACAGACGCGAAAGGATACTCTCGACATCCTCTCCGACATATCCCGCCTCGGTCAGCACCGTGGCATCGACAATCGTAAAAGGCACGTTGAGCAGTTTTGCGATAGTCTTTGCAATCAGCGTTTTACCTGTACCCGTAGGGCCTACGAGCAGAATATTCGACTTATCGATTTCGACATCGTCTGCCGACATACCTGCACGGCTGCATATCAGACGCTTATAGTGGTTATAGACCGCTACCGAGATATACCTCTTCGCGCTATCCTGCCCGATGACGTATTGGTCAAGGAAATCCTTAATCTGCACCGGTTTGAGCAGTTCCTCCATTGTCTGCGGAGCCTTATCGACATAGCCACCGGCCGCTCCTGCCGATTTACGCATACCATCCTTGATGATGCCACCGGCAACAAGCATCTTATGCGCTTCGGCAATGCAGTTATTGCATATATTGAGTCGGTGGTCACTGCTGGTGAGCAACAAATCGACATCATTACGGCGCGCACCGCAGAAGTCGCAGCACTCATTCTCACGCGAGCCGTTGCCGCCACGTCCGTTTCTCTTATCAGCCATCGCTATTTAGTTCTTTTGGTTAAGACTGTATCAATCAGACCATACTCCTTCGCCTCCTCTGCCGTCATCCAGTAGTCGCGGTCGGCATCGCGCTCAATCTTCTTGACTGCTACGCCGGAGTGCTGCGAGAGGATGTCGTAGAGTTCGCGCTTGGTACGCATAATCTCACGAGCCGTAATCTCGATATCCGATGCCTGACCCTGCACACCTCCGAGAGGCTGATGAATCATCACTCGCGAGTGAGGCAGAGCAGCTCGTTTGCCGGCAGCACCTGCCGTGAGCAGTACGGCACCCATCGATGCTGCCATACCCGTACAAGTCGTAGCAACATCGCAATTTACCAACTGCATCGTATCGTAAATACCCAAACCTGCCGTTACCGAGCCACCGGGCGAGTTGATGTAGATTTGAATATCCTTTTCGGGGTCGGCAACCTCCAAGAAGAGAATTTGGGCTTGAATGATGTTGGCTACATCATCATAGATAGGCGCACCGAGGAAGATGATTCTATCCATCATCAGACGCGAAAAGACATCCATCGTTGCCACATTCAGTTGTCGCTCCTCGATAATCGTTGGCGAAACGTATGCCGCCTGTGTCGAGATGTAGTCGTGCAGAGTCATCGAACTCAACCCCATTCGACCGCGGGCAAATTTTTCAAATTCTGACATATTCTTCTTTGTTTTCGTTTTTTTTCGGATTCAGACCGTTCTACGGCACTTCTTTTATAGCAAAAACTCTGCGAGAGATTATGCCCGCAGAGTTTTTACCGATAATATTCTACGGAAAAGACTAAATCTCCTTTGCGAGTGTGGCAAACTCCTCTGCCGACACCTTCTTCTCCGTAACCTTAATCTTCGCCTTCACGGCCTCAACAACCTTCTGCTCGTAGAGTTTCTCGTAAATCTTCTGCGCCTGCTCCTTATTTTCGAGAATCTGCTTCGAGAAGTTTTCGAGCATCTCTGCGGGTGCCGACGGCATACCGTACTGCGCGAACTGTGCAGCAGCAAATACCTTCGCCTCGGCAGCAGCCTCCTCGGCAGTTACGTTAAGTTCCAAGGTCTGGATGAAGTGCTTCTGCAAGTAGTTCCACGAGAACATCTTCACGAAACCATCGAAATCCTTCTCGATATCCTCCATCGTGAATTTACCCTCGTTGATTACATACAACCAACGCTTCAAGAACTCGGTCGGCATCTCCAACTGTGCCTTTTCGAGCAGGTAGTTACGCAACTGCAACGTGAAGAGGTAGTCGCTCTCACGCGAGAGTTCCTTCTCGATTTCTGCATCAACAAATGCATCGAGTTGCTCCTCGTTGGTTACATCGCCTGCGGGGAAAGCCATCTTGAAGAACTCCTCGTTGAGTTCGGGATTTGCAAACTGACGAATCTTCGTGATTTCAAGCGAGAATTCGGGGTTGATACCCTCCAACTCTGCCTCCTTAACTTGGAGAATCGAAGCACGCTGTGCAGGATTCTTGTAGAGGTCATTAACATTCACGGTAGTCTTGTAACCAACCTTCTTGCCAATGAAGGGCTTACGCTCCTCGTCGCTCATCGAGATAAGACCGACATAAGCCTCCTCGATACGCATATCGCCATTATCGAGCGTTACGCTCAACGCCTCATCCTTCTTGACCTTATCAACATCTACCAAACGGCCGAAGCGACGCAGGTAGTTATCCTTGAAGTCGTTGTGCATCTTCTTATCGACCTTGATACGGTTATAGGTAACCTTATCCTTTGCCGAGAGGTCGAGGTTGATTGCGGGAGCCTCACCAATCTCGAAGACAAACTCGAACTCGGTGTTGTTCTCGAAATCGAAGTCGCCCTGCTCCTCTGCGGGGATAACGTCACCAACGTAGTCGATATTCTCCTTTTGGAGGTAATCGAATGCCGAGTGCGAAGCCAAACGGTACGACTCCTCGGCTACCACGCCCTTACCGTACATCTTCTTCACGATACCCATCGGAACCATACCGGGGCGGAATCCCGGAATGTTAGCCTTACGCTTGTACTCGCGGAGGGTCTTCTCGACAGCCTCGCCGTAATCCTTTTCATCAACGGTCACTCTGATAAGCGACGCATGCAACTCTTTTTGTTCTCTAACGATTTTCATAAGTCTTATATCTGTTTGTTCGATTTTCTCGCTTCACATACCAAATCTCCCTCCTCTCGACTCTGCTTTTGCTCTGTTTCAGCGCAAAAACGGCTTCATTCGGGTACGATTTGGAGCGCAAAGGTAAGAATTTTCCGCAGATATAACAAATTATTACTACCTTTGTGTCGATTATGAGGAGATTTTTAGCAACAATTTTTCTTATGAGCGGTTGCATCTGCTGTGGTGGCAACTCTGCAACACACCGACACGCGCCCTCTTCGACCCCCTCCGAGCCGAAGCACTACACCTACGAGGTCGTCGCCACATACCCACATCTGACGACGAGTTACACGCAGGGTTTGCAATTTGAGGATGGCGTGATGTGGGAGGGAACGGGTCAGCACGGACTTTCGCGCCTGCAACGTCTCAACCTCTCAACAGGTAGTGCCGATGTGGTTGCCGAACTACCCGAAAAGGATTTCGGCGAGGGCATCACGCTACTTGGTGACAAAATATACCAACTCACTTGGACAAGTAACACGGCTTATGTTTATGACCGTAATACGGGGCATAGAATCAAGACATTGCGCTATTCGGGCGAGGGTTGGGGACTGACCACAGATGGCAAAAAACTCTATATGACCGACGGCACTGCCCGCCTCTCGACCATCGACCCCGAAACATTCCGTCGTACCTCATCCGTGACGGTTACCTACAAGGGAAATCCCGTGCAACTGCTCAACGAATTGGAGTGGATTGAGGGCAGGATTTGGGCTAACGTCTATACGACAGATAAGATAGTGATAATCAACCCTGCAACGGGCGTTGTAGAGGGTTTAATCAACCTCGAAGGGTTGCTTCCGGAGAGTGAGCGCACACCCTCGACCGACGTGCTGAACGGCATAGCCTACGATAGTGTCGGCAAACGCATATTCGTCACAGGAAAGAATTGGAGCCGTCTATTCGAAATAAAACTTATCGAGCAGTGACACACAACACAAAACATAATATAGAGGAGTTGCTCCACGAGCGCATCTTGCTGCTCGATGGGGGTTTGGGAACGATGGTGCAGGGTTACCGCCTCACGGAGGAGGATTTCCGGGGCGAGAGATTTGCCACATGGGGGCATAATCTGCGAGGATGCAACGATGCTCTTGTGCTGACACGGCCCGATATCATATCCGAAATCCACGAAAAATATCTCACCGCAGGGGCAGACATCATCTCGACAGACTCGTTCAATGCCAACGCTATCTCGCTGGCGGAGTATGGACTTGCGGAGTATGCCGGGGAGATTGCCCGACGTGCAGCCGAGATTGCCCGCGAAGTAGCCGACCGATTCACGGCACGCAATCCGTACAAGCCCCGATTTGTTGCCGGCTCGGTTGGTCCGACAAGCAAGACCTCGTCGATAGCCACGGATGTCGAGCATCCCGAAACGCGCGAGGTTTCGTTTGAGCAACTCGCAGAGGCATATAAGACCCAAATCGAGGGTCTTGTGGATGGTGGAGCAGACCTTATCCTTATCGAGACCATATTCGACACCCTCAACGCAAAGGCGGCCTTGTACGCCTTGCAGGAGATTTCTCGCACGCGCGAGCGCGCGATACCCGTGATGCTTTCGGGAACACTCGCCGACACCAGCGGTCGTATGCTTTCGGGGCAGACGGTCGAGGCTTTCTACGCCTCGGTAGCACACGCAAAACCGCTCTCGATAGGCTTTAACTGCGCCTATGGAGCCAAGCAGTTGATGCCCTTCCTCGAAAGACTGGCAGCCGTGAGCGACTACCCTATTTCGGCACATCCAAACGCAGGTCTTCCCAATATTGACGGAGGATACGACCAGACCCCCGAAGAGTTTGCTTGCGAAGTCGAGGAGTATATGCGCCATGGCTTGGTCAATATCGTGGGGGGATGTTGCGGTACAACGCCCGAACATATTCTGCAACTCTCGCAACGCATCGGCAAGTACGCTCCGCGACCCATACCTCAACCGAGCCACACAACCCGTTTGAGCGGACTCGAAGAGGTTGTAGTAACCCCGGAGCGTAACTTTATAAATATTGGCGAGCGCACCAACGTAGCCGGCTCGGCAAAGTTCGCACGTCTTATCCGCGAGGGCAACTATGAGGAGGCTCTGCGC
>SUZF01000003.1 GCA_015060065.1 Rikenellaceae bacterium | reverse complement strand
GGGGAGGCGTGGGAGGCGTGGGAGGCGTGGAAGGCGTGGAAGGCGTGGGAACAAAAAAACTCCTCCCCTGTTTTAGGGGAGGTGGTCGAAGACCGGAGGGGTCAATGGCCAATGGCTATAAGAGAGTATGGGGAAATTGGGAAGATTAGGGAGTTTAAGGAATTTAGGGAATCAACCCCTAACTCCTTAAACTCTCTATACTCTCTAAATTAGCCATCAACCGCTTAATTATCAATTATCAATTGTCAATTGTCAATTATCAATTATCAATTCCCCATAAGCGACCTCGGTCGCGCTCCCCACTCTTCCCAGCCCTCCTACACAAAAAAAGCCCCTTTTCAGGGGCTTAATTATCAATTGTCAATTATCAATTATCAATTACCAATCTAATCCTTCAACACTGTCGGCAACTTATTGCCACCCTCGAACTTATCCTCAATCAATCGCAACGAGAGGTTATTCTTTTTGCGGAAGTTTTTATTGCCGGAGAAGTGACGCAGGTTGTAGGTAAATTTAACCAGGAAGTAACGCCCCAAAATAGAGTTGTAACGTACCTGCGAATAGCCCGTGCTGACATATCGGCTAAATGAGGTATTCTGGTTCAGCAGGTCATTCACACCCACTTGAAGTTCGCCCAACTTCTTGCGGAACAACTTCTTACCCAGCCACACATTCAGCAGCACGAAATTATCCTTATACCCATTGGTAATTCCGAGATACTCCGTATAGAGACAATTTCCCGTAAGGGTAAATCCGAGAGGCAGTACCACCTTAATTTGTGCCGATGCGCGGTGCATAAAGTAGTTATTGTTGAAGCCCGCAAGCGTTCCCTTCGTAGTGTTATACGAGCCATTCCATGCAAGCGTAAAATCGACGTTCTCGGATATATTACTACCCAAAACGGCATTGAACGAATAGTTCATACTCTCGATAGTATTCTTCTCGGCTCCCTTAATCCAGTCGGGTGTGTAGATTATACGATCCACCTCGCCCGTTTCGGGATTATCGGGCGACACTCTCAACATCATCGGAGTTGTGGCATAATCGACTCCGGCAGTCATATTTATATTAGACTTCATAAACTGCAAGGGCAGACCGAGACTCACACGCCCCGTCAGACGCAGATATCCATCCATATTATATGGCTGCGAGAACTGTATAGGGTTATATTTCTTATAATTAGGGTCCTTCGGAATACCTGCATTCGGATCGCCCTTTTCGCCCACCTCAACCGTCGGCGAGTAGAGTATTGCCGTACCGATAAAGTTACTGATGGTCTTGGCTTGGAACATCACCATAAATGTACGTCCCTTCTCGGTGTTCGAGCGCGTATAGCGGATAAATGCCGTGCGGTCCATATAAGGTTTCAACTTCGAGTTTCCTCGCGAGATATACTGCGAGTTCGAGACGTTGAAATAGTCCTGTAACTGACCCATTCCCGGAGCCTTGACATCCGAGTTAAGGCTCACGCGCAACGAGTTTTGCTTATCAAAACTCCACTGCAAGGTGGCGTTATATATAAAGTTGTGATATCCGTGGCGGCTCGGTTTATCGACCGATTGGTCTTTGTTCGACAACTCCGAATATTGATAGAAGGCACTTATCGTGGTCCAATTTCGACGACGAGCATAGCGGTAAGCCATACCCACACGATGATACATAAACGAACTCACAGCATCACTCGACGTATAGGGATTTCGCTTTTCATCCTTGACTGCATGGGTGTAATCGGTCGAATAGGAGGCGTAATCGCGGTCGCGCATACTCCAATACGGGCGATAGATAAATGTCAGTTGCTGATGTTTGGCAATAGGCTCACGATAGGTGATAGTTCCGCTTGCCGTCAATGTCGAGGTATTGCTCATGGCACGCGTGTAGGTCGTGTCGATGGTTGCCTGCATCAAATCGGTCTTATGCGTTTTACCTGATCCATTTGACCAATAGTCGCGGTCATCCCAACCCTTATAATACGACACCGAGCCATCGATTACAAACAATCGTGCCGGCTTCTTGAAGGTCATTCTGTACGAGGTGTAGAGGCTGGCATTCACGCCCTTAAACCAACCATCATTGCCGCTGGGAATATAGCGTAATCCCTGCTGTCCCCAACGCAGACCATTCGTCACATTTACCGACGAATTGTCGCGATACTGCACGTATGGAATGAAGACCATATTATGACGTCGCGAGATTCGCCAATCCATACGCGCTCTGGCACGTGCCGTATAGTTGTCGGGATTCGCGAAACTTATCATTCCCATCGTGTCTATCTTCAACGGGGCGGTGTACCAACGATCAACCGTGTAACGATTCTTGGCTTGGGTATGGTTAAAGAAGAGCGTTCCGTCAAATTTGAAGTTCTTACGCGGTCCCATCTTATCGGTCAGGTTGAAGCCGAAAATCTGCGACTCGCCGATACCGCTCTGCGTTCCGACCGAGTAGTTCTGCGAGGCATTCGAGCGGTTACTGCTACTCGAAATCTTCACATCGTCCGACGAGAAGTTCTGCTTATTGAGATTATTTGCCAGCGCAGTCATCGAGATTCGACGGTCGTCATCAAATATATTCACGGCACCACCACCCGTATATTTATGCTTTGCCGTAATCTTCGGGTCGGCGGATGGCTCATATCCATATCCTGCATGCAACTTACCAAATTGGCTATGGCGCATCGAGGCACGTGTGATGATGTTGATTACCTTACCTCCACCGCCATCGGCAATACCCGTTGCCTGACCCGTCTCACTCAATCGGTCATAGACCTCGATACGTTGTACCGCCTGTGCCGGCAGCGTTTGCAGAGCCTGCTCGACACTTCCACCGAAGAACTCACTGCCATCAACATATACAGCGCGTATGCGCTCTCCCTGTGCCTCAATCTGATTGCCCGACACCGTGATTCCCGGCATCTTGTTCAACAGGCTCGTGAGGTCGGCATCCATTGCCGTCTTGAAGGCGTCGGCATTATACGAGAGGGTATCTCCACGCTGGATAGTTCGGGTCGAGACAGCCTCCTTAACAACGGTTTCAATCTTGACATTAGCCTCCTTGATAAGTATTGTTCCGAGGTTGTGCGACGAGCGTTTCAGGTTGAACGTCAGTTCAGTATTATCGTAGCCGAGGAAGGTCACCACAGCCGAATACTCTCCAAATTTCAATCCGTTAATCGTGAATTTGCCGGCATGTCCCGATGTGTAATACTTCACATCCGAACTACCATTGAGTTTAACCTCGATTACAGCACCCGGAAGCCCTGTATTACTACCGGCATCGAGGATAACGCCCGACACCGAGCCGGTATTCTGCGCAAAGAGAGCCAAGGGCGTACCGCAACACAGCAGCAATACCGCAAATATGCCTCTAATCAAGGTTTTCATTCAATGTTTAGTTTTAGTTCGGTTCTGTTTGGTCATACAACCTTGCAAAGATATAAAAAAAAGTGTGTCCGACAACTATTCGGACACACTTTTTCAACTTTCTGACACAATGTGTGTTATCTCACTATTTTGTCAAGTCGGCAATTGCAGCCTTCGCACCCTCAACGGCATTACCTGCGGTAACCTTGCCCATATACTCAACAACCTTGTTTTTCAACGCCTCATCCTTGTTACCACCGGCATTGTACTTTGCATTGTAGGCAGCACCGATAAGGAAATATACGTCGCTCTTATCCTCGTCAGAGGTCTGTGCCATGGCAGCAGTCTCGCCCAACTCGATAACCTTGTCGTACTCCTTCTTGCCGTTGTAAGCCTGCAAGCGAATCTTCTCTGCCAAAGCCGATGCGGGATCCTCGGCAAGCATCTTCTCTGCCATAGCGATAACGCCATCGTTGTTACCCTCTGCCTGCAACTTTGCCACCTGATTGGTCGTATAGAAAGTAATCATCTCCTTTGCCTTTGCAACAGCCTCGGCGTGACGCTCCGGATTCATTGCAGCAACATTGCGATAAATCTCCATACCGGTCTCGAACTGACCCAACTCGCAGTAACTCATTGCAAGGTTGAGTGCCAGATTGGTATTACGGGGATTTGCCTCATAACCCTTCGAGAAGACCTTGACAGCCGTAGCGTAGTCCTTGCTGTTGTAAGCAGTAGCGCCATGAGCGAAATAGATATCTGCCAAACGGCTCTTCATTTTAGCCAAAAGTTGCGTCTCGCCATAGAGTTCTGCCTTCATAACACCCTCGCTCAACACCTCTTCTGCCTTCTCGAAGTTCTGCATTTTGGCATTTCTTCCACCGAGAACCATATAGCACTGTACGGCATACTTCTTCGCCTGTGCCACGTTTGCCAATACGGCCGTATCGTCCGAGTCTGCACCCTTGTCGATAAACGCCTCATAAGCCGTAATTGCAGCAGCAAAATCCTTGTTATTCATGGCTGCAACACCCTCGTTGAACTTTGCGATAAGTTCATTCTGTGCCGAAACTGCACACACGGTCATCATTGCGACCGCCAGCAAAAACAATTTTTTCATCTCTAATTCAAATTTATATTATCAATTTTTAGTTTTCGATTCACAAGGCGCAAAAGTAGCCTTTTTTTGTTATAATTCAAAACTTTGTGAGCGAATGTTCACTTTTTGCTATCGCAACTTGGCAAAAAACTCCTTCATCAACTGCTCGCACTCCGCACCCAAAACTCCACGCTCGACTACCGTCTTGGGGTGCAAAATCGCACCCTGAACAGTTGTGTAGCCTCGCTTCGGGTCATCAGCACCATAAACCACACGCCCCACCTGACTCCACGCTATCGCTCCGGCACACATTATGCACGGCTCAACCGTAACATAGAGCGTGCAGTCGTTAAGGTACTTCCCGCCAAGGGTAGATGTGGCTGCCGTGATTGCCTGCAACTCCGCGTGAGCCGTAGCATCACATAGAGTTTCGACCAAGTTATGACCTCTGCCGACAATCGCTCCGTTAGCCGCCACAACAACGGCTCCGATAGGCACCTCTCCCTTATCTAACGCTGCAAGGGCCTCGTTTAGTGCCTTGCGCATATAATTTTCGTCACGCTCACGCTGTGTCTGCTGCTCCACGACAAATAGAATTAGGAATTAAAAATTAAGCC
This sequence comes from Rikenellaceae bacterium, assembly GCA_015060065.1. Taxonomy (GTDB): domain Bacteria; phylum Bacteroidota; class Bacteroidia; order Bacteroidales; family Rikenellaceae; genus Alistipes. The sequence continues at coordinate 122,423 of SUZF01000003.1, read as the reverse complement.
GAAAATCGACCGGCATACATATTTCGGTACGGACAACTCTTCCGTTATGAGAGCCGGGAGTCCAACTACCCTTCGACACAAATAGCGGCTCCAACATCTTCACAACCTCCTGATTCGTCTCGCGCTCGGTAAATCCTGAACGATAACACTTTACATCACTCACAGAGCCATCCTTCTCAACTATAAATAAGACAAACACCCTGACAAAATTAAGCGATTGCGCACGCATCTCTGCCCTCAATGTTTTTGGAATTTGGAGATGTTTCTCGACCTCATATTGAAGCCCACGCATATCTCCGTGGTGATACTTCGGATATATTTGAGGGCGCAGATGCTTCGGAAAGAGTGTCAATGTATCCAAATCGACAATATCCCAATCAATACTCTCCTTTGGAGCAACACTCTCTCCGCCCGACATTGTTGCATACTCTTCCGAATCGACAATCGCAGGGCTTTCCGGATATACCTTAGCTTTCTTGCGATTCTGCGAATACGCCTCCCCAAATGAGAGCGCTACAAGAACTGCCAAAATCGCAATGATAACGGTTTTCGTACTTCTCATAACTCGAAATTTTAGAGGTTTGAGTACAAATATAGCAAAAACTTTCTTTTTTCAAGCGAAAATTCCTACTTTTGTCCGTTAATCGGAAGATAGACGTAAAAATAAGATAAATCTATGTACAGAACCCACACCTGCGGCGAACTTCGAGCCGCAAACGTAAATGAAACCGTAACCCTTGCAGGCTGGGTGCAGAAGGTGCGCAATCTTGGTGCAATGACCTTTATCGACCTGCGTGACCGCTACGGAATTACCCAGATTGTTGTCGAGGAGCACTCTGACGAGGCAACCAAGGCGGCCGCTGCAAAACTCGGTCGCGAGTATGTCTTGCAGGTAACCGGCAAGGTTATCGAGCGCGAGTCAAAGAATCCGAAGATACCCACGGGAGATATTGAGGTGGCGGCTACCGCCCTCACAATCCTGAACGAGGCACAGACCCCTCCCTTCACCATTGAGGAGGTGTCGGACGGAGGCGATGACCTGCGTATGAAGTATCGCTACCTCGACCTGCGTCGTCCGCCCCTGCAACGCGCTATGATTCTGCGCCACAAGATGGCACAGTCGATTCGTCGTTTCCTCGACTCGGAGGGATTCTTGGAGATTGAGACCCCCTATTTGGTCGGTTCGACTCCGGAGGGTGCGCGTGACTTCGTCGTGCCGAGCCGTATGAACCCCAACCAGTTCTACGCTCTGCCCCAGTCGCCACAGACCCTCAAACAGTTGCTGATGGTGGCAGGATATGACAAATATTTCCAGATTGTACGCTGCTTCCGTGACGAGGATTTGCGTGCCGACCGCCAGCCCGAATTTACCCAAATCGACTGCGAGATGTCGTTTGTCGAGCAGGAGGATGTAATCAACGTATTCGAGCGTTGGGCAAAATATATGTTCAAGGATGTCTTGGGCATCGAATTTACGGAGCCGTTCCGTCGTATGCCGTGGATTGAGGCTATGGAGAAGTATGGCTCGGATAAGCCCGACTTGCGCTTCGGTATGGAGTTCGCTGATATCACTGACCTTGCAAAGGGTCACGGATTCTCGGTATTCGACGATGCAGAGTACATCTGCGGCTTTGCTGCTACGGGTTGTGCAACCTACACCCGCAAGCAGATTGACGCCTTGACCGACTACGTTAAGCGTCCGCAGGTAGGTGCCAAGGGTCTAATCTGGATTCGTGTCGAGGAGGCAGGCATTAAGTCCTCTATCGACAAGTTCTACTCACCCGAAGAGGTACGCGCAATGGCCGAAAAGTGTGGCGCGAAGGCGGGCGATATGGTCTTCATCCTCTGTGGCAAGAAGTTCAAGGCACTCACACAACTCTGCGCTCTGCGTTTGGAGGTGGCACAGCAACTCGGTCTGCGTGACCCGAAGAAGTTTGCACCGCTGTGGGTTGTCGATTTCCCGATGTTCGAGTGGGATGACGAGACCGAGCGTTTCTACGCTATGCACCACCCCTTCACCTCGCCCAAGCCCGAAGATGTGGAGTACCTCGAAAGCGATCCGGGACGTGTTCGTGCCAACGCTTACGACTTTGTCTGCAACGGCACAGAGATTGGTGGTGGCTCGATTCGTATCCACGATGCACAGTTGCAGGCAACCATCTTCAAGTGCCTCGGCTTTACTCCGGAGAAGGCACAGGAGCAGTTTGGCTTCTTGATGAATGCCTTCAAGTTCGGTGCGCCCCCGCACGGAGGTTTGGCATTCGGCTTCGACCGCTTATGTTCGTTGTTCGGAGGTGTCGAGTCAATCCGCGACTATATCGCCTTCCCGAAGAACAATGCCGGCCGCGATGTGATGCTCGATGCACCTTCGACTATCGACCAGTCGCAACTCGATGAGTTGTTCCTCTCGCTCGTAAAACCCGAATAGTCGAAACAGACGATACTTTAACAGACGAGGCTGCCCAATAGAATTTATTGCGACAGCCTCGCTTTTTTTGTGTTAGACCCCAAAAAATCTCAAAATTTTCTCCTATTTTTGTAAGTAATTAGCAAACGAATCTAAATCGAGAGATTATGGCAGCACCTTTGGCGGAGCGACTGCGCCCCACAAACATAGAGGAGTACATCGGTCAGGAGCATCTGGTCGGCACAAATGGCGTATTCCGCAAATTCTTCGAGACGGGCAATGTCCCCTCGTTCATTTTGTGGGGGCCTCCGGGAGTCGGCAAGACAACCCTCGCGAAACTCGTCTCGGCAACACTTGAACGCCCATTCTTTACCCTCTCGGCAGTCACGTCGGGCGTAAAGGAAGTGCGCGAGGTTATCGAGAGTGCCAAGCGTCAGCATCTGTTCAACCAACGTCCGCCATTCCTCTTTATCGACGAGATTCATCGCTTCAACAAGAGCCAGCAGGACTCGCTCCTCGGAGCCGTCGAGCAGGGTATCGTGACCCTTATCGGTGCTACGACCGAGAATCCTTCGTTTGAGGTTATTTCGCCCCTATTGAGCCGTTGTCAGGTCTATACACTCAACCCGATGGATGATGGCGACTTGCAACGTCTGCTCGACCGCGCTCTCACGACCGACAAGGAGTTACAGAAGCGCGATATCGAGGTACGCGAAACGGCAGCCCTCTTCAAATTTTCGGGTGGCGATGCACGCAAGTTGCTCAACATACTCGATATTTTGGTCGGTGCAACCGATGGCAAAATCATCATTGATGACCAATACGTTACCGATTGCTTACAGCAGAACATCGCCCTCTATGACAAGAACGGAGAGCAACACTACGACGTAATCTCCGCCTTCATCAAAAGTGTGCGAGGTAGCGACCCTGATGCTGCAATATACTATCTGGCACGAATGCTGGCAGGTGGCGAGGAGCCTCGATTCATCGCACGAAGATTGGTAATTCTTGCCTCGGAGGATGTGGGTCTTGCCAATCCCAATGCGCTGTTGCTGGCAAATGCCTGCTTCGACACCGTGCATAAAATCGGCATGCCCGAAGCGCGCATAACCCTTGCCGAGACGACCATATACCTCGCCACAAGCCCCAAGAGCAACTCGGCATATATGGCAATCAACGAGGCTTTGGATTTCGTATCGCACGACACGACCAACCGCCCCGTGCCACTCCATCTGCGCAACGCCCCGACACGTCTGATGAAGGAGTCGGGATATGGCAAGGGGTACAAATATGCTCACGACTTCGAGGGTAACTTTGTCGAGCAGCAGTTCCTGCCCGACTCGCTCACAGAGAAGAGGTTTTATCATCCCAACACCACAAACCCGACCGAAGCGAAGATTGCCGAGCGAATGAACCAACTTTGGAAAAAGTAACCCTTTCTCACAATTTTCAATATTTCAATCATAATGAAAGCGAGGTTTATCATACTACTTACGATATTCGTTGTTGTCGCCCAATATGTTTGGGGTACGGAGCCTTCGGGCAAAACCACCCACCTCTACGCCGTAAAGGGTACCGACTCGTTACGTCTTGACCACTACGCTGCCCCCGTCGAGGGTCTGCGACCATGCGTGATGTTCGTCTTTGGCGGAGGATTTTCGCACGGTGTGCGCGACAAGGAGGCTGATATGCCCTATTTCGAGTTCCTGCAACGCAACGGATATGATGTTGTGTCGATAGACTACCGACTCGGTATGCGCGATGCAAAAGGGGTCGGAGTTCTCGACTTCTTCCCTCTTTTCCGCAACACTATCAACCTCGCAGTCGAGGATTTGTTCAGCGCGACGACATTTGTGGTTGAGCATGCCGAGGAGTGGAATATAGACCCCACGAAAATCATCGCCACAGGGTCGAGTGCCGGAGCAATAACGGTACTGCAAGGCGAGCACACCATCTGCAACGGACTGCCGCTTGCTTCGCTGCTGCCCGACGGATTCAACTATGCAGGCGTAATCTCGTTTGCCGGTGCGGTATTCACTTTGGGCGGTGCGCCCGAATGGAGCGCCACCTCGGCACCCACTCTGCTCTTCCATGGCAACTCCGATACACAAGTACCATACAACAAGATGGCACTTTTCGGATGCGGCATGTACGGCTCAAAGTATATAGCCAAGCATCTCCGCGAGGCGGGCGTACCATATTGGTTCTACTCTGTGGAGTATCAGACCCACGCTATGGCTTGGGAGCCGATGCACAACAACCACGCAGAGATTTTGCTATTCCTCGATGAGTTTGTCGCCAAGGGCAACCGCCAGCAGCGCGATACCCACATCCGCGACCTCTCACGACCGGAGCGCAAGACCTTCTTCCTGCCCACCGACTATCTAAACTCCAATTATTAGCAATACGATGGTCAAAGTAGGCGTTATATCCGACACTCACGACACCTTCGATGAGCCGTTGCGCGAATTTCTGCGCGACGTGGATGAGGTGTGGCACGCAGGCGACATCGGCTCCATAGAACTTGCCGACACGATAGCCTCATTCAAGCCTCTGCGAGCCGTCTATGGCAATATCGACGGAGGTATTACCCGTCGTGCTTATAACGACTTCTCCTTCTTCCGCGCGGAGCAGTGCGACGTGCTGATGACCCACATCGGAGGCTATCCCCGTCGCTATGACCCACGAGCCGTGGCAAAGATTCAGGCGTGCCGTCCCAAGATTTTCGTTGCTGGACACTCGCACATTCTCAAAATCATCTACGACCCCGTCTATGACCTGCTCCATATCAATCCGGGGGCTGCGGGCGAATACGGCCCACACAAGGTGCGTACCGCAGTGCGCTTCGAGATTGACGGCAGCGAGATTCGCAATATGGAGATTTGGGAGTTCCCTCGCAAGTAGAAAAATACAATAAAATATTTTAATTCGCATCTTGCTTATTTTTAGCAAGATATCGTTTCTGCATCCGTACAGAGCCTATTCGGCATATAATATCACACTCATTCGTGGCGTTATTATGCCGAAATTTAATATGGATTAACACAGATGCAGATCAAGATTTCAAAGACACTCGAAGGCATCATTGCCGGAGTTGTATTCGACACCGCAAAGGCGGGACACAGCCGCGCATTGAAGGATTACCTCGCATTGAGCATAATCCGCTCGGAGGGATCACTCGCCCATCAGGTTGTTGCCGCACGGCTCAAAGATTGGGAACTCTACCAGATGACCCTGCGCATCGAGCGCGAGGCGGCATCCGAACACGATATGAAGGTCGCTCCCGAAGAGTTCTTCGGCACCTTCATTGAGGAGTTGCGCAGTGCAAATCCCAATGTAAAGACCATATCAACCATACACGCCCTCGTGGCTATTGCCGACGATAAATCAACCTGCACCTCACGTGTAATGGAGATGTATCGCCTTGCACCTGAAACACTTGCTACTGATGCAGAGCATCTTGCCGAGGGCGGTCGCATAGGTAACAATATTGAGCCTCGTCGCCTTGACTACAACGAGGCGCGCACCGAAAAATCTCTCGAAGAGGCTATTTCCCAAAGTTCCTCGCTACTCTTGAAGTTCGGCACCGACCTCACACGTCTGGCTCGCGAAGGGGCGATAGACCCCGTAATCGGGCGCAATGACGAGATTGAGCGTGTGGTGCAGATTCTCTCGCGTCGCAAAAAGAACAACCCCGTACTCATTGGCGAGGCAGGCGTGGGCAAGAGTGCCATTGTCGAGGGGCTGGCCCTGCGGATAGTTTCGGGCGAAGTTCCATATACACTCGCCTCCAAGCGGCTGTTTGCGCTTGACGTCACCTCGCTCGTTGCCGGCACCAAATTCCGTGGCGAGTTCGAGGAACGTATGCAGCAGTTGCTGACAGAGTTGCGCAAAGCGAAGGATACGATTATATTTATCGACGAGATTCACACAATCGTAGGCGCAGGAGCCTCGCAGGGGAGTCTTGATACAGCCAACATACTCAAACCCGCGCTTGCACGCGGAGAGTTACAGGTTATCGGTGCCACGACACTCGACGAGTATCGCGAAAACATCGAGCGTGATGCTGCACTTGAACGTCGTTTCCAGCGGGTAATGGTCGAGCCGACAACCCGTGAGCAGACCTTGCAGATTCTTCGCAACGTAGCACCCCACTACGAGCAATACCACAATGTGCGATATAGCGAGGCGGCTCTCGATGCCTGCATCGCACTTACCGACCGCTACATCACCGACCGCCACTTCCCCGACAAGGCTCTTGATATTCTCGATGAGGCTGGCTCCCGCGCCCGCATCTCGTCTGCCCGCGTACCTGCCGAGATTCGTACTCTCGAAAAGGCTCTTACGGAAGCCCGCAACGAGCGTCGCGAGGCGGTCGAGGCTCTGGTCTATGAGCAAGCTGCGGTGGCGCGTATGCGCGAGATTGCACTGCGTTCAAAGATTAGTGAGAGCCGTGCCGAGTGGCATCGTAGCCTCGTGGCAAATCCCATAACGGTTGATGACGGAGATATTGCTCGCGTGATAACCTCAATGACGGGTATCCCTATCGAGCGTATTGCCGGCGATGAGTTGGAGCGTGTAAAGAGCCTTCGTACAACCCTCACGACCCGCATTATCGGTCAGGCGGAGGCTGTGGAGCGCGTAACACGCTCGATACATCGCTCGCGTGCCGGATTGAAAGACGAGAGGCGACCTATCGGAGTTTTTATGTTCGTGGGTCCTACGGGTGTGGGCAAGACTCTGCTTGCAAAAGAACTATCACGCCACCTCTTTGATGAGCGACGCGGGCTGATACGTATCGATATGTCGGAGTACAGCGAGAAGCACAACATCGCACGACTCATCGGCTCGCCTCCGGGGTATGTTGGTTATGGCGAGGGTGGGCAACTTACCGAGGCGGTGCGACGTCATCCCTACTCGGTAATCCTCCTTGACGAAATCGAGAAGGCTCATCCCGACACCTACAATACAATGCTCCAAATCTTCGACGAGGGGCATCTGACGGATGGTTCGGGGCGACGTGTCGATTTTCGCAACACCATAATAATCATGACCTCGAATGTCGGCTCGCAAGAGAACCCCACACGACCCGTGCGTGTCGGATATGCCACCCCATCCGGCATCAGCGAGGAGGCCGTAACGCCCCAACAGAACTACCGCAAGGCTCTTGAACGCACCTTTGCCCCGGAGTTCATAAATCGTGTGGATGATGTCGTAGTCTTCCGCTCGTTGGAGTTGTCCGACGTGGAGCGTATCATCGAGTTGGAGTTGCAGGAGATTGTGGCTCGCGCCAAACGAATGGGCTATACCATCGAGATTACCCCCGAAGCCAAGCGCTCCTTGGCAGAGCAGGGTTATGACGAAAAATACGGAGCGCGCGCACTCAAACGCACGCTTACCGAAGAGGTTGAAGAGCCTCTATCGACCCTTGTAATCGAGGGTCAGCTCCGCAAGGGCGATACAGTCGTTGTGGAGCAAACAGAGCAGGGAGTTACGCTGAATGTGGCGTAACCCCCTGTCATTTTCTCCGGTAGAGAGATTCTCTACTTGGTCGCTACGTAGAACAAATCGAAACAATCCGCTGCAACAGGTGCTACCGAGTAGTCGTTCATCGTAATCGATGTGGTCAGTTCGTGATTTTGCTTCAACAGACGACGTCGATTAAGGCGATTGAGCAGGTCGTAGGGCAACTTCAAGATAAATCGCGGCAGGATATACTGCAAGCGCAGAATATCGAAACGTGTAATCTTGCGAACACTGCGACGATTCTTCTCGTAATACTCCATAACCTTCTCGTTACCGAAGACGCCAAACGGCTCGACCTTCGCAAAGTAACATTCGAGGATGTTTGTCAGTTCCTCCGGACGATACTCGCGCACATGCCACGGATTGCGCGTGAGCGACATCGGAGCATTGGGGGTCGTAACAATAAACTTACCACCCGGTTTCAAGACACGATAGACCTCGCGCACAAAGTCGAAGTCGCGCTTGATATGCTCGATAACCTGAAATGACACGACGTAGTCGAATGAGTTATTCTCGGCAGGAATCGGAGGCACGGCAGCCTCCACGAACTCGACATTTGCCGCTTGATAGATACTCTCCGGCGAGGTCTTATCGATAGTTATGAAGCGTACGGCATGCGGAGCCAACACTTCGGCTCCATACCCCTCGCCCGTGCCTATTTCGAGGACATCGCCCTCGATTAGTTCGGCAGCCTTGTGGTATGCCAAAAGAGAGCGTTGAAAGACATAATTGTCGGATTGTTCGCGAGAGACTCGCTCCGCAGTGGTTACCTTTGCCATATCTCTCTACTTCACCTTTATACCCTCGTCCGTAACCTCAACATCGCCACGTTTGAGCAGCACTCCGAGCGAGCGCTTAAAGACCTTCTTGCTCATCTGCGTAGCCGCCATAACGGCTTCGGGCGCACTATTATCGTTCAGCGGCAGAAATCCGCGATTTGCCTGCACCAATTCGAGCAGTCGCTCGGCAGAGTTCTGCACCTCGGCATAGCCCTCCTGTTGAAGGCTCACATCGATACGGTTATCGTCAGTAATACGACGGATATATGCCGTCATCTTATCGCCCACGGCAACCTTACGGAAGATTTGATTCTTGTAAATCATTCCCCAATGGCGATTATTGATAATCACGCGGTAGCCTATCGGACTCTCGGAAGCGACAATAATATCGACCTGCTGACGAGGTTTTACGCTGATGATATCGTTATCGACAAACGCCTTGAACTTGTTGGTCGCGACGCATCTGCCCGTGATATTATCGACATAGAGCCAGACCAGATAACTGCGACCGACGATTATTCCGCCCTGCTGATTACGGTTGGGCAGGAAGAGGTCTTTACCCGTCAATCCCCAATCGAGGAATGCACCATGCACCGACTTATCGACAACTTTCAGATAGGCAACCTCGCCCGCTTTGATTGTCGGTGTCTCGGTCGTTGCAACCAGACGATCCTCCGAGTCGTGATAGACGAAGACCTCCTTCTCGTCACCTTCACGGTCCGAGAGCGAGACGTAGCGGTTGGGGAGCAACACCTCGTTCTGATCCTCATCCACCAGATATAATCCGTAGTCCGAAATACGTGCAACTTTAAGTTTCTGAATCTGACCTACCTTCATACAAAAAACATGTTTTATTGCGACAAAAATACAAAACTATTCACAGATTTAAGAATTATTTGTGTATATTTGTTGGTATGAAACATCGCGTGGCCGTTTGTCAGTATAGTATGGAGTGGTGTAACATCCCCTCCAACCTTCTTCGCGCGGAGGAGTTTATCGCTCGCGCAAAGGCTGATACGGTTATTCTTCCGGAGATGTTTGCCACAGGTTTCACGACCGACCCGACCACTGTAGCACAGCCGATGTCGGGCGAAATCGTCGAGTGGATGCGCTCGGTGGCAACCAAGTATGGTTGCGCTGTTGTCGGCACCGCGATAATTTCGGAGGAGGGCAAATGCTATAACCGCGCACTCTTCGTAAAGCCTTCGGGCGAGGTTCTTCACTCCGACAAACGCCACCTCTTTACGATTGGTGGCGAGGCGGAGCATCTTACGGCAGGCTCGGAGCGTGTGGTTGTCGAGTGGGGAGGTCTGCGCTGGCTGTTACTCGTCTGCTATGACCTGCGCTTTCCGGTGTGGAGCCGCTGCCGAGGTGATTACGACGTAGCACTCTACCCTGCCTCGTGGCCGGCATCTCGTCGCAGAGCGTGGCAAACGCTGTTGCAGGCTCGCGCAATCGAAAACGAAGCCTTCGTCATCGGAGCCAATCGCACGGGTAGCGACCCTACGACCAACTACTCCGGAGAGTCGGCAATTATCGGTTTTAAGGGCGAAATATTAGCTGAAATCGGAGCCGAGGAGGGTGTGATTTCGGCAGAGTTGGATGCGGAGGAGTTGGCCCAATTCCGAGAAAAGTTCCCAACGCTCAACGATGCCGACCATTTTCGCATCGAAAACCCTTAATTATCAACTATCAATTGTCAATTATCAATTATCAATTGTCAATTATCAATTAGAAAAGTATGACCTACGATATAATTCTATTACTGCTCATCTCCGGCATTGTGGTCGGCATCATCAACACCCTTGCGGGTGGTGGCTCGGTTATTACGATGACCGTATTTATGGTTCTCGGACTCCCCATTACGGTTGCTAACGGCACAAACCGCATCGCTGTTGTTATGCAGAATTTGGCGGCAACAGTGACATTTATCCGCAAGCGTATGCTCGACCTCAAAAGCGGTCTATTGCTCGCTGTGCCGGTAATCATCGGCAATATCGGAGGTTCGTTTTTGGCAACTCATATCAACGACACCATCTTCCGTATCTGCTTTGGAGTGGTGTTGTTCGTGATTCTGCTCTACATGATTTTCGACAACCACAAAAAATTCCACCCCGCACAGTCGATGAAGATTAAGCCGATGCACTACTTTTGGTTTCTGCTTATCGGTTTCTACGGGGGATACATCTACATCGGCTTGGGTTATCTAATTTTGGCAATATCGCTCTGGTCGATGAAACTCGATATCGTAACTGCCAATGTTCTCAAAGGAATAGTCCTCTGTGTCGCCATGCCATTCTCGATGGCGGTGTTTATGATTAACGGACATGTGGATTATTGGTTTGGATTGATTCACGGTGCGGGCAATATGATTGGTGCATGGCTTGCATCACACTACTTCGTACATTGGGGAGGTCGCTTCATCAAAGTCTTCACAACCATCATTATTGTAATATGCTTTGCCGATTTGGTCGGCATAATCTCGTTGCAGACAATATTTTCGTCGATGCTGACTGTTTGCTGGTAGGATTTTTGTATCTTTGCCCCGCCCTATGGAGGATAAAATCAAAATACTCGGTGCGAGGGTTCATAACCTCAAAAATATCGACCTCGAAATCCCACGCGACAAGTTGGTTGTCGTGACGGGACTTTCGGGTTCGGGCAAGTCGTCGTTGGCTTTCGATACTATCTATGCCGAGGGTCAGCGTCGCTATATGGAGACACTCTCGACCTACGCCCGTCAATTTGTCGGCACCATGGAGCGTCCGGAGGTGGATAAAATCACGGGATTGAGTCCCGTGGTCGCCATAGAGCAGAAGACCACCAACAAGAATCCGCGCTCGACCGTCGGCACCGTAACCGAGATTAACGACTTCCTGCGACTGCTCTATGCCCGCGCCTCACGAGCCTATTCGCCCATCACGGGCGAGGAGATGGTCCACTACTCCGACGAGCAGATTTGCGACCTTATAATCCACGGCTTTGACGGCCGCAAGGTAGCCCTGCTCGCCCCGATAGTGCAGGGCAGAAAGGGTCACTACCGCGAACTCTTCGAGTCGTTGGCAAAGAAAGGATACATCTACGCCCGCATCGATGGCGAGATTCGCGAGTTCGTTGCCGGCGAGAAACTCGACCGCTACAAGATTCACACCATAGACCTTGTAATCGACCGCCTGCGCATTGGCGAAGATATGCGCGAGCGACTGATGACCTCACTCAAAGAGGCGATGCGTCAAGGCAAGGGTACAATGGCTCTCTACGACTACGAGGCGGAGGGTTTGCGCTACTACTCGCGCAACCTGATGTGTCCGACTACGGGCATAGCCTTCGAGGAGCCGGCACCCCACACCTTCTCGTTCAACTCACCGAAGGGAGCCTGTCCGCGATGCAGCGGCCTGGGCGAAGAGGCTGTATTCGATATCAAGAAGATTATCCCGGAGCCTAAACTCACGTTGCGTGAAGGTGCTGTCGAGCCACTCGGAGCCTATCGCAACAACCAGCTCTTCGCCATACTCGAAACACTCGGTCGTCGTCATGACTTCACCATTGATGACCCCATTGAGAGCATCTCGGAGGAGGGTTTGAATGCAATCCTCTATGGCGATTCGGAGCCGATGACCATCGACACTTCGGCATTCACCTATTCGGGTGGCGGTCGTCGTCTGGTTACGTGGGAGGGCATAGCCGAATATCTCTACCGCACCGACGACGAGAACTCGAAGCGTGGCGAGAAGTGGCGTGAGCAGTTCTTGGTCTATAAACCATGCTCTGAATGTGGCGGGTCGAGGCTCAAAAAGGAGGCTCTGCACTTCCGCATTGCCGGCAAAAATATAGCCGAAGTCTCGGCAATGTCCATCACTCGCTTTGCAGAGTGGATTTCGACCATCGAGGAGCAGATGAACGCCAAGGAGCGCAAAATCGCACAAGAAATCATAAAGGAGATTCGCGAGCGACTGCGTTTCCTAGTGGATGTCGGTTTGGGCTACCTCTCGTTGAGCCGCGCATCCCGCTCGCTGTCGGGTGGCGAGGCACAGCGCATACGTCTTGCCACGCAGATAGGCTCGAAGTTGGTCAATGTCCTCTACATCCTCGATGAGCCGAGCATCGGACTCCACCAGCGCGACAATCGTCGATTGATAGGCAGTCTGCAAAATCTGCGCGATGCAGGCAACTCGGTCATCGTCGTCGAACATGACGAGGAGATGATGCGTGCTGCCGACTTCATTGTCGATGTAGGACCCGCTGCGGGTCGCAAGGGCGGTCATATCATGGCAGCCGGCACCATTGACGACGTCATCGCCTCCGGCTCGATTACGGCAGACTACCTTTCGGGCAGACGTCGCATCGAGATACCCGAATCGCTACGCCCCGGCAATGGCAAGAGCATAACGATTCGCGGAGCAAGGGGCAATAACCTGAAAAACATCACTGCCGAGTTTCCCCTCGGCAAACTTATATGCGTTACGGGCGTCAGCGGCTCCGGCAAATCGACCCTCGTAAATGAGACCCTGCGCCCGATATTGAGCCAACGGCTCTATCGCTCGCTCGACAGACCTCTACCCTATGACTCGGTCGAAGGGTTGGAGCATATTGACAAGTTGGTCGTGGTCGATCAATCGCCCATAGGTCGCACACCGCGCAGCAATCCTGCCACCTACTCCAATGTCTTTGGCGACATCCGCAAACTCTTTGAGGCTACGCCCGATGCCAAGATTCGCGGCTTCAAGGCGGGCAGATTCTCGTTCAACGTCAAGGGCGGTCGTTGCGAGGAGTGTCGCGGTGCAGGTGTGCAGACTATCGAGATGAACTTCCTGCCCGATGTCTATGTCAAGTGCAAAGCCTGCGGCGGCAATCGCTACAACCGCGAAACACTCGAAGTGAAGTACAAGGGCAAGAGCATCAACGACGTGTTGAATATGACGGTCAATATGGCAGTTGAGTTCTTCGAGAACATCCCGACCATCTACAACAAGTTGCGTGCAATTCAGGAGGTGGGTCTGGGCTACCTCACGCTCGGTCAGCCCTGCACCACGCTGTCGGGAGGCGAGAGCCAGCGCATAAAGTTGTCGAGCGAACTCTCGAAGCGCGATACGGGCAGCACCCTCTACATCCTCGACGAGCCGACAACGGGACTGCATTTCGAGGATATCCGCCAACTGCTGGATGTCATCTCGAAACTTGTCGAGCGCGGAAATACCGCCATCGTCATCGAGCATAACCTCGACGTTATTAAGGTTGCCGACCACATCATCGATATCGGGCCCGAAGGGGGCGAGGCCGGAGGCGAGATTGTCGCTACGGGTACTCCTGCGGAGGTTGCCGCCTGCGAGCGGAGTTACACGGGAGCCTTCCTGCGCGAAATTTTCAACGAGAAGAGATAGTTTTTAGGCAGGAAAATTGCTCCGCATAACTCGAAAACCAAAAACATTCGAGTTATGAAAAGAGTTTTATTCCTTTTAGCAGCCGTTGCCATTAGTGGCGGTATGCTTATCGGTCAGTCACAGCGTGCCACGAAATCGCATCACGACACTCCGACACAGACACAGGCAGAGCAGAAGTTCTCTGCCGGCGAACTCTCGAAGAGCGACTATCGCGCCGAGTTGCGCCACGAGCGACGCGAGGCTCGTCAGCAACGTCGCGCACAGCGCATAGCGGAATACACCAAGTATATCGACTCGCTGGTACTCTCGCGCAACTTCCAATTCAATCCGCAGACCATGCAGCAGGAGCCTGCCGGCTCGATGCAGGTCATCAACAACCCCAACTTCGACCTCGCGCTGTGGGATACCACGGTCGATATCTGCCTTCCCTACATCAAGGGCTACACCCCGCCCTACTACTACACGGTGTTGAACTACACGATTCCTAACGTCTCGGACCTGCTGCTCGAACAGACCGCCCACGGCTGGAACATCTCGTTCAACTCATCGCTCTACTCGGCTTCGAGTTACACCTTCTCGCTCGAAATCATCTCGGCAAATGGTGGCGGCACGCTGACAATCTCGTCGCCATGGTACAACTCGGTACAGTATAGCGGAACGCTCACTGCACTCTATTAGGAGGGTCATTAGCAATCAGCCATTTTTCGTTATGAAATTTATACCTATTTTGACTGTGTCGGTACTCTCCCTCGGCACGACCACAGCGCAGACTCCCGACTCGACCGTGATGAACGTCACGGTCGGGGGTGGAGCCGAAGTCCCGACCACCACGATTATCCCCGTTGCCCAGCCACCAATTCGGGAGGTTGATACAGTCTATATCCACACAACACCGCCTGCAAACGGATGCAAACATTGCACTGAAAAAGGGTACGACCACCGCCGCGATTCGCTGCGTTGCCACAACTCAAAACGAAGCCCGTCCAACCGCGAAAGGTCAGACAGGCTTAACAATTAGTCTGTAAATCGGCAACTACTCCTCGCTCGGCATCACAGCCAAGGCGTAGTCCTCTTCGGTTAAGGTGTACATATGTGTTTCGATGTTGGAACCACAATACAAATCATTCCATTCATAATACTTTGAATTGCATAAAGAGCGACCTTCATCCTGTGATGAATACTGTAACACTTTACCATCCTCAAAAGTAATTGTTGCAGAATTTATTATTACTGGCGGATATCGATCATAACTTGTAGTAAAACTTCCTTTACTCGACAATACAAACGTATCTGCACAATCTCTATTTACATCCCAGACAACTGTCACGGTACGACCTGTTTTATTCTCCAAGGTAAAACCATAATAGATGTAGTCCACATCAATAGAACAAGAACAAAGAACTATCATCGACAGCATCGGTATCAATATCTTCCTAATAGCCATAGTAATAGAATAATTGGTTAATATTTTGTTCTGTCAAATTATACTCCGCAGCATCTGTTGGATAATCGTGAACATATATAGATGTGTTGCTAAAAACAATATTCTCTACTCCTCGCTTGGCATTACCGCCAAGGCGTAGTCCTCTTCGGTGAGAACGTATTTATAAGTTTCAAGACCCTCCCCACTTCTCGAATCATCCAGTTCATAACTATCCTGATTACACAAAGAGCGACCCACATCCTGCGACGAATATTGCAGAACTTTGCCATCTTCAAAAGTAATTGTTGCCGAATCTATTTTGGCCGGCAAACGTGGTACACATCCGGCTTGTTGAATCAAACCTTTCTGCAATACAAACGACTCTTCACAATCTCGGTTTATGTCCCATTCAACGGTAATATCATAACCCGTTTTATTCTCTAATATAAAGTCATAATACCAATAATCCACATAATGACAAGAGTGAAATGTCAAAACCGATAATATCAGCACCAATATCTTTTTAATATCCATAATAGTAAAATAATTGGTTAATATTCTGTTCTGTCAAATTGTACTCTGCCGCCTCTGTGGGATTATCTTGGGCATACTGCACCAAATCCGCTTTTATACCCGCTATTGACGTATTATTAAAAACGATGTTTTCCACTAACGACGGTGGCATATTGTTGATTCGATCAATTGGATAGGCACTAGGTTGAGGAGGCAGATTGGGATTATATGCATTTGTTCCATCAACCGATGGCGGTTCATTTAATTTTGCTTGATAATACTCATTTTGATTAAAATTATCTATCAAATCGATAAAAAGTGGCGTGTAATTAGGTTGGCGATCTGTGTACCAAGCTTGATAATTATATTTCATATCAGGGGTTATCCAATAAGTTTCAAATTCATACATATGATTATCTATAACTTGTCGCATACGTATTGTATCTGTTATATACAACTTATCAAGAGCCTCTTTTTCTGTGTACTCTTGCTTTGCCATCACATATTCAATACACCTTGCCCAGCTTTCTCGTATAAATGTACTACTAAGAGGAAACGCTATAAGCGAGTTGGTAAAGTGTGCAGCATGTCCTATTTCATGGCAAGTGGTTGAAAAGATCCCAGAAACAGGTCTTATAGTATTGGTGCTGCGGGACTTACCCCACACCCTTATATCATACAGTATACCCATTCCCACTTGAGCCCAATAATCTCCCCAATTATTATGATGAGATTTATGAAAATATGATATCTTCTCTTTTCTATTGTGTACTGGTCGTGTCAAACCTTGAATATTGCCATGATACCAACGATATGCTGCA
Organism: Rikenellaceae bacterium; assembly: GCA_015060065.1. Classification (GTDB taxonomy): domain Bacteria; phylum Bacteroidota; class Bacteroidia; order Bacteroidales; family Rikenellaceae; genus Alistipes. The sequence continues at coordinate 105,573 of SUZF01000003.1, read as the reverse complement.
CGATGAATAGCAGAATATGAGAGAGATCTACCGCCTGTGATGTACAGATTCCAATTCCCTATTATCTTTGGACCTCTGTAATATGCTTGAAGAATGGCACCATCGCGAATATCCCAGCGATCCCCTTCCCACTTAAAACTATAAACTGCGGGTCGCTTAAAACGCCCATCGCAAACGAAATCTCCGTTAGCGTCTGTCACACCCGTATGCGTTGTAAACCAACGCCTTGCACGCACTTTTATACCCTGCAATGGCACCGGTCCATCAACGATATCATCGTATGCAGAGATATTACCTGCTGGCCGCCATAATTCGGTGTACTGATTTGACATCTGCTCGGCATCGGGTCCGCCATTTTGCGGACCTATCGGGTCTACGAAAATAATATCTCCGGCAAGTTGATACGACTTATCAACAAGGGCATTGATAATATTTTCTGATATATCTTCTCCTGAAATAGTTTTCATACTCGGTGAGGCGCTATTACCACTACATTCATCGGGAATATATAACTCTTCCAAAATCGTGTACGGAATACCTGTGGGTAAGACTTTATCACTTGGCACCGCAGTGTATAAATGCAATGTAGTGGTATCACCCTCTTCTGGGCGTATTGTATATTCATCATTCTCCGCTGTCATCTCGTTATCAATCGGATAATTGTAAAGAATCATTGTCGAGTCCGCCATCAAAGCATCTACCTGCTCATCCGATTCAGGAGAGAATTTAACGTATATGTGCGAAGTATAAACATAATCATCAACATCTGCATCAGCAGGAAGTTCTCCCGCTGTCTTTAATTCGACAAACGCCTCTCGCATTGTTGACACAGCATAAGGATTGCCAGTGAATGGATTAAAAATAATAGGAGGAGGCAACAATGGATTGTCAATAATCACACTCTGAACATCATGTTCCAACACGTCCTCCTCAAGCAAGGGTTGATTGCAGGCGCCTAACATCACGGCTGCGCTGCACAAAATCACAAATTTTTTCATAGTGCACAGTCATTTTTAGGTTTCTCGTTTGCAATTTACAAAAACTAATTGCAAAACACAAGAGTTTTACAGTAAAAAATGGTAATAACGAGATTATCCACAGAAAATGTCTATCTTTGTCGGCAGAAAAAAAACCGACACTATGGAAAAGGAACAGATTGAATATTTCGATACATTTGAGCAGAATCTGCAAGTGGAGTTGCTCAAACTCTGCACCTCACTCGGAGCGTTGGAGGGCGTATTGCTCGCATCCGAGGATATTGACGAGCGTTGGAAGGAGTATGCACCATCCTATATGGCAGACTCGGTGGGTCAGATAAACACCTTCCCCGCAGCAGCAATAGCGTGGGCGGGATATGTAGGTATGGCGGTGGCGCAGTGGTGGGACTGCGACTGGGAGCGTTACGTTGCCGAGCCTTACGAGACGCTACACGGTGAGCGTGGCTTTGACGATATGGACGAGCATATCGTGCGCGACATCCTCGGCATCGCTCTTGACACGCCCGAAGCCACAAAGATTGAGGACGTGATGCGCAGTTGCGCCCATACGGCAATGACTCTCATTCGTCGCGAGGATACCGAGGCACAGACGACCAAGGCGTTCTACATCTTCGCCCGCACCACACGTGTAATGTTCCGCATCGGTGCTGCACTTCGCCTCAAACAACTCGGCTACAAGTTCGAGAAGCAGATTGTAAGTTAGGCTACGGCTGCTCCATACTGGAAACTAATCCGTACTCGGCACACGTCGGGTACGGATTTTGCATCTCTGCAAGCGAAATCAACAAATCAAAAAAAGATGTAGAGTTATGTTTTTCTTATGGTATCTGCTTATAGGCTTGGTTGCCGGATGGCTTGCCAACCTTATAGTCAAAGGTAGGGGGTCGGGTCTTATAATCAACCTTCTTGTCGGCATCGTCGGAGGCGTTTTGGGAGGTTGGCTGGTCTCTCTCTTCGGGTGGATTCCCGTCGGCACGCTCGGCACGTTGCTCACCTCGCTCGGTGGCGCAATCTTCCTTCTGCTCATCGCTTCGCTCTTTATACGACGCGATGACGTCGCCTGACAGCGAAGATTGCTGACACAAATCGGTGGTGGGTCACACCTTTTGGCAGATGTTTTGCAACAAGAGTGGTAAAACTCCGAAGGTTTGCTATCGGCATCCGGTGGAGTGGTAACTAAAAAATATCTGCATTATGAAAGAGACAAACAAAACGACCACACACAAGGTCACTCAAAAGGAGCAGAAGCCTATGACGGGCTGCGCAAGCGACAAGACAAAGGCAAAGGCGACAACCACCGCCAAAGCCGGTGTAAAGACGGAGCATAAAAAGTCCGGCAAGTAAGTTTGCAGAGTGATCGAACAACAAAAAAGTGTTGTTCGGTCACTTTTTCATTGGAATTTAGCCCATTTATTTGTAGTTTTGCATACAACAAACCAAAACCAAAACTATGAAAAGAGTACTCTTACTTTGTGCTATTGCCGTAATGACGGCAGGTAACGCCTTCGGCTGGGGCCGTATGGGACACGCCTCAATCGCCAAAATTGCAGAAACACACCTCTCGAAAAAGGCTTCGCAGACCATCTCGAAGTATCTCAACGGAGAGTCAATCATCGCCTACGCCTCCTATCCAGACGACTATCGTCAGGAGCATTTTATCGACGTCGGCTTCGAGCCGTCGAACTCGACCCGCATAACCGTCTGGGGTCACTCTTTTCAGGCAAATGCCGACGGCTCGCTCTTCTACGGCGAGCGCAAGGGCAACGAATATGTCAAGAACTGCGTATGGCGTCTTGAAGAGGTTATCAACCGCTTCGAGAAGGAGCATAAAACGATGACCGACTCGGCACGTGTCGTGTCGCTCGCCTTTATCGTACATCTCGTGGGCGATATCCACTGCCCCCGCCACGTGCGCTATGCAGACGAGCCTACATCGGGTGGCTATATGAACACTTACGGAGGTCAGCCGATAAAGAATCACTCATTCTGGGACACTGCATGCCTCGTATCGTTCCACCCGTGGGGATACTCCGACATCGCTGCACTGCTCGACCGCTGCGACAAGAAGGAGATTGCCAAAATCTGCGAGGGTAACGTATATACTTGGGCAGAGGAGAATGCTCGCGGAAGCCGCTTTACTATCGAGGTTAAGGAGGGTGATGTCATCACTCGCGCCTATGCCCGTGACCACCTCGCCTATGTCGAGGGTCAGATTCGCAATGCCGGCTATCGTTTGGCTTCGGTGCTGAATAGAATCTGCAAGTAGAGGGCATCATATACTCACGCCATGCAACGCGTGGTGTGATACAAAAACAAAGGGAGTGTCTAAAAAATTGTTAGACACTCCCATTTTGTTAGACGGCTTCGATTTTTACTCTATGCTCCTACTTTTTCAACAGCCCCTCTCCGCGGAAACTGAACTCGCCGCTACGTGTAATAATCAGATGGTCCAGCAATCTGATATCGAATAGAGCCAACGCCTCGGCAATACGATTAGTCAGCGCGATATCCTGACTACTCGCCTCGGCACTGCCCGAAGGGTGGTTATGCGCCATAATTACCTGCGTTGCGAGCAGTTCAAGTGCGCGTTTGGTTATCAATCTATGATCAACAACCGTTCCCTGCACGCCTCCCTGACTAACACGCTGACGCTCAATAACCCGATTTGAATTTGTCAGATACAGCACCCAGCACTCCTCGTGTTGCAGCCCATCGAATATCGGGCGGAACAGATTCACGGCATCGTTGCTCGATGTTATCGACACGACACTCTCCGCCTGCAACACTACCGACCTGCGTCCCAACTCCGTCGCAGCAACTATACGACCGGCACGCTTCAAGCCGACGCCCTCAACCATTCTCAATCGCGAAATCTCCATATTTCCCACTCCTGCAATAGAGCCGCACTCTGCAAGGATACGCTCGCCCAAAGAGACGGCATCCTCGCGCGAGCAGCCGTCATCGACCACCAACGACAACAACTCGGCATCGGTCAGCGAGCCAACGCCACGAGTCAGGAGTTTATTGTGAATGGCATCCATATCTATCTCTTGGTTAAGCCTATAAGTCCGTATATCTATGCCGACTTAATCTCGCTTTCGGTCTTTTCCTCTTTTTCGACCTTTACCGCATGTTCGGAGACCTCACCCTTTACGGCTTTGGCACTCTTCGCACGCCTTGTCTGTTTCTTGGGCTGTGCAGAGGTCTTGGACTTTTCAGATTTTTCAGCATTTACGCTCTTCTCCGACTTTACGACGCTTTCTGCCTTTTCAGTTTCTTTCGTTTTTTTTGCCTTCTCTGTCTTTTCCGGTTTTGCTTGTTTTGCGGTTTTCTCCGCTTTTTCTGCCTTCTCCGTCTTTGCGGGCTTTGCTGATTTCTCCGCTTTTTCGGGAGCCTCGGCATTTGCAACCGGCACAATCTCCTCGGCTACACTCTTCGGTTTTGTCGGGCGACGACGACGTTTAGGTTTTTCTGCCGCTTCTATCTCCGCAGCACTCTCTGCCACAGCAACCTCACCCTGCTCCGCAGCAACAACCGACTTTTTGGGGCGACGCGCACGCTTGGGCTTTGCCGATGCAGACTCTTCTGCGATGCCCGGCTCTGCCTTCTGTACCATAGGAGCCGGAGAGAATTTATCGAACTTATCGAGCAACTCGGCACACTCCTCGTCACTCATCTCATGCGAGAGCGAGCCTGCGGCATTCTGCTCGGCAACCTTCTTCGAGTCGCCAACTCCGTGTCCAACCTCGATACCGTCAATCAGCACCGTAGAGTAGAACGTCGGGGCTGTACGTGGTGCGTGAGCATCACTGCGGGTGCGGAACACCACGCTATGACGATTCTTTTGACACCACTCGATAAGGCGGCTCTTGAAGTCGGTCTCGGACTCGGTCAATGCATCAAGGCTCAAATGATTGTAGTAGATATTATTGATAAGCAGTCGATTCACAAAATCATAACCTTGATCGAGATAGATGGCTCCAATCATAGCCTCGAAAGCATCTCCGTAGATATGTTTCTGCGTAAAACTACCTCCCGAATTATAGACCACATACTTATCGAGTCCTATCTTGTGGGCGATATCGTTGAGCGACTGACGCGACACGATTTTGGCACGCAGTTGGGTCATAAAGCCCTCGCTCTTATCGGGGAACTCGATGTAGAGATAGTCCGACGTAACGCTCTCGATAACGGCATCGCCAAGAAATTCGAGACGCTCATTGTTGATATGATGACCGCCAATCGATTGCGAGGCGGATTTATGAATCAAAGCGAGTTTATAGAGTTCGATGTTGTTCGGAATAAAACCAAACATATCATCGACAAATCGGTAATACTCCTTATCAATGCCGAAGTTACGCCTGAAAGGGCGAATCAAAAAGTCTAACATGTGATAGCAGGATATGTTTCTAAATTACAATTTACGGAATACTACGGTCGAGTTATGACCGCCGAATCCGAAGGTGTTGCTCATGGCTGTACGCACCTCTCGTTTTTGTGCCTTGCCGAGCGTAAGATTCAACTTGGGGTCGATTTCGGGGTCGAGCTCCTCAACATTGATTGTCGGAGGCACAACACCCTTCTCCATTGCGCAGATGCAAGCCAAAGCCTCGATGGCAGCCGCAGCACCCAGAAGGTGACCCGTCATTGATTTGGTTGAAGATATGTTCACGCCGTATGCATCCTCGCCAAAGAGTTTCTCGATAGCCTTGATTTCGGCAATATCGCCCAGCGGTGTCGAAGTTCCGTGAACATTGATGTAGTCGATATCCGCAGGTGTCAATCCCGCCTCGTCAAGAGCATCCTTCATAGACTTCACAGCACCCAATCCCTCCGGATGCGGAGCCGTCATGTGATGAGCATCGGCAGACATTCCGGCACCTGCAAATTCGCAATAAATTTTTGCTCCGCGAGCCTTGGCATGTTCGTACTCTTCGAGAATAAGAGCCGCACCACCCTCTCCCAACACGAAACCATCACGATTCTTGTCGAAAGGACGCGAAGCTGTTGCAGGGTCGTCATTGCGTGTCGAGAGAGCCATCATCGAGTTAAAACCACCAACCGAAGGCACCGAAACCATCGCCTCCGAGCCTCCGGCAATCATCACATCGGCTCTGCCACAACGTATCTGGTCGAGCGCTGAAATCATACCATGATTGGATGATGCGCAAGCAGACAAAACACAATAATTCGGACCCTTGAATCCATACTTGATGGAGATATATCCCGCAGCAAGGTCGGGAATCATTCGAGGTATAAAAAACGGACTAAACCGCGGGGTTCCATCCCCCGCAGCATAGTCCATCACCTCGTCGAAGAACGATCCGAGTCCTCCGACACCTGTACTCCATATAACTCCCGCACGGTCGGCTTCATCGCCGCTGATTTCAAGACCGGAGTCCTGCATCGCCTCCGCAACGGCAATCATTGCATACTGCGCGTAGCGGTCATATTTGCGAACCTCCTTGCGGTCGAAATATCGAGCCCAGTCGTAATTTTTTATTTCGCAGGCGAATCGGGTTTTGAAATTGTGAGCATCGAAAGCCGTTATCGGTGCCGCAGCACTCACACCATTTTCGAGATTGGCAAAGTACTCTGCCACATTGTTACCGAGAGGGTTGATGGTACCAATACCGGTAACAACTACTCGTCGCTGATTCATAGTCCTATTCGCGTTCTGCTAAAAGTCGTAAAGATTATTTCTTGTTTGCTTCGAGATAAGCGATAACGTCACCTACGGTAGCGATCTTCTCGGCCTCCTCGTCGGGAATCGAAATATCGAAAGCCTTCTCGAACTCCATAATGAGCTCTACGGTATCGAGCGAGTCTGCACCAAGGTGACCGGTAAAGCTTGCTTCGGGAGTAACCTCTTCTGCCTTAACGCCGAGCTTATCAACGATAATCTCAACTACTTTTGCCTGAATTTCTGACATAATTTTTCGTTTTTAGTTAAACATTTATTTTATTTGGTATAAATAATTGTTCCTCTTTTTCAATCGAATTTTGTGCAAAAATAACACTTTTTTATTATTTTTGGCATAATAACCACAGATTTTTACTCACAAGACATAAAAAAGATTATTTAATACACTAAAAACCAATTTATTATGAACTTATTACTTATCTCCAACTCAACCAACGCCGGCGAACCCTATCTAAAATACCCCATTGGCGAGATTGGTCGCTTCCTCGAAGGTGTGGATGAGGTTGTCTTTGTTCCCTATGCAGCCGTAACCTTTTCGTATGCCGAGTACGAGAAGAAGGTGCAGGCGCGTTTCGACGAAATCGGTGTTAAGGTACGCTCGGTGCATCGCTCGAAGAATCCGGCTCGTATGATTCGTGAGGCGAAGGCTATCTGCGTGGGTGGCGGTAACACGTTTGCCCTCACCAAGAAGATGCAGGAGCAGGGTTTGATGAGTGCCATTCTGCGCAAAATCAAGGCAGGAACGCCCTACGTAGGCTGGTCGGCAGGAAGCAATGTCTGCTGTCCCACAATCTGCACCACCAACGATATGCCCATCGTCGAGCCGTTGTCATTCAAGGCTATCGGAGCCGTGAAGTTCCAGATTAACCCCCATTACCTCGATGCCAACCCCGAAGGACACGCAGGCGAGACCCGCGAGCAGCGTATCGAGGAGTATATCGAGGCTAATCCGCGTCGTTACGTGGCAGGTCTGCGCGAGGGTTGCATGCTTCACTATGCAGAGGGCAAACTTTCGCTTATCGGTAGCCGTCCGATGCGTATCTTCAAGAAGGGAGTACCCACATTTGAGGTACAACCGGGTGACGACTTGTCATTCTTGCTCTAATTCTCTCCATTCCGCTTCAAGTGGCAAGACACCTATTTATATTATAAAAAGGGGCTGATATGCACACTGCCGAGACCGGGCGCGAAGGAGAACGCCTTGCCGTTGCGTGGTTACGTCGCCACGGCTATATCATCCACGACCTAAATTGGCGCAACGGTCGCTACGAGATAGATATCATCGCATCTCGTAGCGGCGTGTTGCACTTTGTCGAGGTCAAAACCCGCTCGGTGTTTGGTTGGAGCAGCCCGGAGGAGGCAATGACTCCCGACAAATGTCGCGCCCTGCTGCGAGGAGCCGCCTCATATATCGCTCTGCACCGCCTACCCCACGAGCCGCAGTTCGATTTGATAGCGGTTGATATCCTGCCTGACGGCAATGCGGATATCCGATACACAGAGAATGTCATACAAAGCAGCCGGTAATTTTTGTATTTCCGACAAATTATACTACCTTTGCCGAACTTTATCACTCATATCGAACAGCACACGACCTTGATGTGGTTATACAACATAGTTATCTCACTCTACGCCCGATGTATTTCATTGGTGGCTCGTTGGTATCCGAAGGCTAAACTTTGGAGCGAGGGTCGTAAGGGTCTGTTCGAGCGCATGGCAGAGGCCATCAAGCCCGGCGAGCGCATCGTTTGGGTACATACCGCCTCACTCGGAGAGTTCGAGCAGGGTCGCCCCGTAATTGAGAAGATTCGCGCCCGCTATCCCGAATACAAGATTCTGCTGACATTCTTCTCGCCATCAGGTTACGAGATTCGCAAGAACTATCAGGGTGCTGACTACATCTTCTACCTGCCGGCAGATACAGCGAAGAATGCCCGCAAATTTCTGGATATTGTGCGCCCGGAGGTGGCAATTTTCGTAAAGTACGAATTCTGGCTCAACCTGCTTGCCGAGTTGCGCAAGCGCGAGGTTAAAACCTACATCATCTCTGCTATTTTCCGTCGCAATTCGGTCTTTTTCCGCTTCTACGGCTCGATGTGGCGCAAGGCTCTGCGCACCTTCCGCACGATTTTCGTTCAGAACGAGGAGTCGAAGGAGTTGCTTGCCAACATAGGTTTCGAGAATGTTGTGGTTGCCGGAGACAGCCGCTTTGACCGCGTGGCAGAGATTGCCCGTCAAGCAAAGAAAATCGACCTTATAGACCGCTTCCGTGGCAGTAGCAAACTCTTTGTGGCAGGCTCGACGTGGGGCCCTGACGAAGCTATTCTCGTGCAACTTATCAACGACAATCCCTCGGTGAAATTCATCATCGCTCCCCACGAGATGGAGGAGGAGCGCATCGAAAAGTTGATGTCGGAGGTCAAGGGTGGCGCACTGCGCTATACACGCTGTACCCCGCTCACATCTTTCGGCTCGAAGCAGGTGCTGATTCTCGACACGATGGGTATGCTCTCATCGGTATATGGTTATGCCTCTTGGAGTTACATCGGTGGAGGATTCGGTGTCGGCATCCACAATACGCTCGAAGCCGCAACCTTCGGACTGCCCATTGCCTTCGGCCCCAACTACCACAAATTCAAGGAGGCACGCGACCTTGTGACGCTCGGTGCCGCCACCTCGATTATCGACTACAAACAACTCTCTCGTTGGTTTGCTCCGTTGCGTGATAATGAGGTATTCTTGCGCAAGGTAAGTCGTCTATCTCGCGAATACACTCTGCAAAATCAAGGCGCGACTGACCGATTCCTCGAAGAGATTTTCGAGAAGTAATATTGATTATAAATTACAACCCACAAGGCGTAATCAATTACAAATTCCTACAAAATACCACATTTTAGTTCTGGATTGAAAGCGATTTTATTATCAGTCCAGAATGGTTGCATTGTATAATATCATCATTATCACTACGTTGCGCAATGCTAAACATCAAAAAAAAACACAACCAATCCCTCGAAATTAGTAAAAAATTCGTATCTTGTGCCGTTAATGATGCGACATAATATATTCTAACATAACAAAAAATGAAAAAATTAGTACGTAACTTATTGATGTTCCTGACATTGGGATTTTTGAGCGTGTCGCTTGCGGCATGTACGGATACGCCCGAAACAGGAGAAGAGACAGGACCTGCGACTTTAACAGCAGAGGTCGCAGAGGTTTTGGACAACTCGGTAAAGATTACCGTAAGTACCACCAGCATTTCGGAGTACGCTTATGTTCTGACAGGCTCAACAGAGGCAGCCCCCATTGCCGTTGTGATTTTCAAAGACGGCACCACGGTTACAACCGCGGATGGAGATTCGACCATCGAGATTAAGGATTTGGAGTACGAAAGCAACTACACGCTCCATATCGCAGCCAAATTGGCTAAAAAAGGATTTTACAAAGAGGTTGTTTCGGTTGATTTTACCACCGGAAATTATAAAGAAGATGTTCAAATCATTCGCTACAACTACGATGGTGCCGACATCCACGTAAGATTCCCGGAAGCGGTAAAGGCTCGTGGCAATAAACTCAAATGGATGGTATCGAGTATTCCCGACAACAAGAAATGGAAGCCCTCTCCTGCCGGATATTGGACTGATGCAGAGTTGGTTCAGCAGAACGAGCAATCATACCCGGCATTCCTTATCCATCGCGATACCACGCTCCGCATTCGTGAGGAGAATCGTGTATTTGCTGACAAGTCAAACGAGTACTACCCACGCATCACTCCGGGCGAGCCTCTTATCGTCTCGATTCAGGAGGTACTCCCCACTACCGACGACAGCAATCATGGCTGGGGCGCCGGTTGGTACGGAACTCCGTTCCTCTGGGAGCAGTTTATGACAGACTACTCTGCTTCTTTGAAGCCAAACGAGGAGGACTACTGGCCCGAAAATTCGTGGCATAAGACTTTGAGGTTCCAAGCAAAAGACCCCGAAAAACTCAACGGAGAGGTCGTTATCGGTTTGCTGGGTTACGACGGTTCGACGAATCTCTCGCCCAAGGGAGGTAAGGTTACTCTGACTCCCAACGGAGATACGTTCTGCTACTGCGTGAGCATCCTTGACCACGCGCTCTACCAAACGATGATTCTGAATTGGATAGGCGGCAAGAGAGATAGAATGCAGTGGTTTACCACATCTGCTTTTGCAGCATACGAAGGTCTTGCAGCATCTCTCTATGCAAGTGCAGGTCCCACCTCAATCGATATTGCAGAGTGGTTTGCCGGCAACATCACGCCCGGAGGACACTACCACGTTCTCGTAACTGCAATGGGAGGTGTCGAGGACTCGACCGGTATCACCGAGGACCCGACTCGCCAAACCTTCACCGAATTCGAGTTCACTGTTCCCAACTACACGTTGCCCGCACCGACAATGAAGGTTACGCCTCTCGAATCGAACAATCCTTTCGAGGTTAAGTTCAATGTTAAATGTACATCGACCGACACGGCTCCTATCGAAAAGGCTTCGTTTGCTTGTAACTATGTTCGCGATTTCAGCATCGCACGCAACTCTGACGGCTTTACCTATGCAGAGTTGGTTAATATGAATGTGATGCAAAATGTATATTTCACGGATGCAGAGGTTGTCAAGATGAACACTCCCGAAGGTTGCGACATCACTTTCTACTCGCGCGAGGATGCTGCTTCGGGTCTGGTCGTTATGGGCTGGAACTACGAGGGTCGTCCGAGCAATCCCGATGCAGAGGGTTCCGAGGCTTATGCCGAGGCTCGCACGCCTCAACTCCCCGATGCAGAGCGTGTTGAGTCACCGCTCTTCACAGACCTTCTGGGCGATTGGACTGCAACAACCACTCTATACGCGACAAAGACCCATTACGTACAAGACGAGAATGGCAAATATGTCGAGGATGAGAACGGATACCCCATAACCGAGAAAGAGAATATCGTTCAGGAGGTTAAGTCGAAGGTAACTATTGGCGACCTGTACTACCCGGAGAGCCTCACACAGGATGTTTATGACCTCTATGCGAAATATGGCTTCACGAAGGAGCAAACCGATGCCATGTTCGAGGAGGGCAAGGCACTGGCTGCAAACTTCAACCGCAAAGTGCGCGGTCAGAACCGCTTGCTCTGCCAAGGTCTTGACTTCGACCTGTTGGAGGGCGATGGATACTATGCAGGTCTTCTGGATTACCGCTCGGCTTGGGACCTCTTCGTCTCGACCGACTACTCGTCGTCTGCGGTGGAGGACAACTTCTACGACTTCGGTCCGAAGTGGCACCTGCAAATCGACAGCGAGGGTAACGTCTTCGTTCCTGTAAATGTAAACCGCATCCTGCCGCTGACCAATTGGAGAGGTGCAGAGGTGTTGTTCTTCGGCTACAATCCCGACACCAACGAGGCGTTGATGGCTCCGCAGAATGATAGCGGTGATACTTCGACATGGCCCAACCTTCCCGTAGAGGTTTCGGAGGACAAGAACACCATTACCATCAAGCCCTTCGTTTATAACTACACAGACGCGGAGGGTAATGCCGCACAGCGTATCTACTACCCCAATATGATTATCAACTCTAACACGATATATGGAATGTTCCCGATGACCGGTAAGATTAAGGGAGATATCGTTCTGACACGTGGTTGGACCGAAACGGGTAGCGATGCAGGCACGACAACCGTGACAGCGCAAGTTGGCGCTAACGACACTCGCTCGATACTTCCGGCAAGCGGCATTGCACCTATTCGCTCGGCTAATGGTGCGCAGTACGTGAAGAAGAGTGTGAAGAGTCGCACGAACTTCAAGTTGGGTGCAACAAGAGTAAAGCCCACAGGCAACATAACCTACACCGAGGTTAAGGTTAAGCCTATCAATCGCGAGAAGTTTTTGAAGTAACTATTTGACAACAAACACAATGAGGAGCCTCCCCGACGGGGACTCCTCCTTGTGTTTGAAAACCAAAACCACTAAAATAGAGAAGAAAATGAAAAAGATATTGAGCCTGCTCTGCCTGCTGATGGGTGCAACGTCGCTCTTTGCACAGCAGTTGCCCGACGTAAAAGTCGAGGATTTGGAGGGAAAAATCGTCTCGGTACGCGACCTTGTCAAGGGCAAGCCGATGATTATCTCATATTGGTCCATCGCCTGCAAGCCCTGCATCCAGGAGTTAAACGCCATCAACGATGCGTTGGAGGATTGGCGCAAGGAGGCGGACTTTACCGTCGTTGCCGTATCGACCGACGATGCCCGATTGAAGGCTCCGGCAAAGAATATGGCGACCTCGCGCGGATGGGAATTTACCTGCCTGTTTGACGACAAGCAGGAGTTGCGTCGTGCAATGAACGTAACCCTCACACCGCAGGCATTCGTTGTCGATGCGGAGGGCAATATCATCTACTCGCACTCCGGATACACTCCCGGCAGCGAGGAGGAACTTTTCGAGAAGATTCTCGAATTGAAGAAGAAAAAATAGCCACTGACTATGAGATTTTTAGTAACCATACTCCTCGCCCTCGTAGCCGTTGTTCCCGCAGTGGCGCAGAAGAAGATTGGCAAGGGTCAGGCTTCGGGAAGTTTCGAATCGACCTCGATATACTACATGGACGACAAGAAGTTGGGTGCCGCTCCGGAGGACCACTTCGGCTCGAACAACTACATGAAGGTCGATTATGCCAATGGTCGCTTCTCGGCAGGCTTGCAGGCAAATGCCTTCCTGCCCGTATTGCAGGGATACGACGACTTGGCTGACGGATTCAAGTTCTACTTGGCTTCGAAGTATATCCAGTGGCGCGACAAGAACTACGAGATTCTGGTGGGCGACATCTTCGACCAATACGGTAACGGACTTATCTACCGCTCGTTTGAGGATAGACAACTCGGCTTCAACAACTCGATTGAGGGTGTGCGCGGTGCTTACAGTTTCGGTCGCTACGTTTCGCTCAAAGGAATGTACGGACGTCCGCGCCTCAACACGGACTACGCAAAGTCGTGGGTCAGAGGTGCTGACCTCGTGGTTTCGCTTGCCGACATCTGCGGCATTCAGGAGAAGGCTACCCTCTCGATTGAGGGAAGTTACGTCAATCGTTTCCAGAAACTGACGTTGGGCGATAACTACGACAAAATCCGCTTCGAGGAGACGGGTATGAATACCCCAAACCTGAATATGTATTCGGGTCGCCTGAACTTCGGCTGGGCCGGATTGAGCCTGCGTGGAGAGTATGTCCATAAGAGCAAAGACCTCGCCCCCAATGCCGAGAAGGCTGCGAGTGGCTCGGCAATCTTCGGAGAGGTGGGTTACAGTTACGACTCTTTCAGCATTATAGCGACCTATCGACAGTTGAGCAACATGGCAACCCGCTCGTCGCTCTATGAGTTGGGTATGGCTAATGCAATAAACTACCTGCCGGCACTCACTCGCCAATATACCTATATGTTGGCAAACCTCAACCCCTATCAGGTGGCTGCCGATGGCGAAATGGGAGGTCAGGTGGATATCTGCTACTCGCTTCGCAGCAAGGAGAACCGCTATCGCTATTGGAATTTCCACGCCAACTTCTCGACCTTCTACACACTCAAAAAGAGACAGACCGACATCGGCAAACGTCGAGTGATGTGGCGCGATATAAACTTCGATATCGAGCGTCAGTGGAGCAAGAAACTCAAAACCATCCTGCTCTTCTCGCGTCAGGAGATAAGCCCCACACACGGATTTCAGAAGGAGATGTACGCATCGAATATCTTTGTGGGCGATGTGACCTACAAGTTCGACCGCAAGAAGTCGTTGCGCGTGGAGGTGCAGTACCTCTATGCCGACCGACAGAACGGCACCTACAACTACGAAGGCGATTGGGTTGCAGGTCTGGTCGAGTTCAGTCTGGCTCCGCGATGGAGTTTCTTTGTGCAGGATATGTACAATATCCACAAGACCAAGACCAACTATTATAGCGGTGGTTTCAGTTATACCTACAACCGTACCCGTGTGCAGTTGAGTTATGGTCGCAATCGCGCGGGATATGTATGTTCGGGTGGTGTTTGCCGATTCTCACCGGCATATACGGGCGTAAGTCTGGTACTTACCTCATCATTCTAACGAAATTGATATAACAACAATAATAATAAAAAGAAGCAAAGATGAAAAACTTGAAATTTTTGGCGATGATGTTCGCCGCAGCACTCTCGTTTGCAGCGTGCGAAGGTGGAGAAGAGGAGATTATCGATGGCGAACTTACTCTGAAAGCAACTCCCACGATGATTCTCTGCGATGGCGAGTACGCCTCGAAACTCGATGTACGCCTCGGCAGCAAGAAGATTACGAGCGGTGTTCAGTTCTTCGATGAGGACAACAATCCACTCGAAATTACGAATATGGAATTTACGACCACCGAGGCCGGTAACCATGTTATCTGGGCGGCTTACGGAGATAAGTTCTCGAATGATGTAACCATCAAGGCCGTGGTTGAATTCCCGGCAGTTACCGAGATTCCCGCAGACCCCAATCCGAACAGCACCTCCTTCGTGCGTAAGGTTATGCTTACCCAATACACAGGTACAGAGTGTCCGTGGTGTCCTTTTATGATAAACAGAATCTACGGAATGCCCAAGGCCCTCTTCAACAAGTGCGTTTGGACAGCCGCTCACCGCTTCTATCCGGAGTATGACCCCGCAGGCCTTGACGGTGCCGCATTGGAATATACTATGGCAGTAGAGGGATTCCCCTCATTGGCGGTAGATATGCACTCGGTTACCGGTGATTATCGTGCGCAAGGCATCGTAAACGGAATGGTTCAGTCGGCTATCGACCGCGAGCCGGCAAAGGCGGGTATCGCTGCTTGCGTAGCATACAGCCCGGCATCGCGTATGGTGTCAGTAAAAGCAGAGGTTAAGGCTGCCGTGACAGACAACTACCGCATCGGTGCTTGGTTGCTCGAAGATAATATCCACGGAGAGCAGAAAAATAATGGTGCTACGGGATATGACTACAACACTCACCACAACGCCATTCGCATTGCCGACAGCAAGGTTACAAGTTCGGACTACACCGGCTACTACCTCGGCGAGATTAAGGCAGGCGAGAAGAAAATCTACGAGTTCAACCCTGTAAACATGACTCTCAATAGCGCATGGAAGGCAGAGAACTGCCACGTTGTGATATTCATCACCACCGAGGGCGAGATGGGTACTGGTACCTTGAACACATGGTTTGTAAATAACGTCATCGACTGCCCGCTCAACAGCGCAGTTGAGTACCAGTATAAATAGACGGAACAAACCCTCTAATACGCTTATCGGGATGCAGAGAGAACTCTTGCATCCCGATATTTTTTGTCCGTGGAATACCACAACAAAAAGAGTGGCAAGGAGAGAGGGTATGAAGGAGAAAAAGATTGCCATTTTTTTTGTGAGAATCTCAATTGTTTTGTATATTTGTTCAGTATAACTTTTTCGACCTGATTTATGGATAAAAATGTCTATTGTGTGATTATGGCAGGTGGTGGCGGAGCGCGTTTGTGGCCTCGCAGCCGTCGCTCGATGCCCAAGCAATTTCTCGACATCTTCAACACGGGAAAATCGTTCCTGCGCCTTACGTATGAGCGATTTGCAAAGTTGGTTGCGCCCGAAAACTTCCTGATTGTAACCAATGCCGGCTACAAGGAGTTGGTCTTGGAGCATATCCCGGAGTTGAGCGAGAGTCAGGTGCTGTGCGAACCGATAGGTCGCAATACGGCACCCTGCATCTGCTATGCGGCATACTCCCTGCGCAAGCAAAACCCCAATGCCAAGATGATTGTCACTCCGGCAGACCACCTGATTTTGCAGGAGGACGAGTTCCGCGCAATTGCCACGGAGTTGTTGGAGTTTATCGACACGAATGACGTGCTGATGACCGTGGGATTGACACCTACACGCCCCGAAACAGGCTATGGCTATATCCAGAAGTCCGACTCGAAACCCATCAGTCGCGTGAAGTGCTTTACCGAGAAGCCCAATCGCGAGTTGGCGCAGACCTTCGTGCAGTGTGGCGAGTTCTTTTGGAATTCAGGAATCTTTATCTGGAAGGTTAAGGATATAATCGCTGCCATCGAGAAGTTCCTGCCGGAACACCACACTCTCTTTAACGGCATTACGGATGCCTACGGCACCGAGGCAGAGAAGGCTGCCATCGAGCAGGTATTCTCGCAATGTCGCTCGATTTCGATAGACTACGGAGTGATGGAGAAGGCCGAAAATGTCTATGTTCGTTGTGGCGACTTCGGTTGGAGTGATGTCGGAACGTGGGGATCGCTCTATCAACTCTCGCGCAAGGATAAGTATGCCAACGTAAAGCCTGAAAAAGGATGCTTCACATACGATACGCGCAACAGCATCATATCGCTTCCCAAGGATAAGGTTGCTGTCATCAACGGACTGCGCGACTACATCGTTGTCGATACGGATGATATTCTGATGATTTGCCCGCGAGGCGAGGAGCAGCACATCCGCGAGTATATCGACGAGGTGCGTTTCAATCTGGGCGACAAACACGATTAGTGCAATGACCGATATCGAACAGTTATACGACTTTTTCGACGAATGTACGGGCGTTACCACCGACTCACGCAACGTGGGCGAAGGTATGCTCTTCGTCGCTCTGCGTGGTGCATCGTTTGACGGCAACAAGTTCGTATGTGCGGCTCTCGATGCAGGCGCGAAGTATGCCGTTGCCGACTCGGATCTCCCGGCTACGGAGCGTCCCGACCTTGCCGATAGAATTTTGAGAGTCGAGGACTCGTTGGTGGCGTTGCAGGAGTTGGCTCGCGAACATCGTCGTCGTCTGGCTCTGCCGATTATCGGCATCGTGGGCAGCAATGGCAAGACCACGACCAAGGAGTTGGTCAGCCGCGTGCTGGCAGAGAAGTTCGAGATATACGCCACACGCGGAAATCTCAACAACCATATAGGCGTGCCGCTCACGCTGCTCGCAATGACTCGCGATACGGAGTTTGGCGTGGTCGAGATGGGTGCGAGTGCCTGTGGAGAGATTGCTCTGCTCGCCTCGATTGCCGAGCCTAACTTCGGTATCATCACAAATATCGGACGCGCTCACCTCGAAGGCTTCGGGGGCGAAGAGGGTGTCCGCAGAGGCAAGGGCGAACTCTTTGATTTTCTGGCAGAGAATGGAGGCCACGCATTTGTACCTGACGAGGATGCGGTGCTGATGATGATGGCTGCCGAGCGTGAGAATCTCGCAGTAGAACACTACTCTCGCGCCATAGCCGACGGAGTGCCGAGCAACCTCGAAGGCGAGTACAATCGCGCCAACATAGCCGCAGCAATTGCCATAGGTCGCTATTTCGACATCCCACAGGAGCGTATAGCCGATGCTATTGCCAACTATCGTCCCGACAACAACCGCTCGCAGAGGATGCAGAGCGGGCAGAATACACTCATCGTCGATTGCTACAACGCCAATCCGTCGAGTATGGCTGCCGCAATCGAGAATATGCGTATCGAGGAGAGCGATGGGAAGTTGCTGATTCTGGGCGATATGCTCGAATTGGGAGAGTGGAGCGACGAGGAGCATCGTCGCACGCTCGAAGCGGCTCTCTCGATTGACAATGCCGAGATTTTCACGGTAGGTCCCCGTTTCGAGAAGGCTGCACGCGATCTTGTGGCACAAGTGAAGTGTTTTGCCGACACCGAGAGCCTTGGAGGTTATCTCCAAATCAACAAACTGCGTGGTCGTACAATTCTGCTGAAAGGCTCGCGCGGAATTGCTCTCGAAAAGATTATCGAAAAATTATAACAACACAAACAACGAGCATGAAGAGATTTTTATTGACGATTCTGTCACTGGCAATCGGCATTTCCGCAATGGCAAAAGAGCAACCCAAGTGGTTGAAAGATGCCGTAATCTACCACATCTACCCATCGTCGTATATGGACTCCGATGGGGATGGCATCGGTGACCTGAACGGTATTCGCCAGCGGTTGGATTACATCCGCAGTGTCGGCTTCAACTGTATCTGGATGTCGCCATGCTTCGAGAGTGCATGGGAGGATGGAGGATACGATATCCTCGACTACTACAAGGTGGATCCCCGTTTCGGCACCAACGACGACCTCTTCGCCCTTATCAAAGAGGCTCACGAGAAGGGCATAAAGGTCCTACTCGACCTCGTGGCAGGTCACACTTCGGATAAGCACCCGTGGTTCAAGGAGGCTTGCAAGGCGGAGCGCAACAAATACTCCGACTACTTTATCTGGACAAATGGCAAGGCTGTAAAACCCGATAGAAAAGGGGATAATGAGAAGGCGACATGGGTTGATAACAAACATCCGCGCAACGGCTACTTCTTGAAGAACTACTTCGACATTCAGCCGGCACTCAACTACGGATATCGCAACCCCGACCCCGCCAACGAGTGGGAGCAGGGTTATGATGCTCCGGGCCCGACGGCAGTTCGCGAGGAGTTGAAGAGCATTATCGCTTATTGGTGCGACCACGGAGCAGATGGTTTCCGTGTCGATATGGCATCCTCGCTCGTCAAAGGCGACAACAAGGAGCGCGAAGGCGTTATTCGCTTGTGGAACGAGATTTTCGCGTGGTACAACACCAAGTACCCCGAAAACATCATGCTCTCGGAGTGGTCGGAGCCACGCCAATCCCTCTCCGCAGGCTTCAATATTGACCTGCTGATTCACAACAAGATAGGAGGCAAGATTTATCGGCCTCTCTTCTGCGAAACCGACGACCACTCAAATCCCACGATCACCTACTTCAATCCCGAAGGCAAAGGCTCACTGCGCAAGCCTATGGAGATTTACGGCAAGGTGTATGAGGCATTCCGCTCTATCGGAGGATACGCCTCGATGCCTACATGCAGCCACGACATCTGGCGACTCACACGTCTGAATCGCTCGACTCCGGAGGAGCAGAAGATTGCACTGACCTTCTTCCTTACGTTGCCGGCACCGCCGATTGTCTATTACGGCGAAGAGATTGGTATGCGCAATGTTGAATGTACCCGTCCCAAGGAGGGAAGTTTCTCATCTCGTGACCGCACACCGTGCCGTACCCCGATGCAGTGGGACACAACACGTAATGCAGGCTTCTCGACGGTTGAAGATGCCACCAAACTCTTCCTGCCCATAGACCAGATGTCGAACTACCCCAATGTCGCAACACAGCAGAACGACCCCAACTCGGTGCTGAACTACGTTAAGGGGCTTACCTCGCTGCGCAGCGAGATTCCGGCACTCGGCACGGCCGGAGAGTGGAGGTATGTAGGCGATATGGACAACCCCTACCCTATGATTTACGCCCGCACGTTAGACAACGAGAAGTATGTCGTGGTCTTCAACCCCTCAAAGCGTGAGGTTTGCGGCTCGACGGCACCTCTCGGCAAGAAGGCAAAGTGGATATATGGCAACAACTCGAAACTCGCCAAGTGCAAGAGTTCAAAGGCGGGTCACACATTCACAATGAAGCCGTTCAGCGTAGCGATTTTCCGAATTGACAATTAAGTTTTACAATAAATAAGAAGTAATAAATTATGGAAGAGAAAAAGAATATATCGCTGCCCGAAAATGCTTATAGAGAGTTGAAGGCGGGCGAAGAGTATCAGCCGGTAATGCCGGCAAATTCAACCCCTGCCGAGGCTACGCCATACTCGGTAACGATGGGTGTTATTATGGCAATAATCTTCTCGGCAGCAGCCGCATTCCTCGGTTTGAAGGTCGGTCAGGTCTTCGAAGCGGCAATTCCGATTGCAATCTTGGCAGCAGGCTTTGGCTCGCTGCGCGGTAAGAATCGCAGTATGCTTGGCGAGAATGTCATCATCCAGTCGATAGGCGCATCGTCGGGTGTCATTGTCGCAGGAGCAATCTTCACCCTGCCGGCACTCTATATTCTCGGCTTGGAGGCGCAGTTCTATCAGGTATTCCTCTCGTCACTGCTCGGAGGAGTTCTCGGCATCGTGTTGCTCATCCCATTCCGCAAATATTTCGTTAAGGATATGCACGGCAAGTACCCCTTCCCGGAGGCTACGGCTACCACCGAAGTACTTGTTTCGGGCGAGAAGGGCGGTAAGCAGACCGTACTGCTGGCTGTTGCGGGCGTAATCGGAGGTCTTTACGATTTTGCGGTATCGTCATTCGGTGCTTGGGCAGAGAATATCTCGACCAAGATGACCGCATGGGGCGTGGCTGTGGCAGACAAGTTTAAGGTTGAGTTCTCGATGAACACGGGTGCGACACTGCTTGGTCTGGGATATATCATTGGTTTGAAGTATGCAGTTATCATTACCGCAGGCTCGTGCCTTGTATGGTTTGTGATTGTTCCACTGGTGGGCTACGCTTCGGCAGAGGCTGCCGAGATGAGTGCAATGCAACTCTTCCAGGCGTATGGACGTCCTATCGGCATCGGCGGTATCGCTATGGCAGGACTTATCGGCATTATCAAGCAGGCAGGTATCATCAAGTCGGCCGTAGGCCTTGCAGTGAAAGAACTTGGTGGCAAGAAGTCGGACGGAGCCGTTGAGCGCACACAACGTGACCTCTCGATGAGGGTTATCCTCTCGGTAATTATCGCAATACTTGTTTCAACTCTGGTATTCTTCCAATTCGGGGTGCTGGGTAATTGGTTCCACACTATCGTAGCACTGCTTATCGTCTTCGTTATCGCCTTCCTCTTTACGACCGTAGCGGCCAACGCTATTGCTATCGTGGGTACAAACCCCGTATCGGGAATGACGTTGATGACGTTGATTTTGAGTTCGCTCGTGCTTGTTTCGGTTGGTCTTAACGGCGAGAAGGGAATGACCGCAGCACTGATTATCGGAGGTGTTGTCTGCACGGCACTCTCGATGGCAGGCGGTTTCATTACCGACCTCAAAATCGGTTACTGGCTCGGAACTACACCCAAGAAGCAGGAGGCGTGGAAGTTCCTCGGAACGATTGTATCGGCTGCCACTGTTGCAGGTGTGATGATTATCCTCAACAAGACCTATGGATTTGTTGGCGAGAACGCCCTGACTGCTCCGCAGGCAAACGCCATGGCGGCAGTTATCAAACCTCTGATGGAGGGTGGCGAGACCCCATGGGTACTCTACTTCGCAGGTGCGGTGCTGGCATTGGTGCTGAACTGGATTGGCGTGCCGGCATTGGCATTCTCGCTCGGTATGTTTATCCCGATGTCGCTCAATGCTCCGCTTGTGGCAGGTGGTGCTATCGCGTGGTTTGTATCGAATCGCTCGAAGGATGAGGCTCTCAATAAGGCTCGTTTCGACCGCGGAACGCTGCTCGCTTCGGGCTTCATTGCCGGTGGTGCGCTGATGGGTGTTGTGGCTGCTGTATTGAAGTTTGTGGGTATCGATTTGTATATGACAGATTGGGCTGCATCGAACTCGGCCGAGTGGTTGGCATTGGCAATGTATATCGCTCTGGCAATCTACTTTACCGTTCATACTTTGAAAGCGAAGAAAGAGGATTAACAACTAACCAAGAGATTGATATGAAACGCTTTATTCTTATTCTGGCAGTAAGCTGCTTTACCTTGTCGGCTGCGGCAAAGGCTCCGAAGAGCACATTCCCGATTGATGCAACCAAGGCAACTCTGATTTCGGACCCCAACAACCAGATGACGCACTATACATCGACCCACATCACAGATAAGGGCGAAATCTGGATTGCATATTTCCGCGACCTTAAAAATAATATCGAGGACCCGAAAGAGCTGACTATCGAGATGGTCCTGAGCCGTTTCGATATCAAGAAGTGGCAGTCGCCCAAGATTAAGCACTCGTCGCTGCTGAAAGTGGGTGGCTCGATAGGCTCGTTTAACCAGGGTAACTCTGCACCCTACGACCCCATTCTCTTCGATGCAGGCGATAAGGTTACCTGCATCTATCAGGCCTACAAGGATGGCGGCAATATCTACGTAGCCTTCACTATCGATCCCAAAACGGGCACTCCCGTAGGCGAGGTCGAGGAGTGTACCTTTACCTACACCCACAATGGCGAGAAGGCTACTGTACTCCTATCGAAAGCGGGAAATAGAGAGTATTACGAGAAGGCACTCGGCGTAACCAACTTTAAGGGTTTCGCGAAGCCTGTACTCAACAAGAAGTACACCAAGCATGGCGAGTGGTACTATACCGCTCTGGCGAATTGGTGCTGCCAAGGCTCGATTCCGGTAGTTGTTCGCACCAAGGATGGTATTCACTACGAGGAGGTATTCCGCTGCCCCGAATTCCAATACGGAGCCTCGGAGATCGAGATCGCTATTCACAACGAGCGTCTCTATCTGATTGCCCGCACAGCACGTCCTGAGAAGAAACTCCGTGCCGGCACATTCCTCGGTGTCTATTCACTCACGGGCGAGTGTCTGCGCAAGCCCTACCAGATTGGCGATGTGGAGTCACGTCCTGAGATGATCGTATATAAGAACGAGGTCTATGCGATGTATAACGTCAAGCCCAACACTATCAACTACGAGACGGGCAAGGGTATCAATCGCAGCCGTGTACGTCTTTCGGAGCTTGATGACCACGGCAGCGTGGTACGTGCGTGGGAGTACGCATCGCCTTACAGTATGCAGTACTACACATTAAACGAGTATAAGGGTAAACTCTACCTCTCCTTTATCGAGGACCGCTTTGGTCGCGTAAAGGCAAAGAAGGGCAACCTCTCGTTCGTGGAGTTAGATTTTTAACATCATTGCAGTATGAAACGTATCGCGCTATTAACCATACTCGCGTTATCGACACTCAGCGTATCGGCTCGCACGCCGAAGAGTCTATGTCCCATTGATGCATCAAAGGCTACGCTCGTTTCAGAGCCTGAAAACAAGATGTCGCACGCTCTCTCGACCCTTATTACCGATAAGGGCGAGGTGTGGGTTGCCTACTACTGCGACAAGATCAATAATGTCGAGAAACCCTCATACACCACTATCAACCTGATGCTCAGTCGTTTCGATATCCGTAAGTGGCAGTCACCCAAAATTGAGCATACCCGATTGGTCAGCCCCGGCGAGGAGTTTGAGGGCTACAAGCAGGATATGTATGCACCCTACGATCCGGTGCTTCTCAAAACCGAGAACGGCATCCGTTGCATATTCCAAGGTCAGGAGGATGGCGAAGCAGATTTAATGGCATTCGACATCGACCCCAAGAGCGGTAAGGCCAAAAGGAAGATGACCTCCTGTACCCTCACATTCCGAGATGGCGAGCAGGCAAGAACGCTTCCGATATCAACATCAGGCACACAGGAGTATTACAGACATCTCGGCATAAGCGACTTTACGGATTTTGAGCGACCCGTACTCGACAAGCGCTTTGTTGAGCACGATGGCTGGTATTATAACATTCTCTCCAATTGGGCGATGCAGTACTCCATACCGATTATTGTACGCACAAAAGATGGAATTAATTACGAGGTTGTTTTTACCTGTCCGGAGTTTACGCACGGCTCAACCGAAGGCTCGATAGCGATTCACGAGGGTCGCATCTACATTATTGCCCGCACGGCAAACTACAAGAAGGAGTTGCGCCCCAAGCGTGGTTGCTATCTGGGAGTCTACTCGCTCACGGGCGAGTGCCTGCGCAAGCCTCACAAGATTACAGACGACTGCTCTCGTCCCGAAATGATTGTACGCAACAATAAAGTGTATGCAATGTACAATGTCAAACCCCACTACAAGGTTGATTCCAAGACCATCCACCGCAGCCGCGTACAACTCTCGGAGGTGGACCAGAATGGCGACATTGTTTTCGGATGGGAGTTCGTGGCAAAAAACAGTATGCAATATTATAGTTTGTGCGAATATCGAGGCGATGTCTATCTGACATTTATCGAAGACCGCTTCGATGTTGCCCATAGGGATAAGGGCAATGTCGCATTCGTAAAGACAGAACTTTAACAGGAATTTTCAAGCATTAAATTAACAATACAAGGCATTGAGGCTCGATTGTTTTCCCATTTGGGACAGGCGAGGAGAGTCGAAAGATGCCACATAAAATCGAAAAATATGGAACTGAAAGAGAGATTTTTGAAATATGTCGCTGTGGATACACAGAGTGACGAAAATAGCGAAACATTCCCCTCGACATCAAAGCAGTTCGACCTGCTGAATATGCTCCGAGAGGAGATGGAGGCACTCGGTATGACCGAGGTCACGACAGACAAGTATGGCTACACTATGGGTACGATACCCGCAAGCGAGGGCTACGAAAATGCCCCCGTAATCGGATTTATCGCCCACGTCGATACCGCACCCGATATGAGTGGCAAGGATGTAAAGCCCCGCATCATTGAGTGTTACGATGGCGAGGATATCGTGCTGAACGATGCTCTCACGATGCGAGTGGCAGATTTCCCGGAGTTGCGTAACTTCGTAGGTCACACGCTGATTCACACCGACGGAACAACTCTGCTCGGTGCGGATGATAAGGGAGGTGTTGCGGAGATTATGACTGCTGCGGAGTACCTGATGACACACCCCGAAATCAAGCACGGTAAAATCCGCATCGGCTTTACGCCTGATGAGGAGATTGGTCGCGGTGTCGATTTCTTCGACGTTGCAGCCTTCGGTGCCGACTTTGCCTACACGATGGACGGAGGCTACGAGGGCGAGTTGGAGTATGAGAACTTCAACGCTGCCTCGGCGAAGATTTCGATTCAGGGTCGCAACGTACATCCCGGATATGCCAAGGGCAAGATGATTAACGCCATACAGGTAGCCTGCGAACTCAACGCCCTGCTGCCCGCACAGGAGCGCCCGGAGCATACCGAGGGTTACGAGGGATTCTACCACTGCGTAGGTATCAACGGCACGGTCGAGCAGGCACAGATTTCGTACATCATCCGCGACCACGATGCCGAGAAGTTCGAGGCGAAGAAGGTTTGGATGCACAATATTGTGGGTATGCTGAACAATAAGTTTGGCGAGGGTGTGCTGACCCTTACCCTGAAAGACCAATACTACAATATGCGCAAGATGGTCGAGCCGCATCCGCAGGTTATCGACAAGGCTTTGAAGGCTATGCGCGAGGCTGACGTGCAGCCCATTGTCCGCCCGATACGCGGAGGTACGGATGGCGCACGCCTCTCGTTTATGGGTCTGCCCTGCCCCAACATCTTTGCCGGAGGTATGAACTTCCACGGCAAGTTCGAGTACTGCTCGCTCAACTCGATGGAGAAGGCTGTGAAGGTAATCATCAACCTCGCACAACTCTGGGCGAAGTAAATTGACAGTTGATAATTAGAAATAATTTTAGAGTGTTGCAGTATTGTGCGCAAAAATTTTTAATTTCGCAAAAGGAATTACAGTGACAATCAATGGCAACGAATGGCATGCGTTCGCTTTCGCTCGCTGAATGGCATTGAATGGCAGATATAGGGATGGACATAACAAAGCAAAATAACAATCTGTATCGCAATCTTATCGTCTATCACAAAGCGGTGGTTATATACGATTTGACCTACCATTTCTGCGAGAGATTTATTGCCATTGGCAACCGCACCAAAGACCAAATGATACAAGCGGCTCGTTCAGGCAAGCAAAATATCGTTGAGGGAAAGGCTGCGTCACTAACCTCTACCGAAACGCACTTAAAGTTGTTGGGCGTTGCAAGGGCGAGTTTTCAGGAGTTATTGGAAGATTATATCGACTATCTGCGAACTCGCAATTTGCGAATATGGGAAACCGAGTCGAAAGAGGTCGAGGCTATGAGAGAACTTGGTTTGAAGCATAGTGATTCGAGATTCTTTTTAGAGTTAGCCGAAACAAGAAACGACGAGGTAATTGCAAATATGACGATTGTATTGCTACACCAAGAGGATGTTTTGCTTCGTAAACATATAGAGAAACAGATTGCACGTTTTGTCCGTGAGGGCGGTTTTAGGGAGTCCTTGGCAAAAGCACGCATTGAAGAAAAGAGAAAAAAGTAGTATTTTTGTCATTTGATGCCATTCAGCAATCTTTGATTGCGCATGCCATTAAGGGCGTAGCCCGAATGTCATTCAATGCCATTAAAACATATAGATATGAAGAGTAGATACGGTTTTGTAAAGGTTGCTGCGGCAACTCCGTTAGTAAAGGTTGCCGATTGCAGAGCAAATGCCGAGGCTATCGACAGGATGACTGCCGAGGCGGTAGAGCGTGGTGTGAGCGTGGTGGTATTCCCCGAACTTTCGATTACGGGTTACACCTGCGGGGACCTATTCCTGCAATCGCATCTTTTGGAGGCCGGCGACGAGGCGTTGGCTCTACTGTTATCACGACCGCGACCCATTGTGTCAATTGTCGGAATGCCGATATATTACAAAAACAACCTCTACAACTGCGCTGTGGTCATCGCCAACGGCAAGATTGAGGGTATTATTCCCAAGAGTTACATCCCCAACTACTCCGAATTCTACGAGAGCCGCTGGTTCTCGGAGGGTCGCGACATCCGCAACACCGAGATTGTCATCTGCGGACAGAGAGTACGCTTCGGCACAGACCTTCTCTTCAAGGTGCATGGTGTGAGATTCGGAGTCGAGATTTGTGAGGATTTATGGGT
This sequence comes from Rikenellaceae bacterium, assembly GCA_015060065.1. Lineage (GTDB taxonomy): Bacteria > Bacteroidota > Bacteroidia > Bacteroidales > Rikenellaceae > Alistipes. Next base: position 78,320 of record SUZF01000003.1, on the reverse strand, counting down.
ACCCGCACCGCCATCGTCAGACATGGCATTGGCAGGTGCCACGCTGATATTCAACCTCTCGGCGACACCCGAAATTCTGGGCAAGCACGCCTACCTGCGCTCGCTTATCAAACAGCAGTCGGCACGCGCCCTATGCGGATATGTCTATTGTTCGGCTGGCGTGGGCGAGTCATCGACCGACCTCGTATTCACAGGCAACGGCATCATTGCCGAGAATGGCACCATCATCGCTGCCCGCGAGAGATTTGTGCGCGACGAGCGGCTGACCGTGGCAGATATCGACGTGGAGCATATCTTCAACGAAAGACGTCGCCACACCTCGTTTATCAATCTCGACAACCGTTTCGACATCCTGCATATCAACCTCGAACAGCCTGCAAGCGAGTTGGAACGAGCAATCAACCCCGCTCCATTCATCCCTGCCGACCTCGACGAGGGATGTCGCGAGATTATTGCGATACAGACCGCAGGATTGGCGCAACGTCTATCGCACATAGGCTGCAAAACGGCAGTTATCGGCATTTCGGGAGGTTTGGACTCGACATTGGCACTGCTCTCGACCGTAGCGACATTCGACCTGCTCGGACTCGACCGCAAGGGCATCATCGGAGTTACGATGCCCGGCTTCGGCACTACCGACCGCACCTATCAGAATGCACTTACCCTGATGCGTGAGTTGGGTATCACGATGCGAGAAATATCTATCCGCAAGGCATGTGAACAGCACTTTGCCGATCTCGGCATCGACCCTGCGGAGCGTGGTGCGGCATACGAAAACTCGCAGGCTCGCGAGCGCACACAGATATTGATGGACTTGGCAAACAAGGAGAACGGCATTGTCATCGGCACAGGAGATTTGAGCGAGGCGGCTCTCGGCTGGGCGACATATAATGGCGACTCGATGTCGATGTACAACGTAAACTGCTCGATTCCGAAGACTCTGGTACGCACACTTGTTGAGTGGTGTGCCGAGCATGATGCAAATGAGCAGGTGCGCACTACGCTGAAAGATATCGTCGCAACGCCCGTAAGTCCCGAACTGCTGCCGGCAGACAACGATGGCAATATAGCCCAAAAGACCGAGGATTTGGTGGGTCCCTACGCTCTGCACGACTTCTTCATCTATAACTTCATGCGCAACGGTTTTGCACCGACGAAGATTGAATATCTGGCACGTCGTGCATTTGATGGAGAGTTTTCTTCCGAAGAGATACGCCATTGGCTTAAAGTCTTCTTGAAGAGATTCTTCTCGCAACAATTCAAACGCTCGGCAGCCCCCGATGGCCCCAAGGTCGGCTCGGTATCGCTCTCGCCTCGTGGCGACCTGCGTATGCCCTCGGATGCCTATGCACGAGAGTGGGTAGAGGCCGTGGAGACCAAAAATTAAGAAGCCAATGGCAGATTTAGGGAGATAAATTCACCATTGACACCCCATTATCCTCACAAGCAGTCGCAGACTGCGTTCCCCATTATCCCCAGAGATACATTTAGGGAGATTAGAGAAATTAAGGAAATTAGGGAAAGTCTATATTTAGTTTTCGAGGGCTTGTGGCTATCCGTGAGGATAGTACAAAATGGAAAGAATAACCTTGGGAGTTTACTCACAGAAGGTTATTCTTTTCGTTTTGAATATTGTCGCAGACAACCAAGGCCTCGCAATAAGAGCAAAAACTCGCACGTCGTCAAACTCCCCGAAACGCAGTTTCGGCTAAAAGGTTTTGGGCACCTTTTTTCTAAAAGGTGCGAAGAAAAAGGCTTTGTACTGCTTTTAGGAGCTACTCTTCGTAGAGCAAATAGGGCTTTCGTTGTTCGCGGAAGCGCACCACATCATTAGCCCAGCGAGCGCGAATCTCCTCTTCGCTACGACCTTCGATAATCATTTTACGGATATAATCCACGCCCACGAGTTTCTCGAAGAAGGGGGTAAAGAACGCCTCGCCACGACATCCTGTACGACGGTAGGCATCGATAACATATCGCAGAGTAAATCCTTCGGCTATGGCAGTTTCGCCCGACTGCTTACGCAAATCGACACCGTGGCACTCCTGTCCAAGCAGGGGCGGATTCTTTGCTCCGGGTGTTGAGCGGGGTGTAAATCGAAAGTCACATCCGGTCATTTCGGGGTGTCCATACACCTCAAACGGATAATCCGTGCCACGCCCAAGGCTGACGATAGTACCCTCGAAGAGACACACTGCTGGATAGAGGTATATGGCGTGCTGGGTGCGCAGGTTTGGCGATGGAGCCACAGGTAGCACATAGCGCATTGAGCGAGTGTAACCCTCAACCGGCACGACAGTAAGCGACACTTTGCTTGACCACCCCTCGCCCACAGCCATACGGGCAATCTCGCCCATAGTCATACCATGCACTACGGGTATCGGCAGTGCGCCCACGCCCGACTTATATCGCATATCGAGCAGAGGTCCATCAACGTACATTCCATTGGGATTTGGGCGGTCGAGGATGATGACATGCAAACCGAACTCGGCACACGCCTCCATCATTCGGAGCATCGTTACATAGTAGGTATAGAATCGCAGACCCACATCCTGCAAATCTACCAGTAGCACATCAAAGGAGTTCATCACCTCATCCGAAGGGCGTTTGCGGTTGCCGTCATAGAGCGAGCGAATGGGTATTCCGGTCTTTGCATCCACCTCGCCGAAGACCTTCTCGCCGGCATCTGCCGTTCCTCGGAAGCCGTGTTCGGGCGAGAATATGGCAGTAATATTCACACCACGGCGACATAACATATCAACCAGATGCTCGCCCCTCTCCACTATCGAGGTATGATTTGCCAATACCGCCACGCGCTGACCCTCGATGAGGGGCAGATATGCATCTACCCTCTCGGCTCCGACTCGCAGAGGGGCTGCCTGCAAGGATTGCACGCACAGCAATATCGAGAGTATGACCACCAGACGACGCATACTCCTGCTACGACTCCTTCTGCTCCATAGCCGGTCGCGGCTCGTAGTTTGGCTCGTATCCTTCGGGGAGTTGTATCAGGTCACTCTCCTCGGCTCCGAATGAGCGATAATACTCGTTGAACTGCGCCACGACATCGTAGCGTTGAGCCATACCTGCCAAGTAGTATATCTGCGACAGTTCGTCGAACTTCTCGTCGAGGATATCCGATACGAGGTCAGCACCTACACCATCGAAGCGCAGGTAGTGTTCGATATACTCGATAAGCACCTCGGCATAGTCCAGCAGCAGAGCGTCACCCTTCTCATTCTCGCCAATGGCGTAGTATGCTTCAAGGAATGGGTAGGTATTAGCCTCGGTGTAGCGAATCTGCGACGGAGGCAACACCGCCAAACCTCGGTCAAGCAACTCAACAGCCTTCTTGTTTTCGCCACGACGTATAAACTCCTTCGCCACGCGGGCAAAAGCCTCGCGAGCGCGCGATACGCCCAAATTGTACTGCGTAAAGTAATCGACATAGACCTTCTCGTCGGCAAGATTTCCATATCGGAAGGTATTCATCATCAGCGGATAGACATAGTCGGGGTCGATGCGACCGATATCCCACGAACTCTTGTAGGGAGTAAGAATCGGCACCAGACGATAGGAGTAGCCGTCAAATTGCAGGTAGTCCAGCAGACCCAAGTCCTGCAATACATAGACCTGCGTGAAGGCTATGGGGCGTTTCCAATCGAAGTTTGCCAGCAGGTCGAGAATCATCATCTGGCTCTTGTCGAGCGACGAGGAGGTAACATTCAGATAGACCGTATCGACCATCAAATCCCTATCTTCGGGCTTCACAATGCCCGATGCGATGGCATTATCCTTATTTACCGGCAGGGCTATACGACGTGCCGGCAGGTAGTCGGTCATCGAGCCATCGACGAGCGGAGCCTTCGAGCGCGAATCCTCACTGCGGATAAAGTCCATAACCTCACGAATCTCCACCACGCGCTCCAAGCGTTCATCCACAGGCAGCCAATCATTGGCATTATAGTACTTGTTGCGTGGCAACGAGAATGGCACTCCCTCGGCATCATTAGCCTTGCACTTCATCTCGTCGATATACCAATCGCCACCCAAGTAACTCGAATTCATAATGCGCACGTCGGTACGCACACCATCCACCTCCTGATTAAACCATAGGGGGAAGGTGTCGTTATCGCCATAGTTGATGATAATCGTATTGGGCAGAGTCGATTGCAGATAGTTCCAACCCACATCGCGAGCCATTGTTCTGCCGGAGCGGTCGTGGTCATCCCAATTCTGGGCGCAGAGTATCGTCGGCACCGAGAGGCATACCACCGTAGCCGCCACAGCCACAGCCGTATTGTTACGGCGCGTAACCGCAGCCAGCATATCCTTCACTGCCAACACGCCCAAGCCTATCCACATCGAGAAGGCATAGAACGAGCCTGCATACACGTAGTCACGCTCACGCACCTCGGCAGGCGACGAGTTGAAATAGACCACCAGCGCAATACCCATCATAATAAAGAGCCACATAACCACCGTAAAGTTACGTTGGTCGCGGTTGAGTTGGTAAATCAAACCTATCAATCCCAAGATAAAAGGCAGGAAGAAATAGGTGTTTCGTGCGCGGTTATCCTCTATCTCGCGCGGAAGGTTATCCTGCGGGCCAAGATAGAGTTCGTCTATCGGCTTCACTCCCGACAGCCAATTTCCATTGGTAATGGTCACGTCCGAAGCCTGAATATCATCTTGACGCCCCACGAAATTCCATAGGAAGTAGCGCAGGTACATATAACTCAACTGGTAGGAGAAGAAGTAGTTGAGATTTTCGAGGAACGTCGGCTCGACAATCGTGCGCACACTCTCGCCATTGCTGTAACGCACTCTCTTGCCATAGTCGAGAACCTCTCCGCGCACAGGGCGACCCTGTTCATCTCGCACGACCTCGCCCTTCTCGTCACGCATTACCTCGACCTTGGTGCGGTATGCAGCCCACGGCTTATAGTCGCGCTCCTTCTTGTTGTAGTCCCACATTCGAGGGAAGAGGTGCATAAACTGCGAGGGGTAGGTATAGCCCTCGATGGTCGAGGCCTTCTCGTAGCGACCTGTATCCTTGTTCAGGTAGTAGAACTCGCGCAGTTCATAATCCTCGATAGGTGCCGAGTAGTAGGCTCCATACAGAAGCGGGCGGTTACCATATTGGTCACGATTGAGCACCGAGAGCAGTGCGTGCGGATTGTCGGGGTCGTTGCTATTCATCGGTGGATTTGCTGCTGCACGTATCGACACCGAAGCGTATGACGAGAAGCCGAGCAGAATCATCGTAAGCGACAACACCGCAAGATTAGCCAAACGCCACCCCTTCACGTGGGTAAACCACACTCCCCAGCCACATAGTGCCATAAGCGCAAAGGCGAAGAATACCATTCCCGAATTGACCGGCAGGCCAAATGTATTGACAAACAACACATCGACCATCGCGCCAACATAGACCGTATAGGGGATAATAATTCCGTTAATCACGAGCAGCAAGGCTCCCGATGCAAGCGTAGCCCACACACAACCCTTCAACGTAACCTTTGCCGTCTTGCGGAAGTAGTAGATAAAGACCAAGGCGGGGATAGTCAGCAAGTTCAGAATATGAACACCTATCGACAATCCCATAAGGTAGGCAATAAGCACAATCCAACGCACCGAGTGAGGCTCGTCAGCCTGCTCCTCCCAGCGCAGCATCAGCCACACAACCAGAGCCGTGAACATCGACGAGAGGGCATAGACCTCGCCCTCGTATGCCGAAAACCAGAAGGTGTCGGTAAAGGCATAGCCCAAGGCACCAACCACGCCTGCGCCCAGAACCGCAATAGCGTTAGCCTTCGAGAGTTCCCTGCCCTCGCGCTGGTAGAGGCGACGGGCGATGTGGGTGATTGTCCAAAATAGGAACAATATGCAGAATGCACTCGCAATACTGTTCATCGCATTCACCGCATGAGGAACATAGTGCGGCGACGGGGCGAAGAGCGTTGCCAGACGCGCCAGCATCATAAAGAGCGGAGCACCGGGAGGGTGTCCGATTTCGAGTTTGTAGGATGTCGCTATGAACTCGGCGCAATCCCAGAGGCTCGACGAAGGTTCCAGCGTGAGGAGATAGACCACGGCAGCGATGGCAAAAACCACCCAGCCCGTGATTCGATTCCAACGATTAAAATTTTTCATCTTGTATCTGATTTTCTCTTTTTCACAATTATCGGCAATATGCCAAAATGCAAAGGTATGAAATTTAACGTCAAACTACACAAGTTTATTTCATAAACTTCACTTCAACAATCCGAACTTATTACATTTATGCCGATAGAGGCTGTTTCTGGTCGGCAAATTTGGATTTTACGCAAAAAAACCGTATAATTGTGGAGCAAAACAGCACATGGTATGCAAAGAGAATAAATAACCTATAAAACATCAAAACAATGAAGAAGATTATCTTTATTATGGCATTTATTGCCATCGGATTTACTCAATCAGCCTCCGCATGGGGACGAATCGGTCACGATGCTATCGCGGCACTGGCCGAGCGCAACCTTACTCCGAAGGCGAAGAAGACCATCGAGAAGTACATCGGCCACTCGATTATCTGCGATGCTTCGTGGATGGACCAGTTCCGCAACAGCCAAGGTTATGAGATGACCACCCGTTGGCACATGGGTACGGTTGATGCAGACCTGCAAAGCACCGATGCTATCCGCCAACCGCTGGGAGATTGTGTAGAGGAGTTGGAGAATGCAATTATGCGTCTTAAAAACTACAAGGAGTACAACGACTCCACCGTGGCTGTGAATATCAAGTACATCATCCATCTCGTGGGCGATATGCACTGTCCGTCGCACATTCGCTATGGTGGTCACAAATACAAGGTCAGAAACCTTACCCTCTTTGGCAAAAAGAACAACTACCACAAGATTTGGGATTCGAGCGTATTGGAGGCAAATCACGGTTGGAGTTGCACGGAGTATGCCGAGATTCTTGACCGCGCAACCAAGAAGGAGAAGAAGGCTATCGTTGCCGGCACTCCCGCAGAGTGGTTCCACGACTCGGCAAAGTCTTGTCAGGTAATCTACGAGTGGGCAGAGAGCAATGACAAACTCGGTCGCAACTTTGTGAATGGCGCACGCGATTTGACTCTCGACCAGATTACAAAGGCCGGATATCGTCTGGCTCACGTACTCAACGAGTTGTTCTAATTCCGTCAAAGGCTCTACGGAGATAGAAAGATTAGACGATTTATATCTGCGATTGCCACAGCAAAAGTTGTGGCAATCATTTTTTTACCATTAGCCACAAAAAAGGTCCCTCTTCCGAGAGACCTTCCTAACATATTTTTCTAAATATTAGAAGCAATAGACAGCCGAGATGCCCAAGTTTGCCAAGCCATACTCGTGGAAAGCAGCGGCAGATGCACCCTTCCAGTAAGCAATCTGCGGACCTACAACAGGAGTCCAATCGAGCGACAACTTCACGGGAGCTTTGTTGAACTTGATACCGAGTTTAGCACAACCTGCTGCGCCAACGTATGCATAGTGCTCACGACCGCCAACACCAACGCCGACACCTGCATCGAAGAACCACTCACCAGCCGAAGGAGTCCACTGCATCTTGCAGACATTCCACTGATAAAGAGCGGTGAAATCTGCCATCAATGCAGCGCCACCATTACACCACGACATACCAAAACGTCCCTCTACATAGTTCTCGCTATTGAAGGTGTACTCTGCTTGTGCTTGGAAGCCCGAACCAACGCGCGCACCAAGACCCCAACCCTGTGCCGATACAGTCAATGCACAGAAGCATACTGCGATAGTAAGTAAAATCTTTTTCATACTCTAAATTTTTTAAGAATTACACTTAATTAATTGTTGTTGCACGACACAAATTTAGCAATTTGTTACATAAATACAAATATTTCCCGTAAAAAGTTATTTCGTTTTATACGAACAACTATACTTTCCCTTCGCCAAGTTAAGAATCTTGCCTTTGAGCAGGTTGCGACGCAGGGGCGAGAGGCGGTCAGTGAAGACCTCCCCTTCGAGGTGGTCGTACTCATGCTGAATAACTCGCGCGGGGTATCCGTCAAACTCCTCGTCATGCTCTACGAAGTTTTCGTCAAGGTAGCGCATCTTGATACGTATCGGGCGACGCACATCCTCATGCAGTCCCGGCAACGACAAGCAGCCCTCATTAAAGAGCGATGTCTCCTCGCTACGCTCGTAAATCTCGGCATTGATAAAGACCTTGCGATACTCTGCCAATTCAGGCACTTCATCAGCCCACGGTGTACAATCGACAATGAATAGACGAATATTCTTGCCAATCTGCGGAGCCGCCAGACCCACGCCCGATGCCTCATCCAACGTGAGGAACATATCATCAATAAGTTTGCCCAATTCGGGATAGTCGGCATCAATATTTACCGACTTTTTACGCAATACGGGCGAGCCGTATATAACTATCGGATAGATCATAATTTTTCAATTTACAATTAATCCCCCTTTGGGGTCTTTTCCTCCTCCTTGCAAGGGATAGTCTGCAAGCAGCCTCTCCCCATTGCTTCGTTCGTCGGTTCACAATTCACAATTAAGCCACCTGCGGTGTAATGCGAATTGATAATTCTCAAATTACTCCAACGGAGAAATATAATTTTTCTTGGTTTTCAGCACCTTATTTACCGCAGCAAGCACCATCGGTTCCATAACGGTAATGTAGCATGCTTTATTGGGATGCACGCCATCTTTTGCCCATTTCAACGGCATACCGCCATCCTCCTCGGTAAGTGCCGAGTGGTAATCCACGTAGTAAATCTTGTTTTTCGAAGCATACTCACGAATCATCTCGTTGAGTCGCTTGATATCCTCCGCAGGGGTCAGCTCCTTACGCCAGCGGAACTGACGTGACGGGGTCACCGAGCAGAGTATAACCTTAATCTTGTGAGCCTTCGCCAACTCGCACATCGACCGGATATTGCCCATAATATTATCGAGCGAAATGATACCGTTATTCATAGCGATATCGTTGATACCCGCCATAATAACCACACATCGGGGCTTCAAATCAAGTACATCCTGACGAAAACGCACCAACATCTCCGAGGTGGTCTGACCGCCGATACCTCGACCTACAAAGTTATTATTATCGAAGAACGCGGCATCCTGACGCACCCAACCGCGAGTAATCGAGTTGCCCATGAAGACCGCATCAATCTTGCCCACACGGTCGGCAATCTCGGCATTGGCCTTTTCGTAATAGCCAAATTTAGCCCAATCCTTCGGAGCCTTCTTCTTGTCGGCTGTTTGAGCCGTGGTCGCACCCGCTACCAACACAAGTGCGCACAAAAACATCAAAAACTTCTTCATACCTTAATAACTAAAATCCACCCAAATCTATTGTCTGCTATCCATATAGGATTGCAAAATTATCGTTGCCGAAATCTTATCGACCAGAGCCTTATCGCGGCGAGCCATCTTACCGATACCGCTATCTATCATCGTGCGGTGCGCAATGACCGAGGTGAATCGCTCGTCGTAGAATGTAACCTCAACCTCCGGGAATGCCCTGCGCAGACGTGCAGCCAAAGGCTCGACAAACCGCCACGTCTCACTCGGCTGACCATTCATCTGCGTCGGCTTGCCCAAGACGATAGTTGTAACGTCGTTTGCCGGCACATACTCCGCCAACCACCTCTCCAACTCCTTGGTATCGAGCGTAGTGAGTCCCCCCGCGATGATTTGCAGAGGGTCACTAACCGCAATACCTGTGCGGCGCGTGCCGTAGTCTATGGCAAGTATCCTACCCAATGAGGTGTCCTATGCACCAGCCGAGCAGATATCCGACTCCGAAACAAGCAGCAATGATGAGGATAATCAATCCCCACGAACGCTTATTGTTCTTTATTTCGATTCTCATATCGGCAGGTCTGTTTTAGAGGTTCAACTTGCGGAACAACTTACGGAACGAGCACTCCTCATCGACCATAGCGTGGAGAGCCTCGATAGCAATACGCTCCTGCGCCATGGTGTCGCGGTGGCGTACCGTAACGGTACCGTCCTCCAAGGTCTGATGATCAACGGTCACGCAGAATGGAGTGCCGACTGCATCCTGACGGCGATAACGCTTACCGATAGAGTCCTTCTCGTCGTAAGTTACCACGAAGTCATACTTCAAATTATCGATAATCTCGCTAGCCTTCTCCGGGAGTCCGTCTTTCTTAACAAGCGGCATAACGGCAACCTTCGTAGGAGCCAACGCTGCGGGAATACGCAGAACTACACGCTCGTCGCCATTCTCCAACTTCTCTTCGCAGTAGGCTGCCGACATCACCTGCAAGAACATACGATCCACACCAATCGAGGTCTCGACAACGTAAGGTACAAAACTCTCGCCCGATTCGGGGTCAAAATATTGAATCTTCTTGCCGGAGAACTTTTGGTGATTACCGAGGTCGAAGTCGGTACGCGAGTGGATACCCTCCACCTCCTTGAATCCGAATGGGAAGTTATACTCTACGTCGGTCGCAGCATTTGCATAGTGTGCCAACTTGTCGTGGTCGTGGAAACGATAGTTGTCATCGCCAAATCCGAGTGCGCGGTGCCAAGCCATACGGGTATTCTTCCACTCGTTCCACCAATGCATCTCGGTTCCGGGCTTCACGAAGAACTGCATCTCCATCTGCTCGAACTCACGCATACGGAAGATAAACTGGCGAGCCACAATCTCGTTACGGAACGCCTTACCAATCTGCGCGATACCGAAGGGCAACTTCATACGGCCTGTCTTCTGCACATTCAGGAAGTTCACGAAGATACCCTGTGCCGTTTCGGGGCGGAGGTAGATTGTATTTGCACCATCGGCAGTCGAGCCCATCTGTGTCGAGAACATCAGGTTGAATTGGCGTACCTCGGTCCAGTTGCGAGTACCCGAAATCGGGCATACAATCTCGCAGTCGAGGATAATCTGGCGCAACTCTGCCAAATCCGAAGCATTCAGAGCCTCGGCAAAGCGAGCATGTACGGCATCTCTCTTGGCTGCAATCTCTGCCACGCGGGGCGAGGTTGCGCGATACTGCTCCTCATCGAAAGCCTCGCCAAAACGCTTGCGAGCCTTATCGACCTCCTTCTGAATCTTCTCGTCCTGCTTGGCGAGCCAATCCTCGATAAGCACATCGGCACGATAACGCTTCTTCGAGTCCTTGTTGTCAATCAGCGGGTCGTTGAATGCTCCGACGTGACCCGATGCCTCCCAAGTCTTGGGGTGCATAAAGATTGCGGCATCGATACCCACGATATTCTCGTGGAGTTTAACCATCGAGTCCCACCAGTAACGCTTGATATTGTTTTTAAGTTCTACGCCGTTCTGACCATAATCATAGACTGCGCCCAGACCGTCATAAATCTCGCTCGACGGGAATACAAAACCGTACTCCTTGCAGTGAGCGACCAATTTCTTGAAAAGTTCTTCCTGTGTCATAACCTATATTGTTTTTGTATTTGTCGTCTAACCGACAAAGGTACAAATAAATTGATAATTGACAATTATTTTGGCACTACTGTTGCTCCTCTCCGCAAAAAATCTCGATATTTATGAAAATCGAAACCGGCAAAGGTCAAATATCGCTTATCGTCTTGGTGGCTATATGGTCCGTATCGGCCGTGGTATCACTTCCCGGACTTGCCATATCGCCTATTTTGGGCGACCTGAACAAAATTTTCCCGAAGGTGGGCAATCTCGAAATACAGATGCTCACCTCGCTACCCTCGCTGCTCATCATTCCGTTTGTGCTGATTGCCGGACACCTCTCGGTCGGCAAGGACAAGTTAAAAATTCTCTTTGCCGGTCTGGCGATATTCTTTTTGAGCGGTGTGGCCTGCCTATTTGCCAAGAGTATGGTGGGGCTTATCGTCATAAGTTGCGTGCTGGGCATTGGTGCAGGCATGGTCGTACCGCTCTCTACGGGTTTGGTTGTCGATTACTTCACGGGCGACCGTCGCGTAAGGCAACTCGGCATAAGTTCTGCCATCAACAACCTTACGCTTGTCATTGCCACCGCGGTCACGGGGTATCTTGCCACACGTAATTGGCACCTACCCTTTTTAGTCTATCTTCTGCCGGGCATATCGCTATTGCTCGTGCCATTTCTGCGTCGTCAGAAGTCGGCACCCGAACCAAAGGAGAGTGACCAGTTAAAAAACACAAAGATAGACCTGCGACGGCTCGTGGAGTTGATGTTGCTCTACTTTCTGATAACTTTTGCCGTACTTGTGGTGAGTTATTACGCCTCATTCCTTATCGAGGAGTATCGTATGCGCAGTTCGTTTTCGGGCATACTAATCTCGCTCTTCTTCTTGGCGATTGTCGTTCCGGGATTCTTCCTAAATCACATTATCGGATTGTTGAAGGGGTGGTCAAATGTCGTATCGCTTGCGATGATGGCTATCGGGTTATTGCTCTTCGGCATCGGCAAGTCGCCTGCTGCTATGGTTATCGGCTCGCTGATGTCGGGATTCGGATACGGCATTATGCAACCCATAATTTACGACAAGGCGGCAATCATCGCCCCGCCTCATCTGGCGACCCTCGCGCTGTCGTATGTTATGGCGGTAAATTATCTGGCAGTTGTTGTCTGCCCGTTTATCGTGGATGGTTTTCGCGATCTCTTCCACACCAAAAGCGAACTCTTCCCATTTATCTTCTGTGGGGCATTACTTGCCATAATGTTCATCGTGGCGGTTATCGGGCGCAGGGATTGGACCCTCGGATTGGATGACTCCTACTACCGGAAATCGGATAATCCTACTCCAAATCGAGCAGGAAACGCATAACATCCCTCTCGTCGGGATACTCCGTGAGCGCAGGTCGCTGGGCAGAGCCGAAGTCGGTACGTCGCGAGTGTTCAATCGCGTTTGTAACAACGCACTGCAACTCTTCTTCGTGTCGCGTGAGCCACGCCTCGACCTCCGCAAGCGAGCGGTAGCGAACAATATTTATACGACTTAACTGCGACGAAAACTCCACCCCCTCGGTGAGCAACGAACATCCGCTCTCGACATACGGCACTCCGCCCATCACAAGCAGGGCGCGTGTCTGACGCAGATTATTCTCGTACTTGGAGCAGACCTCACTCTTGGCGAGATTGATTTCGACCCCTTCGGGTGCAAAAATCAGCGACACATTGCGGCATCCAAGACCCGAATAGCGATAGATATCTTCGCTCAACGCCTCCATCTGCTCGCAGTTCTCCTCGCCCGTCAGCACCGCCACCGAGTGACGATTTCCGCGCAGAAGTGACGGCACTCCGGCAAAGTGCGTGCGGAAGTAGCGATTGGCATTGCCGCCACCTGTGGCAATCACGGCATCAACTCTTTGGTCGGCATACTCCGAGATTAGAATATTAGGCTCGATATCTCGCAGCAAGTCAATTACATACCCCATCAGCACACTATCCTTTCCCGACATCTTGACCATAGCGGAATTTCCGCTTGCGACCACGCAAAGCAAGTCCAAAAATCCGACCAGCGGGATATTTCCGGCCATAATTATCGCCACGCGATGTGGCTTGCTTGGAGCCACGCTTGGCAAACCGTATGAGGCGAGCCACGGCTCCAACTTCGAGGGAGTGAGCATATCTTCGCAGATTGCCCTCACGGCAAATCGCACATCTGCCGGCACAAACCACCCATTCTCCGCCTCGGCACGGGCGAGAATATCACGCGACAGAGCATCCTCGCCAAAGGTGGCAAGGCGTTCTCCGAGTTGCACAAATATTTCGAGCGGTTGTTTCATTGCCACAAAGGTAGAAACAATTCACAATTCACAATTCACAATTCACAATTATTTTCCTTTGACGACCACAAAATAGTTCACAATTAAGACTGTTTTTTTGCAAAAAACTCTTTTCCTCCTCGCGGCTCGGCATAGTGCAAACAAGTTTGCCCTCTACGCTCGCCTTTTTTTGGAGTTAAGCCCCGTCAGAGTCTTTTATTAGGGAATTTAGAGAATTTAGAGATATAGTTTCCATTTCACTTAAAACCTTATTAAACTCGCTAATGGCCTTTGCTTTTTGTTCTGTAAAAAGTTGCAATAACCCCCAAATTGTGAATTGCGAATTGCGAATTGTGAATTGTTTTGCTATTTTTGTACTAACAAACAACAGCAAAACTATGTCAATGGTACTTCAATTCAGGATGTTGAGTGACGAGAACGACAACTTCGTGCGCGATTACGAGGTTATGTACGACATGTCACTCTTTGATTTCCATCGCTTTATACTTTCATCGCTCGACTACGACGACTGTATGGCATCGTTCTTCACGGCAGACGACCGCTGGGAGCGCATACACGAATTTACCGCAATGGATATGGGCGAAGGCTCGGAAGATGACCCGACACCAATGGACAGCGTACTGCTCGGTCAGGTTGTTCGCCACAACCGCGCACGCCTTATCTATCTGTTCGATATGTTTGCCGAGCGTGCCTACTATCTCGAACTAACGGGAGCCAAAGAGGCAGAGTCGGGATTCGAATATCCGCGTGTAGCATTTGAGAATGCCCCCGCCCCCGACCAATACGACCCCGATGCCGTAAATTCGAATGAAGGCTCCATCTTTGACGAGATGATGGACGACTTCAACGATTTCGATGGCGACGACAATTACGACGATGAGTACTAAAACGCTGATTGTCGTGGTTGGAGCAACGGGTTCGGGCAAGACCGACCTCTCGTTGCGCCTCGCCACGCACTTTTCGGCACCTATCCTCTCGACCGACTCACGCCAACTCTATCGCGGCATACCGATAGGTACGGCACAGCCCACAGCCGAGCAACTCGCTGCTGTGGAGCATCACTTTATCGCCTCACACGACCTTACTGACAACTTCAACTGCGGGGAGTATGAGGTGCAGGCTCTCGCCCGCCTCGAAGAACTATTCCGCAAGCACAACACCGTGGTTGCCGTGGGTGGCTCCGGACTCTACATTCAGGCTCTGTGCGAGGGTATGGATGACCTTCCGCAAGCAGATGAAGCACTGCGACAAAATCTTGTCGAAAGGCTCCAAAATGAGGGTATCGAGTCACTCGCAGCCGACCTGCAACGCCTCGACCCCGACTATTACGAGCAGGTGGACAGATGCAATCCGTCACGTGTATTGCGTGCCGTGGAGGTCTGTATGCAGACGGGCAAGCCCTACTCATCGTTGCGCACGGGCGAGCGTCGCAAGCGCGACTTCAACATCGTGAAGGTCGGCATCGAATGGGAGCGCGAGGCTCTCTACGACCGCATAAATCGTCGTGTCGATATGATGATTGACGAGGGCTTGGAGGCAGAGGCGCGGGCAGTATATCCGCTACGTCACCTCAACTCGTTGCAGACCGTGGGCTATCGCGAGATGTTTGACTACTTCGACGGCACCACCACTCGCGAGGAGGCGATAGAACTTATCAAGCGAAACTCTCGTCGCTATGCCAAACGCCAGATGACGTGGTTCCGTCGCGACAGCGAGATTCGCTGGTTCTTGCCGGAGGAGTTCGACTTGATGGTGGATTTTTTGGAGCAATCTGTCATATAGCCCAATTCCGAAACGCAACCGATTCAGACAAAAAATAAGAGTTATTCAATAGCGATTGAATAACTCTCTCTGTACTCGAAGCCGGGGTCGAACCGGCACGGCCATTACTGGCCACAGGATTTTAAGTCCGGCGTGTCTACCTATTCCACCATTCGAGCAGCCGGCACAAAGGTAGTAAATAATTCAAAAAACACAAAAATAAATACTTTTTTTGAGAGATAAAAGGGCGGTACGAGTCTATCGTATCCGCCCCTATACCGCAGGCCGCGACCTGCAAAAGCCCCAAAAGTCGGCTACTTCTTTTTAGGCTCTGCCTTTACCTTAATCTTGGTAAATGCATTAACCAGCGTTGCATCCGAGTTCTTCGAAGCATCATACTGTACGGTTACGGTCTTTGCTTTAACATCAACCTTAACATCCTTTACGCCCTTCTCAAAGGGGATGCTATTATAGACCTTCTTGGCGCAACCCTCGCAATCGATATCGGTGCAGAACACCGTAGTTACAATCTGCTTTTCGGCCTTTGCCTTCTTCTCCTGCGCAACGCTTACACCTGCGCACATTACTGCCACAAGGCAGAGCATCAAAATCTTTTTCATAGTTTTTAGTATTTTATGGTTGTTTAATAATCAATCTCTAATAGAGATTAAATCTCACGCCTATATAAAATTTGCGTCCTTTGAGCGGTCCCCACACCACCGACGAGTTGAACGACGTATCGTAGGGATTTGCTCCGGCAGTCATCTTCTCGCCACCGAGCAGAATCGGGTCTTTCTGACGGTAGCCGAGGATATTCTCGCAACCGACATAGATATCCCACTGCTTAATCTTATAACTTACCTGCGCAAAGAGCATCGGGTAGGCAGGCGAGTAGCGTGCCTTCGTGATATCGCCATCGAGCGACGGCAGGCGGCACTTGCCGTTATACTGTGCCGTAACATCAAAGACCCAACGACGGAACTTGGTCGCATATTGCAGATTGAGCAGGGTCTTAAAGCGGCTTACCAACGGAGACTCTACCAGCGCAGTCGTACCATCAGCACGCTCGATAGTCTGCTTGGCATTGGTGTAGCGGAACGTAGCGAAGATATCGAAACGCTCGATGGGAGTCCAAGTGAAATCCACCTGATAGTTATCGGTAAATGAACGGCCATCCGTAGCGTAGATATTCACATAGTCGGCACCCCACTCCTGATCAGCAATCACACGATTGAGGAACTCGGTACGGAAGTAGTCAAACGAGAGAGTTGCATCACGATACCCCACCAGCGTAAATGACTGCGAGAGGCTGCCTCCGAAGGTTGCCACCGACTCCATACGCTGGAAATCGTTTGCCAGATGGTAAGGTTTGCTCAAATCCTTATTGCCGTCGAAGATGATTGTTCGACCCGTTGCCAAGATGCCGATATTGTCGGCAATGACATTTGTCGAGCGGTAGCCCATACCTGCCGATGCACGCAAGATGGTCGTCGGGGTGATGTTCCACTTCAAGTGTCCGCGCGGTGTGAAGTAGCCCTTGCGATAGAATGTATTGTAATCGCCACGCATACCCACCACAGCCGAGAACTTTTCCTTAAAGGTATAGGTGTATTCGGCATATAGACCGATTTCGGATTCGATGCGGTCGAATGTGTAGAGGTTCTTCGTCGGAGCCGTCACTGACGAAGCATCCACTCCGATAAGGCTCGGTGAGAGCAGGCTCTCGTCATAGTTATCGACCGTAGCCATCGCACCCACGATAAGTTTATGGCGGGGCGAGAAGTAGTGGTCATACATCAGGTTTGCCAACAGCGAGTGTTCGCGAGCCAAGTAGTCGTTCAGACCGAAGTAGGCGTTCTCGTCGTAGAAGTTATAGTCAGCCACAAACGCGAGGCTTGAACGCAACTCCTCCTCGTTTGCTGCATCATAGACCGACGGACCTACGGGCGTACCGACTTTCAGGTAGGCGTTGGCGTTCTGGTTCAGAATCGACGAGCCGTAGATTTTCTTCGACCAGAGGCTGTCGCGCATCGAGCGTTTGTAGCGGATATCTCCACCCAAACGCTGGTCGCGAGTATATTTTGCACCCCAACGAACCTGTACTCCCTGCTCGGTCTGGTAGAGCCAGCGGTTGGCGATATTTACCTGATTCGAGAGAGGCATATCACGCATTCCGTCTTTATTGCGGTCGTGACTCTGTGTATCCATCGAGCCGTGCGCAAGTATCACGGTCGAGATTCTCTTATCCTTGGTCACGGGGATTGCCGACGAGAGGTTGATTTCGGGCTTCAATTCGTCGTCGAAGTAGATATTCAGGAAGAGTCGTTCCTCGTCCGTCGGCTTGCGGTGTTCGAGGTTAATCTGTCCGGTCATAGCCTCGTGACCAGCCGTAACCGACGAGATTCCCTTCGACACCTGAATCGAGTTGAGCCACATACCGGGCGTATAACTCAATCCGTAGGGCGAACTCAACCCTCGCATAATGGGGCGATTCTCATCCAGAATCTGTGTGTAGGTACCCGCCAAACCGAGCATCTTGATTTGACGCGCTCCCGAAATTGCATCGCTATAACCCACCGTTACCGATGCCGAGTTTTCGAAAGACTCCGCCAAGTTGCAACACGCCATCTTGCAGAGTCCGGCAAACGAAATCATCTCGCTCTTATAGACTCCGTCCTGCTTAACGTAATTACCACCGAGTGAGCCTTCGACCACGACACTCTCCAACTCGACACCCTCGCTCATGCGGAACTCCACGCGAGACTGCGTGGCAGCGACCTTCAACGTGTCGTTTTCGTAACCTATAAACGAGGCAACAAGGCGGTCGTAACCCTTCACGCGGTGGAGTTTGAACTCTCCCTCGACATTGGCACTCGTGCCGACACTTGTCTCTGCCCAATAGACTGCGGCACCGGGCATAGGCTTGCCGTCGCCACCCAAAACGACACCGCTGACATCCTGTGCCATAGCCGTTTGTGCGCAGATAATTGCACCCGCAAGTGCAAATAGATATTTCAATGTTTTCATCTTGATTTTTTTGTTTTTACACAATTTTACCACATAGGACAACACGACGCACTGCCGGTCGTATGCCCTGCTTCCGAAAAATTATGCAAAAACGGGAGGCGCCCTCAACCCGCCCGTAGCGAGCAGTGGGGCTTCATCCAGCGACACCGACAAAGGAACTGCCGGCATGCTATCTGCGGATGTAGAGGTTATATCGGTCAAATCGACAAGTGTGCGGGGCAACTCGGCGACCACGACCTTCATAAGTTTGAGAACACGCTCGGCATCGACGGCAATACCCGTCTCGGCACTATTCTCGTGCGAGTGCGTACATTCGCAGTGTTGCGAGAGAAAGGTATCCCCCTCGCATGTAACACACATCTCGCAAGGACACTTATGGGCAGAGTGGTTGTGGCACGACGCACAATCGCACGTCAGCACCACGACGGCATTCAATACCATCGCAAAAAGATAGGCAAGCATCAATGCTGCCGATATTTTGCGCCTACTCTTCATCAATTACCAGACCGCACTCTTTAAGTTTTGCAATCCACGCCTCGGCATCCTTCGTTGCCGTCGCCTCGTCGATATTGTAGTTCTCCAACAACAATGCAACAACGCGGCTCAAATCGAAATCTTCGCCCTGCAACTCGTTCCACAGCAACAACGAAGTATCATTCAAGGCCACAACCCGTGTAACATCACTGCCGAGTTTGCCTTGCATTATCACCACATTCTCGCCTGCGATGGAGCGTACTTTATACTCTTTTTTGAACTTCATAGCCATAACTCTATGCGACAAAAGTACAATTTTTTTTTCACATTGCATCGCAAACGCCCCATTTTTCTTATCTTCGCGCTATGGAACAGACGCAGACGATACACTCCGTGCTTCGGAAATATTGGGGATTTGAGTCATTCCGTCCTATGCAGGAGCAGATTATCCGCTCGGTCATGGACGGACACGACACCCTCGCCCTGATGCCGACCGGTGGCGGAAAATCGCTTACCTATCAGGTGCCGGCAATGGCACAGGAGGGAGTCTGCATCGTCATCACTCCACTTATCGCCCTGATGAAGGATCAGGTCGATAATCTGCAACGACGCGGCATCTCTGCCGTGGCAGTACATTCGGGACTAACCCCGCGACAGATTGATATTGCTCTGGACAACTGCGTCTATGGCGACGTTAAGTTTCTCTACATCGCCCCGGAACGCATCGCCACCGAGATATTCCGACTGCGTGTGCAAAAGATGCACGTCTCGCTGCTGGCGGTCGATGAGGCGCACTGCATATCGCAGTGGGGATACGACTTCCGACCCTCATATCTGCGCATTGCCGAGATTCGTGCGCTGATTCCTGCAACCCCGATACTCGCACTCACTGCCTCTGCAACAAAGGTCGTCGAGGCGGATATTATCGATAAGTTGGTGTTGGCGGAGCCTGCCGTTCTGCGCAGTAGTTTTGCCCGCTCGAACCTCTCGTATTCGGTACGCAATGTCGAGGACAAGAACGAGCAGTTGATGCGCGTGGTCAGCAATGTTCCCGGCTCCGGAATTGTCTATGTCCGCACACGCGACGGTGCCGAGAAGATTGCCGCATGGTTACAGCAGCAGGGCGAGAGTGCTGACTACTATCACGGAGGTCTGCCCAATGCCGAGCGCTCGCTGCGACAGGAGGATTGGAGTGCAGGCCGCACCCGCATAATGGTCGCCACCAACGCCTTCGGCATGGGTATCGACAAGTCGGATGTCCGTTTTGTGGCACACTACACAATGTGTGACTCACTCGAAAGTTACTATCAGGAGGCAGGCCGAGCCGGTCGTGACGGCAAGCGCAGTTATGCCGTGCTGCTCGTCTCGCCCGATGACGAGGACCGTGTGGTTAAGCGGTTCGAGAGCGAGTTTCCTCCGATAGACGAGATAAAGAGCATCTACGAGAAGGTCTGCAACTACGTTCAGGTTGCCATAGGCGACGGCTTGCAGAGTTCTTTCATGTTCAACATTCACGACTTTGCCGCCCGCGAGCATATCTTCACGGGCAAGATTCAGAATGCGCTGAAAATATTGCAACAAAACGGATATCTGACCCTTACCGAAGAGATGGAGAATCCGGCACGTATAATGTTCTGTGTCAGTCGCGACGACCTATATAAAATCCGCGTTGAGCGCAACGATCTTGACCACTTCCTGCGTGTTGTGTTACGGATGTATAACGGAGTATTCACCGAGTTCCGTGCCATCGACGAGTGCGAGATTGCCTCCAAATGCGGCTATACGCTTGAACATGTCAAGGAGTTGTTCAAACGTCTGTGGCAGATGCGGATAATACGCTATGTACCCTCGAACCGCTCGCCCATTCTCTTCTTCAACGAGGAGCGACTGCCGACCGACGACATCTACATCGCCCCCGAAACATTCCTCCGACGCAAAGAGATGATGCACGAGCGTTTCTCGAAGATGCTCGAATACGCTTCGGGGCAGGAGCGTTGCCGCAGTCGTATGCTCTCGGAGTACTTCGGAGATACGGAGGCGGAGGATTGTGGAATCTGCGATATCTGCATCGCCCGACGCAAGACTTCGAAGAGTGCAGCCACCAAAGCGGATTTGCA
The DNA here is from genome assembly GCA_015060065.1 of Rikenellaceae bacterium. Lineage (GTDB taxonomy): Bacteria > Bacteroidota > Bacteroidia > Bacteroidales > Rikenellaceae > Alistipes. The sequence continues at coordinate 57,174 of SUZF01000003.1, read as the reverse complement.
GGCGCAGATTCTCGCCAAGTTGTCGAAGCAGGCTCTGTCGGTGCGTGACCTTATAGCCGAGTTCCGATGCGACCCGCAACCAATACTCGACACGCTGAAAACAATGCACGAAAAGGGCATTATCCAAACCAATAATGATGGCCTGATGACACCAAAGGGATAGACCTAAATTATCTCTTTACCACCACAACAAAAAACGTATAAAAAGAGGAATTTTTAGGCTTGCAGGGATAGGCGAAGCGGGGGAATACTTGACGTATTTCCCTGTTTCGCATAGACCTGTATAACACCAAAATTACCTTTTTAGACGATTTTTTTCGCTACCCAATTGGTAAGTTCCACAAAGTCGGCAACAGAGAGTTGCTCGGCTCGCTGCGTAAAGAAAGGATGCTCCTCGCCACCGAAATTACCAAAGACCGCCTTTAAGGAGTTGCGCAACATCTTGCGACGCTGACCAAATGAAGCCTTCACAACCTTCACGAAAAGACGTTCATCACAATCGAGATGCTCGACAGCATTACGTTTAAGACGTATCACGGCACTCTTGACCTTCGGGGGCGGATTAAAGACCTTCTCGCCCACGGTAAAGAGGTACTCGATATCGTACCACGCCTGCAACAATACGCTCAAAATACCATACTCGCGCGAGCCGGGAGGCTCGGCAATACGTACCGCCACCTCGCGCTGAATCATCCCGACAGATTCGGGTACAAGGTTACGATTCTCGATGATTTTGAAGAATATCTGCGACGAGATATTATAGGGGAAATTGCCGATAATCTTCACGCCATCAGGGAATTGACCCTGTAAATCCATTTTCAGGAAGTCGCACGAGAGCAGTCGTGGAGTAAAGTCGGGATAGTGGGCATGCAGGTAATCGACACTCTCGGTATCAATCTCGGCACCCCACGTCACTATATCCTCGCGACGTAGCAGGTATTGGGTCAAAACTCCCATACCGCAACCCACCTCCAACACCGTGTCCGGCTTATCGGCCGTGCCACCCGATAGCGAGTTACAAATCTTCTGCGCTATATTCAGATCGGTCAAAAAGTGCTGACCGAGTGCCTTCTTGGCTCTAACTTCACTCATAAATCAATCTTTCGTGAGGCAAAGATAGCAAAAAAGTGTTACACTTTAAGGAATGTATCCTTCTTGTAGAGGAAGTAGAGGAACAGCCAGCACACCAAAACATATCCACCGGCGAGAATAACCTTTCCCCAATCCTCCGGACACATATCTGCCACGCCACCCAGGAAGAAGCGGGCAATCTTCTTGAAGTCGATAATCTTCTGTGCCAAGTATATCGTTATCGAGTTCAGACCTATAACTCTGAAAAAGAGAGTCCAACGTCGCCATCCGCGCACGTCGATAATATAGTAGAAAAGAGCAAACATCAGCAGCGAATATCCGCCCACAGCCACCACAAACGACGATGACCAGAGCATCTTATTAACAGGTAACACTGCATTCCAGCCCCACGCCAAAAGAGCCATCGCCGCACCTGCCACAGCCATATATGCAGCCTTGCGATTGCCCGACACCCTCTCTTCGGGCAGTCGCACCCACTCGCCCGCGAAGTTTCCGAGCATAGCCGTAACCACAGCCGGCAGTGTCGAGAGCAATCCCTCCGGGTCAAAGGTGTCCCAAATCAACTTTCCGGGCAGTAACAGTCGGTCAATATATCCTACCAGACACCCCTCCCTCGACAAGGCTTCCGCCCCGACCGCTGCATCGGGTGCCGGCACCAATGCCGACAATGCCCAATAGCCGAGCAGAATTGTCACTGCAATAATGCCTCGTGTGCGCACTCCGCAGTGGATATAGAGCAGTGCCGCCAACGCCCACGCTGTACCGATACGCCCCAGCACGCTGGCGATACGCATATTCTCGAAGTCGAGTTTGAAGAATCCGTTATAGACCACACCCAGCGCAATAAGAACCAACGCTCGGCGTAGAATTTTAAGATGGATATGTTTCTCGGTCAGACCTTTGGCTCGCTGTGCCGCCAACGAGTAGGGGAACGATACGCCAGAGATAAATAGGAAGAGTGGGAAGATGGTGTCGTGATGATGAAAGCCATCCCACTCGACGTGGCGCATCTGCTCGGCAAGCCAACCGGCAAACGGAGCATCCGAAAGAGCGCAGAGCGCAATCACAAAGCCCGAAAAGCCCATAATGAAGAGCATATCAAAACCACGCAGAGCATCGAGTGACCAAAGACGAGTGGTGTTTTTCTGTTGGGTCATAGTATTAGAAGAATTCACAATTCACAATTCACAATTAAGATATTGCGGTTTTACGATTAGGAATGAAAAATTAACATATATAAAAGAGCGTATTTTAGGCGGACGATTTTTTGAACCCGAAACTTCCAAATCCACAGATAACAAAACGCCACCCCTCCGCAACCAAATTAGTGTAGGTAAAAGAGGAATTTTTAGGAATGTGAAATTTTTAAGTCTGCAACCTTCAACTCCTCCAAAACGAAATTAACATATATAAAAGAGCGAATTTTAGGCGGACAAGTTTTTGAACCCGGAGCATACTGAAGTATGTGAGGAGTTCAAAAAAGTAGTCCAACGCCAAAGGCGCCTTTTATATATAGTTAATTTCCTGCTTCGCACATAAACTTGATACGCACCAGACGAATCTCCTCCTCGGTATAATCACTGCCCAACTCCTCGACAGCCTCATCCAACGAATCACTCTCGGCATCCTCCTTAAAGTAGAGGTAGATATCCTCGATTTTATCCTCGTCCATATAGGTATTCAAGTAATACGAAATATCGAGTCGCGTACCTGCATGAACAATACCTTCTATCTCGGTCAGCAACTCCTCGAAGTCGAGGTCTCGTGCGCGAGCGATATCCTCAAAGTCCATCTTGCGGTCGATGGATTGAATGATAAATATCTTGTTGCCCGACTTGTTTGCCACCGACTTAACGACCATATCCTGCGGACGGACAATATCCTTCTCCTCGACGTATGCCTTGATAAGTTTGATAAACTCCTCGCCAAACTTACGAGCCTTGCCGGCTCCCACACCCGAAATATTCTGCATCTCCTCGATGGTTATCGGATACTGTATCGACATATCTTCGAGCGAGGGGTCCTGGAACACGACAAATGGCGGCAGACCGTGCTGCTTGGCGACCTTCTTGCGCAGGTCTTTGAGCATCGAGAAGAGTTCCTCGTCGGCAGCACCACCCTTACCCATCGGAACGACCTCGGTTTCGCGCTCCTCCTCGTCATAGTCGCGGTCAAGGGCTATCATTACCGATGTCGGCGACGAGATATACTTCTCTCCCTTGGCGTTTATCGATATAAGTCCATAGTTCTCGATATTTTTATCTATCAAACCCATAATCAGAGCCTGACGCAATACCGCTCCCCAGAAACGCTCGTTCTTCTCGTTACCGGCACCAAACCATTCGAGTTTATTATGTCCATAACTCTTAATCATTGCTGTCGTGCGACCCATCAACAGATTGCAGAGGTGGTCCATCTTGAACTTGTCGCCAATATCGCGCAGAGCCTCCAACGCCATTCGCAGTTCTGCCTTCGCCTCGACCTTCGGGCGCGGATTACGGCAGTTGTCGCAACATCCGCAATTTGCCTCGGTGTACTCCTCGCCAAAGTAGTGCAACAAGGTCTTGCGACGGCAAATTGAACTCTCGGCATACGACACCGTTTCAAGCAGAAGTAACTTGCCAATCTCCTGCTCGGCAATCGGCTTACCCTGCATAAATTTTTCGAGTTTCTGGATATCCTTATAACTATAAAAGGTAAGGCAGTGACCCTCGCCACCATCACGACCGGCACGACCCGTCTCCTGATAGTATCCTTCGAGCGACTTGGGAATATCGTAGTGGATGACGTATCGCACATCGGGCTTATCGATACCCATACCGAAGGCGATAGTCGCCACGATGACATCTACCCTCTCCATCAGGAAATCATCCTGATTGTTGGCACGGGTCTGGGCATCCATACCTGCGTGGTATGCCAACGCCTTGATGCCGTTTGCCACGAGCAACTCCGCCAACTCCTCGACCTTCTTGCGGCTCAAACAGTAGATGATACCACTTTTACCCTCATTATGCTTGATAAAGCGGATGATGTCACGCTCGGCATCGTGCTTGGGGCGCAACTCATAGTAGAGATTCGGGCGGTTGAACGACGACTTGAAAACCGAAGCATCCGACATGCCGAGGTTCTTCTGGATATCCATCTGTACCTTCGGTGTTGCCGTTGCGGTCAGCGCGATGAGCGGAGCCTGACCGATATCATTGATAATCGGACGTATGCGACGATACTCCGGGCGGAAATCGTGACCCCACTCCGAGATACAGTGAGCCTCATCTATGGCATAGAACGAAATCTTGATTTTACGCAAAAAGGCGACATTATCCTCCTTCGTTAGCGATTCGGGCGCGAAATACAGAAGTTTCGTCTTGCCCGCCAGCACGTCATCCCTGACCTGCTGAATAGCTGACTTGTTGAGTGACGAGTTCAGGAAGTGGGCAATGCCCGACTCGGTCGAGAATGTACGCATAGCATCGACCTGATTCTTCATCAGAGCAATAAGAGGCGAAATAACAATCGCCACACCATCCATCAGCAGGGCCGGCAACTGATAGCAAAGCGATTTTCCACCACCTGTGGGCATCAATACGAAGGTATCCTTTCCGGCAAGCACATTACGAATTACAGCCTCCTGATTCCCTTTGAAAGATGAGAATCCGAAGTACTCCTTCAACTTGTCGTAAAGCATATCCGAGTTGTTTGTATTACTATTAGCCATTTACTCGTCCGATTTCACAATTTTTCAGTCAAAGATAAAACTTTATTTCGAATTTTTATCATAACTTTGTAAAAAAATAAATGCGCAATGCGACTTTTTACAACCGATTTAGTTAAGAAATACAAATCCCGCACCGTCGTTGATCACGTGTCAATAGATGTAAATCAGGGAGAAATCGTCGGTCTGCTCGGCCCGAATGGAGCCGGAAAGACTACATCATTTTATATGATTGTCGGACTGATAAAACCCAACGAGGGACAGATTTTCCTCCAATATGACGATGGAAACACCGTTGAACTTACCAAAATGCCCGTCTATCGTCGTGCGCAAATGGGAGTAGGCTACCTCGCACAGGAGGCCTCGGTCTTCCGTCGTCTGTCGGTCGAGGACAACATCAAGTCCGTTCTTGAAATGACCGACTTCTCGAAAGAGTATCAGGCGGAGCGTTGCGAGGCTCTTATCGAAGAGTTCCGCTTGCAGAAAGTGCGCAAAAGCCTCGGTATCCAACTTTCGGGAGGCGAGCGTCGCCGTACCGAGATTGCGCGTGCCGTAGCAATCAACCCGGCATTTATTCTCCTGGATGAGCCGTTTGCAGGTGTGGATCCCATTGCTGTCGAAGATATCCAGAGCATCGTTGCTACGCTCAAAAACAAGAATATCGGTGTAATCATCACCGACCACAATGTCGATGAGACCCTCGCCATTACCGACCGCACATACCTGCTCTACGAGGGCAAAATCCTCAAAACGGGTACTGCCGAGGATTTGGCCAATGACGAGATGGTACGTCGCGTCTATCTGGGCAAAAACTTCGAGTTGAAGCGCAACCACCGTTTTGAATTGGAGGAGAAGTAGTTTTTTTATTGACTATTAAAAGGAATTGAAAGGGTATCCACATACCCAAAAATTATCAATTGTCAATTATCAATTATCAATTATCAATTATCAATTTGATTGATGGATATAACCATACATAAAGGAGCCCTCAACGGTCGATTAACCCCGCCCTGCTCAAAGAGTTATGCACAGCGCGCGCTCGCACTCTCGTTGCTTGCGGAGGGGGAGTCTGTTCTGCGCAATATCGAGTTCTGCAACGACACCCTCTCGGCCATCCGTTGCATCGAAAGACTCGGAGCCTCGGTGCGTCGTCTTGATGATACGACCGTAGCCGTGCGCGGAGGTTTTGCCCCGAAAGATTCGGTATTGGAGGTTGGCGAATCGGGGCTTTCGACCCGCCTTTTCACTCCCATCGCATCACTTGCCAGAGAGCCGATAGTCATCAATGGCAACGGAACGATTCTGCATCGCCCGATGACGATGATGATTGAGCCGCTGCGCAGACTTGGTGTCGAGGTGCGTGACGGAGGCGGTTTCTTGCCCATCGAGGTCAAGGGTCCGATTCGCGGTGGCGAAATCGAGGTGGATGGCTCGCTCTCGTCGCAGTTTGTAACAGGTCTGCTCCTCGCACTGCCACTCGCAGAGGAGGATACCACGTTGCACGTTCACGGAGCCGTATCGACACCTTATATAGATATGACTATCGACGCTGCCAAGCGTTTTGGCGGTCGCATTCTGCATAATGACTACTCGGAGTTCTTTATCGAGGGCGGACAGCACTACGAGGCTACCGACTTTGCGATAGAGGGCGATTGGAGTGCGGCAGCGATGTTGCTCGTGGCGGGAGCCATAGCAGGCGAAGTCACACTCGACAATATCTCGACACTCTCGTTGCAGGCAGACACGGCTATTTGCAACGCTTTGGTACGTGCCGGGGCTTCGGTAATCAACGAGGAGAACTCCGTGACGGTTGCAAAGCGCGACCTGCAAGCCTTCGAGTTCGATGCCACCAACTGCCCCGACCTCTTCCCTGCATTGGCAGCACTTGCTGCGGCAGCCGAGGGCGAGAGTGTAATCGTCGGCACACGACGCCTTGAACATAAGGAGAGCAACCGAGCGGAGACTCTGCGCGACGAGTATGCGAAACTCGGCATCGAGATTGACATCTCAACCGAGAACGTGATGAAGATTCGCGGTGGGGAGATTCACTCGGCAGAGGCTGACGGACGTCACGACCACCGAATAGCGATGTCGTTGGCGGTTTCGGCACTGCGAAGCGACGGAGCCGTAGGTATTCATGGTGCAGAGTGTGTCGAGAAGAGTTACCCCGACTTTTTCCGCGACTTGGAGCATTTAAGAGTCAAATAAAAACAGCAGACGAATATGCACAACGATTTCGGCAGAGGTTTTCGCCTCGAAATTGAGGGTGCCTCGCACTCGGAGTTCATACGCATCACCTTGGATGGCGTACCGCAGGGCATCTCCCTCTCGGAGGAGGAGTTCGAGCGGGATTTGGCACAACGTCGTGCCGGAGCCATAGGCACAACCCCGCGCACCGAGGCTGACCGCCCCGAAATCGAGGGTCTTGCCGATGGCGTAACCACCGGCGAGCGAATCTCCATAACATTCCGCAACAGCAACACCCGCTCCGGAGACTACTCGCATCTGCGACGTCATCCGCGCCCCTCGCATGTCGATTTTGTAGCACATAGTCGCTGGGGCGAGGATATAGACCTGCGTGGCAGTGGGCAATTTTCAGGTCGAATGACCGTGGCTCTGGTTGCCGCAGGTGTCGTTGCCAAGAAGATTGTGGGAGAGCAGATGGAGTTTTCGAGCGAGATTGTCGAGTTGGGCGGAGAGCGTGACCGCAGCCGTTTCGAGGAGGTACTGCTCGATGCCGTAGCCGAGGGCGATTCGGTCGGAGGTGTTATCGAGTGCAGGGTCAAAGGGCTACCCATAGGCTTGGGAGAGCCATTCTTCGACTCGACCGAGAGCATCATCAGCCACCTTCTATTCTCGGTGCCGGCAGTTAAAGGTGTCGAGTTCGGGTCGGGATTCGAGGGTGTGCGCCTGCGTGGCTCGGAGCGCAACGACCGCATAGTCGCTGCCGACGGAACAACCGCAACCAACAACGAAGGTGGCATCAACGGAGGCCTGACCAACGGAAACGAACTCATTGTCCGCGCAGCCATAAAACCCACACCGAGCATCGCCAAAGTCCAAGAGACCTTTAATTTCGAGAATGGGCAGGTCGAGCCGCTCATCATCGGTGGCCGCCACGACTGTTGCATTGCTCTGCGCGCACGCATCGTCATCGAGGCTGTGGTGGCAATTGCTCTTGCCGAATTGAAACTCTCGGCACGATGAGTACCCGTCGCGAAAATATAGAGCGTATCTGCTCGGCAATAATACCCTTATACGACCCACGTGAGGCCCGCAACATTGCCGAGTGGGTCATCTGTGACCGAGAGGGCATCTCTCGCTCGCAACTTGTGGTCTTTGCTGACGAGGAGTCGCAAATCGAGAATCTTGACACCATAATTTCGGAATTGGCATCGGGCAGACCCGTACAGTACATCTTGGGCAGAAGCGAGTTTTATGGCGAGGAGTTCGAGGTTGGCGAGGGAGTTCTGGTTCCACGCCCCGAAACCGAGGAGTTGGTGGCGTGGATTTGTAAAGATGTAAGGCTGGCGAAGAGGGATGGTCGAGGCATACCCAATGGCGTAAGAATTCTCGACCTCTGCACCGGTAGCGGATGTATAGCCATAGCCCTTGCACGTAATATTGCCGACAGCAACGTCACGGCACTCGACATCTCGCCGGAAGCATTGTACTATGCCCGCAGAAATGCCGAGCGTCTCTCGCCCGATGTACAAATCATCGAAGGAGATGTGCTGGCAGGAGCCGAGAGGTGGGTAGATGGCGAGTTTGATGTTATAGTGTCGAATCCGCCCTACATCCCCGCAAGCGACATCGCGACGATGCACGCCAACGTCCGCGACCACGAGCCTCATTGCGCCCTCTTTGTTGCGGATGAGCAACCTCTCGTATTCTATGAGGCGATAGCCGACTCGGCACACACTCTTCTGCGCAGTGGAGGCAGGCTCTACTTCGAAATTTACGAAAAGTTGGGCAACGAACTCTGCTCGATGTTGCAGGCGAAGGGATTTTCGGATATTACCCTGCGTTGCGACCTGAACGATAAACCGCGAATGATATGTTGCCGAAAGGTCTGAAAATAAAACGTACAAAGACGCCCGAACAGGCTCTTGCAGCCCTTATGCGCCTTGCTGCCCGAAGCGAGAAGTCTTCGGGAGATGCTCTGCGCCTAATGCAGAATTGGGGTGTCGAGCCATCGGCACGTCAAGGGGTGTTGCAGAGGCTTCGCGACAACAAATTCATAGATGACCGACGTTATGCCGAGGCATTTGTGCGCGACAAGATGCGTTTCAGCGGTTGGGGTGCCTTCAAACTGCGTGCAGCCCTGCGCAACAAGGGTATCGCCTCCGAGATTGTGGAGGAGGTGTTGCACTCACTCGACCGCGGAGATATGACCGACCGCCTGCGCGATAGGTTAGAGCGCAAGATGCAAACAACGAAATACACCTCACGCTACGAACTAAAAACCAAACTTATGCGCTACGGAGCATCCCTCGGATACGACTTCGAGAGTGTCGGCGATGTGGTCGATGCGCTGATTACGGATATCGAGGAATGAAACGACTGCTCACTACCCTGACGACACTACTGCTCACTCTAATAACAACGGCAACCTCTGCACAGAGTCTATCGAGCGATGAGTATGCCTACCCGCTACCCGAAGTGCGCAGGCTCTACTCCGCCAACTTTGGCGAGATGCGCCCCGACCACTTTCACTCCGGCATCGACATCAAGACCGACGGAGTCGAGGGCAAGAGCGTGGTTGCGATTGCCGAGGGGTACATCTCACGCATAGTCGATAAGCCCTCCGGCTACGGACGTGCGCTCTATGTGGTTCATCCCCGGAAAGGGACAACATCGGTATATGCTCACTTGTGCCGTTTTCGCGCGGATATCGACTCCGTGATTATGGCAGAGCGACACCGCTTAAAGCGCAACTCGATAGACATTACCTGCATGGCAGGTCAATATCCCGTATCGCAGGGCGACATTATCGGCTACTCCGGCAATTCGGGCAACTCGTTTGGGCCGCATCTCCACTTCGAGATTCGACAGACAGCAACACAGCGCACTCTTAATCTTGTGAGCGAGGGGATTATCCGCATCAAGGACAAGACTCCACCGACAATCAACGGATTGTACTTCATCGCAACCGACACGGTAGCAGGTGCGCCACGCCACTCCAAGCCACAACGCATACCCCTACAACGCACAGCCGAGGGGCGTTATATCGCTGGCGGCAAATCGCCCATAAGGCTCGGAGGTCGTAGCGGACACTTCGTACTCGACCTGACCGACCGCAAAGAGGGTGTTTGGAATCGTTTCGGTGTTTGGAGGGTGGCGGCAGAGGTCGATAATCGCCCGATTTTTGACTATCGTATGGATGGCTACACCTTCGATATGACACGCTACTGCAATGCCGTGGCATACTATCCCATGCAGTTGTCGGCACGCAGTGAGGTTATCCGCCTCGCACGGCTCGAAGGCAATCTGCACGACTTCTACTCTGCACTCTGCGACGATGGCGCCATATCGCTTGCCGACACACTTATCCGCTCCGTGAGGATTGTTGCCGAGGATGATTGTCACAACCACTCGGTTATCGAGTTGCAAGTCACGGGCGGAGGCAAGGTCGAGATGCCGCATCTTGCCGACACCATAACGATTGACCGCAGTCGTCGATTCGCTATCGAGCGTGGCGATATTAAGGTCGTAATCCCTCGATACGCCCTCTACGAATCCACCCACTTTGACTGTGAGGTCGTTAAACGTGCTGCACCGCAGGACTCGACACTCATCACGCTATCGCCACGGTACAGAGTTATGAGCCAAGACACACCTCTGCATCGAGCCGCAACCCTTACCATCAAAGGCTATGTTCCACATGCACTGCGCCCCCACACTGCGATTGCAACCATATCGCCCAAGGGAAAAATCTCCTGCGTGGGCGGCAACTGCATAGGAAGTTCGATTACAGCACAAATACGTCGTTTCGGAGAGTTCTGGATTGTGGCAGACACCACAGCACCGCAGATTCGTCCTCGTTTTGAGGAGGGTGCCGATATGCGCAACAAGTCGAGATTAGTATTCGAACTCAAAGAGAACTTCTCCGGCATTAAGGAGTACGAGGGCTATATAGACGGCGAGTGGGTACCGCTCGAATACAGTCCCACTCGTCACACTCTGACATACCATTTCGACCGACTGCGCCCTCTCGGCAGTGGCGAACATCTTATAGTTCTCTTTGCGGAGGATAACTGTGGCAACCGCGCCTCGTTCTCGCAAAGATTCATTCGTTAATCAGGATATCTGCCTCCTCGGCACATATCCTCCGTTTTTGACTCTCTTCGATACTACTCCGGACGTGTTGCCACATCGAGCCAACGCACATCCTCCTCCGAGAGTTCGTAGATTGAGGCTGTTCGATAGACTCCAGCCCAGCCTGTCAGGTGGTCATTGATACTACCTCGCTTGTTTTCGCCAAAGTGGTACTTGCTCCATCGCGAGGGGAATACAGCCTCGTTCTTCGAGCCAATGGGGCGTTCAAGGTGGTGCCAAATCCGACGCTCCTCATCAGCAAAGCCTTGGGTGCTATGTCGCCACATCAACTCGACAACCTCGCGCCACAGCGGCTCGTTATCGACCTTCGAGAGCCACAAGAACTCCCCGATAAGCAGACATCCGTACTCATCCAATGCAGGATGCTCAACACCCACTACATTGGCACCTGCCGGACGGATATTGTATATCATAAAATCATCATCATCGTCGTAAATTGGGTTCTGGATATAGAGCCACGAAGCGAAGTACCACGCAGCCTTGCGGGCATAATCGATATACTTCTTGTCGCCCGTAGCCTCATACATCAACTTTGCCGAGGTAAAGAAGGGCTGAATACCCTCCTTATCGATGCTGGCACAATCCATTGCGCCTCCGAAGCAACGGAATTGATTGATATCATGAGTATAGTAGTAGTTGAAAGCGTTGTCGATAATCGGCACGAGCGAGTCATCGCCCGACATAATCCAGTAGCGCACCAGACCCATCAACACAAAGCCTCCACTATCGCCATTGTAATTAACGACCTCACCGGTGATACCGTTCCACACCGAACCGAGTGCTCCATCTTCACGCACACCGGCACGTACAACCTCAACGATACGCTTTGCAGCCTCGCGGAACTCGGTAGCATCCTCTCCGTGTGCTTCGAGGAGCATCACAACACGCGACAACTCGCTTATCGACCAGCCCATATTCGAGGCGTCTCGGTTGTTGTGTCCGCGCGCTTTATTGCTCATCAGGATTCCCGAAGGGAAGGTACGGGTTTTAAGCCAACTGCGAAAGACCTTTAATCCGAAATCGACATCCTCCGGAGAGTTATTGCGATAGCCATACTCCATTGACAGTCGCGCTGCCTGAAATACCTGACAGCCAAAGCCGAGTTCTCCACCATGATCCTTGACATACTCTCCCTTTTTAAGACGTTTCGACTGCTCCAAGTCATCCTTATACCAGCGATTAAGCTCCGGGTGCTTGGCATAATCCTCGATAGTATAGCCGTCACTCGACTTACCCTGACTTTTGGGATAGTATCCTATACGGAAGGTCTGGTCGTCGAGGCGGATATCATACCAATATCCCTTATCGTCCTGTCTGCGACCCCAATCCTGAAAGGCCTTGTCTAAACGCATAACCTCTGCCAATGTACGCTGTGAGGGAACATGGTGGTTAATCTTGCGCCACGCAACAGGGAAGACCTCTGCAAAGCCGTAGTGCGGCATCTTCGGACGTCCCATATAGGCAAACGCCTCCGCCTCAAAACTATCGCCCGGAGCGAGGGTTATATAGGTATCATAACGCTCCGAGAATTTCAATTTATCGGAGTATGTCAGCGGAGCCTCCGTAACGGGCCAATAAATCGAGTGGCGGAACGAGCCATCATCGAGCAACTCCATCGAGCAGGCACTGACATACGACATAGTATCCCTATCCGACACAAAGAGTGCAAAGACCTTATCTTCGTTCTCGGAGATTGTACACGAGGGTATCGAACTTCGGTCGTAGGCAAAAATCCATGGCTCTCCATCACGCTCCCACCCCTGCGGAAGATTCACATTATCGCCAAAGCGGTTACCGTTGTAGTTGGTGCCGGGAATCAAATAGGTTTCTGCGCGAAAACGAGGCTCTGCCGACAGTTGAACCTTGAAGGTCTGGGGTGCATCGCTCTCATTGCGCACACGCACCTCAACGCGCCATTCGTCACCGCTTTGCTCGGCGGTCATCTCGGCCTTTACGCCCTCGATTTCGGGCAAGGTCTTAACGCTAAAATCGACGTTTTCGGAGCAGGCAACGCACATCACTGCACCAAAAATCAATGCAATAGTTCGGGTCAATAATTTTTTCATATTTCTCGGTTATTTTTAGGTTATTGGTATCTATAATCTACTCATTAAATGACTCGATAAGGGCTTTGAGGTCGCGCTCTGCCTGCTCGGCATCCTTGAAGTGTATTCCGTGGATGCCCATCTCGCGGGCTGCGATGACGTTCTCAATGTGGTCATCGAAGAATACAGTCTCCTCCGGTCGCAGATTGTAGCGGTCGAGCAGTATGCGGAAAATTCGCTCGTCGGGCTTTTTTACTCGCTCATATCCCGAAACCACAACTCCATCCATACCCTTCATAAACGAGAATTTCGCCTCGGCAAGGGGCATTGTTTCGGCAGACCAGTTAGTCAGTCCATACAGGCGGTAGCCCTCGGCTCGCAAACTCGCCTTAAAAGCGATACTCTCCGGAATCTCGGCATGCAACATCTCTAACCATCCATCCCAATAAAGGCGGATTTCTCGTTCATATTGAGGAAATTGCGGAATTAACTGCTCGATAGCCTCTGCAAAAGTTAATTGCCAATCGGTCTGCGTATTCCAATCAGGCGTACAAACTGTTGTGAGAAAATACTCCATCTCCTCCTCGCTCTTGAAGATGTTACGATAGAAGTATCTCGGATTCCAATCGACAAGGACTCCACCGAAATCGAAAACTATATTCTTAATCATATTCTGTCCAAATTTTACTCAAAGTTAGCAAAAATTTTGGTTCACAAGCCGTCTGCAACAAAATTTATTCGAGAGCCTCGACATAAAAAAGCCGCCTGCAAAATGCAGGCGGCTTCTCGTATAGATTTGGTCGAAATTATCGAGCGAGTAACTCAACATCTGCCTTGGCTCCGACAACGAGGTTGTCGTAGTCGCGCAGACCGGTACCTCCCGGAATAAGATGACCGCAGATAACATTCTCTTTGAGGTTTTCGAGCGGGTCGCGCTTGCCCTGAATTGCAGCCTCGTTAAGTACCTTCGTAGTCTCCTGGAACGATGCAGCCGAGATGAAGCTCGAAGTCTGCAATGCTGCACGGGTAATACCTTGAAGTACTTGATTCGAAGTTGCAGGTACGATATCACGCACCTGTACAGGCTTCATATCGCGTCGTTTGAGGCTCGAATTCTCATCACGCAGTTTGCGTACCGAGATAATCTGACCAGCCTGAACAGAAGTCGAATCGCCGGCATCGGTAACAACTACCTTGTCGTACAACTCGTCGTTCACGTCCATAAACTCCCACTTATCGACTACCTGGTCCTCGAAGAATCGGGTATCTCCCGGATCCTCAATCTGAACCTTGTTCATCATCTGGCGAACGATAATCTCGAAGTGCTTGTCGTTAATCTTCACACCCTGCATACGATACACCTCCTGAACCTCGTTCACAATGTACTCCTGAACCTTCGTAGGTCCGAGGATGCGCAGAATATCACTCGGTGTAATAGCACCATCCGAAAGCGGCATACCCGCCTTCACATAGTCATTCTCCTGAACGATAATCTGACGCGACAGTGGTACAAGATAACGTTTGATGTCGCCCTGCTTCGAGGTAATGACAATCTCGCGGTTACCACGCTTAATCTTTCCGAATGTAACCTCACCGTCAATCTCCGACACGATTGCAGGATTCGACGGATTACGAGCCTCGAACAACTCGGTAACACGCGGAAGACCTCCCGTGATATCGCCACCAGACTTACCAACAGCACGAGGAATCTTGATAAGAATATCTCCTGCCTTAATCTTGGCATTGTCCTTGACAACAACGTGAGCCGAAACAGGCAGGTTGTATGCCTTAACCTCTTCGCCCTCCTTGTTTACAATCTTGATGACGGGGTTCTTCGTGCGATCCTTGCTCTCGATGATAACCTTCTCTGAAAGTCCGGTCTGCTCATCACGCTCATCGCGATAGGTCACACCCTCGATAACGCTATCATAAACAGCCTTACCGTCATACTCCGAGATGATAACTGCGTTGTAGGGATCCCACTCGCAAATCAAATCGCCCTTCTTAACCTCGGCTCCATCACTCATAAAGAGGGTTGAACCATAAGGCAGGTTGTGTGTATAGAGAACGATATCGGTCTTCGGATCGACGATGCGGAACTCCGACTGACGCGAAATCACGAGGTTGATAGCCTCACCCTGTGAGTTCTTGCTCTTGATTGTGCGCAACTCATCGATTTCGAGACGACCCTCGTACTTCGAAATCACATTGGTCTCAACAGTCGTACCTCCTGCAACACCACCGACGTGGAATGTACGAAGCGTCAGCTGCGTACCCGGCTCACCGATAGACTGTGCTGCGATAACGCCGACAACCTCGCCCTTCTGAACCATACGTGCCGTAGCAAGGTTGCGACCGTAGCACTTCGCGCAGACTCCGCGACGCGATTCACAGGTAAGTACCGAACGAATCTCAACCGATTCGAGCGGCGACTTGTCGATAGCCTCGGCAATAGCCTCGGTAATCTCCTGACCTGCGGCACAGAGCAACTCGCCCGTAATCGGGTGGATAACATCGTTGAGTGCCGTGCGACCCAAAATGCGGTCATAGAGTGTCTGCACAACGTCATCGTTACGCTTGATTGCCGTAGCGGTCAAACCACGCAACGTACCGCAATCCTCCTCGTTGATGATTACATCCTGTGCAACATCCACCAAACGACGAGTCAGGTAACCTGCATCGGCAGTCTTCAACGCGGTATCGGCAAGACCCTTACGCGCACCGTGCGTAGAGATAAAGTACTCCAACACCGAAAGGCCCTCCTTGAAGTTCGACAAAATCGGGTTCTCGATAACCTGCTGACCACCCTCAACACCGGACTTCTGGGGCTTCGCCATAAGACCACGCATACCCGAAAGCTGACGAATCTGCTCTCGCGAACCACGCGCACCCGAATCAAGCATCATATAGACAGGGTTAAATCCGTCGTTGTCCTTGATAAGGGTATCGATTACGACCTTCGTAAGTTTGGAGTTGATATTGGTCCAAACGTCGATAATCTGGTTATAACGCTCGTTGTTGGTGATAAGACCCATATTATAGTCATCCATAATGGCATCCGAGCGAGTGTAACCCTCTTGAATGAGAGCCTGCTTCTCCTCCGGAACGATAACCGCATCGAGGTTAAACGACAGACCTCCGCGGAACGCCATCTGGTAACCCATATTCTTAATATCGTCAAGGAATGCTGCAACCTTATCGGCACCAGCCTTCTTCAACACGACTGCAATAATGTCGCGCAAAGAACGCTTCGTAAGCACCTCGTTGATATAGCCTACCTCCTCCGGAACGACCTGATTGAAGAGGATACGTCCGATAGTGGTCTCTTTCAGCATCTCAACCTTCTCGCCCTGCTCGTTGAAGTCACGAACAACGCACTGCACCGTTGCGTGCAGGTCTGCACGTCCCTCATTGTAGGCGATGATTGCCTCCTCCGGGCCGTAGAATACCAGACCCTCACCCTTAACGCCCTTGCGAGGCTTGGTGATATAGTACAGACCGAGGACCATATCCTGCGACGGCACCGTGATAGGCGCACCATTCGCCGGATTGAGGACATTGTGTGAACCGAGCATCAGCAACTGTGCCTCCAAGATTGCGGCATTGCCAAGCGGCAAGTGTACCGCCATCTGGTCACCGTCGAAGTCGGCGTTAAATGCCGTACATGCGAGCGGGTGCAACTGCATTGCCTTACCCTCGATAAGTTTGGGCTGGAATGCCTGAATACCCAGACGGTGAAGCGTCGGGGCACGGTTCATAAGCACCGGATGACCCTTTATGACGTTCTCCAAGATTCCCCAGATAACGGGATCCTTGCGGTCGATAATCTTCTTTGCCGACTTAACAGTCTTAACAATTCCGCGCTCGATGAGTTTGCGGATAACAAACGGCTTGTACAACTCTGCCGCCATATCCTTCGGAATACCCATCTCGTGCATTTTGAGTTCAGGACCCACGACGATAACCGAACGAGCCGAGTAATCGACACGCTTACCGAGCAAGTTCTGACGGAAGCGTCCCTGCTTACCCTTCAACGAGTCCGACAACGACTTCAACGGGCGATTCGACTCATTCTTCACAGCGTTGCTCTTGCGCGAGTTGTCGAAGAGTGAATCGACAGCCTCCTGCAACATACGCTTCTCGTTACGAAGGATAACCTCCGGAGCCTTAATCTCGATAAGACGCTTCAAACGGTTGTTACGGATAATCACACGACGATACAAATCGTTCAAATCCGACGTTGCGAAACGACCACCATCCAGCGGTACCAACGGACGCAACTCCGGCGGAATAACCGGAATAACCTTCAACACCATCCACTCCGGGCGGTTCTTGCCATTCGATGCACGGAACGACTCGATGACATTCAACTGTTTGAGAGCCTCGGTCTTACGCTGCTGCGAAGTCTCCTTTGAAGCCTTGTCGCGGAGTGCATACGACATCGAGTCGAGATCAACCTGCTGCAACAGAGTGTAGATCGCCTCGGCACCCATCTGTGCAACAAACTTCTCCGGATCGTCATCCGACAGAGCCTGATTACCCTTCGGCAGGAGTGCCAACGTATCGAGATACTCCTTCTCCGAGAGGGTTTGCAGACGCTCGATACCATGCTCGGCAGCGGCTCCGGCATTGATAACTACGTAACGCTCGTAGTAGATGATTGTTTCGAGTTTCTTCGACGGAATACCCAACAGGTAACCAATCTTCGAAGGCAACGACTTGAAGTACCAGATATGAACCACAGGCACAACCAACGAGATGTGACCCATACGCTCACGACGCACCTTCTTCTCGGTAACCTCCACACCGCATCGGTCGCAGACGATTCCCTTGTAGCGGATGCGCTTGTACTTACCGCAGTGGCACTCGTAATCCTTCACAGGACCGAAGATACGCTCGCAGAACAAACCATCACGTTCAGGCTTGTAGGTACGATAGTTGATGGTCTCCGGTTTGAGGACCTCACCACTCGACTGTGCCAAAATCTCCTCCGGAGATGCCAAGCCGATGGTGATGCTGTTATAACCACCGCTATGCGATTTATTGTCTTTATTGATTGACATATTTTATCTCTTTTTTGTTTCTTACACCTATCCGTTAATTACTCCAACTTGACCGACAGAGCCAGACCGCGCAACTCGTGCAACAACACATTCATTGCCTCCGGAATACCCGGCTTCGGAAGGTTATCGCCCTTGACGATAGCCTCATAAGCCTTCGCACGACCCATAACGTCGTCGGACTTGATTGTCAGAATCTCTTGAAGGATATTGGCGGCACCGAAGCCCTCCAATGCCCAAACCTCCATCTCACCAAAACGCTGACCACCGAACTGTGCCTTACCACCGAGCGGTTGCTGTGTAATAAGTGAGTACGGACCGATAGAACGCGCGTGCATCTTATCGTCAATCATGTGACCAAGTTTAAGCATATAGATTACACCCACCGTAGCCGGCTGGTCGAAGCGCTCGCCCGTACCTCCGTCATAGAGGTAGGTGCGACCACTGCGAGGCACGCCTGCCTGTGCTGTGTAGTCGTTAATCTGGTCAAGCGATGCTCCGTCGAAGATAGGAGTAGCGAACTTCAAGCCGAGTTCCTTACCTGCCCAACCGAGTACGGTCTCGTAAATCTGACCGAGGTTCATACGCGAAGGCACACCCAGCGGGTTCAGACAGATATCCACGATTGTTCCATCTTCGAGGAACGGCATATCCTCATCGCGAACAACCTTCGCAACGATACCCTTATTACCGTGGCGACCTGCCATCTTATCTCCAACCTTCAACTTACGCTTCTTGGCAATATAGACCTTCGCCATCTGGATAACGCCATTGGTCGGGATATCATCTCCGTTAGTGAGATTGTAACCCTCACGCTTGATGGCTGCATCAGCCTTCTTCCACTCGATAGTGTAGTTATTGATAGTGGTCTCAATCAACGAATTGAGATGCTCGTCAGAGGTCCAGTTGCAGGTACCGAGGTTCAGGTAACCCGTAGCCGTTCCGCTCTTCTCGTCGATGGTGTGACGCGAAATCTCGTCAAGCATCTTCTGCGTAAACTTCGTGCCTGCGGCGTAGAGTTCCGCTCCGAAGTAGTCGGTAACTCCCGTAGTGGTCTTACCCTGAACGAGAGCCCACAACTTCGAAACCAACTGCTTGGTCAAAGCAGCAACCTGCTCGGCAAACTTCGCATTGAGGTTTTCGAGAGCCTGCTTCTCGCTATTGCGATTCTTCTTCGACTCTTTGGCTGCGCGGCTATAAAGTTTCGTATCGATAACGACACCATGCAACGACGGCTGTGCTTTGAGCGAAGCATCCTTAACATCTCCTGCCTTATCGCCGAAGATAGCACGGAGAAGTTTCTCCTCCGGCGAAGGATCGCTCTCTCCTTTCGGGGTAATCTTACCGATAAGGATATCGCCCGGATGTACGTTTGCTCCGATACGGATGATACCGTTGGCATCCAAATCCTTCGTAGCATCCTCGCTAACATTCGGAATATCCGAAGTAAGCTCCTCGACACCGCGCTTGGTATCGCGCACCTCCATAATATACTCATCGACGTGTACCGACGTGAAGATATCCTCACGCTGGATACGCTCCGAAATCACGATAGCATCCTCGAAGTTGTAACCCTTCCAAGGCATGAACGCAACCTTCAAGTTGCGACCCAAGGCCAACTCTCCGTTCTGTGTCGAGTATCCCTCGGTCAGAATCTGACCCTTCGTCACCTTATCGCCGGTAAGTACGGTCGGCTTCAACGTAATCGAAGTATTCTGGTTGGTCTTGCGATAGCGAGGCAACTCGTAGGTTGTAACCTCCGGCTGGAACGAGCAAATCTTCTCCTCCTCGGTACGCTCGTACTTAATTTGAATCTTCGTTGCATCTGCAAATACAACATCTCCATCGCCCTCGGCAACAATCTGGATACGGCTATCCGAAATCATATCCTTCTCAATACCGGTTCCAACGATAGGAGCCTCACAGGTTACCAAAGGTACAGCCTGACGCATCATGTTCGAGCCCATCAACGCACGGTTAGCGTCATCATGTTCGAGGAACGGAATAAGGCTCGCTGCAATCGAGGCAATCTGGTTCGGAGCAACGTCCATCAAATCCACCTGCTGTGCCGTAATCACGGGGAAGTCTGCACCCTCACGTGCCTTGATACGGTCGGGCTGCAAGAAGTTACCCTCGTCATCAATAGGCATATTCGACTGTGCCACAACCTTACCCTCCTCCTCTTCGGCAGAGTAGTAGCGGATATGCGAGTTATCCATATCAATCTTACCGTCGGTAACGGTACGATACGGAGTCTCGATGAAGCCCATGTCCGAAATCTTTGCATAGACGCAGAGCGACGAGATAAGACCGATATTCGGGCCCTCCGGCGACTCAATCGGACAGAGACGTCCATAGTGCGTATAGTGAACGTCACGAACCTCGAAACCTGCACGGTCACGCGACAGACCACCGGGACCGAGTGCCGACAAACGACGCTTGTGCGTAATCTCTGCCAGCGGGTTAATCTGGTCCATAAACTGCGACAACTGCGAGGTTCCGAAGAACGAATTGATAACACTCGACAAGGTCTTGGCGTTAATCAAATCAACCGGAGTAAATACCTCATTGTCACGCACATTCATTCGCTCGCGGATAGTACGTGCCATACGCACGAAACCTACCGAGAACTGGTTCGACAACTGCTCGCCCACGGTGCGGACACGACGGTTCGAGAGGTGGTCGATATCATCCACATCAGCCTTCGAGTTGATAAGCTGAATCAGATACTTGATAATCGCAATGATATCCTCACGGGTAAGTGTGCGAATTGCCGGGTCGATATCGAGGTCGAGTTTCTTATTGATACGGAAACGACCTACATCGCCCAAGTCATAACGCTTGTCCGAGAAGAACAACTTGTCAATCACATCGCGAGCCGTAGCCTCATCGGGTGGCTCCGAGGCGCGCAACTGCCTATAAATATAGACAACGGCCTCCTTCTCGGAGTTACACGGATCTTTCTGCAATGTGTTGTATATAATCGAGAAGTCGGTGCCCGACGGATTCTCCTTGTGAAGAAGAATAGTCTTGGCTCCACTCTCGATAATATCTTCGATATGGCTCTCTTCGAGTACGGTCTCTCTATCGACAATCACGCTGTTACGGTCGATGGATACAACCTCACCGGTATCCTCATCAACGAAGTCCTCGACCCATGTCGAGAGAACACGCGCAGCCAACTTGCGACCTACGGCCTTCTTCAAATTGGTCTTGGTAACCTTGATTTCGTCTGCAAGGTCAAAAATCTCCAAAATCTGACGGTCGTTCTCGAAGCCGATAGCACGCAACAGCGTTGTTACGGGCAACTTCTTCTTACGATCGATGTAGGCGTACATCACATTGTTGATGTCGGTAGCGAACTCAATCCACGAACCCTTGAACGGAATGATTCGAGCCGAATAGAGTTTAGTGCCGTTGGTGTGCATTGACTGACCGAAGAATACACCCGGAGAGCGATGCAACTGCGAAACAATTACGCGCTCCGCACCATTGATGACAAACGTACCTCGCTCGGTCATATAAGGGATGGTGCCGAAATAGACATCCTGTACAACAACGCCGAAATCCTCATGCTCGTCGTCGGTACAGTAAAGTTTGAGTTTCGCCTTCAAAGGCACGCTATACGTCAAACCGCGTTCAAGACACTCCTCAATCGAGTAACGGGGCGGGTCGATGTAGTAGTCGATAAACTCAAGAACGAAATTGTTTCTTGTGTCGGTAATGGGGAAATTCTCCTGGAACACCTTGTACAGACCTTCGTTTTTACGATTCTCTGCCGTAGTGTCCATCTGGAAGAAATCCCTGAACGATTTAAGCTGTATCTCCAACAAGTCAGGATAAGGCACTCTGTTCTTGACCGTGGAGAAGCTAATTCTCTGTTGTTGTTTTGCTGTGGACATTCTTGAATCCAATTATATGTAGTTTTCTTAATTGCCTAGAAAAACTTTCGTTGTCGATACGGACATCTCTCGACTCCGCATCGTTTTGCGAAACAAAATAGGACGATAAATCAGCCTTTGTTCTCGCAGAAACCCCTGTCGGAGAACTTCTTACACCCGTGAGCAACCTGCCTAACCCGCCAAGTCGGCTCACACCTACTTTGTTATCCGCTTAATGCTCTCGATGTAAGCACATTACACCACGAGAGCATTCCTTGTCTTATGGGATTAAGCACAGCTCCTTATCGGCACTCTTAATCCCTAGACCAGAAAAGGCATAGAGCCACCACCGCTTTGTGGTAGGCTCTACACCTGAATAGTCTGATGTTGCGGGAAGCGAACTATTTGAGCTCAACCTCTGCACCAGCCTCTTCGAGTTGAGCCTTGATCGACTCAGCCTCTTCCTTCGATACACCCTCCTTAACAGCCTTGGGCGCACCATCAACCAGTGCCTTTGCATCACCAAGCGAAAGACCTGCGAGGTCCTTAACAACCTTGATTACCTGCAACTTTGCCTGACCTGCGCTTTTAAGAATCACGTCGAACGAAGTCTTCTCAGCAGCAGCAGCCTCTCCTGCAGCAGCAGGAGCAGCAGCAACTGCAACAGCTGCAGCAGCCGGCTCAATACCATACTCCTCTTTGAGGATGGTAGCCAATTCGTTTACCTCCTTAACAGTCAAGTTTACCAACTCCTCTGCCAATACTTTTACATCTGCCATAGTTGTAATTATTTTTTAAGTTTTTGTTTGTTTTTAGTTTAATTGTTTCTTTCTTCCAGCGCCTTAACTATACCGGCAACCTTCTGACCTGCACTGCCCTGCAATGCAGAAATAACATTCTTCGCAGGCGATTGGAGCAATGCAACGATGTCGCCGATAAGCTCCTCTCTGCTCTTAATGTTGCAAAGAGCGTCAATCTGGTCGTCGCCAACATATACGCAACCCTCAACGTATGCAGCCTTCAAAATAGGCTTGTCGTTCTTCTTACGGAACTCCTTGATCAATACGGCGGGAGCCTTGCCTGTCTCTGCGAACATTACCGAGGTCGAGCCCTCCAATACTTTTACCAAATCAGCATCTGCCTTCTCAACATTTTCGAGAGCTTTGCCCAGAAGCGTATTCTTCACTACTACCAACTTGATGTTGCTCTCGAAGCACTTGCGACGCAATGCTGCGGTCTGCTCGGCATTCAAAGCCTCAATGTTGGTGATATAGAAGTGAGGATATGCGTTGAGCTGCTCAACGAGGCTGTTGATTACAACTGCTTTTTCTTCTCTTGTCATCTCTTATACCCTCCTTCTTATTTAGTGTCAATTGATTTGGGATCTACCTGCACACCGGGACTCATTGTCGTCGAGAGATATACACTCTTAACGTATGTACCCTTTGCGGCAGACGGTTTGAGTTTGATAATCATTCCCAACACCTCATTCGCGTTATCCACGATCTGCTCTGCCGAGAACGATACCTTACCAATCGATGTATGAACGATACCGAACTTATCAACTTTGAAGTCAATCTTTCCGGCCTTTACATCTTTTACAGCCTTACCTACCTCCATAGTAACCGTTCCGGTCTTGGGGTTCGGCATAAGACCACGGGGTCCGAGGATACGACCAAGCGCACCTACCTTACCCATTACGTTGGGAGTACAGATGATTACATCAACATCGGTCCATCCCGACTTGATCTTCTCTACGTACTCATCCAAACCTACGTAATCGGCTCCCGCCTCTTTTGCCTCTGCCTCCTTCTCCGGGGTACACAATACGAGAACTCGTACAGTCTTACCCGTTCCGTGAGGAAGCGTAACAACGCCACGGACCATCTGGTTTGCCTTGCGAGGATCTACGCCCAAACGCACGTCGATATCTACCGAAGCATCAAATTTCGTAAAGGTTATTTCCTTCAGAAGAGCTGCGGCCTCGGCGAGTTTATAAGCCTTGTTAGGCTCAACCTTTGCGTAGGCAACTTTTTGATTTTTTGTCAACTTACTCATTCTTGTAACGAATTACATATTAGGAAATTCACCGACTACGTTGATACCCATACTGCGTGCAGTGCCGGCAATCATACGCATAGCAGCTTCAACGGTAAAGCAGTTCATATCAGGCATCTTGTCCTGTGCGATCTCACGAATCTGATCCCACGTAACCTGACCTACCTTGTTTCGGTTAGGCTGTGCAGAACCTGTCTGAACCTTCGCTGCCTCTTTGAGCTGGATGGCTACCGGTGGCTGTTTAACGATAAAATCAAACGACTTATCGCTATAAACCGTGATGATGACCGGAAGAACCTTACCTGCCTTATCCTGGGTACGTGCGTTGAACTGCTTACAGAAGTCCATGATATTGACTCCCTTGGAACCCAACGCCGGACCTACCGGGGGTGAAGGATTGGCGGCACCACCTTTAATCTGCAACTTAATAAATGCAGCAACCTCTTTTGCCATAGTTTTCCTTGGTTAATTATTCTTTTTCAACTTGTGTAAAGCTCAACTCCATCGGAGTCTTGCGGCCGAATATCTTCACAGATACCGTGAGCTTCTTACGCTCATCATCGACACTCTCAATAGTACCTTGGAAGCTTGAGAATGGACCGTCTGTAACCTTGACGGCCTCGCCAACAATGAACATAACCTCGCTCTCCTCCTCCATCTCGTTCATCTCATCTACACGTCCGAGAATGCGGCTCACCTCTTGTGGACGAAGCGGAGTCGCCTTCATCTGACGGCTGTCCTCCTTGGTATCTCCCAAGAAGCCCAGAACGTTTGGAGTATTGCGAATGATAATCGGAATTTGCCCTACAAGAGCGGCCTCTACCAATACATAGCCCGGATAGGATACCTTCTCCTTCGAGACCTTCTTGCCATTGCGAATGGTATAGACTTTCTCGGTCGGAATAAGCACCTGTGATATATAGTCTTCAAGGTGGTTATGTCGAATTTCGGCCTCGATATACTCTTTGACCTTATTCTCTTTACCACCTATCGCACGAACGACATACCACTCTTTTTGAATCTCACTCATCTCTTTTAACGGATTTGATTAACGACCCAAATTAGCCAATGTCTTGTATATTGCAGCCATAATGTTCTCAAAGGAGAGGTCCATCGCCAACACAACGATCGCGAAAAGTAGGGAAGCAACCATAACAACTATCGTCGAACTTTGAAGCTGGCTGAATGAAGGCCACGACACTTTGTTAACAAGCTCGTTATAGGACTCTTTAAAGTAATTAAACATATTCTTCTGCTTTTAATCTCGCAGGAGCAGAGAGATTCGAACTCCCATCAACGGTTTTGGAGACCGCTATTCTACCCTTGAACTATGCTCCTAAATCAGGGGCGGCGAACCGCCCCTTGGTGATTATCTTTCGAGTAATAATTACTCAACGATAGCCAATACCTGACCTGCACCTACCGTACGACCACCCTCGCGGATTGCGAAACGGAGACCCTCGTTGATTGCAACGGGATAGATCAGAGTTACAGTGATGGTTACGTGGTCACCCGGCATAACCATATCTACGCCCTCCGGAAGAGCAACCTCACCGGTTACGTCCATCGTACGGAGATAGAACTGGGGACGATACTTGTTGTGGAACGGAGTGTGACGACCACCCTCTTCCTTCTTCAAGATATAAACCTCGGCAGTGAACTTGGTGTGAGGCTTAATCGAACCCGGCTTCGCAACGACCATACCGCGCTTAACCTCCTTCTTGTCGATACCACGCATCAACAGACCTACGTTGTCACCTGCCTCACCCTCATCGAGGAGCTTGCGGAACATCTCAACGCCGGTACAAGTCGAAGAGAGCGACTTCTCGCCAAGACCTACGATCTCAACGGGATCACCTACGTGGATGATACCAGTCTCGATACGACCGGTAACAACAGTACCACGACCGGTAATCGAGAATACGTCCTCAACAGGCATCAAGAACGGCTTCTCGTTCTCACGCTGCGGAATGGGGATGTACTCATCAACATGGTTCATGAGCTCCATGATCTTCTCCTCCCACTGGGGCTCGCCATTGAGACCACCAAGTGCAGAACCGCGAACGATCGGGCAATCCTCATCGAAGTCATATTTTGCCAACAGGTCGCGAACCTCCATCTCAACGAGGTCGAGCATTTCGGGATCATCAACCATGTCACACTTGTTCAAGAATACAACGATCTTCGGAACGTTTACCTGCTTTGCAAGAAGAACGTGCTCGTTAGTCTGGGGCATCGGACCATCAGTTGCAGCAACCACGAGGATTGCACCGTCCATCTGCGCAGCACCGGTAACCATGTTCTTCACATAGTCGGCGTGACCCGGGCAGTCTACGTGAGCGTAGTGACGGGTTGCAGTCTGATACTCAACGTGCGAAGTGTTAATCGTGATACCACGCTCCTTCTCCTCCGGTGCATTGTCAATCGAGTCGAACGAACGAAGCTCCGAAAGACCTGCCTTTGCAAGAACAGTGGTGATTGCAGCGGTAAGGGTAGTCTTACCGTGGTCTACGTGACCGATAGTACCGATGTTTACGTGCGGTTTCGAGCGGTCAAATTTTTCTTTTGCCATAGTGATATAAGTTTTTTAAATTATAAAAGTACTTTCGTCCTTAAAGTTTTAAGTTTCCCATTTTATCCGCAGATAAACGGGCAATCCGCCCCACTCCGCCGGACCCTCTCGGACCCGAACCAAGGCGTATCGCTCGTCATCTTCGTTGAGCGGAAGACGAGGCTCAAACTCGCGACCCTCAGCTTGGAAGGCTGATGCTCTATCAACTGAGCTACTTCCGCAAAAATAAACCGCATCGAAGCACCACTTCCGTCATTGACGGTTGCAACTCCAATCGGCTTTCGTGTGTGGGAAGAGATGGATTCGAACCACCGAAGGCGTACGCCAGCAGATTTACAGTCTGCCCCATTTGGCCACTCTGGTATCTTCCCATATTTTCCGGCATCAGTCGATAGTCCTACAACTTCCATTGTCGTCCTATCCCCTCGCCTCCCGGTCCTTTTCGAGCCGATGGAGGGATTCGAACCCCCGACCAGCTGATTACAAATCAGCTGCTCTGGCCAACTGAGCTACATCGGCATTTCTACCGGTTTGGGTTGCAAATGTATGAATAAAATTTTTATCTGCCAAATTTTAGCGATAAAAAAATTTAATCACTTGCTTCGTGCGTTCAAAGAACCTTCGATTTCGCGGGTGCTACCAAGCGAAGCAGACCGAAATCGGGTGCAAAGATAGTAATAAATACCAATCCACAAAACAGGAAAGGCATTTTTTTTACTCTTAACCACAATTTTCTCGGTATTTATATATATAAGGTATGAGCAGGGGGGGGGTCGGGGCTAATATACAGCGCAGTCTGACTATTAGCCATCAACTTCTTTTTTCAAGGTGGAGTCAGAGATTGTTTATGGGGTGTATGGCGGTGCCCTCTACGGGAATTTATGGGGATTTTTTGATTAATAAGTCAGTTTCTCTTTTTCTTGTGAAGCGAGGGCTGTTTTTCCGTGTTGATACGCTTGCTATCAATATTCCTCTTGGGTATCTTTTATGTCTTTCGAGCATATTTATTGCTATAAATAACAAAAAAAATTATATATATGCAACCATATTGAATACATTTGCGTATATTTGTGCAATAGCATGAAACTTATCGGGGTTCAACATTATAAATGCGTGGCATTTATTATACAAATTTTGGCTAATAAACCCCTATTTTAATAATTGATTATTATTCGGATTTCAATATATTAATTTTATCTATTTTGTTATGGAGATGCAATATGATGTATTTATCAGTTATTCCCGTCTAAATATGGAATTGGCCGATAGGATTGAATTGTCTTTAACAGATAGGGGGTTACGCTGTTTTATCGATAGAGAAACCATTGAAGTTGGTGAGGATTTTGCAGAGAAGATAGGACGATCCATACATAGCAGTGAGGTTGTTCTCTTTATATGGACCAAAGAGTCAAATCAGTCTGAAAATGTGGGCAGAGAGATTGCGCTCGCTTCTGCTTATGAAAAACCTATTGTCCCTTTCAGAATAGGAGATTTTATTTCTCATTATCGGTTGGCTTATTATCTGGCCTTGGCAAATAGGGCAGATAAAAATCTCGGTATTAATGAGGCCAATTTGGAAAGACTCATCGACAAAATACTCAAGAGTGTAAATAATGCCCGTAATAAACGCCTTGAACTAGAACTTAAAGGCTCGGCCGAAAACCCGAATATATCGAGTCATAGTAATCTTCAAGAGAAAAAGACAATAGTTTTTTGCAACAATATGCAGGATTTGAAAAATGAGCCTGAACAGCAGAAGACTATTTCTGAAAGATTGAAGAGACAGTCACCTGAAGAGGTGCGTTATGAAGCGGAGTATTCTCTTGGGTGTGACATGTTTGTTGCATATAAACTTGATCAGGCATTTGAGTTGCTACTTGAAGCATCTCTTGCTGATTATAAAAAATCCAGAGAGTATTTGCGTTATTGCATTGAAACACAGATAAGATGTTTGCAAGTTAGAGAGCATCGTTTTGAAGAACTCGCTACAAGAGAGGGCATTTCGGATAACTCTTTTGCCCTATTTATACTTGGAGTTTATCATCTCTATGTCAAAAATGATTATGAGAAGACCTATCATTACGCTTCAAAGAGTATGGAGATGGGATCCGATTACGGCAAAATGCTCTATGTCAAATGCCACGAATTTGGTTACGGAGTAGAAAAAAGTTTTGAAAAGATTTTACCCCGCCTACGTAAACTTGCTATTGATGGCAATCCGATGGCTCAGTATACTTATGGTAGGAATCTTATTCATGGATGGAGTTGTGATAAGCAACCAGATTTAGGTTTTAAGATGATCGCTAATGGGGCTGCACAAGGAGACTTGAAGTGCATGCAGGAACTTGCTTACTGCTATATGAATGGAAACGAAGCCCCTCTTGATTTGGCAAAAGCAGAGGAAATTTTTAATATACTTATCCAAAAAGGTTGGGTTGAAGCGTACGAATCTTTAGGTACGTTATATGCATATAATCCTGATGGTTCCATTAAGAACATAAAGAAGGGATTCTCTTTTTTTACCAAAGGTGCCGAACTCAATGAACCAGGAAGTATGGAGGGGCTTGCTATAATTTATGAAAGTGGGTCTAATGGAAAGTCAAATATTAATCAGGCATTACGTTGGTATAAAAAAGCCGCGTCGTTTGGATCACGGTTCGCTTATTTTTGCTTGGGTCGTTTGTATTATTACGGAAGCGGTGATGCTGATATAGTTGATATGTCAAAAGCATGGGAATACTTTAAACAGGGGGCAGAACACTTCTGCTCATGGGATTGCTATTATATGATGGCTGAGATGTTTTATCATGGAGATGCCCCTGACTATGTAACACAACTTGATGCTGTAAGATATCTTCAGGAAGTTGTATTTGGAGGTGCAACTTACGCAGGACAGGCCGCTACGAAATTATATGAATTGTATTGTAGCGGAGAGGTTGTTCCTCGAGATGTGGAGAAAGGAATATATTATTTGAAACAGGCTGCAGAATATGGCAATGAAGAAGCTCTATGGAAAATAGGAGAAGTGCTTACATCTAATATAGACTCTCCTTATGCCGATGAAATTTTGGGTATCAAATATTTATCAAAGGCATGTAAATTGGGAAATTCAAAAGCCGCTATCTTGTTGGCAGAATTATATCGTAGTGGCATTGCAACAATCCGAGATATTGAGAAATCCAAGGCATATTTACAGATTGCTATCGACAAAGATGAGAGCCCGAAGGCATTGTGCGAAATGGGTAAATTGTTTGCTCATGTTGAGCAACCAGGCTGGGATGAGACTTTTGAAGATGAAGACATCTCAAATGAGCAGAAACGGGCTGAACAGAGGATTGCCATTGAATACCTTACTCGTGCCGCGGAAAAACAATATCCAGAGGCCTATTCCTCGCTTTTTTCTGTGGGAATAGATCTCATTTTTAGTGATGATGTTACAGACGAAGAGGCGGAGGATCTCCGCAAGAAGCTATTTGAGTGGGCGAAGACTGGAGCATGTCTCGGTAGTCATCAGTCTCATCTTGATCTGGGCGTCCTTTATCAAACTGGTACCGCTGTAGATTCAGACGTTTTCTTGGCTGAAAAATGTTATATAAAAGCTACGGATCTTGGAAGTGCAGCAGCACCATCTACTTTGGCAAGTTTGTATGATGAGTTCTATAAAGAATTCCCGGATAAGATAAGTGATTGTTTTTACTATGCTTTATTATCTAAGTCTCGCGGTCATAAAATTTCCAGTATAGATCTTTTTGACACGCATTGCCATGATCGAGCCTTGATGCTTGAGAAACTTGATGGTGGATTTGATGCGAAAGAGTTTGCAAACCTTGTCTTGCCACGCAAACTCTCATTTCTCCCTAACCAGTCTCCCGCATTGAAGGATATCCAAAGTGATACACATGTTATGGGTATTATAGAAAGTTTACGTACGAACTATCATGCAAATGAGAGTTTCATTCTTTCGCAAGATTTTTCAGATCCATCGCCAAATACAATTATAACAGACTTTATAGATACCATGAGATTGTATTGCGCAACTTTATGGCGTGAAGTAAGATTGAAATGTGAAAAACTCTCTTCAATTACATTTTTTGAACAAGACAAAATTCTTGATATTGCTGAAAAAGATGTGGATAATGAAAGTATTCAAATGGCAATGATATCAGTAGTTGAGATTTACTTGGATCTTGATGAATTGTATGATTCGCTAAACAAAATGAAAAACAATTAACCTCTATGGTAATAAGAATTAACGCTTCAACAAGTTTTGTTGGAATATTTGTTTGACTAAAAATATAAGGAATTGTTTATTTGGCAATTACTGTGATATTTTAGAGAACCTGTCTAACAAGTTTTTTGTTAGACAGGTTTTTTGAGGGGGGGGTATAAAACGGGAGCGTTCTCCAGTTTCCATATAAGCGACGAAAATACCATAAGTATCAACCGACGATACATAGCAAGAGTAGGAACTTGTCTAACAAATCCCAATTTTACGATTTTACTCTATCAGAAGAGCATCTGGCGGGGTGGACTTTCATTTTCAAGACTTGTTAGACAGGCTCATGCCGAGCCGCAAGGAGGAAAAGAGTTTTTTTACAGAAAAATCCGCTTAATTGTGAATTGTGAATTGTGAATTGTGAATTATTTTATATCTTTGCACCGCTGAACACCAAAAAGGTACAGTTGTCGGACCCATAGCTCAGTTGGTTAGAGCAGCGGACTCATAATCCGAAGGTCGTGGGATCATGCCCCTCTGGGTCCACAAAACAGAAAAGTCTCGATTCTCAAATCGGGACTTTTTTGCATCGTAATCTTTTCGTATCTCTCTAACCTTTGATTTGCAGCGCACCGGGTAGGCACTCGACATCCAACGGAAATTCGGGACCGCGCTCGCCATCGGCATCGGTATCCACATCTTTCAGTTCGGTTGTTATTTGCAGATGACGACTGCGCAGAG
Organism: Rikenellaceae bacterium; assembly: GCA_015060065.1. GTDB lineage: Bacteria > Bacteroidota > Bacteroidia > Bacteroidales > Rikenellaceae > Alistipes. Next base: position 25,458 of record SUZF01000003.1, on the reverse strand, counting down.
AGATCACCGAGCGGGGATTCGCACCGCACAGATAGCGCAGAGCATCCCACACCTGTCGCAGGAATCCTCTCTTCTCAAAAATTACGACATCAACAAATCCGTCATCAGGTTTTGCCCCGCGGGCAAGCGGAAAACTTCCTGCCGTACATCCATTAAATACCAGAGCCATCAACGCATTAACAGAGAACTGCACTCCGTCACTCACGACTACCAGCGGTATGGGTCGCAATGCCAGCAACTCACGCGCACCTTCTGCCACATACGCCAATCGACCAAAGCGACGCTTGTGGGCTTCGGGGGTGTGTTGCGAGGTGGTTGTAAAGGCTCCAAAACTGAAAACATTGACAAAAAACTCTCTATTTACTCTGCCACAATCAACCCTACGCACAGGCACACGGAGTATATGCAGTGCGGCTTCACGCGGAGTGTGCGGAATACCGAGCATCGTGGCAAAATCATTTGCCGTACCAATCGGGATAATGCCTAACGGCAGGTCGATACCACGCTTCAACATCTTATTGACCACGTAACTTATTGTGCCATCGCCACCTGCCACAACAACAGAGTCGATGTTCTCCACACCCTCGAAGGGGTCGCTCCCGAAGTCAATGCATTGACTTTGAACGCTCACGCCACGCTCGGCAAATACGGACATCACTTGGTCGATGCAGCGCCGGGAATTTTGGCGTCCCGACTTACGATTGTATAAAAGCAGGATATTAGGCATACGGCTACTCCAAAGTGTTGAAAATATTATACTTACCATCTGCCTCATCAATGATAAAGCAGACCTTCACACTATCACGCATCTGCTCGGCCAGGGTAATGGCTCGCTCCTCGCCCACTACCATAAACATCGTTGCCAACGCATCAGCCGTAGCGCAATTATCCGCAACAACCGTTGCCGACAGCAGTCGCGAAGTCGTACTGCGACCGCTCACAGGGTCAATGGTATGGACCACCTTGCGACCCGCCTCGTCGATGTAAAATCGACGATAGTTTCCGGAGGTGGCAAGCGCCTTATCGTTCAGTGGCACCGTTGTTACCAAGTCGGCTCCGGGCGACATATTGCCATCTTCGGGAGAGTCAATACCCACGCGCCATACGCATCCCTTTGCATTGACACCACGGCAGCGAATCTCTCCGCCAACCTCAACAATATAGTTCTTCGAGCCGTGAGATTCGAGCATCTCGGCAACCAAATCGACCGTATAGCCTTTGGCTATCGAGTTTAGGTCAAACTGCACTCGCGGGTCGTGTCGCACGATGCGGTCACCTTCAACACACCACTTATCATAGCCTACAAACTGCAACAGCGAGTCGATATTTGGCCTCTTCGTTGCGGTTTTGGCAGCAAAGCCCAAGGCCTCGGTCAGCGGCTTTACGGTCACATCGTAGCGGGTATCGTACTTCTCGCCCAAGGTGCGGGCAAGTGTCAGATTATACGCCAGATGGCGGTCAAGAGTGTCGGTTTCGCCCCGATTCAGACGACTCAACCGCGACTCCGGATTGAAAATCGAGAGCGAAGCCTTCGCCTCGGCATCGATACGCATCATCTCGTCATACAAGGCAGCAGGTGAGAGTTTCGGAAGGTCGGCGCAAACGTGGAATGTCGTACCGAGCATTGCTCCGTCAGAGGTAATATAATTACTCGATGTTGTAGAGCATCCGCAAATCGACATTGCGAGAAGTACGACAACGGAGAATAAATGAAATCGTTTCATCTTCGAAGAGTCTTTTAGTTGCAACAAAGATACGATTTTTTTGTCGGACAGTACCACGTGCGGGCAAAATGAGATGCAAAAGTGCTTAAATCGAAGAAAATTAACCTGTTTTTGCTTGTCGATTCGATTTATATTACTACCTTTGCGCCACGCTCTGGCGTGATTCGGTAAGGAGAATACGTCGTAGAGTGGAACTAAATAAACTTTTTAATACAATGGCTTATTTATCAGCAGAAAAAAAGCAAGAGCTTTTCGGCAAGTACGGAAAGTCTAACACCGACACCGGTTCGCCAGAGAGCCAGATCGCGTTGTTTTCGTACCGTATCAGCCACCTTACGGAGCACCTCAAACGCAACAAGCACGACTTCGGAACGCAGCGTTCGCTGCTGCGCCTCGTAGGTAAGCGTCGCCAGTTGTTGGAGTACTTGAAGGAGATTGACATCGAGCGTTACCGCGCAATCGTCAAGACTCTCAACCTCCGCAAATAAGAGGTCGAAGACGAAGAGGGAAGGGACCGGATTTATATGCCGAGTCACGCCCTCTTCCTCTTTTTTTGTGCGGGCGCGCATAATGCGCGAAGCACAAAAGATTGATGACGAACAAAGACGAAAGTTTTAATTTTTTTGGACGAAAATATGATGGAAGAAAACAAATTGTACCACCCGGTACGCAAGACGTTCTCTCTGGCAGACGGCCGAGAGATTATGATTGAAACAGGAAAACTCGCAAAACAGGCCGACGGCTCGGTCGTAGTTAAGCAGGGCGACACGATGTTGCTCGCTACGGTTGTTGCCGCAAAAGACGCGAAGGAAGGAACCGACTTTATGCCGCTGCAAGTGGAGTACAAGGAGAAGTATGCTGCTTGTGGTCGCTACCCCGGAGGCTTTATGAAGCGTGAGGGTAAGGCTAACGACAGCGAAATCCTCGTTGCCCGCCTTATCGACCGCGCTCTGCGCCCCTTGTTCCCCTCGGACTACCATGCCGAGGTCTATGTAACCGTAACGCTCATTTCGGCTGACAAGGATATTCAGCCCGATGCTTTGGCAGGTCTTGCCGCTTCGGCTGCTCTCGCCGTTTCGGACATTCCGTTTGGCGGTCCTATCTCGGAGGTGCGTGTAGCACGCATCAATGGTGAGTATGTAATCAACCCCACCTTCTCGCAGATGAAGGATGTAGATTTGGATATCATGGTCGGTGGTACCATCGACAATATCCTGATGGTCGAGGGTGAGATGAAGGAGGTATCGGAGGATGTTATGCTCGGTGCCATCAAGTTTGCTCACGAGGAGATTAAGAAGCACTGCGCTGTTCAGATTGAACTCTCGAAGGAGTTGGGCAAGGATGTTAAGCGCACCTACTGCCACGAGAACAACGACGAGGAGTTGCGTCAGACTATCATCGCCGAACTCTACGACAAGGCTTACGCTATCGCTACGAGCGGCACGATGAAGCATGAGCGCTCGGAGGCGTTTGATGCTTTGGAGGCAGAGTTTGCATCACGCTACACCGAGGAGGAGTTGGTTGAGAAGGCTCCCCTCATCCACAAATATTTCCACGACGACGTACAGAAGAAGGCTATGCGCAATATGATTCTCGACGAGGGCAAGCGTCTTGACGGTCGTCGTACCGACGAGATTCGTCCTATCTGCTGTGAGGTTGATTATCTGCCCGCAGCACACGGTTCGGCTCTCTTCACTCGTGGCGAAACGCAGTCGCTCACGACCGTTACGCTCGGTACGAAGATGGACGAAAAGGTTAAGGATGAGGTTTTGGTTCAGGGCAGCGAGCAGTTCGTTCTGCACTACAACTTCCCTCCCTTCTCGACCGGTGAGGCGAAGGCATCGCGCGGTTTGAGCCGTCGTGAGATTGGCCACGGTCACCTCGCATGGCGTGCATTGAAGCCTATGGTTCCCGTTGGCGAGGAGAATCCCTATGCAGTTCGCGTAGTATCGGACATCCTCGAATCGAATGGTTCGTCATCGATGGCTACGGTTTGTGCTGGTACGCTCGCGCTGATGGATGCAGGCGTTAAGTTGAAGAAGCCTGTTTCGGGTATTGCTATGGGTCTTATCACCGACTCGCAGTCGGGCAAGTGGGCCGTTCTGTCGGACATCTTGGGCGACGAGGACCACTTGGGCGATATGGACTTCAAGGTTACGGGTACTCGTGACGGCATCACCGCTACGCAGATGGATATCAAGGTTGATGGTCTGTCGTATGAGGTGTTGGCAGCCGCTTTGGAGCAGGCTCGCAAGGGTCGTATGCACATCTTGGACAAGATCGAGGAGTGCATCTCGGCTCCGCGTGAGGACTACAAGCCTTTCGTTCCCCGCATCGTACAGATTACCATTCCACAGGATATGATTGGTGCCGTTATCGGCCCCGGTGGTAAGGTTATTCAGGATATTCAGAAGACTACCGGTACGACTATCACCATCACCGAGGTTGATGATAAGGGTATCGTTGATATCTTCGGTAGCGACAAGGAGGCTCTTGACGGAGCATTGGCTCGCATCAAGGGCATCGTTGCAATTCCGGAGGTTGGCGAGGAGTACCACGGTAAGATTACCTCGATTGTATCATTCGGTGCATTCGTAGAGATTCTGCCGGGCAAGGAGGCTCTGCTCCACATCTCGGAGATTGACTACAAGCGTTTCGAGACCATGGAGGAGACCGGCCTGAAAGAGGGCGATATGATTGACGTTAAACTTATCGGTGTTGATCCGAAGACCAACAAGTATAAGTTGTCGCACCGCGTGCTGCTGCCGAAGCCGGAGGGCTGGGTAGAGCGCGAGCGCAAACCTCGTGAGGGAGGCAAAGAGCGTGGCGACCGTCGCGGCCCTCGTCATTAAGATAAGGACTTCGAGTAATCGAAATAGACTCTACGCAAAGAGGCTGCTCAATGTGTTGAGCAGCCTCTTTTTGCATCATTACCGGATTTAATACCTCTCTCCGATTGGTCTTCCATTATCGGGAGCCGAAACAATAGGGTCAAAATTGACCTCGCTACGTGGGAGTACAAATATCGGAGAATCCCACAAAGGCAATGAGGGGAGTTTTAGACGACCTCCAAAGTTCATATCTTTAATATCCGGAATATCGAATACACGACCCGTAATCGGCTCGACATATACAGGGTCTTTAACTTTTAGCCCATCAATAACCACTGTAACATTCTCCCAGCAGAGATCGTTACTCGGAGTCGAATCTCCAAACCACAACATCGCACCCATAGGCTTACCACTCTTATCACACACAGCCTCAACATTCAAATCGCGTGCTGTATGAGCCTTAAATTTCAACGAGCCACCGGGCTTTACCGAATTATCCAGCAGATTGACCATATTGCGCACAGCGTGATACGACGGACGCTTATATACAACATCGTGTTCGAGCGAGGTACATAACAATCCGAAAGATTGCTGCATATTGGGATAGATCAAATCGACAAATGTGAAGAGATTATAGCGGATCCCGCGTACCCAATCGCCTGCCATACGACGCAAATGCCACTTCGGCTGGCTATACTCGGTCCATTCGTGGTGGCGCATAGCATGTGTCCATTCCAAACGGGCAGGGCATCCGCTCTCGCCATCAAACAATCTCCACTTGGGATTATACGAGCGCACAACCTTGACAAAATCGTCGATGTCGGCATTCGTAATATCGGGATTATTCTTATAGGGATGAAACGACACCCAATCCATCACATCCTCGATTCGGCCTCGCTCCTTGACAATATCGAGAACTTTCTGCGTGAAATCAATCGGATTGCGCGAGAGGCACATACCTATAATTTCAGCATCGGGGCGCACACGACGTATAACCTCCGATGTACGCATCAATAGTTCGGCATACTCCGCCCAACAATGCTTATTGGGACCCATATTTGCCTCATTCCATATCTCAAACTCATCGACACGTCCCTCGAAATGCTTAACCGTAGCCTCAACATATTTGAGCCAGCCCTGCATTGTCTTCTCGTCGGTAAAGAGTTTTGCTCCGAGGTTCATCTCGGCTCCGCCATAGATAGGGTTACCATAGCAAAGACACATCCACGGCTTCACGCCCTCGGCAATCATTCCATCGACAATATGGTCCAACCATTCAAAGTCGTAGTGACCCTTCTTCTGCTCGGTGCGCGCCCAGCCACTCTGGATACGGGCGTGAGAGATGCCCAACGGTCGCAGATATGAGCGATACTTGTCAAAGTTGCCATAATCGCGATCGAGGCATTCACAACCTATCGACCAATTATCACTTTTGAGTTGATCCGAAGGCAATGTTTTGATACGACCGAGACACATCAAATCAGGACTAACCTGATTGAAACGATCCCACGTCAGCGAATAACCCGTAAGCACCGGTTTGGCATTCAACTTTTTATTATCAAGTTTTTCGCTCTTTGGAGACTGTGCCACCGCTGCCAATGATGCAACTAACGCACAGATAATCAAAATGGATCTCTTCATATCCTATTTATATTTGATATTCTCAACAACAGAAAACTACAATCCGCGCACGTGTTTCTCCCACGCCCACGCCGAAGCAAGCGTATCGTCAAGCGAGCGCTCTGCCTTCCAGCCGAGTTCCTCGTTTGCCAGAGCCGTATCAGCCCAGATTGCCACAACATCGCCAGGACGACGCGGAGCGACCTTGTAGTTTAGTTTGAGATTATTCACACGCTCAAAGCCACGCACCAACTCGAACACCGATGTTCCGTTGCCTGTTCCGACATTGAAAATCTCGTAGCGAGCCTTGCTCTTGCCATCAATCATACGAGCGATAGCCACAACGTGAGCCTTTGCCAAATCGACCACATCAATATAGTCGCGCAGGCACGAGCCGTCGGGTGTAGGATAGTCATCTCCGAAAATGCTCAAACACTCGCGCACACCTGCGGCCGTCTGCGTAATGAAAGGCACCAGATTCTGCGGCACACCACGGGGCAACTCTCCGATAAGAGCCGACGGGTGGGCTCCGATAGGATTAAAGTAACGCAGAGCGATACCATTCAGAGCCTCATAAGCCGTTACCGAGTCGCGCAGGATATCCTCACACATCTGCTTGGTGTTGCCGTATGCCGAGGTTGCCGGCTTGCGCGGGGTCTGCTCGGTCACGGGGAGTTGGTCTGCCTCGCCATAGACCGTAGCCGACGATGAGAAGACGATATTGTGACGACCAAACTCGCGCATGAGGTCGATGACATTCATGAACGAGAGCAAGTTGTTGCGATAGTACTTCATCGGGTCAGCAACAGACTCGCCCACCGCCTTGTAAGCCGCAAAATGGATTACCGAGTCGAAATTGTACTGCTCGAAAACTTTGCGAAACGCCTCCTTGTCGCAGCAATCGACATTCACGAAGGGAACATCCACGCCCGTAATTTTGCGTACGCCCTCCACACCGCTCATATCGCTATTCGAGAGGTTGTCGGCAATCACGACATCAAATCCTGCATTGATTAACTCCACAGCGGTATGGGAACCGATATATCCTGCACCGCCACTTACCAAAACTGACTGTTTCATATTTAGTTGTTTTTAGATTTTCATTGATACAAAATTAACAATTTCTTCTGAAAAATCAAACAACAATCAAAGATTGACCGTAACCTCCACTTTTTCTACAAAATTTAGAAACTCCTGCCACCTACGGCATTGTATCTTTGGCGCGAGGCCATACCGGCAAATATCCTATCACTAAACATATCAAAACAATGAAAAAATTTCTCTTAATCTACGCCCTCATTGCAACTGTCGTGGCGATATGGGGCTTTTCGGAACACCGCGAGGCGGAACGCCTTGACAATAATCAAACCGCCCTTATGGAGCAGGCAAAACTCTACCGCACGGCTCTCGACGAGTCTGCCGCATCGGTGCAGGCTCTGCAACTGCGCTGTGACGAGTTCCGCCAATTGCGAGCCGAGGATGCACGTCGCATCCGCAACCTCGGCATCAAGGTAAAACGCTTGGAGAGCATAGCTCGTAGTACGACGGAGAGCGAACTGCACGTAAAGACACCTCTGCGTGATACGATAATACTACACGACACCATGCGTCTGTTCGAGTGGTGTGACCACTGGGTCGAAATCAACGGGATTATCCGTCGCGACTCGGTGGAGTGCCACGTGAAGAGTGTCGATACCCTGCGGCAGGTGGTACATCGCGTACCTCGCAAATTCCTATTTATAAAGTACGGCACCAAGGCGATTCGTCAAGAGATTATCTCGTCAAATCCCCACACACGCATAGTCTATTCGGAGTATATCGAACTGAAAAATAGCCGAAAACGTAAAAAAACGCTATAAGATGTGGCTCACTTGCGAAATATTCGTATATTTGCGTTTATGGAGAGAGAGAATATCGTTATTTTTCCGGGGTCGTTTGACCCCTTCACGCGAGGACACGCCGCAGTGGTCGAGGAGGCCCTGCGCCTGTTCGACAGGGTTGTAATTGGCGTTGGCGACAACATCTCGAAGCGAGGTCTGCTTTCGGTCGATAGTCGCGTAGCACTCATCGAAGAGGTTTATGCCTCAAATCCGCGCGTCGAGGTACGCACCTACCGCTCACTCACGGGCGACTTTGCCGAGGAGTGTGGTGCGCGTGCCATTGTGCGAGGTGTCCGCACGGGCTACGACATCGAGTATGAGCAGAACATGGCATCGGTCAATCGCCACCTCTACCCCTCGCTCTCAACGGTTATTCTCTGCACGCCTGCCGAGTTGTCGCACATCTCGTCGAGTGTCGTGCGCGAACTGCTCTCATTCGGACGCGATGTGAGCGAGTTCATACCCCAAGGAGTTGATATTAACAAATACTTGAACAGATAGATGGAATTTACAGCAGAGATGATTGCCGGACTGCTCCAAGGCGAGGTTGTCGGCGACAAGAACGCAAAAGTACACACCGTAGGCTCAATTGAGGAGGGCAAAGAGGGTGCTTTGGCATACCTGATGAATCCCAAGTATGAGCAGTATATCTATACCACAAAGGCCTCGATTGTCCTCGTTGGCAAGGATTTCGAACCCAAAGAGCCGGTATCGGCAACGCTTATTCGCGTGGCAGATGTCGGAGCCTGCATCCTGCAACTGCTGGCAGCGTATGATGCCGCACGTCCCCAGAAGACGGGCATCAGCAAGATGTGCTCAATTTCGGAGAAGGCGCAGATGGGCGAAAACTGCTACGTCGGCGACTTTGCCGTAGTCGAGGCCGGCGCCAAGATTGGTAATAACGTGAAGATTTATCCCCAAGTATATATTGGCGACGGAGTGGTCATCGGTGACGGCACCAAACTCTATCCGGGCGTGAAGATTTACGAGGGATGCCGCGTGGGCAAGAATTGTATTCTCCATGCCGGAGCAGTAATAGGTGCCGATGGCTTTGGCTTTGCTCCCAATGCGCAAGGTGGTTTCGACAAGATTCCGCAGTTGGGTAATGTCATCATCGAAGACGATGTCGAGATTGGTGCCAACACCTGCATCGACCGCGCCAAGACCGACTCGACGATTATCCGTCGCGGTGTAAAACTCGACAACCTTATACAGATTGGTCACAATGTGCAGGTGGGCGAGAACACCGTTTCGTCGGCACAAACCGGTATTGCCGGCACCTCGAAGGTGGGTCACAACTGCTTCCTGGCGGGTCAGGTGGGCATTGCAGACCACGTAACCATCGGCAACTGCGTGAAGATTGGCTCGAAGAGCGGTATCGACAAGAGTGTTCCCGATGGAGAGGTACGTATGGGCTACCCCGCACTGCCCGGCATCTCGTTCCACCGCGCGAGTGCCGTATATAAAAACCTGCCGGAGTTGTCACGCAGAGTTGATGCGCTCGAAAAGGCACTGAATAAATTGTCGGAGGAGTAGTACCTGATATTGCTCGAAACGAGGAACGCATGTCGCAGGGCAAGTATCGCATAATGGGCATTGACCCCGGTACGAACTACACGGGTTACGGCATCTTGGAGGTCGAGGGGCGTATGGTTCGCTCGGTCGTGATGGGCGATATAGACCTGCACAAAATGAAGGATCCATACGACAAGTTGCGATACATCTTTCAGCGCGTCGGAGCCATCATCGAGGAGTATGCACCGGCAGAGGTGGCACTCGAATCTCCGTTCTTTGGCGAGAATGTGCAGAGTATGCTTAAACTTGGTCGTGCGCAGGGCGTAGCCATGGCTGCGGCATTGAGTCACGACCGCCCTGTATTCGAGTATGCACCCTCACGTATCAAACAGGCGATAAGCGGCTCCGGCTCGGCATCGAAAGAGCAGATTGCCTCGGTTATAGGTCGCTTGCTCAAAATCGACAAGATGCCCGCAAGACTGGATGCTACGGATGGTATGGCGGTTGCCCTATGCCACTACTTCACCTCGACAAGTCCGCTGAACGATGCCCTTGGCGAGGAGCGTGTGAAGGGTCTGGGCGGAGCCAAAAAGGCAGCAAAGCGAGGTACCTCGTCATGGGAAAAGTTCCTGCGCGAGAATCCTGAACGCGAAGTAAAAACACAAAAGAGAGTGATTAAATAACAACTAAATTGCAAAAATTATGAAAAGATTGATGATTGCCCTACTCGCGATTGTCGCACTATGCGGCTGCAAGGGCGTAAATTACAACATTTCGGGTACGGTTACCCAAGATATGGTCGGCGAACTCTATCTGATGTCGGCACTTGGCAACGAGGGAACACTCGCCACCGCACAGATTGATCCGGAGACCGGAGCATTCTCATTTGAAGGAACACTCGATGAACCTATGTTGGCAATGATTACAGATGACAATGAGTCTCCGCTGGCGTCGGTTTTTGTCGAGAGAGGCAAAATCAAGGTTGGCTTTGATGGGGAGAGCAATAGTTACATTGCATCCGGAACACCTGCCAACGACAACTTCAACGAGATAAACAGTAAGATGAGAGATATCCAGATGCGCTTCCATACACTGATGCAGAATGGTGGTAGCGAAGAGGAGCAACAGGCTCTTATTGAGGAGTACAATGCACTGACCTCGAATGCAATAAAGGAGAATATCGATAATATCCTCGGAGCATATCTTTTCCGTATGATAAGTTCGCAGTTATCAATCAACGAACTGCGTGAGCGTCTCGAAGAATTCCCCGCATCTATGCGCAATACGTCGATGTTGAAGGGGATTGAGGAGCTCATTGCAGCACAAGAGAAGACCGCCATCGGTGCCTCCTATATCGAAATTGTTGCACCCAACACCAACGACCAAGAGGTTGCCCTCTCGTCGCTCGTAGGCGAAGGCAAGTGGGTGCTTATCGACTTCTGGGCAACGTGGTGTGGTCCCTGCCGTGGCGAGATACCCTATCTTATCGAGGCGTATAAGAAGTATGCCGACAAGGGCTTTGAGATCTATGGCGTATCGCTCGACAACAATGCCGATGAATGGAAGTCGTACATTGAGGATAAAGGTATGACATGGGTGAATGTTCTCGGTGTCAATGGAGACAAAGATTGCCCCTCTGCAAACCAATACGGAGTTCGCTCGATTCCGACCAACTTCCTCATTTCGCCCGAAGGAAAGATTGTAGCCAAGAATCTGCGCGGACACAGCGTTGAGGAGAAATTGGCGGAACTCCTTGGCGAGTAATCGTTTAGTCGGTTGATTGAAGCCAAGAGGCAAAATAAATATCAACTTTTTTATCAAAAAATTTGCGAGTGAATAAAAAATGCTTTACATTTGCACTCGCAATTCGGCACCGTAGCTTAATTGAATAGAGCATCTGACTACGGATCAGAAGGTTACAGGTTTGAGTCCTGTCGGTGTCACAAGGCGGTTGAGAAATCAACCGCTTTTTTTGTCCCATTACCTCCCTATTTTTTTGAGGGGGGGGGTAACCGACGCTGCGGAGCGGTCGCAGACCGCGCCCCCAAAGCCCCACTCACCCCAACATCACAAAAAAAAGCCAATGGCTAATGGCCAATGGCCAACACCCCGACCCCTCCGACTTTCAGCCACCTCCCCTAAAACAGGGGAGGAGTTCTTTTTACCCCCCCCACAACATCACAAAAAAAAGCCAATGGCTAATGGCTAATGGACAGCACCCCGACCCTCCGGCTTTCAGCCACACACCTAAAACAGAGGAGGAGTTCTTTTTACCCCCCCCCAACATCACAAAAAAAAGTCGCCTGACGATTGTCAGGCGACCTCATAATCTTCGCGCGCTCGGATTAGAGTGCGTTTACGTGCAACTGTGCAGCGCTTTTGAGGTTCGCAGCCTTATTCTTGTGAATAATGTGCAACTTTGCGAGTTTGTCGAGCATTGCAGTTACCTTCGGCAGAAGTGCCTCTGCTGCGCTCTTCTCGTTAGTGTTGCGCAGAGCCTTTACAGCGTTACGGGTAGTCTTGTGATAAAGACGGTTGTGCGCACGCTTGGTCACGGTCTGACGAATTCTCTTCTTCGATGACTTGTGATTTGCCATAGTTTTACTAATTTTTTATTTTTTTACTTTTGTTTTCTAACTTTTCGGACCGGCAGTGCGTCCGTCCACGCTGTGAAGCCTTTCAACTTCAATGGGTGCCACATAGGCCCCCTCTTTATCTTTTCACCCTGTCAAACACCGCAAAGGTGTAAGTCATTGTAGCCCATAGGAGAGTCGAACTCCTCTTTCAAGAATGAAAATCTTGCGTCCTAGCCGATAGACGAATGGGCCTCTACCACTAATGGAGCCGTAATTCGGTCATTTAGCGGGGCAAAGATAGTGCTTTTTTTTTAATCTGCAATCGTCTGGTAAAAAATATGTTGATTTTTACCTATATTATTCTCAATCCTCCTTGAAGCCCTGCGCTTTGAGGCGGATATCCGAGCCGTCGGGCGTAACAAGAGCCGCGCCCGTACTCTCGGCAGTAATGTGACCGATAACATCAATACCGCCCATACGCATAACCTTCTCCTGCATCGCAAGCGGCACCGTGAAGAGCAACTCGTGGTCCTCGCCACCATTAAGAGCCGCAACTACGGGGTCTGCGTGCATCTCCTCTGCCAGTGCCGAGGTCTGCTTGGCGATGGGTATGCGTTCAAGATAGATGCGCGCTCCGCACTTCGAGGCGCGACAGATTTGAAGCATATCGCTTGCAAGCCCATCCGAGAGGTCAATCATCGCGGTCGGCACGATACCCTCCTCGGCAAGTTGCTCGACCACATCCTTGCGAGCGCGAGGTTTGAGGTACTTTTCGAGCAGGTACTCATACCCCTCGAACTGCGGTTCGGGATTCGCCACATCACGCAATACCCGCTTCTCGCGTTCAAGCAGATGCAGACCCATATAGGCAGCACCCAGGTTGCCCGTGATACAGATAAGGTCGTTGAGTTGCGCCCCTGAACGATAGGCAACACTCTCCCTCTTGGCACGGCCGATAGCAGTAACCCCCACAACAAGTCCCGTCATCGATGCCGAGGTGTCCCCTCCGACAAGGTCGATGCCCAACTCCTCGCAGGCAAAATGCACACCCTCATATAGGTCGTCTAACGCCTCAACCGGCAACTTCGACGAGACTCCGAGCGAGAGCATAATCTGCTCCGGGCGGGCGTTCATCGCCAAAATGTCGCTCACGCCTATCGTCACAGCTTTATATCCGAGGTGTTTGAGCGGAAAGTAGGTAAGGTCGAAATCGACACCTTCGAGCAGTGTGTCGGTCGAGATGACCAGCACCTCCCCATTTCCGGCATCCACCACAGCGGCATCGTCGCCGACACCGCGCAAGGTGGAGTTCTGTTTTGTTGCAAATTTGGAGGTCAGGCGGTCGATAAGACCAAACTCTCCCAACTCCGAAATTTCGGTTCTCTTCTTTTCAGACATATTTCGTTTCAAATATACCTATTTAGTTATATACACAAACCTATTTGATGAACAGGTCTCCGCTCTCCGGCTTCATCACATCGGTCACGGGTGTAACCTTATCCTTCTTGACGGTCACAACCTGCGACAAAGGCAGCGTTGCCGAGTCGAAGCCGAGCGAGAGGCGATAATCGCCCTTACGCACCTTCCATGCCGACTCCTTCTCGCTATACGTAGCCAAATCGTCATTGCTGATAGCGATAGTCACAACACAACTCTCGCCGGGTTGCAGAAGCGGTGTCTTACGATATCCGCGCAGTTCGATTGCGGGGCGGTCAATTTCGGGAGCCAACTCCGTAGAGTAGAGTTGCACAACCTGCTTTGCGGGGAATTTACCCACATTAGCCACCTTGCACGAAACCTCAAAGCCGCTCTTGCTCTTGGCAACCTGCATATCCGAGGCCTCGAACTTCGAGTAGGTCATACCGAATCCGAAGGGGTATGCCACAGGCACATTGCGCGTTGCGTAGTGGCGATAGCCGATATAGATATCCTCCTCATAGTTTGTATAGTCCACATTGGGAATATCATACGGCTGGCACACCTTGCTCTGATTCTCAAACGACTGATTCTTGCCCGTTTCGGGAACATTGAGCGGGAAGTTCTGTGCCGGAACATCGGCATAGGTCATCGGGAAGGTCATCGGAAGGTGTCCGCTGGGCGATACTCTGCCGAGCAGCACATCTGCCACCGAGTTACCACCCTCCTGACCGGGCATCCAACATACAAGGATTCCATCGACCTTATCGCGCCACGAAGCAATCTCGACAGGTCCGCAGACATTCAGAACAACGACAACCTTCTTACCCTGCGCATGGAATTCGCGGCTCACGGCATTCAGCAGAGCCGTCTCGCCAATCGAGAGTTTGAAGTCGCGCTCGATGTGGCGGTCAAACGCCTCGGCAGAGTTGCGCCCGATAGTCAGAACAGCGATATCCGACTCGGCAGCCGTTCCGCGAACAAAGGCATAGGGGTCCTTCATCTCGTTGGGACGCAAATCATAGACATACCACTTGCGCAGAGCCACGATAGGCGCAAGGCGCTCCTTCTCCTTCTGCATGTGGGACATATACTGCTTGTCGAGCGACTCATTCAGAACAAATCCGTTGCCGAGCAGACCATCGCGCAAATCCACAACGTAAGCCTTATTCACGTCGCCCGAACCACGACCTCCGGCAACAAAGTTATACGATGCTGCACCGAATAGAGCCACCTTTCTCACATTGGTCATCGGCAATACATCGCCATCGTTCTTCAACAACACGAAGCCCTCGCTGGCCACCTCACGGGTCAAGGCTGCATGTGCCTTTAAGTCGGGCTTGTTCGAGAATTTATAACCGGCAAAACGCGGTGTGCGCACGATAAGTTCGAGTACGCGACGAACATTACGGTCGAGGTCTGCCATCGCCAGCGAACCATCCTTGGCAGCCTTCACAATAGCCTCATAATCCGAATACTTTCCGGGTTGAAGCATATCGTTACCTGCCCACATCTGCTTCACGGCATCAACGCCACCGCCCCAATCGGTCATCACGGCTCCCTCGTAGCCCCACTCTCCACGCAGGATATCCTCCAACAAACCGCGATCCTCTGACGTATAGCGACCATTGATGTAGTTATACGAAGTCATAATTGTCCAAGGCTGCGACTCGCGCACGGCAATCTCGAAGTTTTTAAGGTAAATCTCACGCAGAGCGCGCAACGAGATACGGGCATCATTCGCCAGACGGTTAATCTCCTGCGAGTTGCCGGCAAAGTGTTTGAGCGAAGTTCCTACACCATTGCTCTCGACACCGTTAATCATCGCAGCAGCAGTCTTACCTGCCAACAGCGGGTCCTCCGAATAGTACTCGAAGTTGCGACCGCACAGCGGGTTACGCATCATATTCACGCCCGGAGCGAGCAGCACATCTACTCCATATTCGAGTACCTCGTTACCCATAGCCTTACCCACCTCGTTGATGATGTCGGCATTCCACGTAGCCGCAAGGTGCGTACCCACGGGGAATCCGGTGCAGTAGTAGGTATTCTCGTCGCCTTCGCGAGTGGGCGAAATACGCAATCCGGCAGGGCCGTCAGCCAGTACAATAGGAGGCACGCCCAAACGGGGAATCGGGTAGGTCGTACCGGCTGCTCCGGGGATAATCTTGCGAGTATATCCCACCTCACCGGCAGCCGACTGATTGTCGCGCATACGAGTACCCACGACAAGGTGTGCCTTCTCCTCGATAGTCATCGCCTTGACGATTTCGTCGATGTTGTCTTTACGCAGTTTCAGCGGCTCGGCGGCAAAAGCACCGACAACAACCGCCATCGACAGGCAAACAGCAAATATTCTCTTCATAAGTTTTCTGTTTTTATTTTATTTATTGTAAAATTTTGCAACACTATATTCCGCATCGGTACAAATGTACATATTTTTTCGGATTTAGATTCCGAATTCCTGAATATTTATGTACCTTTGCCGTACTGTAAAGTTTTAACGATATGCTCAACATAGTTTTATTCGGTGCGCCGGGCTGTGGCAAAGGCACGCAGGCTGCACGTCTTAAAGAGAAGTACGGAATCAACCACGTCTCGACAGGCGAGATTATCCGTAACGAAATCAAAAATGAAACACCTCTCGGCAAGCAGGTATCCGCAGCCATCGGGCGTGGAGAACTCGCCCCCGATGAGGTCGTAATCAACATCATCGCCAATTATGTCCGCGAGAACAAGGATTGCGCAGGCAACATCTTCGATGGTTTCCCGCGCACAACGCCCCAGGCAGAGCGTTTTGACGAGATTCTCGCCGAGCATGGTCTTGGTGTCGATATGATGATTTACATGGATGTTCCCGAACAAGAGTTGGTAAATCGCATACTGCTGCGTGGCAAGGAGTCGGGTCGTGCCGATGATGCCTCGGAGGATGTTATCCGCAACCGCATCGCCACCTACCGCGCACAGACGGCTATCGTTGCCGACTACTACTCGGCACAAGGCAAGTATTTCGAAATCGATGGACTTGGCACGATGGACGAGGTCTTCGAGAGAATCTGCGAAGTTATCGACACAAAACGATAAGACACACAATGTTATATGTAAAACATAGGCTGCTCCCACCGGAAGCAGCCTATATTGTGAACCCGGATAAAGACTATTTCACTGCCACAGTCTCAATCTCGACCTTTGCTCCGAGGGGCAGTGCAGCCACCTGAAAACATACACGGGCAGGGAACGGCTCCGAGAAGTGCTCGGCATAGACTCCGTTCATAGCCTTAAAGTCGGCAATGTCCGCCAGCAAAACCGTAGTCTTAACCACATCCGCAAACGAGTAGCCAGCCTCGGTAAGGATAGCATTCACATTTGCCAACGATTGACGTGTCTGCTCCTCGACGGTTTCGGGCATAGTTCCCGTTGCAGGATTTACGGGGAGTTGTCCCGAAATGTAGAGAGTTCCGTTTGCCTCGACTGCCTGCGAGTAGGGGCCCACAGCCGCAGGTGCATTTTGTGCTGTTATGATTCGCTTCATACTCTTGATTTTTATTGATTATACATTTTTACCTCGACAAATATACGAAAATTTGCGGACACTGCACCTCTTTATCGCTCTATTATATCTTTATGCAGAGTCTGCACAAGTGCTTTGCTACGTCGCACAAGTAGTTCTGTGACCTCCTCGCCACCAATTCCATCCACGCATGCATTGCTCACGCAATCATAACGCATAAATCCATCCTGCGAAATCATCCCGAAGCCGTTGTTGTAGGTATAGAATCCGAAGTGTTCAATCTCGTCATCAAAGATATCTCGGCTAAACTCAAAGTCGGAGGTTTCGATACCCATCTGATGCAGCAACGTGGTTGCGAGGTCCGCCTGCGAAGAGATTGTTTCACACACGAAAGGCTCCTTGACCGCTCCACCACACCAAATCATCGGAATACGCTGGCGCAGAGGCTCTCCGATGGTTAGCGATTTGGGATACGGCATACCGTGGTCGGCAATCAGCACAACAAGCAGATTATCCCAAGCGGGGCTCTGTCGCCACTTCTCGACCATCATACCCACGTGGTGGTCAGTAAAGGCGGCAGCGTTGAGAATCTTGTTCTCGAAGGCATCAAACGGCACCTCAAAAGGCTCATGCGACGACAGTGTAAGGAGCGTTGCAAAGAAAGGCAGGGATTCAGCACTCATACGCAACACCTCATCGGCAAAATATTGGCAGACAAAGTCGTCATCATAGCCCCATTTCGTATCACGCGCATCGGGGAACGAAAGCAACTTTTCGTCAATAACCTTCTCTATGCCTGTACCATAGAGATAGGAGGCCGTATTCGTAAAATTGGCATCTCCGCCATAGGTAAATGATGTCGTGTAACCCACACCTCTCAACGAGCGGGCAATCGATGGCAGTGTATGCGCCTTTTGCGGATACTTCATAATCGAAGCCTTCGGGTGGGTCGGGTAACCACTCATAATTGCCACAGTGCCTCGGTCGGTACGGAATGAGTTGGCGTATAAATTCTCGAACCACACGCCCTCACTGCGCAACCGATTGAGGTTGGGTGTAACCTCGCGACCATCCACGACCTCATCAGTCACGGTGCGACCCAAACTCTCCAAAATAACCAAGACCACATTCGGGCGTTACGTGGTAAGATGCACTGCGTTGCCTGTCGCATCAGCACCCTTCTCATACATCGAATCGACAATCGCAGCACACTCCTCTTCCGAGAAGTAGCAGAAATCCCCATCTCGCAACTCCGACCGGGATGCCGACGAGAGGAACGAAAATATAGGATTGGTTGCCGCCTGATTCAGGAACATCTTGTCGCTGAAATAGACCTTGCTGACATTGGCGGTCGCGGTACCCACACCGCCTCGGATTGCCAGAAAGAGCAGACCTCCGACCAACAACATCAAAACAGCCGCACCGGCACGGTGCAGAGGCGAGAGTCGCTCGGCACGATATAGTTTTGCTGTCGGGCGCAGTGCAAATATCATAAGTGTCACATAGCCGACAAAGAGCAGGAATGTAGGCACAAAGTCGCCCCACGTCACACTTGCCGCAGCCTCTTTCGGAGTTTTGAGGTATGGCAACAGTGTCGAATCGATGCGAAAACCCCAATGGCGGAAAAGTCCCATATCGCCCGCCACAAGAAGTGATACAATTACGGATATGACGATAAAGTAGCCATTCAACATACGACGCATACTCCTCTCCGGAATCGTCACAAACACAGTCGCAAGCAACATCAGCCACGGGATAACCGACAGATATCCCGCCACGGTCAAGTCGAGCAGAAGTCCGTGCAACGACACCCCCACGAGTTCAGAAAACGAAGCCTCGGCAGCCTGCGAAGCATACCACAGCAGGAACAGGGGCTTTTGCAGTGCCATAAGGAGCAGAAAAACCGTAAAAACGGCTGCTATTGTCGAGATTTTGCGAAACATATCCACCAATATCACATCTATTGCGATGTCAAAGGTATGAAAAAACATGGAAAAATTTTGTTTTCAGGAAATTATTATTACCTTTGCACCGCTAAAAAAGCACATAAACATTTAATTAAATTATTATTATGAACAATTACGAAACCGTTTTCATTGTCACTCCGGTTCTCTCTGACGCACAGGTTCAGGAGGTTTGTGACAAATTCCAAGGTGTTATCACCGAGAACGGCGGTCAGATCGTAAATGTGGAGAACTGGGGCCTCAAAAAGCTCGCTTATCCCATTCAGAAGAAGACCACCGGTTTCTACTTCCTCGTAGAGTTTACGGGTGAGGGCAACATCATCAACACTCTCGAAACGCAGTATCGTCGTGACGAGCGTATCATTCGTTTTTTAACCTTCAAGCAGGACAAGTTCGCTGTCGAGTACTCGGCAAAGCGTCGTGCAAAGCTTGCTAACAAATCGCAGGAGGAGTAAACTATGGCAAATGTAAACAACGCACAGGCTGGCGAACTCCGCTACCTGAATCCCGTATCGGTGGATGTTAAGAAGAAGAAGTACTGCCGCTTCAAGAAGCTCGGTATCAAGTACGTAGATTATAAGGACGGTGAATTCCTCAAGAAGTTCCTCAATGAGCAGGGTAAGATTCTTCCCCGTCGTCTCACGGGTACTTCGCAGAAGTATCAGAAGAAGGTAGCACAGGCTGTTAAGCGTGCGCGTCACCTCGCAATTCTGCCGTTTGTAACTGACTGTATGAAATAAGGAGGGAGAGATTATGGAAGTTATCTTGATTAAAGACGTAGAGAATTTGGGCTACGCTAACGACATAGTGAACGTAAAGCCCGGTTATGCGAATAACTACCTGATTCCTCAGGGCTTCGCAAAGGCTGCAACCGCTTCGGCAAAGAAGGTACTCGCAGAGAACCTCCGCCAGCGCGCTCACAAGGATGCAAAGATTCTCGCTGATGCACAGGCTTTGGCAGAGAAGATTGCTAACCTCCCGCTCACCTTCGCTGTTAAGGCAGAGGAGGGTAAGATTTTCGGTGCTATCACCTCGACCGACATTGCAGAGGCTCTGCTCGAAAAGGGTGTTACCGTTGATCGCAAGAACGTAACCGTTGATGCTATCAAGACCGTCGGCGAGTACGAGGCAAGCGTGAAACTCCACCGCGAGGTTAAGGCTACCGTGAAACTTACGGTTGTTGCCGAGGAGTAAGGCGATACCTTATATATAATACGAAGGGGACCAATCCACAATGGAGTTGGTCCTCTTTTTTTTGGCCATTTTTGGGCGACTGACGGTTGGGGATACTGGGGATACTGGGGAGATTGGGGGCGCGGTCTGCGACCGCTTATGGGGTGGAGGGCGGTCTGCGACCGCTTATGGGGGTGGGTAAATGGGGAGCGCAATCGGAGATTGCTTATGGGGATACTGGGGGCGCAATCGGAGATTGCTTATGGGGAATATGGGGTTGATGAGTTAGATGGGTTAGATGGGAAGTTTTTTACTCGCCCTAAACTCTCTAAACTCCCTAAACTCCCTAAACTCCCCAATTCCCCCATAATCCCCATATTCCCCATATTCCCCATAATCCCCCCCCGGTATCCACATAATCCCCATACTTGCCCACCTAAAAAAGCGTTCATCGGCAAAAGTGTGGCGTTTATTGATTTTTCTGTACAGTTCGTTATTTTCGTTTTTACATTTCGTTCCAACCGACTATTTTTGCGCTGGTTAGAGTTAGAGATTTTGTCACTTCCCCGACAAACCACAAGCCCACCTTCCCCAAGCCTCGATCTCTGACCGGAGATTGTTGTGAGAATGAATTTATATTTGATAAAGATGAAGAGAATTGAAATTTACGAGGCTCCAACTCTGGTAATATACCAAGTTGCGACGGAGCGAGGCTTCGCCCAGTCACTTGGGGGCGGTCTGACAGATTATGAACCAGGTGCGGAGGATTCACTGGACGATTAAATTAAGAGAAAGAACGCTATGAGAAAGAACATTATCCTTATGCTTTCGCTCCTCGCAACTGTCGGTTGCTCAAAGAGCGAGTTCGACAACAAGCCGACACGCAATCGCGTAGAGATGTCGGTTTCGGCAATCAAAGAGATTTCGTCGGAGAGTTCCGAGGTGTCGCGCATCGAATTTAACGGCAGCGTATATGATATGCTGTGGGAGGCTGACGACCAAATCGGTGTCTATATCGCAGGTACGGGCGAAAAGGCCAACTTTGCTATGGATGTTTTGGCTGACGACCGCAAGTCGGCACGTTTCCGTGCAGAGATTTACGAGCCTAACGCCATTGACGACTACTACGCATTCTACCCCGTGACCACTCCGTTTAACGGCTCTATCGCTTCGTTTGTTCTGCCCAACGAGACTACGGGTGCTACAACCCCGATGCTCGTAGCAGCACACGAGGGCGTTGCCATGGGCGATGTGGCACTCAACTTCAAGCCCGTGACGGCTCTCCTGGAACTGACCCTCGGATTCGATGCCGACAAGGTTATCGTCGAGAGCAACAATGGCGAGTCGCTGGCAGGCATCTGCGCTTACAACTTCGGCTCGAATACGGTGCAAAACCCGACCGGCTCGACCAGCGTAACCCTCACATCGGCAACGGCAGGTACTCACTACCTCTATATGCCCGAAGTGACTCTCTCGAAGGGCTATAAAGTCATCGTCGAGAAGAGTGGACAGCAGATGATTAAGAGCGTCGCCTACAACACGGGCAAGACATTCGTGGCGGGAGAGGTTACACCGCTGACAATCTCTTCGTTTGAGGGCGTGACGGTCAATCTCTGTGATGTCTATACTACCTACACTCTGGCGCAACGCAAAAATTCGGAGGCAAACAATACGGCAAACACCAACATAATCTTCTTCAATGGCAACTGCTCGTATTCCGGCATATCGAGTACGTTGGTTAAGGAGTGTGGCGTGCATATCGGAGGTACGAATATTAGTGCCACGGCAACGAACAAGCAGTTCTCTATTGCCAACCAGACCAATAAGGCGCAAGGCTCGTATGAGGTGTTTGCATACATCAAGACCATCGATGGTACGACCTATAAGTCCACGCCAACTACGGTTTATATCACAGGATTGCCCTACTCTATTTCGTTTGGTAATACCACATCTCCGGGCGGTTGGACGGTAAGTAATACAAAAATTGGAAGAACGCTGACACACAGTTTCAATATTTTTAGTTTTGGAGCCGGTGATGCATACGCAATATCTCCGAGTTTCTACATTCCCGCAACCACATCCGTTACGGCAACATTCATGATGTATGCGTATAAGAGTGCAACTTGGGCATCATATAAGCCGAATGTCTATATCAGTGCCTCTACAACTGATGTGGCATCCAACAACGTAGCAACGTTGTCGAGCCAGATCAACACCTACGGTACCGCGACTGTAAGTTGGTCCTATCCGGCAGCAACAGTCAATATGACGTCGAGCATTAACAAAGTTTGCGTTCACACGTCGGGTTCTTGCAGTAGCACATACTACCCCTGCATTCCGACCGAGAGTTGCACAATCAACTACGCATTCTAATAGAGATATAGCCCAACTCACATAGACCGAGGAGGGTGCACACCCTCAAAAAAAAACGCCTCGACCCGACCCAAAAAGTCGGGTTGGGGTCGTTGTGCTGTTCCGATTCGTGGGGAAAAGTGGGGAGTTCGTTGAAAAAAATATTTTTTACTTTTTGTTAAAGGTCTAAAAATATACTTTTGTTCCGAAATTTTGGTTTGAGAAGACGATAAATAACTAATAAACAATACATTTTTCTTATGAAGAGAGAATACACCTACCCCGCTCTTGAAATCTATTCGATTGCAACAGAGAAGGGCTTCGCACTTTCGTTCGGTGTCGAGATTGTTGATTATTCAAAGAACGATGATGATTTGTTGGACGACTAAAACATTGTGTAAGATGAGAAAGATTACTATCCTTATGGCATCAATCCTCGCAATGGTTGGTTGTGCCAAAAATGCAGAGTTTGACAACGCACCCGCTCGCAACCGAGTGGAGATGACCGTTTCGGCAGTCAAAGAGATTTCGTCGGAGAGTTCCGAGGAGTCGCGTATAACCTTCAACGGCAGCGTATATGATATGCTGTGGGAGGCTGACGACCAGATCAAAGTACATGTAGCAAGCACAGGCGAAACCGCAACCTTCGACCTCGATGTTATGGGCGAAGGCAACAAGTCGGCTCGCTTCCGTGCCGAGGTCTATAAGCCGGAGGCACTGGACAGTTACTACGCATACTATCCCGCAAATACGGGCTACAACGGCACCAATATCAACTTTGTACTCCCCACCGAGACCACAGGCGCGACTACTCCCTATCTCGTTGCAGCGCACGAGGAGGTGGCTATGGAGAATGTAGCCCTTAACTTTAAGCCCGTGACGGCTCTCTTGGAACTGAATCTCGGTTTTGCTGCCGACAAGGTGGTTGTTGAGAGTGTTAATGGCGAGTCGTTGGCAGGCATCCTGACCTACAACTGCGCAAATGGCACAATCACGCAGCCCGCAGGCTCGTCGAGCGTTACGCTGACATCGCCCGCAGCCGGTATCCACTACCTCTACATCCCGGAGGTTACGCTGGCAAAGGGTTATAAGGTTACGGTTACTGTTGGCGACCAGCAGATGATTAAGACCGTAGGCTATGGCAAGGAGAAGAAGTTTGTGGCAGGCGAGGTTACTCCGCTCTCGATTCCTTTGTTTGAGGGTATTGCGGTAAATCTCTGCGATGTCTATACGACCTATACACTCTACGAGCGTGGCAACTCCGAGGCTAACAACACCTCATTGACCAACACCATCACTTTCAATGGAGACTGCTCGTATGCAGGTCTTTCGAGTACATTGGTTAAGGAGTGTGGTGTGAATATCAACGGAGAGAACATTACTGCAACGGCTTCGAACAAGAAGTTCACGATTGACAACCAGACCAACCAAGGTCAAGGAGCATATAAGGTATATGCCTATATCAAGACCGTCGACGGCACCGTTTATAAGTCAGCCGAGCAGACTCACTATATTACCGGTTTGCCGTACTCGATTTCGTTTGGCAACACTTCAAATCCGAGCGGTTGGACGGTTAGCAATACAGGAACTTCATATTCCCTGTTTTGTTTCAACGCAGGCAGTGCATATGGAATTTCACCGAAATTTACAGTTCCTGCAGATACAAATATTAAGGCGTCATTTTCAATGTATGCTTATGTGACTGCAAACACATTATTTTCAGGTGCTCGATTTAAGCCAGACATCTATTTAGCTGCATCGGAGAGTGCTGTATCAACAAACAAAGTAACGACTTTATCTTCCATTATTGCGCCTGCATCTACCAATAACGATTGGGATACTGTTGAAACAACTCTTACATTATCTTCAAATGTAGGAAAGATATGCATCTACACATCTGGCTCTTGTTCATCAGGCTATTATCCTGCCATTCCTACTAAATCTTGCACCATCAACTACGCATTGTAATCGCGTAATTCGATAATACAATTCAGCCCGACCTTGTTGTGAGGTCGGGCTGATTGTTTTTGGGAAGGGGCATAAAGGCATCCCCCTCTCGCATCTTAAAACTCGGATTTGAAGTAGAAGCGTATATCCTTAAAGTTCTCCTGTGCCAATGCCAGCGCATAACTTGTATCGGCAAGGAAGACATCGCGGCCGTGCTTATCGACCGCCATATTGGTATGCTTGCGACGTTTGAAGTCCGCCAACTGCTCGGCATTATCGCTCTCTATCCAGCACGCCTTATAGATCGAAATGGGCTCCCAGCGGCACTTGGCTCCGTACTCATGTTCGAGGCGGTACTGGATAACCTCGAATTGGAGTTGTCCGACCGTGCCGATAATCTTTCGGCCATTGAGGCTCGACGTGAAGAGTTGCGCCACACCCTCATCCATAAGTTGATCGACACCCTTTGCCAACTGCTTAAACTTCATCGGGTCGGCATTCTCGATATAGCGGAACAACTCCGGCGAGAAGGAGGGGATACCCGTAAATTTCAACTTCTCGCCCTCGGTAAAGGTATCGCCAATCTTGAAAGTTCCCGTATCGTGCAGACCCACGATATCGCCCGGATAGGCTATGTCGATTACCGACTTCTTCTCCGCCATAAATGCCGTGGGCGACGAGAATTTCAGTTGCTTGCCACTGCGGACATGCAGGTAGTTCTTATTACGCTCGAAAACACCCGAACATATCTTCATAAAGGCGATACGGTCGCGGTGGTTGGGGTCCATATTGGCGTGAATCTTGAAGATAAAACCGCTCATCTTCGCCTCTTCGGGCTGTATTGCTCGGCTCTCGGTCGTCGAGGGGCGGGGCGAAGGCGCAATGCGGATAAAGCACTCCAAAAGTTCGCGCACACCGAAGTTATTTACTGCCGAGCCGAAGAATACGG
>SUZF01000002.1 GCA_015060065.1 Rikenellaceae bacterium | reverse complement strand
AGTACGAGAGGACCGAGTTGGACGAACCTCCGGTGTATCGGTTATGCTGCCAAGTGTACCGCCGAGTAGCCGCGTTCGGATTAGATAAGCGCTGAAAGCATCTAAGCGCGAAGCTAGCCCCAAGATGAGTCTTCCCTTGAGGGGCGTAGGAGACTACTACGTTGATAGGCTGCAGATGTAAAGACAGTAATGTCAAAGTCGAGCAGTACTAATTACCCGAACGGCTTTCTTAAAATCTTTATCTCATCTCCTGATGATTGTCAAAGTTATAGCGCGTGCGGCGCATGGTGACAGAAGTCACAACCGCACAGGCTTCGATAGATTGAAGCACAGAGTTCTTTTAGGTGGTTATAGCAGTGAGGTTCCACCTCTTCCCATTCCGAACAGAGAAGTTAAGCTCACTTACGCCGATGGTACTGCGGTTTTCCCGTGGGAGAGTAGGTAGCCGCCTCTTTAAGCCAAATCCGAAAGGGTTTGGCTTTTTTTATTTTTAAGCCAAACCCTGGATTTGACTTAAAGAGGCGGCATTGCCGCAATTCGTGTGTTACCCACCCTCCTAAATCCTCCCTCCTGTGAGGGAGGACTTGTTTTAGCCGAGTTGGATATGCCAACTTGACTTGAAATTGCGGCTGCCATAGTTCTTCTTCGAAGAACGTAGTGCCATAGGAGCAAGTTTAGTGCTATATGCAGAAAGAGATGTGATTTGTTGTTTCTGCTTCTGCTTTTCGCATTTTCACCTTCTTGCGAGTAGAGTGGGGATAATGGGGATAATGGGGATAATGGGGATTGTAGGGATAGTGGAGGTAACAGAGGAGTGCTTATGGGGGGCGAGTTTTCAATAAATAAGTAAAGAGTTCGGCATTACACCGAACTCTTCACCGATAAATTAAGCCGAAGATTTAGTTCTTTTTGTTCTTTTTTGCCTCTTTCTTTGCAATTCTTTTAGATAGGGCGGTATATAGTTTTCTGTAAACAGTCAATTGCTTGGTTAATTTCTTTTCGGGTTTTTGTGAATTGTTGTTCCAATTCTCCAATGCAGTGAGTTTCTTGCCAATAACATTTATTTCCTCCGAGGTCTTGACCGTTTTTAAGTTGAAATTAATCTCGTTTATCAAGTCGGTCTTGTATCGTTTAACCTCGCGATTAGCCATATTTGCAATTTTGTTGCTTGCAAAGATATCCAAGAGGGTAGTATCGAGAATAGAATTTACAAACTTGCCCGATTGTGCGTTGTCAGAATCCCAATTGTGGATGCAAATTACTTTGTACATGCCGGCAGCAGTGATAATGATACCATTTCCGCCCTGATTGTAAGCGTATTTTACAGCCTTTTCATAGAATTTTTTGAGAGTCTGCCCCTTGTAGCCAGCGATGATAGGAATTGTGAAGGGCTTGTACACGTTGTACGAGATAATATCGTAGTCGCCCTTAACGTCACTCTCCGACGTGAATATGCGGACCTTGCCTTTCATCTCCAACTCTTCTGCATTATCCATTCGGATGTCATAATTTCCCTGCAAAACTCTGGTGTTGTAGGCGGTGGTGCAAGAAGATAGGATGAATGTAGTAAATACTGCAACTGCAAAAATAATCTTTTTCATAAACATAAGTTTTAGTTGTTAATTGATTTAATTCATTGTCCGCGCGGATGGCTTTGGGTGTAGAACTAAACAAATAAAAAGTGCGGACATTATTGCCAATATTGGAAATTGAGGTCTTCGACTACCTATGCACCCAAATATACGGAATAAGGCCCACACTGAATATGCAGTGTGAGCGTCAAACTCTATTCCATGGGTGCAATCTTGAAAGTGTCGAAGTTTCAATTTCCCGAAATATAAGCTAACGCTTTTTATGTTTATATGTTCTTGTTAATCGCTATTTCTTCATAGGCAAATCGGTTTTATTACTACAAATGTAATTATTTATCGTAAAATTACAATACTCTCTTGTTCCGAGGCACATCGGATATCGCCCTTAACGCTCTTTATGCGCTTCCGCAGTTGGGGCTTGGCTGTGCTTTTCTGCTTCGAAGGTGGCGATATTATAGATATAATCGCGCAACTCGCTGCGGGTGGCAAGTCTGTAAAAATGGTAACTGCGCGGCAGGGCAAACCACAAATCGAAGTTCGTGTGGTCGGTGGTGCCGGATTCGAGTAAGATCTGCTCTCCGTCCTGGCGGTCGAATATACCCCACAGACTTCTGTCGGGAGGACATTGCGGGTCTTCTATATTAAATAGGTATAACTCTCCGCTTTCGAAGGTTGCGTTATACACGATATTGTCGGCACACTTCTTCATTTTTTTACTCTTTTGAGGTCTCTTTCGGAGCGATTAAATCATCTCCTTCAAATTTTGGCTACTCAAAGTTATTTATAAATCAATAAACAGACAAATTTCCACCGATTTATTTTAATAGAAGACCTTTTTAGAACACTTTTTATCATAGAAAACGCAACTTCCAGCCCCTTAAAGTGGTTAAAAAACAAAAAAAATGGTCAAAGAGGAGAAAAATCAGAAATTATATTCTTAACTTTACAAAATCAAAAACGCAAGTTGTGCATTGCCGATTATGTTGCAGATGTCGGATGTGGATATGATTGCCGCGGTTAAGCGCGGAGATTTTGTGGCGTATGAACAGATGTTTATGTGCTATTTCCCTATTGTGCGCAACTTTATTCGAGGATTTGTTAAGGATGATGAGCCGGCAAAGGACTTGGCGCAGGATGTCTTTATGAAGTTGTGGCAATATCGCTCATCGCTCGATGCCTCCAAACCGCTGCGCTCCTACCTTTTCCTGCTGGCACGTCGCGAGGTGTGCAGCCATTTCCGCGCAAAGGCGCAGCGCGTGAATCGCTGTGGCGAAGACCACATCGTCGCCATTGCCGATAACACAACCCAGCAGCAACTCGACAGCGAAGAGTTGAGTGGTGTTGTGTCGGGGATTGTGGAAAATATGCCCCCGAAACGTAAGGAGATTTTTACAATGAGCCGTCGTCAAGGCCTCTCCAATCGGGAGATTGCCGAGCGTCTTGATATTTCTGTGCGCACTGTCGATAAGCATATAGAGTTGGCACTTCAAGATATAAGAAAGCGTATAGAAAGGTAATTTTGGTGTTATACAGGTCTTGGTGCAGGGGTCACATACGTTTGAGTATGCTCCAAGGTCTCCAAATTGCAATTCTCTGCTATCGGCTTCTTCCAGGAAGAGAAAATGTCAAAAAACTTCAAGAGGTGATTACGTAACCACCTCTCTTTTTGCGTTTTTATATGTGATATGGTGTGTAAATATCCCTTTGTGTGTATGGAATTGAATAGAAAAGATATGCAAAAGAGTGTTGATAAGGCATTGCTACGCTCGTATTTCGATGGTACCTGCACCCCCGAACAGGGGCGTGTGGTGGAGGCGTGGCTTGCCAAAGAGAGTCACACGGCAGAGGAGGTAAAACTGCTTGAAGAGATTTTTAACTCCGTAGAGGCTCATCCTTCCCAGCCTGATGCCGAGACGGTGTCTGCATTTGCCGAGGTGTCTGCGCAGATTAAGCCTGTGCGTCGCAAGGTGTGGCTTCGTCGTATTGGCTATACCATGAGTGCTGTGGCGGCGACTGTGATGATACTATTGACCATCCCCTTCTCGCTGCGCAAGATGGAGCCGAAAGCAAAGCCCGAGCCTGCCGATGTGCAGATGATTGTTGCGTATGCTCCCTTTGGAGAGTCGCAGGTGGTAGAGTTGCCCGATGGCTCGATTATAACTCTGGCAGCAGACAGCAGACTCTCTTACCCCGCACAGTTTGACGGGGAGACACGTCGTGTGGAGTTGGTCGGAGAGTGTTTCGCCTCTATCGCCAAGAATCTGGAGAAGCCGTTTATTCTGAATACCGGCAAAATCGACATTGTGGTCACAGGTACGCAGTTTAATGTCAAGTCGCACAAGGGAACTTCGGAGGTCGAGGTGGCTCTGGTCGAGGGTAGTGTCATTGTTGAGCGAAAAATCGAACACTCGGCAAATGACAAGGAGCAGATTGCTTTGGTGGCAGGTCAGATGGTTAAAATCGACAATGGCGATGGTAAGGCTCTGATAAGCCGTTTTGACCCGGAGTTGTATGCCGCGGTAAGCAACCAGACCAAGAAGCCGATAACCTTCCTCAATCAGCGTTTCTGCGATATCACGGCAGAGTTGGAGCGAGAGTTTAACGTGCGCATAAAGATTATGGATGACGAACTGCTCAACGAGCGTTTCTATGCTACGTTTATCAATAACGAGAGTCTGGATGATATCCTCTCGACATTTAATGCGGGCGGAACGATGAATATATCCAAGAAGAATGAGGTTATCTATATTTCACTGCGCAAACAGAATTAACATAGCAATATGAAAAATTTATTCCGATTGAAAACTCTGCTGATGACCTTGACGCTGTGCTTTGTCGCGGTGTCGAGCGTTTTGGCACAAAATATCTCGCTCAAAGCCGACGCGATGAAGGTGGGCGATGTTATGAAACTGCTCCAAAAGAGATATAACTACTCTTTCTCGGTGCAGTCGAGCCGTATCGATGTCGAGAGATTGGTCACTATCAATGCCGAAAATCAGCCGATAGAGCAGGTGCTGGCTCAAATATTCGAGGGTCAGAATGCCGACTTTGTCATCGACAATAATCGTATAGCCGTAATCGAGAAGCGGGTTGTGACTACAACCGTGGAGGAGCGTCCGACCCCTCCCCGCACAAAATCAGAGAGTTTCGAGTGCCGCGGAGCCGTCTATGACGAGACGGGCAATGCGGTAATGGGAGCCTCGGTGGTGGGTGTAAACTCTACGATTGGCACAATCACCGACAACAAGGGTCATTTCTTGTTGAAGACTCCGACGAAGTTGGCTATTATCGAGGTGTCATTCCTCGGCTACGCTACACAGCAGATTGTCGTGGGCGAGAAACGATTTATAGAGGTACGCCTCAAACCCGATACCAAGTCGATTAACGAGGTTGTCGTCATCGGTTACGGAACGGTGCAGAAGGGCGACCTAACCGGCTCGGTGGCGAATGTAAAGATGAACGATGTGCAGAGCCTGCCGACTCTCTCGATTGATGATGCAATGCAGGGACGTGTCGCGGGTGTTGATGTTATGTCCTCGTCGGGCGACCCGACCGCATCCTCATCTATACGAATCCGCGGAACTCGCTCCATCACAGCCTCAAACGAGCCGCTTATTGTGGTGGATGGCGTAATTGATGCCGTGTCGGATTTGAGCGAAATAAATACCGACGATATCGCTTCGGTGTCGGTGCTGAAAGATGCCTCCTCGACGGCAATCTACGGCTCGCGCGGTGCCAATGGTGTTATTATCGTGACGACCAAGGAAGCAAAGCCTACCGCCACAAAGGTCTCTGTGAATCTGAAAGCACAGTTTGGTGTGTCGCAATTGGCGCGCTCGCTCGATTTGATGAACGCCTCGGAGTTTGCGCAGTATCTTAATGATTACCAATATCTTCGTGGCGATTACACCCCGGATACTCCGCTCGAAGAGTATGCCAAGTATCCCAATCCGATGGCATTGGGTAAGGGAACTGATTGGGTTAAGGAGATTACGCGCCTCGCGCCCTACCAGAACTACAATATCTCGATGACCGGTACGGTCAAGAAGTTCCGACTCTTCGCCTCGGTAGGTTTTACCGACAAGCAGGGCATTGTCGAAAATAGCGGTGTGCAGCGTATCACGGGACGTATAAATGTAAATTACGATATCGCCAAGTGGATATCATTCGGCTATCGAGGCTCTTATACATACGCTATGCAGGCTCGTAACCGAGTGTCGATTGGCGGTACAAACTTCTGGAATGGAGCGATATATCTCAATCCGGTGCTTAAACCTGCCGATATCCGCAACGAAATCTATAACAACAGCCCGATTATCAATAACCCTCGATATTGCCTCGACAATATCATTATGGACCGTGAGAATCTGACGGGTCTGCACACGGCACTCTTTACAATCAAACCGGTCAAGGGACTTGTTATCAAGAGCCAGAATACATACCGAGCATATTCGCGTCACGACTATCAGTTCTGGTCGAATGCTCTGCCGGCACGCGAGGCAGAGGAGGGTGCTGCGGCATATCGATACGAGGGAAATATCCGCACGCTGACCTCCGAGAATACGGCAACATACAAATATGCTGCACGCTCCGGACATACGTTTGACGTGATGGCGGGATATACCGCTTCGCGTATGGTGTCGCGCGGCATTTCGCTCAAAGCCGATGGTTTGATTAACGACAACCTGCTGTGGGGCAACATGGCGAATGTTGTGGATAAGGAGAAATATACCGTTTCGTCATCCTCGTCGAAGGTCGTGAAGCAGTCGGTACTCTTCCGCGCAAACTATAATTGGAAGAGACGATACTATGTAACCTTCACGGGACGAGCCGACGGCTCGTCGAACTTCGCTGCCAATCATAAGTGGGGCTTCTTCCCCTCGGCAGCCCTGCGTTGGAATATCGCCAACGAGCCATTTATGAAGTCGGTACGTGCTGTTGATGAGTTGTCGTTGCGTTTCAGTGCCGGTCGCACGGGTAATGATGCAATATCGGCATATCGCTCGTTGGAGGCTATTACCTCGACCGGCGAGGGATATATCTTTGGCGATAAGCAATCGACGGCTCTATACCCGTCGCGCTTGGCTAATCCCGATTTGACGTGGGAGAAGACTGATTCGTACAACCTCGCACTCGACGTTGCTCTCTTCCGCGAGCGATTGCGTGTGACGGTCGAAGGTTACTACGCCAAGACTACCGACCTGCTGCTGACTGTTCAAACTGCGGATGTTACGGGCTATCAGAACCGATATGAAAATCTCGGTCGCACGACCAACCTCGGATGGGAACTCTCTATCGAGAGCCGTAATATCGTGGCACCCAAGTTCCAGTGGCTGACCACGCTGACAATGTCGCATAACCAGCAGATGGTCGATGATATCGGTAATGAGGAGTTTGTCGTTGCTCTTGCGGCACCGGGAAATGACGGATATATGATGTATGGCTACAAGAAGGGATACCCGCTCAACTCGTTGTGGGGATTCCAATACTGCGGAACGTGGAAAAGCGAGGCAGAGATTGAGCGTAATAAATCTACACGCTCCTACGTCTCGACCTACTATGATCCGGGGCGCGCACGCTATGCCGATATCAATGGCGACGGCACGATTTCGACAGACGACCTCGTCTATCAGGGTGCAGCCGACCCTCTGATTTATGGAGGATTGCAAAATACGTTCTATATCGGCAAGGGCTTGAAGATAGGCGTATTCTTTAACTATTCGATAGGTGGTAAGATTTACAACTACTCCGAGTTGCACATGTGCGGTGGTACATGGACAAATCAGTATCGTAAGATGATAAACTCGTGGCATCCGGTGCGTAATCCCAACTCGAATATTCCGCGAGCCGGAGCAGCAACACCGATGTTGCCGAGTAATTTCCAGATTTATGATGCGTCGTACCTGCGCTTGAAGAGTGTCAATGTGTCATACACCTTCGATTTGCGCAAGAGGGTGAAGTGGCTGCGCGATATCACGCTCGGAGTGAGTGGCGAGAATCTGTGGCTTTGGACGAAATATGCGGGCTTCGACCCAGACGTCTCGACCGAAAGCGACTCCTCGACGTTGCGTCGTATCGACTTGGGTGCATACCCCAAGGCGCGAACAATTGTGTTTAACCTCCAAATCCGCTACTAACGTATGAAAATGTTAAGATATATAGTTGCACTTACGGCAACGGTTGCACTTGTTGCTTGTGATTTGAATGAGCATCCCGACTACTTTACCAATCGTGCCGAGATGTTCCGCAGCGAGGGGCAGTGTCGCGCAGCGGTCAATTCGTGTTATCTCAATATTGACCCGATTTACTCCTCTCGAATGTTTCAGATTACCGAAGGATGTGTCGATACGGGTTTGACGTGGGCAACAACCCTTGACCCTGTGTTGGATATCTCTCCGGCATACCCGCGCCACGGCTCGACAATCTGGGAGCAGTGCTATAAGGGTGTTATGCGATGCAACTACGCTGTTGAAGGTTTGGAGTCATCGACCATCGACAACAAGGAACTTCTCGGCGAGTTGATTGCCGAGGCAAAGATTATGCGTGCGCTCTACTACTACGTGCTGACCTGCTCATTTGGCGATGTGCCGTACTACACGGTGGATGTCAGTTCCAAGAAGATTCTCTTGGAGGTGCAGCGTCTGCCCCGAACCTCGGCAATAGAGATTCGCTCGCAGATTATAGCCGATTTGGAGGACGATGTAGTGCTTCTGGAACAGGTCAAGGGTAGTGATGTTGAGGAGTATCGTGCCGGAGCCGCTTTGGGTTGGATGTTGATTGCCAAGATGGCGATGTGGAACGCCTCGAAGGATGAGATGAATGCGCAAATGTGGTGGAATAAGGGCGTGGAGGCTCTCGTGGCGTTGCAGAATATCTATGGCGCACTCTCGGCCTATACGCTCGAAGATTCGTTCCAGTGGCATCGTAAGAATACGCCCGAATCGATATTCGAGATTCAGCATACATACGTTGCCGGTGGCGTGAATTACACCTCCTCGATTGCTCCGGCAGCACACCCCTCGCATACGACCGGCACGATGGTCTATGACGGCATCGAAATCGAGTGGCTGGGCGATAATGGAGTCAATTATTCGCAGGTGCGCCCGACGGCATACTTCTTTCAGGAGTTGCAGCCCCGTGGCGGTGTCGATAAGCGCACGACATACAACCTCGCGTGGGAGTGGCAGGGTCAGCAGTTCGACAGCACCGCCACGCGCCCGTGGGTAGGTATCAAGTTGTGGTGTCCGGATATGTATCACGGATACGATCACAACAACTATAAGATTTTCCGCTATGCCGACGCTTTGTTGATGTTGGCAGAGTGTTATGCCGAGATTGATAAGCCGACATTGGCGGTGCAGTGCCTGAATGAGGTTAAGGAGCGTGCCGGCATAGACACCTACATCTACTCGTCGTTGGAGGAGTTGCAGGAGGAGATTCGTGCCGAGCGCGCACGCGAACTCTTTGGCGAGTGTCATCGTAAGTTTGACCTTGTGAGATGGGGTGTGTGGTATGAGCGTACCCTCGAATTCCATCAAAACGCGACACTGCTGAAAAATATCAAACCTTGTCATGAGTACTATCCGATTCCCGATGTGCAGGTTTCGTATTCGGGAGGAGCCTTGACCAATGACGAGTATAAAAAATATGGACTTTAACCATTAGATGACGATTATGAAGAGATTTATTTCGATAATTTGTTCTACGATACTGCTCTTGTCTGCATGTACGCAGCACGAAGAGTTCAGTGGCTCGCTGGCAGTCGATTCCTACTCGATAGAGGTGGGACGCGACGAGGGCTTTACGCGAGTTATGGTCTATGGTGCAGACCGCTGGCATGCCGAGTTTGTCGAGGATGTCGAGTGGGCTACGCTCGATGAGTTTAACTATGGTAGTGGCAGAGGAAGTTTTCGCTTGAACTTCACCGCCAACGAGAAACTTAATCGCGTGGCAAAGATTCGCATCACGGGCAATGGAGAGTCGCTGATGGTTGATGTCTATCAGGAGGCTGGTAAGGTGCTGCCGACGCTGACGATTAGCGAGACGGCAGTCTCTGTGCCGGCAAACCACTATAAAATCTCGATTCCGGTGAGCCAGACGCTCATTGCCGAGAATCTCGAACACTTAAAATATGTGGTAGTTGTCGGGGATGAGGAGTCTGCGGAGGAGTGCGGCTGGATTTCGGCAATCGGGCTGAACGATGAACTTACCGCGCTCGAAATGGATATTGCCCGCAACGATAGCGGAGCCGAGCGTGTGGCTTCGGTGACACTCTCGATGGCAGGTGCCGACAATGAGGCGATCTTTGAGCGAAGTGTGGATGTGTGCCAACTTGCTGCCGAGGCTTCGGTCGAGGCTACGGTGCAGCCGGAGTATCGCCACTCGCCCGTAGAGCAGGAGTGTGTGATTCCGCTCCGCACCAATGCAGGATATATGGCGCATAGCGTCGAGGTCGAGATTGGCGGTCAGTCGGCAGAGCAAGAGTGGGTGCGCGATGTGAAACTCGGTGCAGATGCTCTGACCTTTACCTTGGCCGGTAATGACGGTGATGATATTCGCCAGACCGATGTTCGAGTGTGGCTTACGGATGCCGACGGCATCTCGACCAACCCCATAGAGTTTCGAGTTCTTCAAGGCTGCTACCGCAAAATTACGGTTGCCGAGTTGCGTCAGATTGCAGCAACCGATGGATATACCTTTGATGATAGTTTTATGTCGTATAGTGTCGAGGGTGTGGTTGTGAGTGACTGCGATTCGAAAAATAATGCGTTGAATCCCAATACAGCATACTCAACACTCGATATGACGGTAAGCGACCGCACGGTCTATCTCCAAAACGAGGATGGCGCGTGTGGTGTAAGATTGTTGCTCAATAGTGCAGACGACAACATCTTCCACCGAGGCGACAAGGTTACAGTCGGTCTTGGCGGACTTACAATAGGCATCTCCGAGGCTCCGAAGTGTTGGTCGATAGAGGGAGTCCCCGCAGCGGCAGTGATGAGCCATACCCCGGCGACGGGCGATGTTGTAGAAAAGCGTAAGCGCATAGCCGAACTTACGGATGACGATATCTATACGCTTGTAACGCTGACCGACGTGGAGTTTGTCTTTAAGCAGGGAGCCTACACCAATATCAATGAGTCGTATGTTCAGAAGAGCGCGCTCAATACGGGAAATGTAAATATCGTACATATTGGCGATTCGGCTGCTCGACTGATGCAGGATGTTGATGGAGATGCGATATTTATGCAGATAAACTCGCTCTGCCAGTGGCGCAGAACGCTTAACGTCGATTCCGAAGGCAACCATGGAGTGCCACAGGGTGTGGGCGCATTGCGAGGTGTCGTCGTTGCCGAGAAGAACTCGCGCTATGGCGACTCGACCAACAATATCGGTCGCTACTCGATTCGTCCGAAGGATGTGGCGGATATTGCGATTCCATGGGCAGCATCGTCGGCACGCACAACCCTCGCAGCATGGCATTTCGACAATAAGGTTACGGGTGCCGAGATTCATACGGCAAGCACCAATGGAACGCCCGGCGAGCAGTATGGTTGGGTTGGCACGTTTGGCAAAAAGGCTACTTCGATGAATCGAATGAAGGCTACGGATGGCGATACAAGTGCCACACTCTACTGCGATAACCTCTCGTCAGTACTCGATAAAGTGGTGACGTCGTTCTATGCAACCGTAAGCACGGCCTGCCGACCCATCTTTACGGATGGCTACGAGAGTGCCTACATCTGGGACGGTTTGGGTAATAACGGCAATGGCTATTGGAAGAGTACGACTGACACGTGGTCGGGTTGCGGTATAAGCGGCAGAAATGTTGTCCATTTCTGCGGTCGTAACGAGTTGGGCGACTATACGTGGGTTACCAACTTGTCGGGTTGGTACGACAACGACGACAACGGCCCGATGCGAGGCTTTATGCTGGAACTCTCGACTGCGGGAGTGGCATCGCCTCTGACCTTGACCTTCTCGATGGGTGTCGGAGGTCAATCCTGCACGGACTGGACTAACTATATCAGCACATTCCTGAATAAGACCAAAGGCTACTACTCGCAGAACTATCCGCTCTATTGGAAGGTGCAATATTCAACCGATGGCGGCTTGACGTGGTTGGATGGTGCTGTAAATAGCATCACAGGCGCATCGGAGTTTATGCTTCATCCCGTGCCGGCATGGTCCGATACGGCATATAGTGACCCCGCGACAAGTGTGGGTGGCGGTACGGCATATCCCAATGCGCAGATGTCGCTCGGTTTGGTGGAATATAGTTTCCGTCTGCCGGCAGCAGCATCGGGTGTGGATAATGTGATTGTGAAGATTATCCCTGCGAACAAGCGAATCGCAACTCTTGTTGCCGGAGCCGAGAACTATGCTCTGCCGCTCGACCAAGGTCGCGATTTCGCCAAGGGAGATAGTTTCGGTAATATCATTCATTTCGGAGGTATTCAGATACAGTATTAGATAATATGTACAATAAAATTATAACTAAAAAACTAAAACATTATGAAGAGAGAGTATTTAGAACCACGATTGCTACTATGGACGATGGCAGTCGAGCGAGGGTTTGCCACCTCGTATGAAGACGGCATTGAAGGAACCATAACCGAGGGTGAAGAGGATAACCCCTTTGCTTAACGAGAATGAATTATTAACCGAATCAAAACATTCAAAATTATGAAAAAGATATTTTTAGCATCATTGATTCTTTTGGGCTTCACGTCGTGTATCAAGGATGATACGACAGTGGATTTCGAGGGTAAGAAGAGCGTTCCGATGTCGTTTACGGTAAGCGAGGAGGCGGGCGCACGTACAACTATTACCGACGGACAGATTACGTGGAAGGATGGCGATAAGTTCGGTGTCTTTGTGGATAACGCAACTACCCCGACCGTGAATGCCGAAGGTACGATTACCATCAAGAATGGCGTTCCGACCGTATCTTTCGAGGCAGAGGCCTTCGAGGCCGGCGACGTTATCTCGGCATACTATCCCTACAATGCGAGTGTGACATCGAAGACGGTTGCTTTCGACATCCCCGTAGTGCAGTATCAGACCAAAGCAGACGAGTATAATGGCGCGTACCACCCGATGATTGGTGTGTCGAAGGCATTTGCGACCACTTCTGGCGAGAATGTTCTGTTCCGCCCGACCGCGACGATTGCCAAGTTTAATTTCTACTCGTCAAATCCGGAGTATGTAGGCGAGAAGGTGCAGAAGATTATCTTCCGCTCGAATGCGATTGTTTCCGGTCAGACCAACCATATCACAGGTAAGTTCAAGTATGATATCTCGACCGTTACCGAGGAGGCTGCACCCGATTTTTCGGGAAAAACCACAGCCGAAGGTTGGGTTGATAATGGCGATACGTGGCTGGCGGAGATTATCCTCGATGAGGAACTCGATGTTACAGCCGAGCGTCAGGCAGCATACCTGACTATGCTCCCCGGAAATTATGCCGGTCACTTCTTTGTGGTTACCGATAAGGCAAAGTACTACTTCTTATACCACGTAACTCCGACGTATGACGACAATGGCGATATTCTGTTCGGTAGCGAGCCGACTGCATCTGCGGAAGATGCCGTTCCTTTCAACCGTAACACTATCAAAGAGATTCCCATCGACCTCGGCAATACGGGAACTATGGTTCATCGTGTAGCATATAATCCGGTAACAAACTTTACCTCATTGCGCAAGGCCAAGACTTATGGTACAACTCGTGGCGACCAAACCATCATCAAGGGTGTCTTTGTAAGCGATTGTGACTCGAAGAATATGGAGTATAACCCCAATACGGCCTACTCTACGGTCGATATTACCGAGACCGATAAGACCGGTTACTTCCAAGAGTTGGATGGCGAGCAGGGTTTCCGCGTGAAGTTCGAGTCGGCAGAGTATAACACCTTCAAGCCGGGCGATGTTGCTGTGATTAACCTCTCCGGAATGTCGGTTGTGGCTGATGAGAATGTGTCGGGTACGAAGTCTTATACTATCGAGGGTCTGCGTAAGGAGAATATCATCTCTTTGACCGCAGGCGAGGTCCCCTCGAAGGTTAAGACCATTGCCGACCTTACCGATGAGGATATCTACACCTACGTTACCCTCTCGGATGTGGAGTTTGTCTTCAAGGAGGGTGCATACACCAACGTCAAGGAGTCGTATGTACAGCCTACGGCACTGAATGAGGGTACAAAAGCCCCGAAGAGCATGCAGGACTCGTCGGCTCGACTGATGCAGGATAAGGATGGTAATGCTATCTATATGCAGATTAACTCTCTTTG
This sequence comes from Rikenellaceae bacterium, assembly GCA_015060065.1. Taxonomy (GTDB): domain Bacteria; phylum Bacteroidota; class Bacteroidia; order Bacteroidales; family Rikenellaceae; genus Alistipes. The sequence continues at coordinate 120,786 of SUZF01000002.1, read as the reverse complement.
CCAGTGGCGTCGTAAGGTTAATGCTTTGGCAGCGGGTAATCACGGTGTTCCGCAGGGTGTCGGTAAGTTGCACGGTATCGTAACAACCAATGCCGACCCACGCTATGGCAATAACAGCGGCTTTATCGGTAAATACTCGATTCGTCCTATCGACGAGAGTGATATTGCAGGCGATAACGCAATTCCTTGGGCTGCTGCATCGGCTCGTACAACGCTGGCAGCGTGGAACTTCGACCATAGAACTACCGGCCCGGAGGTGCATACTCCAAGTACCACAGGATGTCCGGGTACGGTCTATGAGTGGGAAGGTACATTTGAAGTGGCACAGACCGCGATAAACAAGATGAAGGCTACCGAAGGCGACAATACGGCTGTCTTCTATTGTGATAACACAACTCGTGCTGCGAGTCACCCGACGAGAAACGTTACTTTCTATTGGAATGCCAGTGCAGTACATCGCCCTCAATTTACTGATGGCTACGAGAGTAAGTATGTTTGGGACGGTCTTGGAGAGAATGTTAATGGATATTGGAAAGCAACCGAGGACTCTTGGTCCGGTACTTCGGCTGCAAGCCGTAATGTGATTAACCACTACTGCGGATGTAACGACTTGGGCGACTATACGTGGGTTACCAACCTCTCCGGATGGTGGGATTGGGAGAATGAAGGTGTAACAAAAGGCTTTATGGCAAGAGTCTCAACCTTAAATGTATCGAAGCCGCTTACTATTAGTTTCTCGATGGGTGCAGGAGGTAAGTTCTGTAAAATCTGGGAGGAATATCTTGGTTCTGAATATGCCGGTAAAACGGCAGATGGCGTCGGCTTCCTTTCGGGAACGACCGGTCTCTACTCGCAAAACTTCCCGCTCTATTGGAAGGTGCAGTACTCGACCGATGGCGGTACAACTTGGAATGATGGTGCTGTTGAGGCGGCAACCGGCGAAACGCAGTTTATGCTCCATCCCGTGGCGGCTTATTGGGAGTCGAGTGACCTCTTCCAGGATCCGACCTCTACAACGGCAACAACCACGACAGGTACTCGTTATTGCAATCAGTACACAGCCGGCTTGGTTGAGCATAGTTTTGTGTTGCCCGCAGCGGCATCGGGTCAGGAGAGCGTAATTATCCGTATCACCCCTGCCAGCAAGCGTGTGGCAACCGCTCAAAAGTCTGTTAAGGATTTCGAGAAGTCCATGGACCAAAATGTAGATGCATCTTCGGGTGCGAACTTCGGAAATATCATCCGCTTTGGAGGTATTTCGATTCAATACTAATCAGATATTTAATATTACAACAATATGTTGCATAAAACAGCATTCCGCAAGTTAGGTTGGTTTTTGGTGCTTTTGGTGGGAGGAGTTCTCTTCTCCTGCCAGAAGGTTGCCGACGAAATGGTCGATATTCACGAACTTGCCGCGCCTGAACGCATCGTCGAGGTTGATGCCTCGGCTGCCACTCACGAGGTGCAGGTCTATGCGAATGAGCGTTTCTCGGCAGAAATAGACGGAGATGCTGCATCGTGGGCTCGCCTTGACCGACATACTTTCGCCAAAGATTGTATGCTTCGTGTCGAGGTCGATGCCAACGAGGGGCTGCGCCGTCAAGCATCAATTCTGCTAACCTCCGAGAGCGGTTTGCGCGATACGATACGCTTGCGCCAGCAGGGCGATGTGGAGTTGTTAAGCGTGGCAGAGCAGTATCAGACCGTTATGGGTAGTCGGGATAGCCGACACGACTTGAGACTTACGACCAATGTGGATACGGAGAGTCTGGTTTGCGAGATTCTCCATCCGGCCGAGGAGCCGGAGTGGGTCGAGGGTGTCGAGTTTGACGACAAGGGAGCCTGCATCGTGAAGTGCAAGGCGAATCCCGATGCCGACAAGATGCGTCGATGCGATATCGTGATTTCGTTTGTCTCGGCTTGGGAGGAGAAGATGGAGGTTAAGGTCTGTCTGACCCAAAAGAGCGCAAGCGATATGCTCGGCCGTGAGATTTCGTTTGCCGAGGCGCATAACGAAGATGGCTCGCTCGCGATGTCGAATGGTCGATATGAGGGTGACTACGTTATCGAGGGTATCGTCGTGAGTGATTGCTCCTCCGAGAATATGGCGGCAAATCCCAATATCACCCACAACAATATCAACCGCACCCACAATGCCCGCACGGTCTATATCGAGGAGAGTGCCGAGAATGGCGGTGGTTTGCGCTTGTGGCTCGCAACGGGGGTCGAAAATACCTTCAAGCGAGGCACGCATCTGCATATCAATCTGCGAGGCACGACCCTCTCGACGAGTGCCGAGAATGGCGGTTGCTCGATTTTGAATCTTGCGATGTCGAACATCGTCGAGAGCGAGTCGAATGTAGAGATTCCTCTGCGTGAGCGCACCATAGCATCGCTTACCGACAACGACCTCTACACCTATTGCACGATTACCGATGTGGAGTTCCTATTCAAGCAGGGCGCATATACCAATGTTCTGGAAACATACTTTCCGAGGGCTTCGTCTTTGACGGAGGGTGTGAAAAATGTCCATTCGGCAATTGACTCGGCTACGCGACTGCTGACCGACAAGGCCAACAACGCCCTCTATATGCAGATTAACGCCGAGTGTCCGTGGCGTAGAACGCTGAATCCCTCGTCAGAGGGTAATCACGGTGTTCCGCAGGGCGTAGGCTCGGTGAGCGGAATCATCGTTCCGGGAGAGAATGTACGCTATGGAGGTCGCATCGGCAACTACTCGATTCGACCCCTTAATCACGACGATATCGATATTGCATGGGAGGCAGGCTCTTCGCTTACAACCCTTGCCGAATGGGTCTTCGACCACAAGGTTACATATTCGGATATCTACAAAGCGCACAATGTGAACAACCCCTACCTCTGGGAGGGTGAGTTTGTCGATAAGAGTGCTTCTGCGGTAAATCGTATGTACGCTACGGGCGGAGAGCAGCAGACGGCTACTTTCTACTGCAATAACCTCTCGACATTGAAGGATTTGGTCTATAAGGATATGTACTATCAGTTGCGCGATACCCGTCCGATGTTTGCGGATGGTTTCGATAGCAAATATGTGTGGGATGGCGACGATTGGGGCGTGACCTTCTCCGGTCATTGGCGCGATACCAACGACTGTATGGGGTCGTATCGCAGTGATGGCAAGGGCGTCTATCATCGTTGCGGCCGCACAGCCTACGGAAACTATGTGTGGGGTACCAATCTGTCGGGTTGGTGGGATTGGAATGCGGATGGCGAGAGTTATAAGGCGACCACCGGATTTATCTTCTCGCTATCGACGGCCGGCATCTCCAAGCCGCTCTGCATCAGTTTTACGATGGGTGCAGGTGGCGCTCCGGCAACTACTTGGGGTCAGTACTACAACTACAATGACGGATTTATGAATAGCATGAACGGCTACTATTCGCAGAACTATCCGCTCTATTGGAAGGTGCAGTATTCGACGGATATGGGTGCAACGTGGCTTGACGGAGCGGTCAATGCCGCTTCGGGCGAGAGCCAATTCAAACTGATGCCCACGCCGTGGTGGAGTACGGGAGTCTATCCCGACCCGACGAGTGACGAGTTGGTCGGTACGGCTTATGTGAATGCCGAGGTGGCTCCGGGACTTGTGGAGTATAAGTACAAGTTGCCCGCAGAGGCGTCGGGACAGAGCAGGTTGCTTGTCCGCATCACGCCTGCCTCGACCACGGTTGCGACGTTACTGCCGAGTCAGGGAAATTTCTCGCAGCCACTTGATCAGGGTGTGCAGGCTACAAAATCAGCGAATTTTGGAAATATGATTCGCTTTGGGGGGATGAAAATTCAATATTAGGAGATTATGATAGGGTTGAGATTTTATAAAAGACCTGAAATAGAGGTCGTGGAGTCTGTCATGGAGAACGGATTCTGTGTCTCTATCGAATTTACTCCGGGAGTCGAGGGGCCGGTGAATAACACCGCCTTCGGTGCGGATGATATGGAACGAACTATTGATACGGAGGAGTGGTAAAGGTATGAGAAAGTTGATTTTTGCGACATTGTTGCTGGGTGTGTTGTGTGCTTGTGAGAGCATCGAGGTTGGCGATACGAAGCAGCCGCAGGCAGGCGAGCAGACCCCCGAAGCGGGATATACACGCCTGACCCTCAAAGCCGAGCCGAGTAGAGCGTCGCTCTCCGGTGAGAAGATTTTGTGGCACGAGGGCGATATGATTCGGGTCAATGGCTCGAATTATGATGTTCAATTCGATGACAAAGGCGAGGCCTATGTCAATGTTCCGGCAGAGGAGTCTTATACGGCTCTCTTCCCGGCAGAGATTGCCACCGAGGGCGGTATGGCTCTGCAACCGGCCCAGTTTTATGCCGAAGAGTCGTTTGGCGCGAAGGCTAACCCGATGTATGGTGTCGGCTCCGATACTGAACTGCATCTGCGCTCGGTCTGTGGAGTGCTGATGCTACGTATTGCGGGAGAGGCGACCATCTCGTCAGTTGCGATTACCGACCGCGCAGGTGGTGCTTTGTGCGGGGATTTCGACTACGCGGATGGCGAGGCTTCGCTTCGATTAGACGCTGCGGTTAAACACCCGTCGGTGGTGCTGAACTGCGAGAATGTCGGGGGTGTTGAGTTGTCGGCATCGGGAACAGATTTCTATATCGTTATGCCGGCAGGCACCTACTCGTCGGGTCTGAAAATCTCGATTTGTGACACAGATGGTCGTGCCATGGTCATCAACTCATCCACACCGCGTACAATCAGGGCAAACGAGATTCTCGAAACGCCTGTGATTACCTATGCTCCTGACGAGGATTTGCTCTTGGCGGAGTATTTCGACAAGAATGTGTGGGGCTGTGAGCGCAAATCCGAACTGGATGGCTTTGCTATTGCAGGCTCGACCCTGACGGCAAGCGGATATGAGTTGGCGACAGGTGTGACAACGACCTATGGTACGGATGCAATCTCTACGACGTGGGATACGGCACAAGTTAATCAGATGTCGAGTTCTTACCTTGCGAGTCGAGGTTTAGAGGATTGGCAGATGCTGTTCCGCTGTCGCGAGATTTATGGGGCCTTGGCTGTCGGAAGTCCGGCAGGACGAGGATTCTTGCGCCTTCCCAAACTCTCATTGCTCGAAGATGGGGAGGTCTGCAAGGCGACACTCTCATTTAGGATAGCCTTCAAGAGTGGAACTTCGGCAGATATGTTGCAACTCTACCCATTTGTTGGAGGTACGGGTAAGATTCTTGCCTACTATGTTGATGGTGTGCAGGTTGCAACTCCAAAGGATGGCGACCGCTGGACTACGGGTACCGATATCGGTCTCCCCGTTGTATCGATGTCGCAGGAGAAGTTGTTGGTGAATCCCGCGCTTGATATGAAGGATGCCGAGTGGCATACCGTGCGTATCGAGTTGGGCGCAGTGACTAATACCACACAAATACACTTCCAACCACACACGACAGGAGCCACATATTCGGAGTTCTTGGTTGATGATATCGAGATTCGCAAGGTGGAGTATCCCTATCAAGAGGATGCCGAACACTACGTGACCGGCTCCGGTGCTGCGGTGGCGGATGTGTCGAAGTTGATGCTCGAACCGAGTACGCTGGTCTATGTGGGGGCGAATGCCCAACTGACATACTTGCCGACTCACGCCAAGGTGCTTGGTATCGACAATATCGATATGCTGCTCAAAGTGGAGTATGTCTATGATACGTTAGGCGGAGAGTGGGAGGAGCCGTTTGCCGCGCTGAAAGCGAAGTTTGATGATGCAGGCGTTAAGGTTTGGTGTATCCACATGCCATACTCGGAGTATCAGGGTGTAAATATCTTCGACTTCTGTAATAGTGATGCTTCATTGCGAGCATCGGCTATTGCCCGAATGAAGGAGTTGATTGCTGCTGTTGAGGTATTTGAGCCGAAATATGTGTTGGTTCATCCGGCAGGATATACGACCAACTACGAGTACAAGTGGCATAAAGATTACCTCATTACAGCGATGAACGAGTTGATTCCGGAGGCACAGAAGATAGGAGCGACGCTCTGCCTCGAAAACCTCGGCAATAGTTACTCGCTCGAAACGAGCCTTACGATGCAACCTTCGTATATCAATGCCGTGGTTGCTGCCTGTCCCGGATTGAAGGTGTGCGTTGATGTTACGCATGCTGCGGTGCATGATATCAACGACGCTGCCGAGTTTATAAAGGCTCTGGGCGATAATATTTCGTGCGTGCATATGCACGACAGCGACCGTACCGATGACCGTCACCTTTATCCCGGATATTCGGGTGTTTATAGCATGCAGGGTACGCTCGATTGGGGTGCTATTTACAAGGCATTGGTGCAGGATGCAGGCTATCGAGGCCCATTCACTTATGAACTTTCGACCTACGCAGTGGATTGCCTATATAGTTACAACAACTTAATACACAACTACTACGACTATGTCTATCCCCGCTACCGTGAGGTGCAGTAGAGCGGTCGGTTGGAGATGAAACACAATTTTACTACTTTTGTAATAGACTAAAATCAAAACCAAGTGAATTATATGAAGAGATTTTTTATGATGAGCGTTGCCGTGATGATAGCCGCGGTTGCTACGGCAGGCTCCTATGTTCCCAAGGAGGGCGAAGTGCGATTTAAGGTGTTGCAGACCACCAAGGATAAGCCTCTGCATGAGGTACTCAACACTCCGTTTTCGCATCACTACTACTCGCTACACAAACCCATCGACCTCGATGCGGCAAAACCCTCACACGAGTACTTCGGTATTGGCGTATCGCTGACCGATGCCTCGTGCTGGCTTCTCTCGCAACTTGATGCGGAGTCGCGCCATAAGTTGATGAAAACAGCCTTTACCAAGCGAGGCCTGAATCTCTCGATGATTCGCCTGAACTGTGGGTCGAGCGACTACGCGACCGAACTCTACAACTATAACGAAACGAAGGGCGATGTCGAGATGAAGAACTTCTCGATTGCACGCGATGAGCAGTATATGATTCCGATGATTAAGTTGGTGTCGCAGTACTGCCCGGAGGTCTATACCTTCTCGTCGGTGTGGAGTATGCCCGGTTGGATGAAGTCCAATGGACAGATGTGCGGAGGCTCGTTGCTTGACGAGTATATGCCCGCATTCGCGAACTATTGGGCGGCATACTTGAAGGCTTACAAGGCACACGGAATCAATATCGACGCGGTAACCGTGCAGAACGAGCCGAGTACCGACCAGCGTGGTGGTTGCCCCGCAACTCTGGTCTCGGCAAAGCAGGAGATTGAACTTGCCGGAAAGTATATGCCGCAGGCGTTCAAATCGGCAGGTTTGGATACCAAAATCTGGATTTGGGACCACGACTACATTGGCTGGGAGCGTGTGGTCGAGATGCTTGGCGATAAGCGCGTACAGCGTAATGCCGAGGCTGTGGCTTGGCATCCTTATAGCGGTAAGCCGGAGATGTTGCAGGAGGTGTTGCGTCGCTATCCGGGAACAAAGATGCACCTTACCGAGCGCGGCCCCTCGTTTGCTATGGCTGCTGTGCAGAATCAGGTTTGGTGGGCAGAGTATGTATTCGGTGCGCTCAATAACGGATGTTCGTCGTTTTCGTCGTGGAATCTTCTGCTCGATGAGGATGGACAGCCTAATACGGGTCGTCACCCGTGCGCAGGTCTGCTCTCGATCGACCTCGAAACGGGAACGGTTACCGAGAGTACGCAGGCTGCATTCTTCCGTCAATTCTCGCCCTATGTGAAGCGTGGTGCGAAGATTCTCTCTATCGAGCAGCCGGAGGAGGGTATGACTGCCATAGCCTTCCGAAATCCGGAGGGCGACTACGTTGTAGTGGTTGCTGCACACGACAAGCCGTTGAAACGCCAGCGCGTACAGATTAAATTCAAGGACCAATATATGGCTCTTTGCCTGCCGATGAACACGTGGTCGCTGACAACGGTGCTGATAGATAAACAATAGATTTTGCCAAAAGAATTGAGAGGTCGGGGATGAGTAACAGACTCGTTCCCGACCTGATTTTTTGAAGTAACAGTAGTAAAAATCGTGAAAAAAAGCGTGGAATTGAAAAAAAATAGTTAATTTTGTAACGTGTGTGTCGATGTGTGAGGCTCGAAGTGGCCTTTGACTATTTACGATATGCATAGACCAAAAACCAACAAAAAACTATGACAATTCTTAAAGTTTATCAAGCACCTGCACTTCGAGTTGTGGAAGTGAAGTCAGAGCAGGGATTTTGTGTGAGCATCTCCTTCGGTGCTACAATTCAGGGTGTTGCGGCTCCTGAATCGTTCGAAATGGACGAAATGACCGAATCAACCGATAATGAAGCGTGGTAGTATGAAAAAGTTATTCCTTCTTCTGTTGGTTGCAGGCGTGGTATGCGCTTGCGAGACCACCTCGATTGACGAGGAGATAAATCAGGGTGCAAACAATAACCCCGAAACCGAGATTCCCGAAGGGTATGTCCGTCTCAACCTCTTTGCCGGTGACGAATTGACCGACGATAGCCGCACGGCTCATAGTGGCAGTGGAAAACTCGTTTGGAGTGATGGTGATGCTGTTACGGTCAATAATAAGTCGTATGATGTATTTTCGGATGGCAGTTCGGCTCACGTATATGTACCGGCAGCTACATCTTATACGGTGTTCTACCCCTCGGAACTTCGCGTAAGTACAAGCAAGATGCTGTTGCAGCCGGCACAGTTCTATGCTCCCAACTCTTTCGGAGTTAAGGCTAATCCGATGTATGGTACGGGTAGCGCAGAGACGGGCGTAAGACTCCGTTCGGTGTGCGGTGTGCTGAAACTCACTCTTACCGGTTCGGCAACCATTTCGTCTATTGCAGTTACCGACCGTGCGGGAGGTGCTGTGTGTGGAACATTCTCCTACAATGCAACAGATGGTGTGGCCGCTGCTGTGTCGGGTCTGGCTCGCTCTTCGGTGGTGCTGAACTGCGAAAATGTCGGTGGTGTGAAACTGAATGCCACAGGCGTTGATTTTTATATCGTTCTGCCGGCAAAGACCTATGCGTCGGGCTTGAAAATATCAATCAGCGACACTGCGGGTAAGGCAGTCGTTATCGATTCGACAACACCGCGAACAATTAAGGTTAATGATATCCTCTCGACTCCCGCTATTGCCTATGCTCCGGCGACTAATCTTCTCTATGCCGAGCATTTCGACAAGAACGTATGGGGCGCAGACCGTCAGGCCGGCACCAAGGGCTTCGGTAACCCCGCGGGTGCAAATGCTACGGGTTACGAGATTTCGAAGTCGATTGTTTCGTCGGGAACAAGTACCGGTTATGGAACGGATGCAATATCGACGGACTATCAGACTGCTCAAAATAATGTGATGACAGCCTCGTACTTGAAGAGCCGTGCATTGGATAATTGGCAGATGCTTTTCCAGTGTCGTGAGGTTGATGGTGCGTTGGCGGTAGGCTCTCCGACGAAATATCGCGGAATTCTCCGCTTCCCGAAGTTGACCAACATTGCCGAGAATGAGGTCTGCATGGCGCAGGTTACGTTCAAGGTAGCATTCAAGAATGGTGCATCGGCAGATGCAGATCCCATGCTTGTAAGAATAACACCGGACGGTCCGGGTTGCGTACTTGCATACTATTTCGACGGAAAATTAGTTTCGACACCGAAGGATGGTGCGTATTGGACTGCAACCACCGGAACACTCCCTATCCCGACATTGACTGCTGGTAATTTTTATGAGCATCTTGTCATCGACAATCCGGTAAATAACGAGATTAAAGACGCCAACTGGCACACAATTCGTGTTGATTTGGGTGCTGTGACCAACGATACGGTAATAATGTTGATGTCGTATTCGTCGGCATCTGCGCTCTCCGAGTTCTTTATCGACGATATCGAGATTCGCAAGGTTGCTTATCCCTATCAGGCCGATGCCGAACACTTTGTTATCAGCAAGGGTACTGTTACGAATGTGAAGAAGTTGATGTTGCCCGTAAGCGCGACCGCAAGTATTGAGAGTGCAACATGGATGGGCACGCTGTCGCAACTGAAAAGCACCGGTGCAGAGTATGTCGATTTGTCAGTGGGTTGGAGTTTCTTCTACGCTCCGGATGGCAGCAATGGAAATACCACAAAGTGGGATGAGAAACTTCAAGCGGCAAAAGACAAAATCGATGCAGCGGGATTGAAGGTTTGGCATATCCACCTGCCGGGAATCGGTACTACCTATACGAAAAATGCTGATGGCTCATATACTACGGGTAACGACAGCGATTTAGTTGATTTTGCACACAAGACCGAGTCTATCCGTGCTGCTGCGGTATCGAAGATGTCGAATATAATCACCCACGTCGGTAAGATTCTCAAACCGAAGTATGTACTGATTCATCCTTCGGGATGGCGTGATGGTGGAACGAATGGTGCGTACCTGTACACGGGTACGTATGCAGACGCCCGCAAAGCCTCTCTGGTCAAGTCGCTTAAAGAGTTGGGCGCCGTAGCAAAGAGTGCCGGAACAACGCTGGTTATGGAGAATCTTGGTAATTATGGATCGCCATCGAACAGTATGACCATGCAGCCGTCGTATATCAACGATTTCTTGGGTCAGGCGACGGATTGTAAGTTCTGCTTCGACTTCTCGCACGGAACAATCAAACTGTATAATACTGGTGCATCGTATATCAAAGGCCTGAATAAGGGTCTTATGACCGCTCTGCACGTTCACGGAGGCGGTAATGACCGAGATCAACACGTATTCCCGGGATATTCGGGTATGTATCAATACCACGATAAGTTGGAGTGGGGCGAAACTTATGAAGCCGTTGTAAATTACGGCTATCGCGGTCCATTCTCTTATGAGCCGGCTTCGTATGCTGTGGATTGTAATGCCTCGTGGAGTACGATTATCCACAACTACTACAATCACGTCTATCCCGCTTATCGTAAGAAGATGGGTAACTAATCCCGTTTAGTCGAGATTGGGGAGTTTAGTGAGATTAGAGAGTTTAAGGATTGTCCGCGAGAGTTCCTGCCTCCCTAATCTCATTAAACTCCCTAAATTATTTATACGCACCCTACAAATCGTAATCCGCTATGGATATTGTTGAGTTTCGCGAATACTGTCTGTCGCTGCCTGATGTCGAGGAGACTCTGCCCTTCGATGACTCGACCTTGGTATATAAAGTTGGTGGGCGTATGTTTGCTATGTTGATGCTCGAAAAGCCGGACCACTTTGTTGTGAAGTGTGACCCTGAACGTGCCATAATCTTGCGCGACCGTTACCCCCAGATTACGGCTGCATGGCACATGAACAAACGCCACTGGAACGATGTCCGCTTTGAGGGCAGGCTCTCGGACGAGGCTTTGCGCCGCGAGTTGCGACACTCCTATATGCTTGTCGTGCGACAGAATGTCACTCCGAAGGCTCTGCGCGAGCAGATTCTCGCAGATATTGCGACCGAGGGTGTTGTGGATGATGCCGAGAGGTTTGTGTAAAAATTGAAGTGCCGCCTTGTTGTAAGAGTTCGCTTCTGCGGAAGGTGTGAAAAAAGAGCGAAAAATGGGCAAGGCATTACGTATGACTGCCCATTTTTGCGTTTATATATTTATCGGAATCGCATTGAGATTGTTGAGCCTAAATGTCTATCGCAGCGATTGCTATTCTGAAAAAAAATCGTAATTTTGTAAGTAATTAAAATTTCTGTTTAATGAACTCTGTTACAAACTCAAACCGTAAGTGGGTGATTGTTGCAACCATCTTTGTCGCCATCATCTGCAACTACCTCGACCGCCAGTTGTTGTCGATTCTCAAACCCGAAATCCTTGACCACTTTGCCATCGGCGACTTGGAGTATGCGTGGATTGTCAATATCTTCCTTATCTGCTATGCGTTGATGTATCCCATTTCGGGATTTTTGGTCGATAAGTTTGGACCCAAGTCGGTGATGTTGGGTGGTATTGTCGTTTGGTCGCTCGCCTGCATCGGAGGTGGTGTCGCGCAGGAGTTGTGGCAGTTCGCAGCCTGCCGTGGTGTGCTGGGTCTTGCCGAGCCTACGATTTTCGCAGGACAACTTGTGGCTGTTACTCTCTGGTTCGAGAAACGCCAGCGTGCTACGGCAAACAGCCTCTGTACGGTTGGTGGCTCACTCGGTGCGGTAATTGCTCCGTTAGTTATTGCGGCTCTGATGCGCTGGCTCTCGTCGTGGCAGGATGTATTCCTCATCGCAGGCTTCGTAGGCTTGGCAATTGCCGTGGTGTGGGTGTTTGTCTATAAAACTCCCTCGCAGGAGGTGCTTGACCTTACAATCAATGCCGACAAGAAGAGCCCTACGGGAGAGGAGGTAAAACCCTTTACGTTGGGCGGCCTGTTCCGCACCCGCACGTTGTGGGGCGCATTCCTGATTCGCCTTGTCAGCGACCCGGTGTGGTACTTCTGCTGCTTCTGGTTGCCCGGTTATCTGCGCAGTATGGGCGAGGCTCAAAATCTTACACATCAGCAGACCCTCGATATGATTCAGTGGATTGGAGGTATCCCCTTCCTTGTGGGTGCTATCGGAGGCATCCTTACCTCGATGTGGTCTGACTCGATGATTCGTCGCGGATGTGCGAGCCTCTCATCGCGTAAGATTACGCTTATCGCTACGGTTTTGGCGGCTCCGCTCTGCGCGTTGGTACCGTTTGTCGGTGGTGCCGAGGCTCTGCCCTTTGCGTGGAGAGTGGGTCTTGTGGTTGCAATATTCTCGCTCGTGGCGGTAATGTGTTTGAGTTGGCTCTACACATTGCCCGTAGTTCTTGCCGAGACTTTCCCGATTAAGAATGTGGCAAGTGTTATGGGTATCTGCTGCGGAGCAGGCGCGTTGGGAAGTGTGGTATTTAACCAATTCGTCGGCTCGATTCCCTCCGAGATGTGGACTGTGTTATTTGGCATTATGGCTGTGTTACACCCACTCTCGGCTCTGATTCTTGCGAAGATGGTGCGCCCCGAAACCCCGACAATCAAATAAGAGAATAAAATCTAAACGCAATAAAGATATGAAAACCGTGAAAGAACCGGCACGTGAGATTCCCGTGCGCTCGGAAGTAGATGTATTGGTAGTGGGCGGAGGCCCCGCAGGAATTATGGCGGCACAAGCGGCCGCTGCCGAGGGATTGAAAGTTATGATTGTCGAGAGCCGTGGCTATCTCGGAGGTAACCTGACTATCGGATTGCCTATTTTGAGTTATCTCGGTCGTAAGGGCAACCAGATTATCAAGGGTCTGCCCCAGAAGTTTATCGACCGTTTGCAGGCTCGTGGTGCTGCAAGCGACCATCGACCCTGCCAACTGCACGTCAGCCTTACGATTATCAATCCCGACGAGGCGAAGCGCGTGGCATTTGAGATTATGGAGGAGTGTGGCGTTGAGGTGCTGCTCTATGCCTTTACGGTTGATGCTATTCGCGAGGGTAACGAGGTAAAGGGCGTTATCATCGAGTCGAAGGCTGGTCGCGAGGCTATCCTTGCCAAGTGTGTAATCGACTGCACGGGCGATGGCGATGTTGCTTGCCGCGCAGGTGTTGAGTGCCATAAGGGCGATGCCGAGGGAGGTATGCAACCCCCGACCCTGATGTTCCAGATGCGAGGTGTCGATGTGCAGCGTCTGCGTGATGCCATCACGGGCGACCCCGATGAGTATGATATGGATATTATGCCGCACGAACACTTCCGCGAGGGTAAGTTTATCACTGTGGGTCTGCGTAACCGCATCCGCAAGGCGCAGGAGAAGGGTATCGAGATTCCTGTGGCACGTACAATCCTCATTACGGGTATGATGGATGACGAGATTTGGGTAAATATGTCGCGCGTGAATGGTGTTGATTCGACCAAGCCGGAGAGTTATACCTATGGCGAGATGACTGCCCGTAAGCAGATTTACGAGATTCAGCGTTATTTGAAGGAGTTTGTTCCCGGATTCGAGGAGGCATATATGGCGCAGGTTGCCGACTTTATGGGCATCCGCGAGAGCCGTGTAATTGTGGGTAAGTATGTGCTTACGGATGACGATATCGTCGCTTGCCGTCGTTTCGACGATACGATTGCCGTGGCAAGTTACCCCGTAGATATTCACCACGCCAAGGGTGGCGACTGCACACTCTACTACTGCGATGACTGCTATGATATCCCCTATCGCTGCTTGCTGCCCGAAAAGGTTGAGGGTCTGCTCGTAGCAGGTCGCTGCTCGTCGATGAGCCACGAGGCTATGGCTTCGACTCGCGTGATGTCAACATGTATGGCTCTGGGCGAAGCCGCAGGTCGTGCAGCACGTCACGCTGTGAAGGCGGGAGTTCTGCCCTCGCAGATTGATGTTGAGGCTTTGCGAGCAGAGTTGCGCGACGCGGGAGCATATTTAGGATAGAGATAGTCTAATAGAGTAATTGCTAACAAAGAGTGGCTGTCCGACAATTATGTCAGGACAGCCACTTGGCATTTAGGCATAGGGCCTTTGTCGGGTGCGCCTAAAAATTGTACTGTGCCATTACATTTACGCGGTTGGCGTGGTTCTTTTCGCCATTCATATTCTTGCGCTGACCATAGAGATACTCGGCAGCAACCTTCATGCGCGGAGTGATGTGGAAGAAGATATTGCCAAAGATATACTGTCCCTGCTTGTATTGGTCCTCGGTGAAGTAGCGATTCTTGCGCTGAACATTCACAGCCGAGTAACCTCCGGAGAGTGACAAACGTCGCGAAAGGTTAATCTGTGCCGCAGCCTGCCAGCCATACATCGGCATTGTCTGAATTGAGGTAGGTTTGAGCGGATTGGGGGTAAAGTCAAGACCCGAACCTGTCAAATCCTGAATATAGGGGGTTATACCTTCGCCATAAACTCCGTTGAAGAAGATATCGAGAAAGCGTCCGATATTGATACGACCACTCGCCTGCACTCCCCAGCCGAAGAGAGATGTGTTCTTATCGCGAGCAACGTCGTATGCGTACATATTGCGGAAGACTGCCGATGCGCGGATGTGGCTTTGGCGACTCTTTCCCCACGAGAATTGGGCATAAACCGGGAAGTCGGGCATACGTTGCGGCATAGGCGCGAAGTTGGTTGCTGCGGTATTGCCATACGTGGCACTCACGTTGGGCATCTCGGCAGCCACACCCATCTTGAAGATGTCGCGCCAGAGCGAGAACTCGTAGCGAATCATCGTCGCAAAGCGGAAGTTGTAGGCATTGGGGCCTTGGAAGTCGATGGTCGTAGGTGCCGCAGAGAGGTCACAGAAGGTTGTGACATCACGACCGATAGTAAGACCCTTGAACGAAACGAATGCCGAGCGCACACGCGGAGTATAACTATATGCGCTGCCGCCTCGGAAGTCGGCATCCATAAAGATTACCACGCGACCCAGGGCGCGACTGTTGGCAATGGCCTTCAAATAGACTCGCGAAGTGGATGCATCCATGCCAAGTCGTTGCTTGGTGGCATAGTTGCCCGGAATAGGGATGTTGTAAGGCACAAAATCGATGTTATTGACCATGCCTCCAAAGTCGTAACTTGCTCGCAGATTGACATATCCGCCAATGGCAAACGAGAATTTGTTGTCCTTGGTGCTGAATATGAACATAGGCTTATCGACCTGCTGCACACCAGGACGATGTGTCTCGGTATAGTCGAGAATCACCTGCTCCATGGCAGCGTTGTTGTCGGCGATACGTTGTATCATTGCCGGAGGGTTTTGGTATATCGTATCGGTCTCTTTTACCGAAATCAGATACACCGTCGGAGAGTACTTGTCGTGTTTGTGATGGTGTTGAGCCAAGGCTGTCGAGGCTGTCGAAACAGATGCGACGGCGACGAGTGAAACAATGACGAGTCGAAGTGTTTTCATAATCAAAATGTTTTGGTTTATAATAACTTACCTGTGTTGGAATAATGAATTTCAACGATGCTGATGTGATTTAAGCAAGTTATATGCCAAATGCTCGGATTGCGATATCGGAAGGCTACGATTCTTCTTTTGTATGTGCTGAAAACGCCTAATTGGGCGATATTATGCTCATTTTGGTATCGCCTCCTTCCGATAGTTGATTTTCGCCCCGAATTTGCAGGGGTGGAGTGTATGAAACGACTATTTATATTGGTATTTGGGTCGCTGGCTCTTCTGCGTCTTTCGGCACAGAACGTGGTGCGGGTGCTGACTTTCGAGGAGGCTCTAATGGTTGCCGGCGATAATAATATGGTAATTCAGGCCGCCGAATCGAGTGTGAGGGCGGCTGGACAGGAGCGACGTGCTGCCATAGGTCTGCGTGCGCCTACCATTGCCGTCAGCGGAGCCTATACGTGGTTGGGTGATGATGTGGCAATTGACCTTAATGGGGTAAAGAGAGGTGTCGTAAAGGGAGTTGAGGGGCTGCTGCCGGCTCTCGACCCGGCATTGGGTCAAACTCTGCAAGGGGTCTTGGCTCCGTTATCTTCACGTAATTGGGAGTTTGTATTGCAACGTCGCAGTCTTGCCTCTGTGGGAGGAACTGTTACGGTGCCGATATTCACGGGAGGGCGTATCAATGTGGCGAATCGGGCTGCACGACTTGGCGAGAAGATTGCTCGGAACGAACTGTGCGGGGTGCGAGGTAATCTCGTTACGCAACTTGTCGAGCGATACTTCGGTGTGTTGCTTGCCCGCCATGCCGTGGATGTACGACGTCAGGTGGTCGAGGGTCTTGACCAACACCTCTCTGATGCCTGCGCACTTGAACGCAATGGTGTTATTGCCACGAGTGAAAGACTCTACGTTGAGTATAAGGTCGCGGAGGCGAGACGCGACTTGCAAAAGGCTCAACTTACGGAGCGCACAGCCGGGGAGGCTCTCTCAAATACGCTCGGAGGAGGTGTGGCTATGCCCGTGACGGCAATGTTTGTGGTGGAAAATCCCGAAAATGAGGAGTTTTTTACAACCATGGCACTCGAAAATAATACTCTGCTACGGCAGGCTCAACTCCAAGAGCAATTGGCTCGCGAGAATGTACGTCTGCAACGTGCCGACTTCTTCCCGCAGGTGGCGGCAATGGGTGCTGCGTCGTTCTACAATTGGCAGGTAAGCGGTCTGGTACCGCGCTGGGCAGTAGGCGTGGGTGCATCCTTTAAGATTTTTGATGGACTGAATCGCGAGTTTCGCTACTCGGCAGCGCGACATACTCTGCGCAGTGTCGAGTCACTGGTGGCAAAGGCCGGGAGCGATGTGGTGCTGTTGGTCGAGAGCCTCTATGCCGAGATGATGAACAGCCTTGCACTATTGCACTCGATTGAGGCATCAATGAACTTTGCGCAGGAGTATCTGCGCTCGAAGCGAATTGCCTTTGCGGAGGGTATGGCCTCCTCGTCGGAACTTGTGGATGCCGAACTAAACCTTGCCAAGGCACGTATCGAGAGGCTTGAAGCGGCTTATCGATTCGATACGGCACTTGCGCGCCTTTTGGAGGCGACGGGATCGAGCGAAGAATTTGTAGATTATATCAAGCGCGATGATGCGCGTGCAATAACATTCTGAATCGTAGTATGAAACGGGTAAATATTGTAGCGGTTATGCTGACCGTGGTGGTCGC
Source organism: Rikenellaceae bacterium (assembly GCA_015060065.1). Lineage (GTDB taxonomy): Bacteria > Bacteroidota > Bacteroidia > Bacteroidales > Rikenellaceae > Alistipes. Next base: position 103,224 of record SUZF01000002.1, on the reverse strand, counting down.
TGTTGTAGCGATAGCGGCTTTGGGGTGGTGGCTTGTCAGGCGAGAGCCTCTGCTTGTGCAGGGCTGTGTTGAGTGTCGTGTGTATCGAGCCTCGTCGAAGATTGCGGGGCGAATCGACACGATGTATGTGGTCGAGGGGCAGACGGTGCGTAAGGGGGAGTTGCTCTATACACTCACAACTCCCGAACTCGCGACAAAACTCTTGCAGGCAGAGGCTGTGCGCAGTGCGGCAGAGGCTCTCGACCGTAAGGCATTGAGTGGTGCGCGTGTCCAGCAGATTGAGGCGGCTCGCAACCTCTGGCAGAAGGCACAGGCGGGCAAAACACTTGCCGAGAGAAGTCTTCTGCGTGTTAGGAATCTCCATGATGAGGGCGTTGTGCCGGCACAAAAACTCGATGAGGCGGTGGCTAACTTCGAGGCGATGCGAGCCACCGAGCGAGCCGCAAAGGCGGAGTATGACCTTGCCCTTGCCGGGGCCTCGACCGAGGATAAGCAGGCGGCAGCAGCGCAAGTCGAGCAGGCGCAGGGCGTAGTGGATGAGGTCGAGGCTTATATGCGTGATGCTATGGTCTATGCCCCGGTGTCTGGCGAGGTTTCGACTATCGTGGCAGAGAGTGGCGAGTTGGTGGGTAGCGGGATGCCCGTAGTTACGATTCTCGACTTGGATGATATGCACGTACTCTTCAATATCAAGGAGACGATACTTCCCGAAATCCGGCTGGGAGTGCGCTTTGTGGGGTATGTGCCGGCACTTAACCGCGATGTGCTGTTCGAAGTGTCGTATATATCTCCGCAAGCGGACTTTGCTACGTGGAGTGCTACACGCACACGCGGAGGTTTCGATATCCGTACCTTCGCCGTTAAGGCCGTACCGGTGGCAGATGCCGAGGGTATGCGGCCGGGGATGAGTGTGGTGGTCGATTGGAACGAGATAGGCGGGTTGCAGTGATATGGGTTTTGTGACGAGGGTCCGACGGGTGCTGTGCCGTGAGGCAGGGCGTGTCACAGGGCGGGGGAGTTATCTCGCTCTGCTTACGCTGTTGCCGGCTACGGCTTTTCTGATTTTTGGCACACTCTTCATCCGTCATGTGAACGATTTGCCTATTGCCCTGCTTGACAATGATAAGACCCCGACCTCGCGAAATCTCGCCTCGATGGTTGATGCCACAGAGGGGGTGTCGATTGTGTGCGATATCGCAGATACAGCCGAGGGCGAGCGATTGATACGTGCGGGCGAGGTCTATGCGATGATGCTTCTGCCCGAAGGCTTCGAGCGGTCGTTGCTTGGTGGAGAGGAGGCGGTGGTGGCACTCTATAATTCGGGTGTAAATCTCACGACTAACGGCATTATCGAGCGCGATGTGCAGTCGGCAGTGCGCACCTTCTCTGTCGGAGTGCAACTGCAACGATTTGGAGCGCGGGGGCTTGCTTCGGAGGAGGCTATGGCTATGGCGATGCCCGTCGCCTTCGATCGACACATCCTCTTCAACCCCGAATTGGACTATGCCACCTATCTTGCTCCGGGGTTTATGTCGATGACGCTGCTGATATTTGCCGTTATGGCGACAATATATGCTGTCGGCTCCGAACTCAAAGAGGGTACGGCTCGCGAGTGGCTCGATATGGCAGAGGGCTCGATATGGGCGGCTCTGGTCGGCAAACTTGCCCTGCCGACAGTGGCGATGTGGCTGTGGGGCGGAGTGATGTTTTTTGTCTTGTTCGCGTTACTCGGCGTGCCGATAAGGGGCGATTTCGTCGTGCTGGCTCTTGCCACGGCTCTGTTTGTTGTGAGTTACGAGGCTATGGCGGTGGTATTTGTCGCCCTATTCGATAATATGCGTTTGGCACTCTCGGTCGGGGGTGGTTACTCGGTGTTGTCGTTCTCGTTTTCGGGGGTTACATTTCCCGCGATTGCTATGTATGCTCCGATACGTGTGGCGGGCAACCTCTTTCCATTTACCTTCTATATGAAGACCTATATCGGGCTGGCGGTACGTGGCGAGCCGGTGGGGTATGTGCTGGGAGATATGGCAGCCATGATGCTCTTTTGGTTGCTGCCGATGATACTGCTCCCGCGACTTAAAAAGATGTGTAGCGATGAGAGATTCTGGGGTAAAACATAGCGTGCAACCGTCGATGTTGCACCAGACGGCTTCGGTCGTGCGAGCCGAACTGCGCGAAATTTTCACGGATGGGGGTGTGTTGCTGATTATGCTCTTTGCCATATTTATATACACCACACTCTATGGTGTTGCCTATGGTAGCGAAGTGCTGCGGGAGGTGCCTATTGCCGTGGTCGATATGAGCCATACCCCTTCAAGCCGCCGTTTGACGACCGCTCTTGGCGAGGGGGCCTCTACGCAGGTAAAGTTCGTGGCGCAGGATATCGAGGAGGTACGACGACTTCTCTATGAACGAGAGATATATGGAGCGGTCTATATCCCTGCCGACTACGAAGAGCGTTTGGTCGGGGGCAAGCAGGCGGCTGTTGCCATATATTGCGATGCGAGTTACTTTCTTATCTATCGTGAGGCTTTCGAGCAGATTGTCGCCACGCTGACCGCTACGGGGGCTATGGCCGAATTTCGCAGGTTGGTGGCACAGGGTATGGGCGAGGCGCAGGCTATGGCTGTGACCGAACCGGTTATCTATGAGTCGCACACGCTCTTTAATCCCTACCTCGGCTATGGAACATTCGTGATGCCTGCCATAATCATTATAATCATACAACAGACACTGCTGATGAGTATCGGGATTATCGGAGCAACGAAGCCGTCCAAAAAGGATTTTGGGAAATTCCACACAACCGCTGATATCCACCCCTCGATTTTTGCCCTTATGGCCGGTAAGACGACCGCCTATTTTATGGTCAGCGGAGCCGTGGCATCTCTGGCACTCACCTTGCCCTACTATCTGCTGGGATATCCGATGCTTGGGTCGGTATGGACGGTGGTAGCGGTTATTGTGCCATATATTCTTGCCTGCACGATGCTCGGTATCGCACTCTCGACCCTCTTTCGCCACCGCGAAGAGCCGATAATGTGGTTACTGTGGTCGTCTATACCGATATTGATGCTCTCCGGGGTGTCATATCCCACAAGTGCAATGCCCGAACCTCTGGCGGCTCTCGGTGCGCTCTTTCCGAGTACCCACGCAGTCGAAGCCTTTCTTCGCGTGAGGGATATGGGTGCATCCGTGGCAGAGGTCGCTCCCTCAATCGCGGCGCTGTGGATTCAGACGGCTATATATGGGGCGTTGGCTCTTGTGACACTCGCCCATCGCACAAAAAAGGCGAGGTTGCCCGAACTGCTCGAACACCCTCGCTCCTCTTGATTTATTTCGTGATGTTTAACTATCGACGCATCGGGGGACCCATCGGGCGACGCATTCCGCTCACGCCATTTACGCCTACACCGCTACGTGACTCGTTGTAGTCGTAATCCTTCATATTGGTCGAACCCTTCTTGCCGAAGTGGCGCAGGTTATAGACAAACTGGATGCTGAAATAGCGACCGATAACGCTGTTGGTCAAGTTCTGCGTATAGCCCGAACCGGTGCTGCGCACGAATGCCGTATTTTGGTTGGCAACGTCGTTTACACCAATCTGCACCTCGCCCAATTGGTTGCGGAAGACCTTCTTGCCGAGGTAGAGGTTGCAGAGAACGTAATCTTCGTTATATTTGTTTGTGAAACCGAGGTACTGCACATACGAGCAGGCTGCCGTGAAGGTAAAGCCCTTCCAGAATACCCATTTGAGCGTACCGGTGGCGGTGTGGTTGAAGTAGTTGTTCATCTGATACTTGCCATTGACCTTGCCGGCTGCTGTGTTCCACGCCTGATTGAACGAGCCGTTCCACGAGAGCGTGAAGTCAATCTTCTCGGAGATGTTGCTACCCAATGTAACCTGCGCATCGTAGCCGATATTGTTGGCGTAGTTCTTTGTGAACTTGTGGGCGATGATATCCTCTTTTGAGCCATAGACAGCCGAAGGATTGACGATGTAATTCACACCTGCCGTGATGTTCAGATTGCATTTCATGAACGAGAGGGGCAGACCGAGGCTTACGTGGGTGCGCAGATTCCAATATCCGTCCATATTCTCGTAAGAGGTGATCTGCTGCGGACGATACTTCTTGTTGCCAATCTCAAACTCGGAGCCGTCACGGTTGTAGAAGGTCGATTGCGAGAGGTAGTTCTGCTGATTCTGCATCATAAACATCCACATAAAGGTACGTCCCTTCTCGACATTCGAGTTGATGTAGTGGAAGTTGATGCGGTGCGTGAATGAAGGACGCAGATTTTTGTTTCCGATGCTCAAATATTGAGGGGTCGAGACGTCGTAGATGTTCTGCAACTGTGTAACCGAGGGGTTGTCGGTGTAGGAGCGGAAGAAGAGACGAATCGAGTTCTCCTTGTTGAACATATAATTTACCATGGCAAAGTAGAGTACATCGTGGTAATCTTTCTTAATCTTGTCGGATTGAGCCTTGCCGATTACGTTGCCGTCGAGTGACGAGTATTGGTAATAGACATTTGCCACGATTGTATTCTTCTTCTTCGAGTAGCGGAAGCCGGGACCTACACGGTGTGTCCAATAACCACTGCGGTAGTCTTGGGTCATATCGTCATTGACCGTGCCGGTTGCAAGGTCGAACTTGTCGTTGGTAATCCATGCCGACTGATTCTTCTCCTCGTCTTCGTACGAGAATCGATACTGGAAACTCAATGCCGTAACCTTGCCTAATGGCTCGTTGTATTCGAGCGTACCGCCCACGTTGTAGGTGCGCGAAGGTGCCTCGACATACTGACACAACGGGTTGTAGAGCGGTGTGCCGGTAATATTGGAAATAGAGCCTGTCGAGCGCAACTCCTCCATATATTTTGCATAATCGGAGTTTTCATCCTCGCTATAAGCGATTGCCTCGGCATTGTTCGAGCGCACACGACGCAGGTTGTGGTTATCGCGCATATTGAAGCGACCACTTATCGAGAGTGTGCGGCCCCTCTTCTCACCGATACGCAGGCGATACTGCAAGAACTCGTTGAAGTAGATACCATACGAGTTGCGCTTGGTAGCATCGTCAATATAGGTCAGTCCGCTCTGTCCATACTTGAATCCCTCGCTAACATTGCCGCTCTTGGGGTTATTGTTGCCTTGATAACTCAAATAGGTACGCGACATCAGCGACTGACGCTGCGAAATCTTCCAATCCAGACGTGCGTTGAGGCGGTGGTTGTTGTTGAGTGCGCGCGAGAAACCTCTCTTGTAGAGGGTGTCGATGGGCGACGGACTCTCGTACCAAGTCTCCTGCTCCGAGAGGTTCTTGGTGTAGGTGTTGTTGAAGAAGTAGCTTCCTTGGAACTTCACTTGGTCGCGCTTGCCCCAGTTGTCCGAGTAGTTCAGACCGATAGAATTTACCAAAGCGACACCATCCTGCGGACGTACCATATACTGACCCACTCCGCGACGACGACCACCGCCACCGCTTGCTCCACTCACTCCGAGGATATCCTCAAACGAGAAGTTCTGCTGGTTGATGTTGTTGAACAATCCGATGACCGACAGACGGCTGTCGTTGTTGAAGACATTGACATTTCCGCCTACGGTGTATTTGTGGTGCGAGGTGATGTCGTCGGTCTTGGGCTGGTAGCCGTAGCCTGCGTACATCTTACCGAACTGACCCTGACGCATATTGCGGTGGGTTACGATATTGATAGCCTTGAAGCCCTCGCCATCATCCATACCCGAAAACTCGGCCTGGTCGCTCAACTTATTATAGACCTCGATACGATCGACCGCTTGTGCCGGCAACGACTTGATTGCGGTATTGACATCCTCACCGAAGAACTCCTTGCCATCGACATAAACCTTCTTGACGGTCTCGCCCTGTGCTGATACTTCGCCATTTTGGATTGTGATACCCGGCATCTTTTTGAGAAGACCCTCGACATCGGCATCATTCGTAACCTTGAATGCACCGGCATTGTACGAGAGGGTATCGCCATCCTGCGATGTGCGTAGTGATTTTGCCTCCTTGACAACGGTGTCGATGCGTGTGGCACCCTCCGACATCTGCAATTTGCCGAGGTTGAGTGTCGCACTTGCCACCTTGAACTCCTTCACGAAGTCCTCATAGCCAAGGAACGTGATGACCAACTTGTAGGTGCCGTAGGCTACATTCGGAATATCAACCTTGCCGCCATAGCCCGTTGTGTAGTACTTCTTGCTGTCGGGATTTGCCGTCGGAGCAATCTCGACAACGGCTCCGGGAACTCCGGCTCCACTCTTGGCATCTACTACCGTTGCCGTAATCTTACCGCGTTGCTGTGCCGTTGCGGGGAGTACGCACAAAGCCAGCAGCAGGACAATAAGTAATCGTTTCATTCGAATATCGTTTTTTTGTGTTCTTTCCGATTCGCAATTGGCGCGAAGATAGTAATTATCTTTCAAACTTTTAGCAATTTTGTCTATCTATGATTTTTATTTATAGAACTTTGTTCTATCCCAAAAGAGAACACCGCCACGCAGGCCTCAAATACCTTCCCCTAAAAACGACCCACGCAACGGCGTCTCAACTCATTCTCTTAAACTCTTGCAGTCTATTGTGCAAATAAATATTGTAAAAGTTTCTCGCTGTTTGCAATGCAAATATAGAATAAAAAAAGGCATAGGTATTTCGCCTATGCCGTCAATCGCCCAAATCAGAGGGTGAATCGCCCAAGATTACTCTCGAACATCCGTGAGCCATCGCTTAAACTCCGGAACACGAGCCTTGGAGATGACGATGCGCTCCGGAATATCGACTGTCAGATTCAGCGACAACCTGCTGCCAAACCATATCGAGATATCCTTTACAGCCTTGCGCGCAATGATAAATTGGCGGTTTGCTCTGAAAAAGTCGTACTCCGAGAGTACGGATTGTAACGCTTCAAGTGTCTTGTCGATGGGGTAGGAGCCTCCATTGAGCAGATGAGCGGTTACTCGCTCGTTGGCGGTGTAGAAATATGCCACATCCGACGCTTGCAACGGAACGATTTTGTCCTTGACGTGAACCAAAAACATCTCATTCCCCTTGCGTTGCTCTGCAACCATCGTGTCGATGCGTTTGTGATACTCGACACGCTCCTGATTGGTTATGCGACGCCACTTGTCGAGGGCGCGTTGCAACTCCTCCTCTTTGAGGGGTTTGAGCAGGTAGTCGATACTATTTACCTTGAAGGCTTCGAGTGCGTATTGGTCGTATGCCGTGGTAAATATTATGGGCGAAGCGATATCTATCGAATCGAATATGCGGAATGACTCTCCGTCGGCAATATGGATGTCCATAAAGACGATGTCGGGAGTCTCGTTCTCGGCAAACCAGTCGATTGTATCGACAATACTCTCGGTGATGCCTACGACCTCAATATCCGGCTCGATGTGTTCGAGCATACTCTGCAAGTTGCGAGCAGCAGCGGTTTCATCTTCGATGATAAGAACTCTCATACGATGAGTGTGGTTTTAATTACGAGGTTTTTGTAACGGCAGTTTTACCGAGAAGGTCTCCTCGGTGTCGATAATCTCGATATTTTTACCGGTGATAAGTTCCCAGCGACTGTCGAGATTTTTCAATCCGATGCCGGTTCCCTGTGCCGGCTCGACAAGTGGTGACTTGGGGTTGGATACAACGAGATATCCCTCCTCGGTGCGAATCGAAACGTGCATCGGGCGACGGCTGGTTATCGAGTTGTGCTTCACGGCATTATCGATAAGAGGTTGCAACGAGAGCGATGGAAGGGTATAGTCGAGATACTGCTCGTCGATATCGATATCGAAGAAGAGTTTGTCGGCATAGCGAATCTTGAATTGGAATCCGTATGCCTCGACAAACTGTAACTCCTCTTTGAGAGGTACCTCCATATTTTGGCTGTTTTGCAGCACGTAGCGGAAGGTGTAGGAGAGTTGGTCGATGTAGGTCAGGGCCTTCTGTGTATCGTTCTCGCGTACCAGCGTCGATAACGAGTTGAGCGAGTTGAAGAAGAAATGGGGGTTAATCTGGCTCACAAGCATATCGTAGCGTGTGGTCAGATTCTCGCTTTTGAGTTGTTCGTTTTCAAGCAGGATGCTCTGACGCTGATATATGAGCGTGTAGATATAGGAGTAGAGCACCGATACGGCAAATGTAAATGAGCATTTAAGAATTACCATGTAGTCGATTCTCCAACTCTCTTTGGTTGCAAAAACCGGCACAATCTCGCCCGTAAATCGATTGGATACGGGCGCAAGGAAGTAGAAGCCTGTAACCAGGAGCAGACACCACAAACTCCGCTGTGTAACCAGTGCAAACGAAAAGTTACGACGGTCGATGTGGTATGTGAGCAGCAGCAGAATCATCAACGACATGACAAGATAGAAGATGATTTGCACTGCCGAGTCGAGAATCTTGTTCGGGCGGGTAAAGACCTTGGCGTAGTCGAAGGTTTCGCCGTTAATCTCCATAATCTCCGCCATACGGTAGTGTCCGCCTTCGCGGGATGCGGGGCGAGCCTTTACAAGTAGCGAATCGCCACTCTTGACCTCGATGTTACGCAGGCTCCAATACGACATATAGACACTGTCGATAGCCTCTGCCTCTCCACAGACAAGGTAGGCATAGCCGTCTGGGTTGAGCGACAGACGACCGCTCACCTCGACGATTTTGGCTGCAACCTCCTCGTTTTCGGGCTTCCACGAGCCGAACTCATCGACTGCCAACAGCAACAGGTGCGAGAAATTGACAATCAGGCTTATTGCTGCCGCCACCAAGAGCAACGAAATGACATTCGAAGGTTTGTTATGAGTGTTCTTCATAGACTGTTCTCTTTTTGTTGAGGTATTACTCCTCGTTGTACCACGAAGCGTACATGCGGTAGTCGTTGGCGATGCGTCGGATAATCTGCTCACGCTGTTCGGGAGTTACATCCTTGACCTTCTTGGCAGGAACGCCGGCATATACCGAGTTGGGTTCGAGTTTCGAGTTTGAGAGTACGAGCGCGTTGGCGGCAATGATACAACCCGATGCGACTACGGCATTATCCAGAATTGTTGCGCCCATACCGATAAGGCAGTTATCCTCGATAATTGCCCCGTGAATTGTGGCATTGTGACCCACCGACACATCGTTGCCGATATGGGTCTGCGACGGATGGGGCGAGCCGTCGTAGAGGGTGTGAATCACGGTACCGTCTTGAATGTTGGTACGGTCGCCGATGGTAATCTTATTCACATCGCCACGCAAGACGACGTTGTACCAGAGTGATGAGTCTTTGCCGACCGTAACATCTCCGATAAGTACTGCCGTCTCGGCAACAAATGATCCTTCGCCCACTTCGGGGGTGTGATTTCTGACAGATTTAATGTATGCCATATTTTGTTGGATTTTTGTTATATATCTCTTAATGCTTCTTTTGTGCTTGCCACAGAGCCTCCATCTCGTCAAGCGTAAGGTCGCCAAGGGTCTTGCCTGCCTCGACAGCCGCCTGCTCCATGCCGTTGAAGCGCGAGATAAACTTCTTGTTGGTGCGTTCCAGTGCCGCTTCGGGGTCGATGCCGTAGAGTCGGCAGGCATTTACCAGCGCAAAGAGCAGGTCACCAAACTCGCCCTCCAAGAGGTCGTGATTCTTGGCTGCAATCTCCGTATCAACCTCTGCAACCTCCTCGCGCACCTTTGCCCAAACATCCTCTTTCTTCTCCCAATCGAAGCCCACGGATGCCGCCTTCTCGCCTATGCGAAACGCCTTAACCAGTGCCGGCAGGCTGCGCGGTACGCCTCCGAGGGTGCCGCTCTTGCGATTCTTCTTGCGCAGTTTTAGTGCCTCCCAGTTGTGTTTTACCTCCTCCGGAGTGTCGGCGTGGATGTTGCCATAGACGTGCGGGTGGCGGTAGATTAGTTTGTCGCATACACCATTGGCAACGTCGGCATAGTTAAACGCTCCCGCCTCGGCTCCGAGTTTCGAGTAGAAGACAACGTGTAGCAGCAGGTCGCCCAACTCCTCCTTGATACCCTCCATATTGCGGTCGGTAATGGCATCGACGAGTTCGTAGGTCTCCTCGATGGTGTTGTTGCGCAGCGACTCGAAAGTCTGCTCGCGGTCCCAAGGACACTGCTCGCGCAGGGTGTCCATAATCTCTATAAGACGCAGCGTGGCGTCAGCATTTTTATTGTTCATATTCTCTCTAACGATTTCTTCGACAAAGTTAGTGCTTTTAGTAGAAAAAACGTATCTTTGACAAAACTATTTACCGCAATAAGTATGAAAATCAACCTTAAACTCATTCTGTGTGGTGTGGCAATGCTCCTGTCGTCAGTTGCATTTGCTATTATTCCGCAACCCCAAAGCCTGAAATCGGTAGAGGGCGAATTTGTTGTAAAACCTTCAACCGTCATCGCTTTCAACTGCGATGAACTTCGCCCGCTGGCGGTCTATATGCTCGATTACCTCGCGGTTAAGAGGGTTGTAAAACAGGCTCCGGCAGATAATTTTATATCGGTAGAGTTGCAGTCGGGATTTGATGCCGAGGCTTATCGGCTGACAATATCCGAAAAGGGGGTACGTATCGTTGCCGGTGACTATGGAGGTGCCTTCTGCGGAGTGCAAACGCTCTTGCAGATGATGCCTTCGAGGGTTTATACCAAGCAGATGAAACTCCCTGTTAAGGTAGCCTGTTGTGAGGTTGAGGATGCTCCGCAGTTTGCTTATCGCGGTTTTATGCTCGATGTTGCCCGCACGTGGGTCACAACCGAAAATGTAAAACGATATATCGATTGGCTGGCATACCACAAAATCAATCGCCTGCATTGGCATTTAAGCGACGACCAAGGGTGGCGTGTGGAGATAAAATCACACCGAGAACTCACCGAGCAGGGTGGTTTCCGTGGTGGCTCGTCGCCTGTGCCTCCGATGTACGGCAAATGGCATGAACGCTATGGCGGATACTACTCACAGAGTGAGATTCGCGAAATTGTGGAGTATGCTCGTGTGCGAAACATCGAGGTTATCCCCGAAATTGACCTGCCGGGACATAGCTGGGCCTTTGCCTCGGTGCATCCCGAAATCCTATGTGGTTATCCATACGACAAGGCTCACGTCTCCGGTGGTCTCGATACGCGCAATGTCTTTTGTGCAACCAAGGAGAGTAACTACGAGTTGCTGAACGAGGTACTTGCCGAGGTGTGCGCCCTCTTTCCTTCGGAGTATATCCATATCGGAGGCGATGAGGTGTCGCTCTCGCAGTGGAAGAGGTGTCCCGACTGCTCGGCATACCTCAAACGCCACGGCTATACCGATGCCCACAAATTGGAGGATTACTTCATAGAGCGCATTGACCAAATCCTGAAAAAGTATGGCAAACGTCCTGCGGTATGGAACGAGGGTATCAATGGCGGAGGCCTTGATAAGAGTACCCGCGTTCATGGTTGGAGTAATATGAAGGAGTGCCGCAAGGTACTCGAAGCGGGATACTCGACAATATTTATGCCTGCCGAATACTTCTATTTCGATATGCGCCAAAGCAGACGTGAGGTCGGCTCGAATTGGAGTAACATCTTTGATGTTAAGCATACCTACTCCTTCGACTTTGCCAAACATGGATTCTCGGCAGAGCAGGTGGCGCAGGTCGAGGGCTTCGAGGGTGCCTTTTGGAGCGAAATTGCCCTCTCGCAGGGTGGCGACCGCTCGACCGACTACCTCGAATATATGACCTTCCCGCGCGTGTGCGCTGTGGCAGAACTCGGCTGGGGCAAGCACGGTAGCGATTGGGAGAATTTCTATGCGCGTCTGCATGGCAATCACTACGACCGAATGTCGGCTATGGGTATCAACTATCGTCTGATGCCGCCAACGGTTAAGTATGTTGATGGAGCGTTGGTCGCTACGACCGATGACGGGGCTGCGATATACTACCGACAAGAGGATTCCGACCGCTTTGTCCGCTACTCGCGCCCCGTGAAGTGTGCCAAGCCGGGAGAGTACCTCTTCCGTAGTGAGTATGGTAATGCTCATAGCCCGCAGACGGCTCATTCTGACCACTATAAGAGCATAAAGCCGGCTTTTGTGCTGACCTCCTCTATCGGGTCGGGCAGGGAGGATGGCTATAAGCGTGTTGAGGAGTACCGCGGCAGGGTAACGACGGCTCGTACCTGCCATGATGGCGATTGGTTCCTCTTCGAGTTTGCCGAGCCGGTGGAGTGCCGCCAGATGGAGTTTGTGACGGGTTATACGCATATTGCCCATCGACTCTTCCCGACCGGATACCTCGAAGTGAGTTACGACGGGGAGAAGTTCGAGCAGGGGGCATCGCTGGTTGATGGATGTGCCAAGGTTGTGAAGCCTTTGGCTCCGATTAAGGCGGTGCGCATTGTCTCGACAACCCATCGCAACAGCACTACCGGAGTTGTTATCAATCCACCGATTATTAAACCTGTGCTATAAAGAGCCTTGTCAAGAGGTGTTTGTTTTGCGAAAAAAAGACTATCTTTGTGCTACGATTAAAAAACCAACTAAAAACATGCTTTATATGAAGAGATTTCTTTTGACTTTTGCCGCTGTGGTTGCGGCTCTCACCGTCTCGGCGCAGAGTGTCGCAACGGTAATTGTTCCTCGCCCGATGGAGGCTTCGGAGGCGAAGGGTGCCTTTGTCGTTACGTCCAAGTGCGTGATTTCGGTGTCGGATGACGCTTTGGTGCGCCCTGCCGAGATTTTTGCAGGCTATGTGGCTACGGAGGTCGGTATGACCCTCGCAGTCGAGAAGAGTGCCAAGAAGGGTATTTTGCTCGCGCTGGATTCGTCGCTGGCGAAGGAGGAATATACGCTTGACGTTACATCGAAGGGCGTAAGTATCAAGGGTGGCACTCCGCAGGGTGTCTTCTATGGTTTGCAGAGTTTGCGCCAGATGCTGGTGTCGGGCGAGCGTACCAAGAAGGGCGTAGAGTTGCAGGGTGTAGCCATCAAGGATAAACCGCTGCTCGGCTATCGTGGCGCGATGCTTGATGTCTGCCGTCACTTCTTTACCGTGAAGGAGGTTAAGCAGTTTATCGATTTGATTGCCATGCACAAGATGAACACCTTCCATTGGCACTTGACCGAGGATCAGGGCTGGCGTATCGAGATTAAGAAGTATCCCAACCTTATCAAGAAGGGCTCGGTGCGTAAGGAGACCATCATCGGACGTAACAGCTCGACCTCGTATGACGGAATGCCGCACGGAGGCTACTACACGCAGGAGGAGATTCGTGATGTTGTGAAGTACGCAGCCGAGCGTTATATCGAAATTATCCCCGAAATAGATATGCCGGGTCACATGGTGGCTGCGCTGGCATCGTACAACTATCTGGGTTGCCGTAACGAAAAGTTTGAGGTGCGCACGAAGTGGGGTATCAGCAAGGATGTCCTCTGTGTCGGCAAGGAGAGTACCTTCGAGTTTATTGAGGGCGTTTTGGAGGAGGTATTTGAACTCTTCCCCTCGAAGTATATCCACCTCGGCGGTGATGAGGCTCCCCGTGACCGCTGGAAGGTGTGTCCTCTCTGCCAGAAGCGTATCAAGGATGAGGGTCTGAAAGATGAGAACGAGTTGCAGAGTTACTTCACACACCGTGTAGAGGCAATTCTCGCAAAGCACGGTCGTAAGATTATCGGCTGGGATGAGGTAATCAAGGGCGGTGTAAATAAGAGTGTTACGGTTATGCTATGGCAGGATAAGCGTCGCTTGCAGGCAACAACTCTCGGTAACGAGGTGATTTTGACGCCCAAGGCACACTGCTATTTTGACTACTACCAGACTCGTCGCCCCTACTCGTACAAGGAGGGCCCGATGTTCGCAATGCGTATTGTGACTCTGCGCGATGCCTACAACCTCAATCCATACGAGAACCTGACCCCCGAACAGTACAAGAACATTAAGGGTGTGCAGTGCAACCTCTGGACCGAGTTTATCTCGACTTTCGAGCGCGTACAGCATAAGGTGCTGCCCCGTATGTCGGCAATTGCCGAGGCGGGATGGTCGCATGGCGAGAAGAACTTCGATGACTTCGCGCGTCGTATGCAATATATGCGAAATCTCTACGACAAGGCGGGTTTCCACCACTACGCAACCTTCTTCTATAACGGAGAGGATGTGGAGTAATCGGGGCTGATTGAGCCTTATACAATTTCAAACGAAAAGAGGGTGTCCAAAGAACTTGTTGGACACCCTCTCTGCTTTCAGATTGAGTCTGTGTGTTGTGTGGCGTGGCTAAAACTTTATGGTTACGTTTGCCAGCACGTGCAACGGAGCCTGCGGGAAGTAATATGCTTCGTCATAGCGCACTCCATTCCACATATAGGAGTATCCGTAGGCGTTGCTGCAATAGAGCGTGTTGAAGAGGTTGTAGATGCAGAGTCCGAAGCGCATCGAGCGGGAGTTGTTCTCCGTGTGCGACTTGGAGAGCGGTAACGTGTAGCCAAGGTCGAGATTGGTGACACAATAGCGGTCGAGGGTGAGTGCTGCAACCTCGTTGTTTGTGAGATACTGCTTGCTCACGTAGCGGGTACGGAGCAGAGCCTCGAAGCCGGCAATGTGGAAGTCAAGGCCGAATGAGGCGATGCAGTCGGGCGAGTAGGCTATGGTCATCGTGCCGAGATTTTTGCCGTAGGTAGGGCTGTCGGCGAGTAAATCGACGTAGTCGCGAATCTTGTTGCGACTAAATGTTACATCTCCCTGTGCCGAGAGCCACTTTGTGATGTGCCACTCTGCAACGACCTCTACGCCACAGCGGTAACTGTCGGGGACATTGACATTCAGTGCATCCGAACTGTCATTGACCATTCCCGTAGGAATCAGTTGGTTGCGATATTGCATATAGTAGAGATTTACTCCCAGCGAGAGTTTGGGCGAAGAGTAACGATATCCCAACTCATAGTCGAAGAGTCGCTCCGGCTTCGGCTCGCTCTTATCCTGCGAGAACATATAGCGGTCGGTAAAGTCGGCACGTGTCGGCTCCTTGTTGGCAATGGCAAACGAGGCGAAAAGGCTGTGTCGGCGGGCAAAGGTGTAGTTTATGCCGATGTGTGGGTTAAGAAAGTGGTAGAGTTTGTCGATTGATATGGGCTGCATCTGCATCGTGTTCCAGTCGAAGTTGTCATTTACGCCCCACGCGCGATAACTCACAAGGCGATATTGCAGGTCTGCCGAGAGACTCAATCCTTTGGCGGGACGCCACGCTGCTTTCGCGAAGATATTGGCATCCTGCTTGCGAACATCGTTATCGTACCACTTGCCTCGAACCTCGCTGCTTTTCATCCCATCGACCCACTCGATATCGCCCCAATGCGGACAGGAGTAGTGGCTCCACGAGCCACCAAATGCGAGCGAAACCTTCTCGGTGGTGTAGTGTGCCGAGGCGTTGGCTCCAAAGGTGTGGTTGCGCATAATCTTGCGTCGAATCATATCGGCCTCGACCGAAGGGTCGGTAATTCCGAGGTTGCCGTATTCGAGCAGTGTGCGTGCATCCTTATACTGCTTGTAGTAGCCGTAGCCATAGGTGTAAAAACCTGTTGCGTTCATCGCCCAATGCTCGTTGAAGCGGTGGTTGATGATGAGTTGGTTGTTGATTTGCAGGTAGTTGTCGGTCTGGTCATCGTAGTAATCGACGTGCGTTCCATCTGCCAGCGTGTAGGGGCCGTGCGAGGTTTCGTATTGACCCTCGGTGTGGTAGCGACGACCATAGAGGCGCATCTCCTCCTTCGTTACGCCCGTATATGTTAGGTAGGTCTTTGCCATACCACCAAACGAGAGCAACTTTACCGATGTGCGATTGCCGTAGTAGCCACCCTGCAACATATAAGATTTCAGGTCGGTTGCACCACGCTCGATATAGCCATCAGAGCCTATGTGTGTCAGTCGGGCATCCACAGCCCAATGCCCGCCCATAAGCCCGGAGCCGATATGGATTGCCTGCTTGTTGGTGTTGTACGAGCCGTAGGAGAGCGATGCCGAGCCTCCGAATGTTGTCGCAGGCGAGGAGGTGGTCATACTTATTGCGCCTCCGAAAGCACCTGTGCCGTTGGTCGAGATGCCGGCTCCGCGCTGTACCTGCACATCCCCGACAGCCGAGATAAGGTCGGGAGTGTCGTACCAATAGGTGGAGTGTGAGTCGGGATTGTTGAGAGGCATACCATTTACCGTAACATTAAGACGTGTGGCATCCGTACCGCGCAGGCGAATGGATGTGCCACCAATGCCGATACCCGTCTCGTTGGTGGCGACCAGCGAGGGCGTGAGGGCAAGCAGCGAAGGAATGTCGGTGCCGTAACTGTTGCGCTCAATCTCGTTGTGCGAGATGTCGGTGTAGGCGACCGGAGAGGTCTTGTCGGCACGTAGTGCCACCACCTCGACAGAGCCTATGCGCTCGGTCATCGCCACCGAGTCGGCAGGATTGGCAATGGCGGCGGGATTGGCAATGGCGGTGGAGTCGGTCGAGTCCGATGCCGAATAAAAAGTGTGTTGGTTGTTGGTGTGTGCGACATGCGTAGTCGCGTGTGTGCCGAGCGATAGTCCCGCCACGGCGAGAGTCAGAAAAAACCTTTTCATAACTTCTTAAATTTTAATTAGTTAAAAAATATGAAAAGGGGTATGTTATTGATTATGCTACTTCCCGGTCTCGGCATTATCCGTATCCGGTACAATGGGTATAATCTCAGCCTGCGCAGTGCAAGCACCCCCGTAAATCGGGGCAAAGATAGTTATTTTATGGCAAAATCGACGATTTTTTCGCCTTTTTTTGTGTTGCAGCGACTTGTCGTCGGGGGTGCCGAGCAAAGAGAAAGGGCTGTCGCGACAATAATGTCGGACAGCCCCTTCGGGAGTTATCGTTATTTAACGACTATTTCTCGTTAAGTGCTGCGTGAGCCGCTGCCAAACGTGCGATAGGCACACGGAAGGGCGAGCAACTTACGTAGTTAAGACCTGCATAGTGGCAGAACTCTACCGATGAAGGCTCACCGCCATGCTCACCGCAGATACCACATTTGAGGTTCTCACGAGTGCCACGACCCTTGAATACAGCCTCGCGAATCAACTGGCCAACGCCGTTGCGGTCGAGAATCTGGAACGGGTCTGCTTTGAGGATACCCTTGTCGAGATATACGGGCAAGAACTTGGCGATATCGTCACGCGAGAATCCGAGAGTCATCTGCGTCAAGTCGTTGGTACCGAACGAGAAGAACTCGGCAACCTCGGCAATCTGGTTAGCCGTAACTGCTGCACGCGGAACCTCAATCATTGTACCTACCAAGTAGTCAATCCTATCGTTACGCTCTGCAAATACCTCGTTAGCCACGCGGTCGATGATGTTCTTCTGGTAGCGCAACTCCTTGTGGTTACCTACGAGCGGAACCATAATCTCAACCTTAACATCGATGCCGGTAGCCTTCACGTTCATTGCAGCCT
The DNA here is from genome assembly GCA_015060065.1 of Rikenellaceae bacterium. GTDB lineage: Bacteria > Bacteroidota > Bacteroidia > Bacteroidales > Rikenellaceae > Alistipes. The sequence continues at coordinate 85,781 of SUZF01000002.1, read as the reverse complement.
CGATAATTGCGCGGGCCTGCATCTCGGTAATCTCCGGATAGGTGTTACCCAGACGGCAACCACGGTGTCCGAGCATCGGGTTAACCTCATGCAGGTACTCAACCTTTGCGGCAACAGCCTCGTAAGGGATTCCAAGTTCCTCTGCCATTTCGCGCTGCTCCTTCTCGGTGTTGGGAGCGAACTCATGCAAGGGAGGATCGAGCAGACGAACAATCACGGGATAGCCCTTCATCGCCTTGAACAGACCCTCGAAGTCGCCACGCTGCATCGGGAGCAACTTGCCAAGAGCCACACGACGACCATCCTCGTCGTCCGCCAAAATCATCTCGCGAACAGCCTTGATACGCTCGCCCTCGAAGAACATATGCTCTGTACGGCAAAGACCAATACCCTCGGCACCGAATGCGAATGCCTGCTCTGCATCACGCGGAGTGTCGGCATTTGCACGAACCTTCATCTTGGCATACTTGCCTGCCAAATCCATCAACTGACCGAAGTCTCCGCTCAAATCGGCAGCCTTCGTCGCAACCTGACCGAGGTAAACCTCACCGGTCGAACCGTTGAGCGATACCCAGTCGCCCTCCTTGATGGTATATCCATTTACGCTGATAGTGCGAGCCTTGTAGTCGATAGCCAACTCACCTGCACCCGATACGCAGCACTTACCCATACCACGAGCAACAACGGCTGCGTGCGAGGTCATACCACCACGTGCAGTGAGGATACCTGCTGCATCGAGCATACCCTTCAAGTCCTCCGGAGAGGTCTCGATACGAACAAGGATAGCCTTCTGACCGGTGGTCTGGAATACCTTCTCGGCATCCTCTGCGAAGAATACAACCGGACCGGTTGCTGCACCCGGAGATGCGGGCAGACCCTTGGTTACGACCTTGGCACTCTTGATAGCAGCCTTGTCGAATACGGGGTGGAGCAACTCGTCGAGTTTTGCAGGCTCGCAACGCAACACTGCGGTCTTCTCGTCGATAAGACCCTCGCGCAACATATCCATTGCAATCTTAACCATTGCGGCACCGGTACGCTTACCGTTGCGGCACTGCAACATCCAGAGTTTGCCGTCCTGAATGGTAAACTCGATATCCTGCATATCGGTAAAGTACTCTTCGAGGTGGTGCTGAATCTCATCCAACTCCTTATAAACTGCGGGCATAACCTCTTCGAGCGAGGGGTATTTCGCAGCACGCTCCTCCTCCGAGATGTTCTGTGCCTTTGCCCAACGCTTCGAGCCTTCGATGGTAATCTGCTGCGGAGTACGGATACCTGCCACAACGTCCTCGCCCTGTGCATTCACGAGGTACTCGCCATTGAAGATGTTCTCACCCGTAGCAGCATCACGCGAGAAAGCAACACCGGTAGCCGAGTTGTCGCCCATGTTACCGAATACCATTGCCTGTACGTTTACTGCTGTACCCCACTCTGCGGGGATGTTGTTGAGTTTGCGGTAGAGAATTGCGCGCTCGTTCATCCACGAACCAAATACTGCGCAGATAGCACCCCACAACTGATCCCAAGGATTGGTCGGGAACTCGCCACCGGTCTGCTCCTTGATAGCAACCTTGAACTTCTTAACAAGTTCCTTCAAGTCGTCAGTAGTAAGGTCGGTATCGTTCTTCACACCCTTCTTCTCCTTCTGCTCATCGATAAGTACCTCAAACGGGTCCTCATCCTCCTTCGAAGCGGGCTTCATACCGAGAACTACGTCACCGTACATCTGTACGAAACGGCGGTACGAGTCCCAAGCGAAGCGGGGGTTACCCGACAACTTCGAAACAGCCTCGACAGCCTCGTCGTTCATACCGAGGTTGAGGATGGTATCCATCATACCCGGCATCGATGCACGTGCGCCTGAACGTACCGAAACGAGCAACGGAAGTTCCTTGTCACCGAATTTGCGGCCGGTAAGAGCCTCGATACCCTTCATAGCCTTCTCGACTTCGGGACGAAGAATCTCGACCATCTTCTCGCGGCCATTTGCATAGTACTCCGAACATACATCGGTAGTGATTGTGAATCCCGGAGGTACGGGAATACCAATGAGGTTCATCTCGGCGAGGTTCGCACCCTTACCACCGAGCAACTCTCTCATTTTGCCATTACCCTCGGCCTCTTTGTTACCGAAGGTGTAAACTCTTTTTACGTTTGCCATAATAGACTAAATGTTGATTATTTGATAGTTAAGTGTTTGCTTTTTTATAGAGCAACTACAAAGATACGAAATTTTTGTTCAAAAACAACAATTTTTACCACATATAGCAAAATATTGGTAATTTTCTGCCCGGACCACCCACATAACCCTCGCGATTGAAGGTCGATTTTGGCCCTCCGTTGCGGTCGAGCAGCCACCTGCGGGCATAGACATCGCAACGTGTTGCAAGGCGTGTGTCGGTCAATATGTGGTCGAACATACGCCAACGATTGCGATAGAACGTGTCGCCGTGTCCGGCACGCTCTGCCTCGGCGGTGGCATCGGTCAGCCCAAGCCGTGCATAATCGATGCCATAGAGGTCTCCGGCAACGACAATATGGCGATGTGGCTCTTGTTCTTTGAGTTGTAGGACAATATCTTCCGTCAGTCGGGAGCGGTGGGTCAGTATGAATGCAAAATCACGATTGCCAACCGAGGCTTTGACTACCATATAGTCGAATCCCGATTCCACCTTTTCGGGGAAGAGAACGTCGCCATAGTAGAGTAGTGCGAAATCCATACCATCCAGGCGGTTTAGGGTGCGATGAATGAACGTATAGTCGCCCTTTGTGTGAGTTGCGATGTCGCGCACGACCTGTTCATTCTCGACTCCGTAAAGGGCGACAATGGGCAGAGCCATCGAGTCGATTGTGGCTGCAATCTGCTCAACTTTACGGGTGTAACGCTCTCTGTCCCAGTGGTTGCGACCTTCGGGTGTGAAGTCGCTGTCGTCATAGAACGCTGATGGGGTAGTGTCGTAAGCCCTATCCACGTCATAATAAGCAAATCCAACCCTCGGTTGAGCCGAGAGTTGGAGTGCTATTGTGGTCATTATGACGAGCAGTATGCTGCGCATAACTATTTTATTCCGTGCTTTTTAAGGTGCTTCACGATGCCGGGCAGATAGGTCTTGATAAATTTGTCAAAACCGAGGTCTGTGGGGTGCGCTCCATCGATTGTGCCTTCGTTGATGTCGCTGGTGATGTTCTCGGCATCGAGGAAATAGACATTCTTGTACTTCTTGACCATCTGTGGCATCAACTCCCGCACCGTGGCGCGTCGTTCAATGTTGAAAGCCAGCCACTTCTCGTTAAACATCGCATCTTCGCGCATGTGGGTCTGCATAAAGATAAGCGGTTTGCCGGGGTGTGCCGCGGTGACGGTCTGGATGAACGGCTCCAAGTTCTTGCGGATCTCGGCAGGCGTTGGATTCGAGAAGGCGTCGAAGAGGAAGGCATCAACATCGAGGTTGGCGAGAATCGTTGCAAATTCGGGTTGGAGTTTGCACTCTCCGCTGAATCCGAAGTTGATAAAATCAAAGCCTGTCATACGGCTCATACGCGCCGTGTAGGTCATTCCCGGACGGCTTGCCGATGCTCCGTGCGTAACGCTCGAACCGAGGGTCAGAATCTTGTACGAGAAGGGCGAGTCGATGGCTCCGATGCTTGTACCCTCGTCGATTCCGAGTTGCAGAGATGTTACTTCGCACCAAGCGGGCAGGTAGAGCATACACTTCTTGGTGCCTTCGGGCATATTTTTGGCAATTTTCCATGTTGAGGCGCACTTCTCGTAGTTGCCGGAGGGGCGACCTACGCCTGCAAAGTACCACTTGCCGTCCTTTTCGATGTAGAGGTCAAGACCGCGTTGAAGAATCGGGGTCATATTGTTGCCCATACCGCGCTTCTCCCAACTCCACTTTGCCGAGATGTTGCGGCTGTCGGTCGAGAACATAACATAAAGACCTGTCGAGTATTGACTCATGCCCTCGATGTGCTTGTTGGGCAACTTGTGCATTGTTTTGTCGAAACGAGCATAGGGCTTGCTCTCCGATTTGAGAGTGTAACCGCAGATGTTGAGTGTCGAGGCATCTACATACTGTACCTCTTGTGCCGAGAGGCTCAATGTCATGAGCGACATTGCCACGATTGCCAAAATTGATTTGAGTTTCATATTATTTGAGTTTGTTGATTGGTTTTATGTCTATTTTGTGAATTGTGAATTGTGAATTGTGAATTGTGATCATCTCTCTATCACTCCCGATCCGACCAACTCCTCTCCGTCGTACCACGCGGCAAACTGACCTGCGGCAATGCCTCGTTGTGGCTCATCAAAGAGAATGTATGCCCCCTCCTCGCGGATGAAGAGCGTTGCTTGTTGCAGGGGTTGGCGATAGCGTATCCTGACCGCAAAGCGCGCACTCTCGCCCACCTGCAATGCCCGCGACGGATTGACCCAATGAATCTCCTCGGTGCGGATTTTCAGCGCCTTGCGATAGAGGCCGGGGTGGCTGTCGCCCTCACCGACATAGATCACATTCTGCGCTACATCCGTGCCGATGATGAAGAGCGACTCTTTACGACCTCCGATACCGAGGCCCTTGCGCTGCCCTATGGTGTAGAAGTGCGCCCCCATGTGTCCGCCAATCTTCTTGCCGTCGCGTACCGTGTAGTGCCACGGCTCGGCAAGCGAGGCGAGGTCATCATCGGCAATCTCACGGTTGTACTTTGCCCACTCGGCTTTGATTTCGTGGATGTTGCCCTTCGCTGCACGGAGTTTCTGTTGCAGGAATACCGGCAAATCGACTTTGCCGACAAAGCAGATACCCTGCGAATCCTTGCGCTTGGCGGTGGCGAGGTGCTGCTCCTCGGCTATACGACGTACCTCCGGCTTCTCGATCTCCCCGATGGGGAACATCGCATAGCGCAACTGCTCCTGCGAGAGTTGGCAGAGGAAGTAACTCTGGTCTTTGTTCTTGTCGGCACCTGCCAATAACTTGTATATCGTCGAGCCGTCGGGTGCAATCTCCTCGTCCTTGCGGCAGTAGTGACCCGTGGCTACAAAGTCGGCACCAAGCCTCTGTGCCTCTTTCAAAAAGACGTCAAACTTTATTTCGCGGTTGCACAGCACGTCAGGGTTGGGAGTTCGCCCCTGCTCGTACTCTGCGAACATATACTCAACCACGCGACGACGATACTCCTCCGATAAATCGACCACGTGCAAGGGGATATCCAGCCTCTTGGCCACGAGTTCGGCAAATACACGGTCATCGTGCCATGGACAGTCGCCTTCGAGCGTGCCGGTCGTGTCGTGCCAATTTATCATAAAGAGACCCACGACATCGTAGCCCTGCTCTTTGAGCAGATAGGCGGCAACCGACGAATCGACACCTCCCGAAAGACCTATAACCACACGCTGTGCCATTTCTGATTGTAGATTTTATAATTCGAGCAACCCATCGGGCAGTACCAATTTAATCTTTCGTTTCTCGAAGTCTATCGATGCGATAAACTCCTCGGCAGCGGGAACCAGAGTCTCTTCGCGACCCTTGAATGTGATGCCGAAGAGGGGATTTGCGTCGCTGTCGTAGTAGTCGGTAATCTCGCCATGCAGCGAGCCTGCCGTAACTGCAAATCCGATAAGATCCTCCATGTAGAACTCGTCATCCTCGCGCTCCGGCTCCTCGATGAAGAGTTCTCGCCCGATGAACTCCCCGATGCGTTTCGGAGTGTCGAGGTCGGCAAAAACCACGCGCGCACCGCTGGCTCCGTGTGGCTCAAATCGCTCGCACCAGAGGGGTACTGCCAGATTATCGACCATCACAAAGAGGGGGTCGGTTGCGGGGTCAAACTCGTCGGGCAGGGTGGTGTAGAGGTTAAGCAATACGCCTCCCTCGGTGCCGAAAAGTTTGGTTATACGTGCTACTGCCAGCATAGTTTCTGTGAGTTTACAACTTTTTGCCAAATTTACGAAAATATATTGGAAAACCGACAGATTGTGAAAAAAAATGATGTCCGGAACAATCCGGACACCACAAATTTAAGAAGCCATCGGCATTGTTTGCCGCTTCGGGAGCTATACTACTCCTCTGCGGGAGCCTCTGCGCTCTCGGCAACCTCCTCGGTAGCCTCTGCGGCAGCAGCCTCTGCCTCGGCAGCAGCCTTCTTCTCTGCGATAGCCTTTGCGCGGTCCTCCGCGATCTTGGTCTCCGCAGCGAGGCGAGCCTTCTCGGCAGCCTTTGCATCGGTAGCGAGTTTGGTTACCTTCGCAGCAACCTTGCCCTCTTTCTCACCGAGCCACTTGTTGAACTTTGCCTCTGCATCGCTCTCCGAGAATGCGCCCTTGGCAACACCTCCGAGCAGGTGCTTCTTGTACAATACACCCTTGTACGACAAAATCGCACGAGCGGTATCAGTAGGTTGTGCGCCCTTCATTAACCAACCCAATGCTTGCTCGAAGTTCAGGTCGATCGTAGCAGGATTCGTGTTGGGGTTGTAAGTACCCAATTTCTCGATAAATTTACCATCACGTGGCGCTCTGCTATCTGCAACGACGATGTGATAGAAAGCGTAGCCCTTCTTACCATGTCGTGCCAAACGAATTTTAACAGCCATTTTGCTATAAAATTTTAATTAAGTTAATAAAATACGCTAACCCACTTTGGGTTTTTAAGCCTGCAAAGATAAATAATATTTCGCTAACTGCCAAATCCTTCGAAAAAAATGAATGATTGACAATGGAGAATTGTGGTGTCTGCGACAAATGGGGATGCCGGGGTGCGGTCTATGACTGCTTATGGGATGAATGGGGAAGAGGGGAGAACCGGGGGTGTAGCCGATGGCTGCTTATGGGGAAGATGGGTTTGAAGGGGAAGATGGGGAGAGTAAAAAACTCCTCCCCTGTTTTAGGGGAGGTGGTCGAAGACCGGAGGGGTCGTGCGTGTTAGCCATCCTCTCTAATGGCTAATGGCCAGAATAGCACCACAAAAAAAACGGAACCCGAAAGGCTCCGTCTGTCTGTTTTACTCTGATTTTTGCAACTGCCGCAATTCCGCTGCGGAGTGTGGTGCCCAGGATAGGAGTCGAACCTACACGTCTCTCAACACTCGCACCTGAAACGAGCGCGTCTACCATTTCGCCACCTGGGCTGATTGCGGTGCAAAGGTAAATATTATTTTATAAACAGCAAAATTTATTCGACTATTTTGACCAATAAGCCCAATAAACCCTATTTTGCCCTATCTCAAATAATTTCCCCCGCCCCGCCACGAAAAAGAAAAATCGACAACCTGCGTTGTCGATTTCTTTGGTGCCCAGGACGAGACTCGAACTCACACGACCCTAATTAGTCACTACCCCCTCAAAGTAGCGTGTCTACCAATTCCACCACCTGGGCTTTTCCCGATTTGGGTGTGCAAATATAGATACTATTTTGATAACTGCAAAACTTTTTCTGTTTTTTTTCATTTTTTGAGGACAGAACGGGAATTAGGCAACCCTATCATAGGTTTTTGTTGGGGTGGAATGTTTGCCTTTGGAAGATTTTTTGCGTTGCTGAAAAGATATTGTTGTCGAGTTGGTGGTTTTTCTTCGAAAATTTTCTATTTTTGTGGTTATGAATAGCGAGAAATTGATTTTTGTAACCAACGACGATGGCTATCAGTCGAAAGGTTTTGCTGCCGCAATTGAGGTGGCTCGAAAGTTTGGACGTGTGGTTGCTGTGGCTCCGGAGAGGGCGCAAAGCGGTATGAGCCAGGCAATAACGATGTATAATCCGGTCTATCTGAAAAAGGTGCGCGACGAGGAGGGTGTCGAGGTATATTCTCTGTCGGGTACGCCTGTGGATTGCGCCAAGATGGCGTTTGATTACCTCTTCGAGGGGAGGATTCCCGACCTTGTGATTTCGGGTATCAACCACGGCTCGAATGCAGCGGTAAATGTTCTCTATTCGGGAACTATGGGTGCCGCTATCGAGGGTAGTTTCTACGGATGCCCTTCGGTGGGTCTGTCGGTTACGAGCCACGATCCCGATGCCGACTTCACGGCTGCGGTACACTATGGCGAGCAGATTATACGCTCGGTGGTGGAGGGCGGTGTGCCGACTCCGTTGTGTCTGAATGTAAATGTCCCCGATATCCCGTTTGAGGAGGTGCGCGGAGTGAAGGTGTGTCGCCAAACGCGAGGATATTGGCGCGAGGAGTTTTATTCGCGTCAGGACCCGCACAATCGCCAATATTTCTGGCTTACGGGCGGATTTTGCAATGCCGAGCCGGATGCCGAGGATACTGATGAGTGGGCTTTGGCTCATGGCTACGTGTCGGTGGTGCCGGTGCAGGTCGATATGACCGACTACGCGAAGATGGATGCCCTCAATACGGTGTTGAAACACTAAACATATATAATAGTAGTATATGAAATTCTTCTTGGAGGTGGTGTTGGTGGTGTCGCTCATTGTGCAGGCTGTGGCGACGGTCTTTGCCTTGCGTTTGGTGCGCAGGACAAAGTATAATGTTGCGTGGATATTGATGATTATCGGCTATCTGATTATCTCGGTGGTGATGTTCCTGCAACTGCGCATGTATAACGGTAAGATAGATGTCTCTCCGCAGGTTGTGGTTGCCATCTGCTCACTCTCGACAATATGTATCTCGGTGGGTGTGATGTTTGCACATCGAATGTTCAAGTATATCGACCGACTGAATCGCCAACGCACCCTGCTCAATAAACGCCTGCTTACTGCGGTGTTGCGTGCCGAGGAGAAGTCCAAGTCGCGTTTTGCCAAGGAGTTGCATGATGGAATGGGTCCTCTGCTCTCGTCGGCGAAGATGTCACTCACGGCACTCAAATCGACCAAGGATGAGCGACAGCGTGCCGAGATTACAGCCAACACGACCTATGTAATAGACGAGGCGATACGCTCATTGCGCGAAATCTCGAACAATATGCAGCCGCAGGTGCTTAACGACTTTGGATTGGCGCGAGGAGTGCAGAATTTTATCAATAAAAGTGTTGCAATTCACGATGTGAAGATACGTTTTACGACCAATCTGCGCAACGAGAGATTCGACTCGGATGTCGAGATTGTGATGTATCGCGTGATATGCGAACTTATCAATAACTCGCTTAAACACGCCAAATGTCACTCGATAAATCTCTCGTTGGCACTGGCCGACGGAGTTCTCTCGCTTGAATATACCGATGACGGCAAGGGATTCAATCCGCAGGCTATGATGGATTGCGGAATGGGTCTGTCGAACATCTCGTCACGTGTAAATTCGCTGAACGGGCTGCTCGATATTGCGAGCGCAAAGGGTAAAGGTATGCGGGCTTCGGTCAAGGTGGATGTCGGTGGCTCGGCTCATTAAAGACGAATGATATGGATGATGTTAGGATAATTCTCGTGGATGACCACGCACTCTTTCGCAAGGGTCTGAATACACTTCTTTCGATGCGTGAGAGGTATCGTGTTGTGGGCGAGGCAGGCGATGGCAGGGAGTTTCTTGCGATGTTGCCTATGACCGCTGCCGATGTAGTCTTTATGGATATCTCGATGCCCAATGTCGGTGGAGAGGAGGCTACACGAGAGGCTTTGGCTCTGCGTCCCGACCTGAAAATTGTTACCCTCTCGATGTTCGGTGACGAGAACTACTATACCCGTATGGTCGAGGCAGGAGCCAAGGGGTTCCTGCTTAAAGATTCTGCCATTGAGGAGGTCTTTGATGCCATAGATGCAGTGGTTGCCGGGGGTAACTATTTCAGCAAGAGCCTACTCTCGTCGATGTCGCACCGCCTGCGTGGTACGGAGCGTTCATCTGATGAACTGTCGTCGCGCGAGATTGAGATTCTGCTCGGCATCTGTCGCGGATTGTCCAATCAGGAGATTGCCGACGAACTCTTTATCTCGAAGCGCACTGTTGATGCCCACCGCGCTAATATTCTCGAAAAGACGGGGTGTAAGAATACCGCCAGCCTTGTGGTCTATGCTATCCGCAGGCATCTGGTGGAGTTGTAGGTTGTTAGCCATTAGCCATTGGCTTTGCCTCTATTCTCAAAATCGTTTGAAGTCGGAGTGATGCGTATGGCAGAAGGGGCAGTAGGCATCATAACTCGATGTGTGGTAGGTGTTTCCGCACTTCGGACAGACGAGGTACCCGCCATTTTCCGGGGTGCCGGTGGTGCGGTTATAGGCTTTTTCGAGCAGTTCGATATGGCGGCGGTTGCTGCCGTCAATCCATATAAAAATACGAGCCACGTAGCGGTTTCCGTTGTTGAGGGCGCGGGTCGTTGCATTACCCTTCGATAGGCGATGATGTGTCCGTGCCGAAGCGAGGCTGCGGGCGAGATTCTCTGGGGTTGATGTTGTGAGTGTAGAGGTTTCGGTGCCGGGTGTCGTCTTGCTCCCGAATAGGTGTGCCGCCTTTGCGCACATCTGCTCGTGTATGCGCTCGGAGTGCGCGAGCGCGAGGAATAGTTGTTCGTGTGAGGGTAGTTGCTCGATGGCGGCTTGTCGGGCGTAAGTGTCGTATTGTATGCTGCGAGCGTGTGCTGCCGTGCCGGCAGAGTGGAGGTCTGCGGTGGTTGTCTGCCATTGAGATTCGAGAGTGTTGTCGCTCATCTTCGAGCGGATATGTAGTGTAACTATCATTGCCGCACCGGCAAAGAGGCAGAATATCATGATTACAATGTTGCGCGGTTTCATATAGCGTCGTGTTTTGTAACCCCACAAGAAAAAAACGTGCCTGAATCTGCCGATTCAAGCACGTTGATATGCAAAATAAATTAAATTCAATTCAATATTTGGTTTGTCGTAACCTCTTTAATTCATTTGCTCTGCCTTGTGATTACAATCTTGCTTTGATTGCCTTCGACTCCTCCTCGTATCCGGGCTTGTCGAGCAGGGCAAACATATTCTTCTTGTACGCCTCGACACCCGGCTGGTTGAAGGGATTTACACCGAGCATATAGCCGCTGATGCCGCATGCCTTCTCGAAGAAGTAGAGCAAGGCTCCAATCGTGCGAGCCTCGATTGCGGGCAGTGCGATGCGGATGTTGGGCACATTGCCATCCACGTGAGCCAACTGCACGCCCAACTCCGCCATGCGATTTACCTCCGAGATGCGCTTGCCGGCAAGGAAGTTCAGACCGTCGAGGTTGTCCTTGTCTGCCTCGATAACAACCTTGTGTGCGGGATTCTCAACCGAGATGATAGTCTCGAAGAGTGTGCGCTCGCCCTCCTGAATGTACTGACCCATCGAGTGCAGGTCGGCGGTGAGAGTTACGCTTGCGGGGAAGATGCCCTTGCCGTCCTTGCCTTCGCTCTCGCCATAGAGTTGCTTCCACCACTCGTTGATATACTGCAACTTGGGCTCGTATGAGCCGAGAATCTCAATCTTGCGACCCTCGCCATAGAGTGCGTTGCGGGCGATAGCGTATTGAGCCGCGAGGTTCTCCTCGATAGCGACCTCTGCCGAGGTAGCCTTCTCCATCTCGACAGCACCTGCGACCAGAGCCTCGATATCGACACCACCTACTGCCAACGGGAGCAAACCTACCGGAGTGAGTACCGAGAAGCGACCGCCTACGTTGTCGGGAATGACGTATGAGGGGTAGCCTTCGTTGTCTGCGAGGGTTTTCAGTGCGCCACGAGCCTTGTCCGTAACGGCAACGATACGCTCGCGAGCCTCCTCCTTGCCATAGCGACGCTCAATCTCCTCCTTGATGATGCGGAAGGCGATAGCAGGCTCGGTGGTGGTTCCCGACTTCGAGATTACGATGGTTGCAATCGAGTAATCCTTCAAAGCGTCGAGCATTTCGTAGGTGTAGTCCTCCGAGATGTTCTGACCTGCGAAGATTACGGTCGGGTTGTCGTGCTTCTTGCGAAGATACTCAAACGAGTTGCTCAAAGCGTCAAGAACGGCCTTTGCGCCGAGGTACGAGCCGCCGATACCGATGCAGATAACAACCTCTGCCTTGGCGCGGAGTTTGTCTGCCTGTGCCTTGATTGTTGCAATCTCTGCCGCATCAATCGATGAGGGGAGTGCAACCCAGCCCAAAAAGTCGTTGCCGGCACCTTCGCCCGTGTGGAGCATCTTGTTTGCCGCTGCCGCCTGTGCGCAGAGTTCGGCTGTGGGGGTGACACCCGTCTTGCGAATGTCGAGTTTAATCAATTCCATAGTCAAAGAAATCGTTTATTGGTTTTGTTAAAATTTGTACAATTTTCACCCTCTTCGGGACGTTGTTTTTACCCCTGCAAAGAGGTACTCAACGCGAGGTAAATTTTACGACTGCAAAAGTAACGAAAAAATCGTAAAAAAAGCGTAAAAGATATTTATCTTTTTTGTACCTTTGCAAAAGATTGTAAAGAGGCGATTCGGTTGCGGGGCGAGAGATGCGCAGACGGCTGAAAATTAAGGATTTGAATAAAAATTAAAAACGATATAGAATATGGGACTTTTTTCATTGACACAGGAGTTGGGTATCGACCTTGGTACTGCCAATACCCTGATTATTCACAACGATAAGGTTGTTGTCGATGAGCCATCGATTGTGGCTATCGACTCGCACTCCGAGAAGTTGGTGGCAATAGGCCATCAGGCTCGTCAGATGCACGAGAAGACGAATCCGCGAATCAAGACTATCCGTCCGTTGAAGGATGGTGTGATTGCCGACTTTAACGCTACGGAGTTGATGTTGCGCGGAATGATTAAGAAGGTGCGTATGTCGGGCAGCCTCTTCTCGCCCTCGTTGCGTATGGTTATCTGTATCCCGTCGGGTTCGACCAATGTCGAGATTCGTGCTGTGCGCGACTCGGCTGACCGTGCCGGTGCGCGTGAGGTATATATGATTTTTGAGCCTATGGCGGCTGCGTTGGGTGCGGGTCTGGATGTCGAGGCTCCGGAGGGTAATATGATTATCGATATCGGTGGAGGTACTTCGGAGATTGCCTGCATATCGTTGGGTGGTATCGTCTGCTCGGAGTCGATAAATGTTGCCGGTGATGTTTTCACTTCCGATATTCAGAACTATGTGCGTCAGCAACACAATATCCGCATCGGTGAGCGTACTGCCGAGGCTATCAAATGCTCTATCGGAGCCGCTGTGCCACAACTCGACGAGGAGCCGGAGGATTATATCGTTACGGGTCCCAATATGCTTACGGCTCTGCCACAGACCGTGTCGTTAAGTTCGAATGAGATTGCGTATGCACTCGAAAAGTCGCTTGTGAAGTTGGATGCGGCACTGATGCAGGTACTCGAAAAGATGCCGCCCGAACTCTATGCCGACATCGTGAAGAACGGAGTCTATCTGGCAGGTGGTGGAGCCTTGATTAAGGGTCTGGACAAGCGTCTGTCGGAGAAGACCGGTCTGCCGTTCCATATCGCCGAGGATCCGTTGCGTGCTATCGCTCGCGGTACGGGTATCGCCTTGAAGAATATCGACCGCTTCTCGTTCTTGATGAAAGGATAATTTTTAATTGACAATTGATAATTGACAATTGACAATTGATGGTTGTCGATTTTCAATTCGGAGTATGTATCGTCTGTTGGAGTTTATACGGCGTAGTTATGTGACGCTGTTGTTCGTGGTTTTCGAGGTTGTAGCCATCGGAATCTACGCACGCTCTACCTACTATACCCAAGCGACAATTCTGGCTCGTGCAAATGCTGTGACGGGAGGTCTGGCGGGTACGATAACCGATATCGGAGGTTACTTCTCGCTTGCCAAGGAGAATCGCGCACTTACGGAGCGTGTGGCAGAGTTGGAACAACGCCTTGCTTTTTATGATGGAATGGTCGATACCTCTCGCGAGGTCGATATTTCGGAGTTGCAGTACGAATTTATGCCGGCACGTGTGGTGTCGAGCAGTATCAACCGCAGCCGCAACTTTATAACACTCAACAAGGGACTGCGCGATGGCGTGATGAACGATATGGCGGTGCTGTCCCCTTCGGGCGAGGCGGTGGGATATATCCTCGACTGCTCGGAGCGATACTCGGTGGCTATTTCGATACTTAACACCTCGTTCCGCACGGGATGTAAAATCAAGGGCGATGGCTACTCCGGCTCGATTGAGTGGAATGGTGGGTCGCCATACGAAGTTACGATGTGCGAATTGTCGAAGTATGCCCAAATCGAGGTGGGCGCCGAGGTTGTGACGACCGGTGTGTCGCACTACTTCCCCTCGGATATGCGCATCGGATGGGTCGAGAGTTTTGAACTTGACGACTCGAAGACGTACTACAACGCCAAGGTACGTCTGGCTGCGGATTTCTCGAATCTGTATAATGTTGTGCTGGTTAAGTATATCGACCGCGAGGAGGTCGTGGGGCTGGAACAGCGTGCAAAAGGTATGGTCTATTAGGGTTTGAAAAGAGATGTATAGGGTCGGATATTACATACTGCTCTTTGTAGTTGCGGCACTGTTGCAGATATTCTTCTTCAACACGCTGTCGCTATGGGTCTATTTTGCCCCTATGGTCTATACGACATTTGTTCTGCTTCTGCCGTTGAATGCTTCGTCGATTGTTGTGCTGTTGTCGGGTTTGGTAATGGGCGTGACGATGGATTTGACGATGGGAACGGCAGGATTGAATACGATAGCAACTCTCGCTATGGCATACCTGCGACGTCCGATGTTGAATCTTACACTCGGTGCCGATATTGTGCGCGACGGAGGAGTCCCGACACCGATGCGTATGGGCAGACGCCAATTTTGGCAGTACCTGACGATTATGGTTATCCTGCACGGGGTGCTCTTCTTTGGCTTTGAGGCATTTACGACAGCCTATTTCGGACACCTCTTTTTACGCTTTATGGTCAGCACGTTGGCATCAATCCTCTTTGTGCGACTGCTTGCGGCTCTCTTTACGCCTAAACTCTCGATGCGATGAGCGGTTACGGAGAGGGACGTGCAAGGTTGAGGACCTTACAGTTTGTGGTGTTGTTTATCTTTGGAGCGATACTGCTGCGGTTGGCGTGGATTCAACTCTTCGACTCGAAATACAAGGATATGGCTCGCAATAATGTGTTGCGCCATGTTGTGTTGTACCCTGCCAGAGGCGAGATTTATGACCGCAACGGAGAGTTTCTGGCGCAGAGCCGAGAGTGCTATGACCTGATGGTTATCTACCGCGAACTGCCCAAGACGGGCTTCGATACGATGCGCTTGTGTCAGATGCTCGATATCTCGCGCAGCAAACTTGAACGCGAACTCAACTCTGCCCGATATGCTCCGCGAGCAGCGCGTCGAATCGTCAGTTACGTGCCGAAGGAGACGAAACTTCTGCTCGATGAGTATAAGATTCCGGGATTCTACACGGTCTATCGCACCGTGCGCCAATATCCGCGTAAGGTGGGAGGCAATCTGCTTGGGTATGTCGGAGAGGTCAGCGAATCGATGCTACGCCGATATGAAGAGTATGAAATAGGCGACTATGTCGGCCTTACGGGTGTTGAGGCGGCTTACGAGGATGTGTTGAAGGGTAAAAAGGGATTGCGCGTTGAGGAGATAGATGCCTATGGTGCGGTCAAGGGGTCGTATATGGATGGGGCATTCGATACGATTCCCGAACACGGAAAGTCCATTGTCTGTACGATAGATGCGCGACTGCAACTCTTTGCCGAGGAGTTGATGGCGGGTAAGGTTGGTGCTGCGGTGGCTATCGAGCCATCGACGGGCGAGATTTTGATGATGGTCTCGTCGCCCACGTATGACCCCGACGAGTTGGTGGGTCGCCAGCGCGGTAACAACTATATGCGGATGCTGCACAACAAGCGACGCCCGCTGTTTAACCGAGCCGTGAAGGCGAAGTATCCTCCGGGCTCGACGTTTAAGTTGGTGCAGGGTCTTATCGGTATGCAGGAGGGTGTGTTGCGACCGAGCCAGACCTACCCCTGCCACTTGGGCTATAAGGCTGGACGGGTCTCGATGAAGTGCCACGAGCATCGCTCGCCGGCGGACTTGTCGTATGCCGTGGCGACGTCGTGTAATGCCTACTTCTGCTACGTCTTTCGCAATATACTCGAAAATCCGAAATATGGCAGCGTGAAGAATGGCTACGATGTCTGGAAGGAGTATGTCGAGAGTTTCGGTTTTGGTCGTGACCTTGCAACCGACTTCTTGGGCGAGGGTGCGGGATATGTTCCCGATAAGGAGTTTTATAACAAGCGATATCGCGGTTCGTGGAATGCGCTCACGGTGCTGTCGCTCTCGATTGGTCAGGGAGAGTTGGGATGTACTCCGTTGCAGATGGCAAACCTTGCGGCAATCATCGCCAACAGGGGCTACTACTATCTGCCCCATATTGTCCGCAGCGTTGAGGGTCAGGACTCGCTCGACCGCAGATTCTATGAGCGTCACTATACGAAGGTCGATGCCAAACACTTCGAGCCTATCGTGCAGGGTATGTGGCGCAGTGTGCATGTCGATGGTACCTCGACGTGGGCGAAGTTGGAGGGGTTGGATGTCTGCGGTAAGACTGGTACGGCACAGAATCCCCATGGTCAGGACCACTCGACCTTCCTCTCGTTTGCTCCGAAGAATAACCCGCGCATAGCAATCTCGGTATATGTCGAAAATGCAGGTTTCGGAGCATCAATGGCACTTCCCATAGCCTCTCTGCTCGAAGAGTTTTACCTCACGGGCGAGGTGAAACGTCAATATATTGTCGATTACGTCAAGGGCAAAAACATCTACTATCCACGCTATGATAAATAACGGACGAAATAACCGCATAAACATCTTCGACGGAGTCGATTTCAAGACGGTGGCACTCTACATCGCCCTGACCATCGTGGGCGTACTGTGCATTACGTCGGCTTCGTATGATGCGGGCGATGCGGAGTTCTTCTCGTTTGCACACAACCATACCAAGCAGATGATGTGGGTCGGTGTGGCGTGGGTTATGGCATTTGTCGTTATGATGCTCGATAGCCGCTACTTCCACATGCTGGCATATCCGGCATATCTGGGCGGTATTCTGTTGTTGGTGGCGGTGTTGCTGTTCGGTCGCGAGGTCAATGGTGCAAAGGCGTGGTTTCAGTTCGGCTCGATAAGGGTGCAACCCGTGGAGTTTGCCAAGATTGCCATTGCGCTGGCGGTGGCACGAATGATGAGCGGATATTCGTTCTCGATAAACCGACCGAGTAACCTTTTCAGGCTCGGTGCGATGCTGCTGTTGCCGTTGGCAATCATCGTCTTGCAGAATGACACCGGTTCGGGTATCGTGTTGGGGTCGTTCCTCTTTGTCTTCTATCGCGAGGGACTCAACAAGTGGCTCTGTATCCCGATTCTGCTTGTGGCTCTGCTCTTTATCGTGTCGTTTCTGGTTACACCTACGGCTCTGCTCGTGTCGCTGCTCGTGATATTCACCCTCTCGGAGATGATGATGAACCGCATCTGGCGAAGCCGTATTGTGGCGTTGGCTGCGGTATTCCTCGGCTCGATGGTGTTGCACTATCTGTTGAGGCTGTGCGGAGTGGAGTGGGAGTACTACATCTCGCTTATGATTTCGTCGTTTGTCGGGGTGGCTGCTGTGGCGGTATATGCCTTTCGAGCCAACCTGCGCAATATCTTTGTGCTGCTTGCCCTCTATATGGCATCGATGATTTTCCTGCCTACGACAGAGCATATCTTCAACAATATCCTCAAACCCCACCAGCAAAATCGTATATTGGTATTCCTTGGTGCTATCGAGGACCTGCGCGGTCAGGGCTACAATGTCCATCAGTCGAAGATTGCTATCGGGTCGGGAGGCCTCTTCGGTAAGGGATTTATGCAGGGTACGCAGATTAAGTATAACTTCGTTCCGGAGAAGCACACCGACTTTATCTTCTGCACGGTGGGCGAAGAGTGGGGCTTTGTCGGAGCATTGGTAGTGCTGGGGCTGATGTGCGCCCTGATTATGCGACTGATGAAGATGGGCGAGCGTAGTGGAGAGCCATTTACTCGCGTATATTGCTACTGCGTCGCCTCGATATTGCTATTCCATACGCTGGTTAATGTCGGTATGACAATCGGATTGATGCCGGTGATGGGAATCCCGCTGCCATTTGTCAGTTATGGAGGCTCTTCGCTTATCGCCTTTACGATAATGCTATTCATCGCTATCAACCTCGATGCCTCGACCCGCACCGAAATCGGACATCGTATTTAGCCGTCGGTCATCAGCTATTGGTCGCTATAACCCTTTTCGGGCTATGAGCCACGCCAGATGGTTGTAGATATTCAGTGCTGTCGCTCGCCAACTAACGGGGAGGGCATTCAGCACTCGCACCTTGCGCAGTGCGCGACGATGCAGTCGGGTGTAGCCGAAGAACTCTGCTGCACGACGAGCCTCGGCAGTACCTCCCTTGACACTTTGAACAAGAGCCTTACCCAACGCCACACGTGCCAAGTATTCGTTGCTGCCGTCTTTCGTCGAGGGGTCGTACAACTCATCCAAGGAGTAGGCACTCTCTTCGGGGGTGTAGATTGCAGCCGAGCGATTCTCGCCACTGCGTGAGTACTCGACAAGAGGTGTAGGCGAGATGCAGACCTTCGCATTGCGGGCAATCTTGACCCAGAGATATTGGTCTTCGCCCATACGCATACCTTCGGGGAAGCCCCCAAGGCGAAGCACAAGTGAGCGATTGAGTGTTGTGGCAGAGGGGATGAGAACGTAGTGGCGTTGCGCCTCGGCAAAGAAATCGACCTCGCCCTCACACTGCGGAGTGTCGCCCACAACCCGCTGTGAGCCATCGACAACATAGAATCCTGTGGCGTATGCCCCACAGTCGGGATAGGTCGTTATAAGCCGACAAATCTCGGCAATATATCCCTCTCGCCACGTATCATCTCCATCGAGCAGGGCGATGTATTCTCCCGTGGCAGCCTCGATTGCGCGATTTCTGGCAGCACTCACGCCCTTGTTGGATTGGTGGATGATTCGTATTGTCGGATTCTCGGCAGCCAGAGCCTCCACGACCTCGCCACTGCCGTCGGTTGAGCCGTCATCCACAACGATAATCTCGCGTGGCGCAGGCGTCTGTGCCACGACCGAAGAGATTGCATGAGCAATGCTTTCGCGCTTGTTGTAGAGCGGAATTACGACCGATATTTTGTTTGCTACTCGCTGCATATTGCAAATGTAGCGATATTTTATTAGTTTTGCAATGTATGAAACTCTCGGAGAAGATAATTTTGGCTTTGCACCACACTTTTGACACGGCTCTCTACTTTGCGGTAATGGCCGTGAAGGAGAATTTTCGCGACTATGTAGGTCGTGCTGGTCGAGGTGCAGCATCGCACGAAAAGGTGGCTATACTCGGTAATGGTCCCTCGTTGGCAAAGGAGTTGCCAACGCTCTTGGAGCGCAGGGAGGAGTATGACTTTATGGCGGTGAATTTCTTTGCCGAGGATGAGCGTTTTGTGGAGTTGAAGCCTGCGTTCTATGTGCTTTCAGACCCGATGTTCTTCCGTGCTACGGCTATGCAGGAGAGGGTAGATGCCCTCTATCGCCTGCTGGCAGAGCGAGTGACCTGGAAGATGACTCTCTATGTTCAGTACTATAACCCCGAAAAGTTTGACTACCGCGCAGCGTTGCCTAACGAGAATATACGCATCGTGCCGTTCCATACCACTCTCTATGAGGGATTTTCATCAGTGCGACATTGGCTCTTCCGTCGCGGCTTGGGCAGTGCGAACTATGGTACGGTGGTGCAGGTTGGCGAGTATATCGCTCTGCGACTCGGATATCGACGATTGGAACTCTACGGTGTGGATCATACGCTGCTCGACGGTCTTGTGGTCAATGAAGATAATCTGCTCTGCCGTCGCGACAGCCACTACTACGATACCGCACCTGCCGAGCCGATGCCTATTATGAAGAAGGTGCCTGCGGAGCCTTATACCCTCGCAGAGTATCTTGCCGAGACGGCACAACTCTTCCGTGGTCACGAGATTTTGCAAGATTATGCAACTTCGCTCGGTGCCGAGATTATTAACTGCACCGAAGGCTCGATGATTGATGCCTACGAAAGAGGTGTTTTACTTGCGGATTGAGAGAATCATCTCTGCCATTTCGAAATCTTCGGGGTAGTCGATATCAAGACCTTCGATATGATCCACGACAGCAATGTAGGGATTGTTGCCTATGCGACGACCCTGTTTGCACCATAACTCACGCGAGAAGATAAAGAATGCGCTGGTCTCGACATAGACCGGCTCGATAGTCTGCGTGCGGGGAATATTGTCGAGCGAGTAGTTCAGAGGCTTGCCCTCGAACCACGCAAAGGTCTGCACCCGCTCGGCACTGAATGATGAGTCAGCCTCGCCTGCATGCACCTTGCGTAGAGCCTTCTCGATTGTTGTGCGACGTATGAAGGGCGAGGTCGCATGCGCCAGCATATACCAATCTGCCTCGACCTCGCGAGTGAAGGCGTTGTAGATATCCTTGCCGAGTGTGGTGTCGCTGTCGAGCGAGGGGTCACGACGCAGGAACTTGACTCCTGCGGGTAGGATTTCTGCCACCGACTCATCACTGCAATAGACATAGACCTCATCAATGCCCTCGACCTCGACCAATGTTTGCAGAATATGACACATCAGCGGTTTGTCGCCCAGCAGGCGCATATTTTTGCCCGCCACGCGTTGCGAGTTAAGACGAATGGGTACGAATGCTACGGTTTTCATATTTTTTCTGACTTTTTTATTCTTCTGTTGTGATGTCGCTTCGTTTCTCGCTACTGAATAAGCAGGTTGCAGCCACGAATCTCGCTACGGTCAATGCGCCCCTCGATTGTGAATGAGTCATCCGCAAAACGACGGCCTACGTCCTGTGTCTCGATAAATGCGCAGGAGTATATGTTTGCAAGGTCGATGATATTCACACCGCCACGTGAGCCTTCGGCAAGTAGCGTGAAGGGGTCGTTGATGTCGCGCACCAAAACCTTCATCCATCGTGGAGTGCGGAATACCCCCTCGCCCAAAGAGTATGCCTGCGAGGTGAGTTCTGCCATACCATACTCGGAGTGAATTCTCTCGACTCCGAATGCCGAGGTAAGTATGCGATGAAACTCCGCCTTCGGAATCTCCTCGCGATAACCCTTCATTCCGCCCGTCTCCATAACGATAGTGTTGCGCAGGCAGGGAGCATATCGCTCTGCCAACTCCCACAAGGCATAACTTACACCGAGCAGAATCTTCGGCTTCGGGTCTGCCTCCATATCGGCTATCAGCCTTTCGTAGTCGTCAAGGTAGAAACCTCCCGCACCGGCAGCCGAGATGAGATGGTCAGCCATATAGACCAACGAGGAGCCTTTGCGTTGCAGATAGGAGGGTAGCAGTGCGTAGATGCCATACTCTGACGGGTCGCCATAAAATTGGCGAAATGCCGCGGTAAAGGCCCTCTCATAAATCGATAGTCGAGCCATCGGGTGCCGTGAGGGGGTCTGCCCCGTGGTGCTACTCGATGTGAAGACCACCTCCGGCTCGCCTTCGCCACAATAGATGGTGTGCGACTTGAATAGTTCGATGGGCAGGCAGGGAATATCCTCCACCCGGCACACCTCCGCAGGGTTGATGCCGAGCAGTTCGAGGTATTGACGATAAGGCTCGCACCGCTCCGCCTGAAAGCGAAACAGCGCAAGTGCCGCCTGCGAGAACTCCTCGTCGTTACGAATCGTTACGATATCGTCAATACCTTTCATATTACAAAGGTAGTTAAAGAGAAATAAATATGTTTGTTTATTGGTATATTTTTGCTAAATTTGTATCAATTAGATATGAGTTGAACTAATTATTGTGTCTTATGAGAAAGTTTTCAATAATTTGGTTGTGCGTTTTTCTTTTATCTTCATGTGGTGTTACGTCAAGTTTATACTATGATGTGTCTTTGAGCAAAGTGGAATCTCCAATTGAAAAAGAGGTGAAGATTAAGAAATGTACAATACCTAAAAGTATACAAACTGAGAATGGACTCTTTTTTTATGATGAGTATCAGTATCTTTTTAGTGATCAGTTTGTTTCGATGCTTTGGCAATATGATGTAAACAAGGGCGATCGTTTTAATTTTGTGTTGCAAAATGTATCGAAAAGTACTATTAAAATTTATTGGAATGAAATAGTATATAGTGATGAAAATAGTGTGGTAACTAAAGTTGATAATAAGGGTTTTAATGATGATGCCCCAATGTCAATAGTGCCAGCATCCTTGAATTTTTCGGGGGTTGTGCATCCGGATACGGGTTGTTCTACGCTATTCCCAAAGTATTCAACCCAACAACATGTTAGTCGCATAGTCGGACGTAAAGTCAAAATATATTTCCCTATCGAAATAGATAATAAAAAATTGGATTATATTTTTGAATTTAACATTGATGGTGTAGGTACAAAGTACGAATAATAGTTTTTGTTACCTCTAAGTTTATATGTTTAGATGGAAAATTAAATGGGCTGTCACAACAAATGCTGGACAGCCCATTTAATGTAAGTTTTACTTGTTAAATTTTACTTCTTACCCTTCGGCGCGAGAATCATATTCATCTTCTTGCCTTCGAGTGCCGGCATAACCTCTACCTTTGCAATCTCCTCCAAGTCTGTGGCGAAGCGCAACAGTAGAATCTCACCCTGCTCCTTGAAGACAATCGAGCGTCCGCGGAAGAAGACATAAGCCTTCACCTTTGCACCCTCTTTGAGGAAGTTCTCGGCGTGTTTGAGTTTGAAGTTGTAGTCGTGGTCGTCAGTCTGCGGACCGAAACGAATCTCCTTGATTACAACCTTGGTCTGCTTTGCCTTAATCTCCTTTGCCTTCTTCTTCTGCTGATAGAGGAACTTCTGGTAGTCGGCAATGCGACATACGGGAGGCTCCGCCTTGGGCGAAATCTCGATAAGGTCCAACTCCATCTCATCTGCCAGACGTATAGCCTCGCGGATGGGCAGTACAAGGTTCGGCTCCACGTTATCTCCGACTACGCGCACCTGCGGTGCCGTAATCTCGTCGTTGATACGGTGGGGATTCTCTTTCTCCGGACGGCGACCGTTCTGGCGGTTCGCCTGATTCTGATTATTCGCCGGGACAATCGGTCTCGGTTTGAATGGTCTCTGGTTTGCCAAAGTTTTTATAAGTATTGGTTAATTTTTAATTTAGTCTGCTTTATTTCATCTTGTTAGCTTCAATCTCCTCGCTGACAAGATTGTGCATATAGTCGCGATACTCTTCGAGCGTCATCTGACCCTTGTCGCCCTCGCCCTGTGCGCGCACCGAAACCAGACGCTCCGTAGCCTCCTTCTCGCCCACGATGAGCAGGTAGGGGATACGTTTAAGTTCGTTATCGCGAATCTTGCGACCAATCTTCTCGTTGCGGTCGTCGATGTGGGTGCGGATATCGTGACGATTCAGATATGCCACAACCTCCTCGGCATAGTCGTTGAACTTCTCCGAGATGGGCAGTACAACAGCCTGGTCGGGAGCCAACCACAAGGGGAACTTGCCCGCCGTATGCTCCAACAGCACTGCCACGAAACGCTCCATCGAGCCAAACGGTGCGCGGTGAATCATAATCGGGCGGTGGAGTTTGTCGTCAGCACCCTTGTAGGTCAAGTCGAAACGCTCCGGCAGGTTGTAATCGACCTGAATGGTACCCAACTGCCAACTGCGACCCAGCGCATCCTTGACCATAAAGTCGAGTTTCGGGCCATAGAATGCCGCCTCGCCATACTCGATAACCGTGTTCAGACCCTTCTCCTTCGTCGCCTGAATAATTGCACTCTCTGCCTTCTCCCAATTCTCGTCAGAACCGATGTACTTCTCGGTGTTGTTGGGGTCACGCAACGAAATCTGTGCGGTATATTTGTCGAACTTCAACGTCTTGAAGATGTAGAGAACGATGTCGATAACCTTCTCGAACTCTTCGAGCAACTGGTCGGGACGAACAAAGAGATGAGCATCGTCTTGCGTAAAGCCACGCACACGGGTCAATCCGTGCAACTCACCCGACTGCTCGTAACGATATACCGTTCCGAACTCTGCCAAACGCACAGGCAGGTCCTTATACGAGCGGGGCTTGCTGCGGTAGATTTCGCAGTGGTGGGGGCAGTTCATCGGTTTGAGCAGATACTCCTCGCCCTCGATGGGGGTGTGAATCGGCTGGAACGAATCCTTACCATATTTAGCATAGTGTCCCGACGTTACGTAGAGGTCTTTGTTACCGATATGCGGAGTGATGACCTGCTGATAGCCATAATCCTTCTGAATCTGGCGCAAGAAGCGCTCCAAGCGGTCGCGCAACTCTGCGCCCTTCGGAAGCCACAACGGCAGACCCTGACCTACTCGCTGCGAGAAGGTGAAGAGTTCGAGGTCCTTGCCCAACTTGCGGTGGTCACGCTTCTTCGCCTCCTCCAACATTGCCAAATGCTCGTCGAGCATCGACTTCTTGGGGAACGATACACCATAGATACGTGTGAGCATCTTGTTCTTCTCGTTACCGCGCCAGTAAGCACCTGCTACCGAGGTAAGTTTCAGTGCCTTGATTGCTCCCGTATTGGGGATGTGCGGACCACGGCAGAGGTCGGTAAATGAGCCGTTGGTATAGAATGAGATGGTTCCGTCTTCGAGGTCACGGATAAGTTCGACCTTATATTGGTCGCCTTTCTCGGTGAAGGTTTTCAGTGCATCAGCCTTCGAGACCTCCGAGCGCACGAGCGGCTCCTTGTTGCGAGCCAGTTCGGTCATCTTGTTTTCGATAGTTTGCAGGTCGGCTTCGGTGATTGCCACGGGCGAATCTACATCGTAGTAGAATCCGTTCTCGATAGCGGGACCGATACCGAACTTAATACCCGGATAGAGGGCTTCGAGAGCCTCTGCCAACAGGTGTGATGAGGTGTGCCAGAAGGCGTGCTTACCCTCCGGGTCCTCCCATTTGAAGAATTTTACCGAGGCATCCTCCTCGATGGGGCGCATCATATCGACAGTTGCGCCATTTACCGAAGCAGCCAAACAGTCGGCAGCTAAACGAGGGCTGATGCTCTCGGCTACTTGGTAAGCAGTTGTTCCCTTGGCAAATTCACGTACCGAGCCATCAGGGAAAGTTACTTTAATCATAGCGTTTGGTAATTTAGTTTATTGTTTTGCGCCTTCACAGCTCCACAATCACGAGACGGATTACTGCTCAATTACGCTTTTTGTCAGTTGTCTTACTCTTCGGTTTGCGGGAGGTCCTTAACACTCACATCACGACCCTTCTCTCGCTCGAAATGTTGCAGCGGGTTTGCCGACCACTCCTGCCATGCTCTGCGACGCTCGACGATGTCGATAGCCTCATATATGGCATTTCGCATGGATTGAGCATCCGCCTTATCCTGCCCTGCAATGTCGTAGGCCACGCCATGGTCGGGCGAAGTGCGCACAATGGGCAGTGCAGCCGTGAAATTCACACCGTCGGGCGATATGGTCTTAAACGGAGTAAGACCTTGGTCGTGGTACATCGCCAGCACAGCATCATACTTCGCATAGCCTCCATTGGCGAACAGACCATCCGCAGGGAAGGGACCGAATGCCAACGTGCCACCCTCGAAAGCCTCGACGATGGCAGGCTTGATAATCTCCTGCTCCTCCTGTCCGAGCAGACCTCCATCGCCGGCATGCGGATTGAGGGCAAGGACAGCAATGCGCGGCTCCACCACACCGAAATCCTCTTTGAGTGTCTGTCGCAGGGTTGCAAGGTCGGCAACAATCTTCTCCTTGGTAATATTTGCGCTGACCTCCGACACAGGGATATGAATCGTAACCAGACCCACACGCAGGCGGTCGCTGCACATTATCATCATCGGCTCGCCCTCGAACTCCTTGGCGAAGAACTCGGTGTGACCCGTATAGTGCCATTCGTCGCTCTGGATACTCTCTTTGTTGATTGGAGCGGTTACTACCGCATCGAGTTTGCCTCTCTTCAAATCTGCCACAGCGGCTTTGAGTGCCGATACGGCAGCCTTGCCCGCCTCTGCCGAGGCTTTTCCCGGCTCGATTGCAAGGTCGCGACCTCCGCAGCGCACAAGATTTACTCTGCCACGCTTGGCATCCTCTGCCGATTCGCAGAAGTGGAACTGTATGGCTTCGAAGTCGGCAATGCTCTTGCTGTAAAAGTTTGCCGCAGCATCCGAGCCATAGATTATCGGGGTGCAGAGTTCGACCATACGGGAGTCGGCGAAGGTTTTGAGTATAACCTCCCAGCCGATACCGTTGGTATCGCCCTGCGTAATTCCTATTTTGAGTTTATATTCAGACATAAACAATTATTATACACTCTCAAACCGCAAATCTACTAATAATTTTTGGATATGAAGGTAATTTTTAGCGATTTATGTGCCGAGATTACCGCTTTGCGCACTATTTTTTTGCCTGACGACGAAATTCTGCACACGTGACGGCTGTGGCGATAGCCACATTGAGCGATTCGGAGCCACTGCGGTCTGCCGGATATGGTGGGATGAACAGACGGTCGGTAACTGCTGCTGCACACGCTTCGGAGATACCTTTACCCTCGTTGCCCATAACTATTATACCTCGCTGTTGCAGGTTGCTTGTGTAGATATTCTCCCCATCAAGGAAGGTGCCATATATGGGGATGTTCCGCTCCTTTGCCGTGTGCAGGACAGTGGGCAGGTCGAGATAGTGTACTCTGACACGCAGAATAGCCCCCATTGTCGCCTGCACAACCTTCGGGTTGAAACAGTCGGCAGTCGCCGCAGAGCAGATGATGTCGCTGATTCCAAACCAATCCGCCAGACGTATTATCGTGCCGAGATTCCCCGGATTCTGCACATCGTCTAATGCGAGAACCAACCCCTCGGAGAGAATCTTGGGGTCGAAGTGGTGTTGAGGTTGCTCGACTACTGCGAGCGAATTGTTCGCTGTTTTGAGCATTGACATACGCTCCATATCCTTTGCGCTGACTCTTTCCACGTCACTGCCCGAAAGCACCCCTTCGAGAGCATAAATCTTGCGTATGCGCAACGTCGAGTGGCGCAACTCTTCGATGAGTTTCTCGCCCTCGGCAACGAAGAGTCGCAACTCATCGCGATTGCGTTTGTCCGCCAACGAGCGAACTAATTGTATTTCAGCCTTGGTAATCATCAGTGCAAAGTTAAAAAATAATTGATAATTGACAATTAACCGGTTTTTTGGGTGTTTTACCCCGCCTCTCCAATTATTAAAAAGCGGACATTCGTTGATTAAAACCGAGAGTTCATTGAATAATTTTTGTGCGGTAGGAAAAATGCTATACATTTGCTCTGTGTTCGAATGTAACAGGTGTTACATTTATTCAATGGGGGTATTGAAGATACGGGCGGTCGCAAGACCGCCCGTATCATTTTATCTCCAAAACAGACCTACTCCTCGAAGATGCGTATCGAGAGAATCAGGTCGCCACGACGGATGTCGTCAATGACCTCTAAACCCTCCACAACCTGACCGAAGCAGGTATGCACACCGTCAAGGTGCTGGGTGTTTTGTCGATTCATACAGATAAAGAATTGAGAGCCGCCCGTATCTCGTCCGGCGTGAGCCATCGAGAGGACTCCGCGGTCGTGATATTGACGCGGAGCCGAGGTCTCGCACTTGATGCGATAGCCCGGACCTCCGGTGCCGTCACCACGAGGACAACCTCCCTGAATCACAAAGTCGGGAATAACGCGGTGAAAGGTCAGCCCATCGTAGAATCCGTGTTCGGACAACTCGATGAAATTTGCCACCGTACCCGGAGTCTCGTCCGCGTAGAGTTCCACCTTCATATCGCCCTTCTCGGTCGAAATCAAAGCATATTTTTTCTTATCTGCCATAGTTTTCTCTGTTTTGAGTGTTTTGTACTATCTCCAAACGAAATCAACGGTTACGGGGAGGTGGTCCGAACCACAATTCTTGAAGAAGCCAGTCTCCTTATCCCACTTGCCTCGTGTCCAGCCGATTCTCGGACTCTTTGCCTTAATCATCGTCTTCACGAAGAGGTCGCTACCATACATCAAGTCGATACGACCCCAGCCCTGTGTTGAGGGGATGATAACATCACGCTTGTCGGGGCAGTTGTAGATTTTGATAAGGTCCTTAACCTTGGTTACATTTTCGAGCATATACTTCTGACCCCAGTAACGCGGGTTGTCGAGTCCGAACTTGTGGTGCGCATCGTCCAGCGGCGAAGGACAGTTCATATCGCCTGTGATAATCCAATGCTCCTCGTTTGCGAACTCCGGATTGAGGATTGTGCGCTCCATAAAGATTTGGAACTCTTCAAGACGCATCTTGTTGCCACCATGCTCACGCTCGCTCTGGATAGCCGCCGGCGTGTTGCGTCTGAAACCTTTGTAGAATGCCTGCGGCCAAGTGTGGAAGCCGACGATATTGATGCGCTTGCCATCGACCTCGACCTGTGCGTGGATACCACCATGTGAAACATCCTTACCTCCGAGTTTCTGTGAGAAGATTATCGGGTATTTTGAGG
Source organism: Rikenellaceae bacterium (assembly GCA_015060065.1). Taxonomy (GTDB): domain Bacteria; phylum Bacteroidota; class Bacteroidia; order Bacteroidales; family Rikenellaceae; genus Alistipes. Next base: position 57,332 of record SUZF01000002.1, on the reverse strand, counting down.
TTACAACCACGGGGTAGTTATCCTGATGGGCTCCAATCTTTACGTATTTGTGTCCAAAGCGAGCCGCCAACTCAATCCAGCCTTCCGGTTCCATATTGGGGTCTTTTTTGAACTCATAGGGCTTATACTTGTAGGGGAGATAACGCTCCTCTGCCTTCGAGCCTTTGCCGGTGCCGTCGTAGTAGATGGTACAAGCCTCACAGAAGATGGCGATATCGACATCCTCCTGCTTCATCCACTCCACGAAACCGTTGTAGTTGTTCGCCTGATCCGACCAGATACCATTTTGAACGTTGTAGTCCATAATTCGCAGGATTCGCTCGCGGGGAACGCTCGAAATGAGTTTAACCTCGATATCGTCGAGGAAGAATCCGTTGATATACTCCGAAGAGGAGAACTCCGATTGCCAGAAGAGGTTTGTCTGGGCAGTAGCACCACTGACGATGAGTTTTACTTCGTACCAAGGCTTCCACTCGCTATCATTGCCCGGAAGACGGATAGCCGAGTTGGAGAGGCGCAGACGTTCTATGTTACTGCCTATGAAAGGATAGTTGTCGCGGGTAAGTGAGCGACGCTCGCCGTTAATCCAGTACTCCTTGATGACACCTGCATTGCAAACATCAACCGTAACTGCCGAATTGGCTTTTGCCTGCGGGCAGAATTTGAAGGTCACTTCGATATCTGCGATACCATCGATTTGAGAGAAATTCGGAGTGCGAATCTGTCCGCGAGTGTTATCCTGAACACCAACACCAATGTAGCCGGGGAACTCCTGCGCGCGGAACATCATGGGCCAATCCTCGATGTTGCGGTTTTTGAGGTACTCCTTGTGCATACGTCCATTCTCGACGAGAGTGGTGCGGTAATTATCTTGGAGATATCCCGAACCGGCGCGGTTGTAGAGCGAGAGATAAGGCGCACGCTCCGTACCTGTGTACTGATAGTTAATAGATGCATTTGCACGCACGGGGTTGTAACCCTTCATATTCTTGCCACCCATACGGTTACCGCCATAGACGAAGTTGTCGAAGTTTTCGGCGAAGAGCTGATTCTCATCGGGCTTGTAAGCGATAGTCGCAATCTCGGTCACGGCATCGGCTTTGATTTCGAATGCCTCGGTGTCGCAACTCATAAGGTGGTGCGAGCGGTCGGTGATGGTAACTTTCAGACCCTTCTCGTATGCGCCTACGGGCAGAACAACATAGAACTCCTTGCCATCTGCGGTCAGAGCCACTCCGTTACCTCCGTTGCTACATTCGAGAACGGTGAAATAGACACCGGCAGCGGTTGAGGTACGACGTACCAAAATCTTCTTCTCCGGGTCATAGTTGAAGTATCCGGTCATATATGCACCCGAATTATCCTCGAACTTGATGCAATTTACGGCAGCGTCGCCCGTAACCTTGAAGCGCAATACGCCACAGAGGTTTTTGAATGTAAGTACGCCATCCACAGCCTTCTCGGCACACATCGGCATATAAATCTTGTTGAATCCGCCCTCCTTGTAGAGTTGTGCGGGTACGATGCGCATGTGGTCGCTCAACGAAGAGCAATCAGAGGGGTAGCCTGCGATATAGTTACCGTCAGCACTCTTCTCTGCCAATACATGGAGAACTCCCTTCTTGTCTGCCATCACTTCGCAACTTTTGCCGTTTACACGAACTTTGTCGCCAACCTGCAAGGTGCAGAGTGTGGGGTCAATAGCGTTGAGAGCCGCATTAGCCTCGACAGCCACATTCAAGCGGTAGGGTTTCGGGGCTTTGGGCTTTGCCTCTGCCGTAGTTGCAGCAAGGGCAAGGGTAATTATTGCTAAAAATATCTTTTTCATATCTATTGAGTTGTTAGTTTACTTCGGTTATTTCCACTTGAAATCTACGATTACGGGGAGGTGGTCCGAAGACTTGTCGTGGAACTTCATCTCTTTATTGTAGGGGGCGTAGGTAAAGCCTGCACGTGGTGACTCGGCACGAATCACGCGATTAGCCATCTCGTCGCTACCATACATAATATCAATACGCGCGGCTCCCTGTGTCGAGCGTACCATAACGTCACGACCGGCGGGGCTGTAATACTCCTTGACAATGTCGCGAACACCCGTTTTGAGAACGCAGTCGTTGCTGCCGTAGCGCGGGCTGCCGGGACCATACTCCAAGTGCAGGTCATCGAGTGATGAGCGGCAGTTGGTATCTCCCGTGATAATCCACAACTTCTCGTTTGCATATTCGGGATTGAGGATTGTGCTGTTCATAAAGAACTCGGTCTCGTAGGTGCGGTACTTGTCGCCTCCAAACTCGTATGTACTCTTCAAGCGGTCAGCCTTCTTGACATTACGGCCATAACTGAAAGGCCAAGTGTGATAGCCGACGATGTTGATGCGCTCGCCATTTACCGTAACCTGTGCGTGGATACCTCCATGCCAGATTTCGTCGGGATTTGCTGCGCCAAGTTTCTGAACGAGTGTAATCGGATACTTCGAAGTTACAACTACGGGGTGATTGTCGATATGCGCACCAATCTTGCCGTAGGTGTGTCCCCAACGCGAAGCGAGTTCAATCCAACCGTTAGGTTCGAGGTTGGGGTCGGTGCCGCGCTCCCAATTATGGCCCTTGCCATAGGGGAGGTAACGCTCCGGATTGTCGCAACGCGTATGTGTGCCGGGCTTGTAAATCGTACTCGACTCGCAGAAGATACAGATGTCGGGGTCTTTCTTATTCATCCACTCTACGAAGTTGTCGTAGTTGTTAGGCTCGTCAGCCCACATACCATTCTGCACGTTGTAGGTTATAATACGCAACGTGTTCTCGCGCTCAACGGTCGAGAGTAACTTAACCTCGATATCGTCAAGGTAGAAGCCATTTACGTACTTCGACGTGAATTGGTCTGCCGACCAAGAGAATGAACTCTCGGCGGTAACACCGCTGATAATCATCTTAACTTCGCTCCACATCTTATTATCTGCAACATTTGACACTTTGGGAAGGATGTCGCGATGAGGAGCCATCAATATAAGTTCAACCTCGGTATTTCCGTAAGGATAGACATCCTTGTAGAGGTTGCGACGGATGCCGTTAATCCACATCTCCTTGACAACGCCCACTCTGTTTGCCGAGAAGGTTACATTGCAGTTCATCTTCTCCTGCGGGCAGACCTTGAAGGTGATTTCGATTTCGTTGATACCTTTAAGCATCGACATCTGCGGTGAGGTTACGATACCGCGGGCGTTGCTATGTACACCAACACCGAGGAATCCGGGATACTCTTGTGCGCGGAACATCTTCTGCCAATCCTGAATATTACGATTCATGATGTATGCCATCGACATTGCGTGGTCCTCCTGGAAATTCTTCTCGTGACTCTCCTGAATATATCCTGAACCGGGCTTGTCGAACTCGTAGAGGTTGAAGGCGCGCTCCGTGCCGTCGAACATCTCGTTGATTGTGCCATTTTTGCGCATAGGACCATATCCGCGGAATTTCTTACCTGCCACGCGGTTACCACCATATACCATGGCGTCGAAATGCTCGGCGAAGAGTTGGTTTTCGGCCGGCTTGTAATCCACTGCGGGCAGCGATACAACATCGCCCAGAGTGAAGGGCTTGGTGTCGTAAATCATCGAGTGGTGCGAGCGGTCAGATACAGTAACTTTCAGACCCTTGGCATACTCGCGTGCAGGCAGAACGATGTAGAAGGTTGTGCCGACGGGCGAAAGTTTTACACCCTCGCCGCTGTTGCTACAATCGAGAACAACGTGATAGACGCCCGCTGCCGTGGCTTTGCGGCATACGATTTTGTTGGTTTCGGGGTCGCGGTCGAAGTAGCCTGAAACGTATGCTCCGGCATTATCCTCGACTTTGATGGTGTTGATAGCCGCATCGCCTTTGAGCGTGATGCCTACGATGCCGCAGAGAGGCTTGAAGAGAAGTTTGCCACCTGCCTGTGCGCTACCATACATCGGCATATAGATTTTGTGTACGCCGTTGTGCTTGTAGCGTTGTGCGGGAACCATCTTCATATGGTTGTCTTCCTCGCGGTCAAGTCCCGAACAATCTGCGGGATACGAGCCGATATAGGTGCCGTTTGCACTTACTTCGGGCTTAACGATAAGTTTTCCATCTTCGGCAAGTACCGAGTAGGTCTTTCCGTTGATACGGACTTGGTCTCCGGAATCCCAGACACACATCTCCGGTTCGACGAGTTGCTGCATTGAGGTTGCCGTGATGCCGACTTCGAGTCGGGTAGTCGCTACCTCCTGCGCCTTTGCCGGAGTTGTCAGACAGCATACCGCTGCCATGACAATCAGAGTCAAAAGTGATTTTTTCATAATAAGGTTAGGTTTAATAAATTTGGTTATTTATGATGTTATTTTAATCTGAAATCTACGATTACGGGCAGGTGGTCCGAGGAGCGTTTATGGTGTCGCAGACCGCGTTCCTTAATTGAAGTGGTAAATTCATCCTTCGGGGTCTTGACTCTTACCACACGCTCCATCATCTGTGGGGTTGCGTAGATGATGTCAATGCGTCGCTCCCACTGAATCGAGGGAATCAGCACATCGCGTTGTTGCGGACAGCAGTATCGCTTTACGATGTCGATGCAGGGAGTATTATCAAGAATGTATTGATGCCCCCAATAGAGAGGACTGCCGATGCCGTGTCCGAAGAAGCGGTCATCGAGGGGCGAGAGACAGTTCGTGTCGCCCATAATAAGCCAATTCGCTCTGTCGGCATACGTGGGGTTGAGAATCGTGCGCTCCATGAAGATTTTCATCTCCTCGGTACGAACACGCTCTCCATCATAGCGACGACGGCTGGCTGCTTGTTCTTCAAACCTGTCGGTCTTTGCCAACTCGCGAGCGTAGGCTCCGGGGTAGGTGTGGAAACCGACGAGGTCTATCTTCTCCCCATTGACTTCAACTTGCGCATGCACTCCACCATGCGAGACCTCCTCGCCACCGAGAGCCTGCACAAGGGTCAAGGGATAACGCGAAGTTACGACTACGGGATGGTTATCCTGATGCGCTCCGATAACCCAGTATTTGTGTCCCCAACGAGCGGCAAACTCTCCCCAATGGGCAGGCAGATATCGCTCCGAGATAGGCTCCGGCATACGCTTGTCGATACCGGTAATGTAATTTGACTGTGCCTCGCAGAAGATTGCAACGTCGGTGTCGGCACGTTGCATCCACTTTACGAAATTGTCGTAGTTGTTGCCTTGGTCTGCCCACATTGCGTTCTGGATATTATAATCCATCACGCGCAGATATTGGTTGCGGTCGAGATGCTCCGTGACCTTAACCTCGATATCGCGAATGCCGAATCTGCGAAGGTCGCCCGTGGCGTGGTGTCTTACCTCCCAACGCATGGCACTCTGTGCCGTCACACCGCTCACGACGATATGTGCCTTGTGCCACCAATCTCTCTCTGCCGGTACGGCTGCTCCGTTTTCGAGAAAGAGAGTCTCATATTTGCTGTCGTTGTAGGGGTAGTTGTAGTCGGTCAGTGTGCGGTTGATGCCGTCAATCGAAAATTCGCGTATCACACCGGCATTGCTGATAGTGAATATCATATTTGATTTGGCAGGACGGCGATACTCGAATGTTACTACAATCTCCGAAATACCCTCTGCAACACCACAAGTGGCACACTCCACGACCTCATAGACCGGCTCGCTGCTATTGCCGAGACGGAACGAGGTCACACCATCTTTACTCTTGCCGGCTTTGGCTTCGGATATCACGGGATCTGTGATTTTTGCCCCTTTTCCACCGGGACCGCCTTGGGCATAGATACTACCCGTGAGGAGTAGCATCAGCATCGAGGTTAGCAGTTTGTGTGTCATCTGTCGAAGTTTTTCAGTGTAAGGTATTAGTCGTGCAGACCCTTGCTGCGCAGGTAGTTAATCAGCAGTGCAGGACGGTCGGTCTGGATTATTGAAGAGCCGTGCTTAACCATATAACCATATACCTTGTGTACATTCTCCGGCTTCTCGGCTGCGAGGTCATCATCCAATCCTCCGCAAAGCGACCCCCAAAGGGTATTAACCCATACTTTTGCTTTTGCCTTTACGATTGTCTTTGCTGCACTCTCGAACTTGTCGGAGTTGCCGGGTCTCCAACAGAGTTCATAGGCGATGCAGGGGAATGAATCAAGGTGGGTTTGCAGGTAATCCATTTGACCTTCTCTATGCAAATCGACGATGGGCATATACATCATATTCTTCGTGTAACTCTCCATTGTGGCCTGAACGTCGGCGGGTTGCTTCTTACCCTTGATAAGTACGTGGTCGTGCATGTTGTGCTTGTTGAGCAATACCATCACATCATCATAATATTGATAGCCGTGATCCACGTTGATAACTGCGCGATCTTTGCAGACTAGCAGAGCCTCCTCCAAAGTGGGAACCTTGTAGCGGGTCTTTGCACCCTGACCGGCACGCAAAACCATAGCCTTCATCTCTGCCAGAGTGTAGTCTTTGACATAACCCTTGCAGTTGGTCGTTCTATCAACCTTCTTGTCGTGCATCAGAATCAGATGTCCGTCTTTGGTCTTCTTGATATCCAACTCAATAATATCCACACCCATCTGGATAGCACTCTCGATAGCCTCCAACGAGTTTTCGGGGAAGTTGCGCCAGTCGGCACGGTGAGACGCTACCAGCACCTGCTTCGATGCGGGGTTGTGCAACTCGGCGTAGATGCGCTGTGCGCGAGTGAGATTTTCTGCCTTTTTTGCAGGCTTTGCTGCGATACAGTTGAATGATGTTGCAATGAGAGCAACAAGTAGAAGAAGTTTTTTCATCTTGGTTGTTATTTTAGGTTTTTTGTCTTTTGTCTATTCCGTTTCGGAGCATCTTTCCTCTCTGTTTTCGAGAGCAATAAATCGCACCCCCTTGCAATATAATTGCAAATATAACAAAAAAACAGTATTCGCACATAAAACGAACACTGTTTTTTGAATAATTATCGGAATTTCGCGTCCGAACTATCCCAAATATGATTTGAGCAACTTGCTACGCGACGAGTGGCGCAGGCGACGGATAGCCTTCTCCTTGATTTGACGAACACGCTCACGAGTGAGGTCGAACTTCTCGCCAATCTCTTCGAGAGTCATCTCCGAACATCCGATGCCGAAGAAGTATTTGATGATGTCGCGCTCACGCTCTGTGAGTGTTTCGAGTGCGCGATCAACCTCTGTGGCAAGTGACTCGTTGATGAGTCCGCGGTCTGCATTGGGGGAGTCGGGATTTACCAGCACATCGAGCAGAGAGTTGTCTTCTCCATCTGCGAAGGGAGCATCTACCGAGATGTGGCGACCTGCCACGCGTAGCGTGTCGGTAACCTTCTCCTTCGGCAACTCCAACTCGTTTGCCAACTCCTCCGGTGACGGTGTGCGCTCGTGCTCCTGTTCAAAACGAGCAAAAGCCTTGTTGATTTTATTGAGCGAGCCAACCTGATTGAGCGGCAGGCGAACAATACGTGATTGCTCTGCCAGAGCCTGCAAAATCGACTGGCGAATCCACCATACGGCATACGAAATGAACTTGAAACCGCGAGTCTCGTCGAACTTCTCCGCAGCCTTAATCAATCCGAGGTTTCCCTCGTTGATAAGGTCGGGAAGGCTCAATCCCTGATTCTGGTACTGCTTTGCTACCGAAACGACGAAACGCAGGTTTGCCTTCGTGAGTTTCTCCAAAGCCTCTTGGTCGCCTTTTTTGATTCGCTGGGCGAGTTCTACCTCCTCCTCGACAGTGATAAGTTCCTCCTTACCAATTTCTTGCAGATATTTATCGAGAGATGCACTCTCGCGATTGGTAATCGATTTTGTAATCTTTAATTGACGCATAATCCTGTGTTATATCTTCTTCTAAAAATGACTGTTACAAAGCCGTGATGCTTCATAACAGTCATTGTTTTCTACAACGTCGTGACGATTACTCCACAATCACATAACTTGCGGCACGTCCGTCGGGATAGATTCCGTCTATCGATTGAATCTTATCCGTCAGGCGATTCAGGTCGGCAACCTCATATACGGGCTTATCGTTGATGTGTGTAATCACAAATCCCGACTTGACCCTTGCTCGTGCAAGCAATCCGCCCTCTTTGAGTCCTGCCACCTGCACACCGCCACGAATATCCAACTGACGGCATAACTTGGCACTCGCATCGACGAACTTGCCACCCAAAACCTCCACAACATCAACGCTTTCGCGTGTCAGCAGTTCGGGTTTACCGGCTTTATTACGTAAAGTGACGTCAAAATGTTTCACGTCTCCGCCTCTTTTTACCGATATTTTTACCTTATCGTTGGGGCGATGCTTCGCAATCTGCTCGGTAATGGTGGTCGTGTGGTCGATTTTCACTCCGTCGATGGCGATGATTACATCTCCCTTGCGGATGCCCGCCTCGGAAGCAGCACTGCCTTCGCCGACCGATGCTACATACGCTCCGCCAATCTCGCTGATGCCCAACTCCTTGCCCATCTCGTCGATGAAGTGTTGATCCACGGGTCGGTACGATACTCCGAGCAGGGCTCGTTGCACTACGCCATACTCCTTCAAATCGACAACTACCTTGCGGACAATGGTTTCGGGTACGGCAAACGAGTAACCGATATAACTGCCGGTCGAGGATTTGATGACGGTGTTTATGCCGACCAACTCTCCGCGTGTATTTACGAGCGCACCGCCCGAATTGCCGGGATTGACTGCGGCATCGGTCTGGATAAATGACTCGATACGGAACTCGTTGGGAATCACATCCAAACGACGAGCCTTTGCGCTGACGATACCTGCCGTGATGGTCGATTGCAGGTCAAAGGGCGAGCCTATCGCCAAGACCCACTCGCCAAGACGAAGGGCGTCTGAACTGCCGAAAGGAATTGTCGGCAGAGCCTTCTCCTCAATCTTTATGAGGGCGATGTCGGTGGTGGGGTCGGTACCGATAACCTTGGCATCGAACACTCGCTCGTCATAGAGTTTCACGCGCAGTTTGGTTGCGTTTTCGATGACGTGGTTGTTGGTTACGATGAAGCCGTCTTCCGAGATGATTACGCCCGAACCTCCGGCACGACGCTCCTGCATCTGCGGACGTCCGTTATACGATTGTTGCGGAAAACCGAAAAATTCGAGGAAGGGGTCGTATCCCCTCTGGCGCATCTCGACCTCCTGAATAGCCTCGATATTTACAACAGCCTTGACGGCATTCTCGGCAGCGTATGTAAGGTCGGGATATTGTTCTGCCTGAAAGGCTGTAAATTGCGTGCCGAGTGCCGCTCCGGAGGGGGCTGCACTGCCGAAATCTACTGAATCTACAATCTCAATTGCGGGGTTGTTCTCCTTCATCGAGGCAACTCCCCAAGCCGCAGCACCTCCGGCAATAGCCGAGATTGCTACGATTCCCAAAAATGAAAATGCTCTCTTTACCATAATTCAAATGTGTTTTGTTCGTTAAGAGGCAGTTTGTTTCATAAGCAAAAATCCGTTTTGTTTGTATGATAAACGCAACTATTGGTCAGATATTGTGTCTGCTCCTGCGAGAAAATCCCGAAAAAGCCTAAAAGAGTCGAAAAAGTCGTATTTTTGGTTATCGTCGAGCCTCCTCGTTGTCCTTCTCGTCGGTGTCGTCGCCCTCCCAATCAAACCACTCGAAGGTGCGCAGACCGCCAAGTGAAAATCGTGTGTAAGTGATAGGCAGACCGCGTTCAAGGAACATCTGCTCATAGGCGGTCTTGACCGACAAAACTTCGTCTGCGTAGCCCGAACCATAGATGTCGTTATTGGCAACTTCGCACGGTAGCGAGAAGTGGTTGATGACTGCTGATGTGTAGGCGAAAAGGTGCTGTGAGTCGGTTTTGAGGTTGATGACACCATCCTCCGAGAGCATCTGCGCATATCGCTCCAAGAAGAGCGGAGCCGTGAGGCGTTTCTTCGCGCGACGGGTTTTGAGTTGAGGGTCGGGGAATGTTATCCATATCTCGGCAATCTCGCCCTCGCCAAAGAACGAGTTGATGAACTCGATGCGTGTGCGGACAAAGGCCACATTCTTCATCTCGCGCTCGGTGGCGGTCTTTGCCCCGCGCCACATTCTGGCTCCCTTGATGTCGATACCGATGTAGTTGCGGTCGGGGTCACGCTGTGCGAGGGCGATGGTGTATTCTCCCTTGCCGCAGCCGAGTTCGAGTACTATCGGTTTGTTGTTATGGAAGAAATCCTCGTGCCAGCGACCTTTCAGCGGGTGGTCGCGATGAAAAATCTCCTCAAATTCGGGCTGTATCATACAGTCGAATGTGAGATTTTCGGCAAAACGTCGCAGTTTATCTTTTCCCATTGTCGTTATCTCTCTTTTCGATAATTATACCCACGGCCTCTACTCCGCGCACGGGTCGGTCGGGGGCTACTATAAACCTATATTTTCCGTGTTGTGTCAATTGACATTCAGTGCGATAGCCTATGCGTTCGATTGTTGCAGTCGGGGATGATCCTCGCTCCGTTGCAAGATGCCATACGCACCGCTCCGTTGCAAAGGTTGAGTCGGGAGCCTCGATTCGTATGGTTACGGGGAGTTCGCACCTCTCGGCTGCGGTGTTGAGCCTTAGGAAGAACGAGAGGTCGCGTAACGAAAGGGTGTCGCTGTTGTTATATTCGATGCGGGCATCCTCGCTCCACCCTCGCGGGTTGGTGTGGCATAGGGCGGTATCGACCGCTTTCGCACAGCCTGACACCAACAAGACGACTGCCACTGCCGTCGCCAAATATGCCGTGATACGCCCCGTCATTAACTGCTACTGCTGATTTTGTCCGCTACCGTTGTTGTGACCTCCGTTGTTGCCGTTCTCGCCTCCGTGACCATTTCGATTGTTGCGGTGACGACCATTAAAACGACGATTGCGATGGTTGTTGTTCGGGTTGTGACCCTCTGCCCCTTCGTTCTGATTTGCGGAGCCTCCCTCGCTGTTTGCTGCAACATCCTTGCCCTCCTTGCCCTCCTTGCCCTCGTTGCTGTTTGTCGGGGCGTTGTTGTTGCGGTTTTTGTTACGGTTTTTATTGCGATTCTTGTTGCGCTTTTTGTTGTCGAAGCGGGTAATGCTATCCTCCTCGGTACGGTATGTCGGCTCCTCGACTTCGGGTACAAACTCTGCACCTTGGAGTTGCTCAACCTTGCGACCCGCGCGGTTTGCTGCCAAAATCTCGCGAACGCGCGATGCCGGCAGTGTTACCAGATTCGACATCGAATCCTTGCTGCTGCTGAAAGTCATCGTGTGCGCCAAAATGTCGCTCTTGACCAGATAGAACTCTCCGTCGAGAGTCTGCAACGGTTCGCGGACACGCGGCATATCTCGTCGAGCATCTGCGTATGTATCGTACTCGTACATCAGGCAACATTTGAGTTTAGAGCATTGACCCGCCAACTTTTGGGGGTTGAGCGAAATCTCCTGCACACGTGCAGCGTTGGTTGTAACGCTCGAAAAACTCGAAATCCACGATGCGCAGCACAACTCACGACCGCAGGCTCCGATACCTCCAATGCGTCCGGCTTCCTGACGTGCGCCAATCTGCTTCATCTCGATACGGATGTGGAACTGCTCGGCAAAGACCTTGATAAGTTCGCGGAAATCGACACGACCCTCGGCAATGTAATAGAATATCGCCTTAATCTTATCTCCCTGATACTCAACATCTCCAATCTTCATGTCAAGACCCATGTCGGCGGCAATCTGACGCGAGCGAATCATCGTTTCGTGTTCGAGGGCGATAGCCTCCTGCCAACGCTCGATGTCGTATGGTTTTGCCTTGCGGTATATCTTTTTGAACTCTCCGTTGTGGGGGTTGAAGCCCACGCGGCGCATCTGCTTTGCGACCATATCTCCCGTGAGAGATACGGTGCCGATATCGTGTCCGGGCGAAGCCTCTACGGCAACGATATCGCCACGTTTGAGAGGCAGATTATTGACGTTTTGATAGTAGGAGCGACGTGTATTCTTGAATCGTACCTCGACGATATCGGTCGGGATATTTTCGGGGTAATCTTCGAGCCAATCGGTCTCGTGGAGTTTGTAACATCCCTCGCATGGAGTAGCGCACGCCTCGCCATCACACTCGCCAAAGGCGCATCCGCAACCCAATTCGGGCTTGATATCTCTATTTTGAAAATCGAACATTATCTACAAATTTTCTACAAAAATAGTAAAAAATCGACAATATGAAATTTTACATCGGATAATTCCTCTTTTTTTTGGGTGGCGGGGCGGTTTGTCGGAGAGTCGTACTTGCTTTTTTTTGTCCGTAGGGGGAGGTTTCTTTTTGTGTATATTTGCGCTTCTCTTTTGTTGTATTTTTGTTTCCTTTTGATGTTTAGGGAGTTGGTGCGACAAAGAATCTTCTTTTTGATGGGGTCTGTTTTATAATACGTTGTTAATCAGTAGTTTGCGTAAAATTTAAGGGGGGGGGTATTTTGAGACTTTTTTTATTTGGATTTTTGGATAAAATTATTTAATTTTACGCTCTGGAAGTAAAAGTAACCACAAAATAACTACAAACCGAAAATGCGAAAGATTTTATTTACAGCTCTTTTTCTCGCGTGTGCGTGCGCGGTGGAGGCGCAGAGTGCTGCTCCGAAAATGGAGCGTTGGCAAGACCCTAATATTTATGAGGTAAATCGTGCGCCGATGCGCTCGTCGTTTATCGTCTATCCATCTGTGGAGGAGGCAAAGACGGGTAGTTGCTATAAAAGTTCACCGCTCTATCGCTCGATTGAGGGTGTGTGGAATTTTGCGTGGTTTGAACATCGCAATACTCCGCGTCCGGCAGATTTCTATACCGTAAACTTCGATGATTCGGAGTGGGGTAAGATGCCTGTGCCGGGCCTGTGGGAGATGAATGGCTATGGAGTGCCTATCTATGTGAATAAGGGCTATGTCTGGAACAATAACTTTGTCGATAATCCCCCGTTTACACCCGATTGGCGCAATCATGTAGGCCTCTATCGCCACGAGGTAGAGGTGCCCGCCGAGTGGAAAGGCAAGCAGCTCTTTGTGCATTTCGGCTCGGTGACTTCAAATCTTGCGCTATATGTCAATGGTAAAGAGGTCGGATATAGCGAGGATAGCAAGTTGGAGGCGGAGTTCGACATTACGAAATTTGTGAAGTTTGGCGAGAAAAACCTCTTTGCCTTGGAGGTACACCGCCTCTGTGATGGCTCCTATCTCGAAGATCAGGACTTTTGGCGTCTGTCGGGTATTGCCCGCGCAGCCTATATCTATGCTCGCGACAAACGTCATCTGAAAGATGTTAAGTTTGTTGCCGAACTTGCTCACGAGTATAAGGATGGACACCTCGACGTAAAAGTTGAGACTACTCCGGGAGTGAAAAAGGTTAATCTTGTTCTGCGTGATGCGGAGGGTCGAGAGGTGCTTGCCGCATCGGCTACACCCGATAAGACCGGCAAGGTTGAGGAGTGTCTGCACCTGCACGATGTGAAGGCGTGGAGTGCCGAATTCCCCAACCTCTATACGCTGACTGTTGAGGCCACCGATGGTGCGAAGTGTATCGAGGCGGCTGCTTTCAATGTCGGCTTCCGCACCGTTGAGATTAAAAATGCGCAGTTGCTCGTTAATGGTCAGCCGGTGCTTGTTAAGGGAGCCAATCGCCACGAGATGCACCCCAATCGCGGATACCACCTCACTTACGAGGATATGGTGCGCGATATCCAGTTGATGAAGGAGTTGAACCTGAATGCTGTGCGTACCTGCCACTATCCCGACTCGCCGATGTGGTATGACCTCTGCGATAAGTATGGAATCTACGTTGTGGATGAGGGTAATATCGAGTCGCACGGTATGGGTTATAAGGAGAAGACCCTCGCCATTCGCGAGGATTACAAGGCTGCACACCTGATTCGTGACCAGCGTATGGTTTTGCGCGACTTCAACCACCCCTCGGTGATTATTTGGAGCCTTGGTAACGAGGCGGGTAACGGCTCGAACTTCCACGCCTGCTACGATTGGATTAAGGCTTACGACAAGAGCCGCCCCGTGCAGTTTGAGCAGGCGTGCTTTATCACATACAAGGATATTCCGAAGAACTATAACTCGGATATCGAGTGTCCGATGTATGCCGACTATAAGGAGTGTGAGGAGTATCTCACATCCCAACCAAAACGCCCACTTATTCAGTGTGAGTACGCACACGCCATGGGTCAGTCAATTGGCTCGTTCAAAGAGTATTGGGATTTGGTGCGTAAATATCCCAACTATCAGGGCGGTTTTATCTGGGACTTCGTCGATCAGGCTCTGGCTCGTCGCGATGCACAGGGCGTGACCTACACCTATGGTGGTTGCTACAACGATTTCGACTATTCGGATGAGACCTTCTGTTGCAACGGTTTTATCTCGGCACAGCGCAAACCTCACACTTCGGCTTGGGAGGTTAAGCACCAATACCAGAATATCTGGACATCGCCCAAGAATATTGAGGCGGGCGAGGTTGAGGTCTATAACGAATACTTCTTCCGTGACCTCTCGGCATATCGCTTGGAGTGGACTTTGACAGCTGACGGCAAGAAGGCTCTGGCGGGCGTTGTCGAGAATTTGGAGGTTGCTCCGCAGGAGCGCAAGTGCGTGAAGTTGGGCTATGATGCTGCGGATGTTGCCGCGCTCAAAGGCGAGGTGCTGCTGACCGTGCGCTTTGTGTTGAAGCGTGCCGAGCCGCTCTTGGAGCCGGGTCACGAGGTGGCATTCAACCAGTTTGCTCTGCGCGCGTGGGATGCTGCGGCTTCGTATGCCGAGGCTACGACTCCAACACAGAGCGAGGCTCTGCGTATCTGTCGCGATAGCCGCACGGTTTATGGCCATGACTTCTCGCTGACCTTCGCGGGTCAGGGTTGGTTGGAGGATTACACTCTCCGCGGTCGTAAGATGATTGCCGAGCCACTGCAACCGATGTTCTATCGCCCGATGACCGAGAATGACTATGGTGTCCGCAAGCGTGCCCGCAATGCCCACATCTACCACTCGCATAAGGCTCTTCGCAATCCTAAATATGCGATGACGATGTTCCTTATGGAGCCAAAGGGTGAGAATGTTGAGGTTTATACCGAATATCGCATAGATGAACTCGGTGCGCGTGCTGTTGTAATCTATAAGATTTCGCCCGACGGCACGGTGGCAGTTACCGAGAAGTTCCGCCCAAGCAGTAGTTATAAGATTAACCTTATCTCGATGTTGCGCTTCGGTGTGGCTCTGGCTATGCCCGATACCTACGACACCATCAAGTTCTATGGCGCAGGCCCTCACGAGAGTTACTGCGACCGCAAGAGCGGTAATAAGGTGGGTGTCTATACGCAGAGTGTCGATGAGCAGTTCTGTATGACCTATGTCCGTCCGCAGGAGTCAGGCTCGCACTGCGACCTGCGCTGGTGGCGCATTACGGACTCGTCGGGTCATGGTTTGGAGGTGCGCTCGAATGTGCTGTTTGCCGCTTCGGCAATACCTTATCCGATGTCGCAGATAGATATCCACTCGGAGGATTATCGCAAATATCCGACTCTGCTCGAAAAGACAGGCAAGACCTACGTCAATATCGATATGGCACAGGCGGGTCTGGTTTGCGAGGATAGTTGGGGTGCAGTGCCGCTGCCGCAGTACCGCATACCTTACGAGAAGCACACCTTCGAGTTTGTGCTGAAACCGTTGAGATAACATCGCGCGCGCGTATTATTATATATAGGTATAAATAGAGATTACGGCTCTCTGTCCTCGATTCGTAATTGAAACTTTGAGAGCAAAACAGATAAAAACTTAATGACACGAAACCTTACATACACAGCACTTCGTCCGAGGTTTGAGAGCCTCGGCAAGGTGCCGTGCCAGAGTAGCCAACGTGGTCTGCATCGCGCTGAAAATAGCGCGAGTGTAGATACTTGCGCTATTTTGAGGGGGGGGGTATTTTCTTGGTTATCAAGTAGTTGCACAAAACATAGAGGGGCTTTGGCTTCGTTGCAGGCAGTGTCGAATGACACCGCCCGAATTGCTATGTACATACGCGAACAAAACTGAAAACAAATCACAAACCTTAACCTAATACAAAAACAGAGATTAAAATCCTAAAAACCAAAACCGGAAAAAAGAAAGAAAAAAGAAAAAACAAAGAAAGAAGACAGAAAAACTGAACTAAAAACCGAAAAACACATTTACACAATTTATTCACTAACTAATTTTATTAACTATGGTTAAAACAAACTTTTTCAAGAACTTGACCTACTTGGCGCCGAGCGTTGAGGTGGTTGAGATGACCAACGAGAAGGGTTTTGCAGTGAGCGACCCTATCACGTGGGGTGAGGAGGAGGACTTTTAACGTAAAAACCGTATGATTATGAAGAAGATTTTTTCAGCAATGATTTGTGCGGTGGTTATGTTGGCCCCCGCATGTACCAAAGATTTGACCGAGGGTCAGAACGGAGGTAATGTAGAGATGAAGACGGTCACTTATAGTGTATCGTTTGAGGCACCCGAGGCTGTCGGAGAGGACGGCACTCGTATTGCTCTTGGTTATGAAAACAATCTCGTTTGGGAGATTGATGACGTTATTACTGTTGTCTATACTCCTGCCGGAGGTTCGATTACGAGCGTAGTTTCTGAACCGCTTGACGAGAATAGTCTTGCTATCGATCAGCCTATTCAGGAGGCGGCATCGTTTACTGTAACTATCCCCGCAGAGGCTACTGTTCACTATGCTTACAGTTCGAAGTGTCTTGTTGATGAGATATCTGCAAACCAACTCCGTCCGCGTATGACTGTTCCGGAAGGCAACACCACAAGCAAGACCGGCAATACCTATGGCGCATCGCTTGATTTTGGTCAGGTTATCCGCGAAGGTTTTGCTACCGGTGCGGTAGATACTGCTAATAATACAATTACTCTGCGCAATGCAACTGCGTTCTTTGAGGTGCAACTGACCGGTACAGACGAAGTTTGGTCGGTGAACGTGTTGAGTAAGTCGCAAAACCTGCGTTCGAGATATGGCTATGTTTATAATGCGGCATCAGAGAACCCAACCCTTGGATCGTATCAGACACACCAAGCAACCCACGAGGATCCGTCGGCTATGGGAGGCATTCATTTCAACGTGCCTTCGGCGCAAGTGCAACTTTCAAGCACTCCGAAGTCGATATATTTCATTATGCCGGTTGTTGATCTTCCCGCAGGCGATCTCTTCTTGCAGATTCGTACCGATAAATACACGCGTCTTATCCGCTCGAAGGCCGCTCACTCGTTTAAGCGTAATCATGTTACTCGCTTGAAGGCTATTGAGGTGGCATCTCTTGATCTTGATTCTCAAACTTATGAGCCGCTGGATGCCGACGGATTGTCGAACTGCTATATGGTGACTCCGTCGAATGAGGATAAGTACTATTCGTTCTCGGTTTTGACTCCCGCCGGTCGTAATGAGTTGTGGAATGGCTCTACAAAGTGCTATGGAGTATGGCCTATGTGGGCAACCAAAGATTATTTGATTGAGGATCTTTCGGTTGTTTATACAACAGATTCAGGTTCGGATGCTCGTGTCTATTTCAAAGTTCCTGCCGGTAGCGGTAAGGGCTCTTGTGTCCTTACAGGAGGTCCTATTAACTCTACGTTGATTGGAACAAACTGGACTTGGCATATTTGGGTAACTGATGCTCAAGCTCAAACTTTTGGCGAGCCCGCAGTTACAGTTCTCGACCGTGCCCCCGGTGCTTTGTGGACACCGACTTCGTTGAACGAGGTAAAGGCTATGACCGGCGAGACTGCGGCACAGACTGTCGGCTTTATGTATCAGTATGGCCGTCACGTACCATTCCCCGGACCGAAGAATATTTCTGACCCTTCGCTGGCTAATAAGTGGGGTTATGAGGGTCCGGGAGGATCTGGCTCGCAGGCTCGTTTCAAACAGAATATGCAGCATGTTGAGTACTATCACTTTGCTCGTTGGCAGAATGGATTTACCATCTACAATTCGGCAGAAAAAACTGTCTGGGGAGATGTTAATGCAAAAACCGGTTATCAGGAGAATGGTACCAAATACTACAATATGCAGATGTTGTGGAATGACGGTACTTGGGCTGCCGATGTTACACAGGAGGCTCTCAATGCTGATGGCATAACCGGTAATGTTGAGTTGTGGAGTACTGCACAGAAGGGTAATCAAGACCCCTGTCCGCAGGGCTATCGCGTAATTGGTGTGACCGAAATCGACCGTCTTTATCGTAATATTACTGCCGATAAAACCACTCTTGTATATTGGGATCAGTGGAGCCCCGGAAAGCAAACTCGTGTACAACTTAACGGTCCAAAAGCAGCAGATCCGCTTGGCTCATTTGTGGATGGAAAGCGTGGTAACAAGACCGAAGCAGAACGTCTTGAACTCCTCAATGGTAACTTCTTGTGGTTCCCCCATGGAGGTCTCCGTATGGGTACTTCTTCTAATTCGACGACCAGTGGCTCGGAGCGTGGTGAGACAGGTACTCTGCTCTACTCTACAAACTATTACCACTCTGGCGATGCGGTACTTCGTCCCGGTATTGGTATTATCTGGGGAGTGTTCGATTATGAGGGAGAACATAAAGATAACCTGTTGAAAAAAACAACGACATTTGTACCGGTACACAGTACATCGAGTTATGCAAACTATGTTTGCTGTCCGTTCAAATGGTCTGTATCAGGTCAGAACATGTGGGAATATACCAGTGCTTTGACAAATAAGATCGACTTCTACAACCAAGAAGGCGCAACTCCGGTTAACGGATCTGGTGGTCTTCCTGCTCATGATGCAGCCCCCGTGCGTTGTGTGAAGTTGGCGACTGTAAGCGGTGATGCACAGGTTGCATCGCTCGCGGGTCAGACAACTGATGCTAATGCTTGGAACTAATCCTTTTTTCGATGTCACACCTGCGCCCTTTTCGGGGCGCAGGTGGGGACACCGAAATAATTGACAATTGATAATTGATAATTGACAATTAGAGAAATTAGAGAAATTAGAGAAATTAGAGAAATTAGAGAGTTTAGAGAGTTTAGAGAGTTTTTCTTCTTGGGGCTTAATCTCCTTGGATTCCCTAACATCCCTAATAAACCCAACCAAAAACCAAAACCAAAACCGATGAAACGAATTTTTAGATTCGTGTTGATGATGACAGCGGCTGTTGTGGCTGTTGCTTGTACAGAAGATACGACTACCGATAACCTCACCGAAAATGGTGTCGTGGAGGAACAATATACAGGTGAGACTGTGCGTCTTGGACTCAATATGACGCGCGCGTCGCTTGATGGTCTCGATATGGATTTCGAGGCCGGTGACCAAATATACGTAAACGGAAAAACTATTACCGTGCAAGCGGATGAGCATGGCGCATATCTGTGCGCTCCACTTGCCAAGGACAATATATATCGTGCGGTGTTCCCCGCACCCGCTGCCACGGCATTTGCCGACAGCGGAAACTGGGCTTATGTCCACTCGAATATGCAGGTATATGCACCCGGCTCGTTTGGTAGCGAGGCTATGGGTCTGGTCTCCTATGCCGACCTGACAGGTGTTTCGGGAGATGCTTCGCTCACATTCAATGCGATGTTCGGTGTGCTTCGACTGACTGTCAAGGGCGATGCCGAGGTACGCTCGATTCGACTTCAAAACAACGCCTTCGACCCGACGGCTCCGCTGACCGCGATGTCGGGACGTACAATATTCAAGAACAGCGAGGGCGTGACGCTCGCTCATAACACCACCGAAGGTGCGCATCACGCTGCTCCCTATGGTGCTTCGGGTATGACCGAGGATATCGTGTTGTTGTGTAACGATACCGACGGTAAGGGAGTGCAACTCTCGGCAGAGGGTACAGATTTCTATTTTGTGGTCTATCCGCAGGAGTATGCCGAAGGTTTTACGGTAACAATATCTGATAACAACGGAAAATCACAGAAATTCTCGACTTCGGGCGCAACGACCGTGCCGGTAAATATGCTTGTGGCGATGCAACCGATGACCTATGCACCCGCGAGCGACCTGCTCTTTGCGGAGAATTTCGATACGTGCGTCTATGGTGGCGATATCGTGGCTCTGCGTAATGGGGCCTCGGTATGGCGCTCGCGTACTCCGATACATCAGGAGGATACGGTAATTGCGGGTCTGCCGATTTTGTCGGGAAATTTGACACAGAATGGCTTGCAACCCGGATATTTCTTTACGAACTCCGCAACAGCAACCGCTGCGGATGCTTCGAGTGTGAAGATTGCAACTCCGGGTCTTATCTTCTCGGATTGGAGCGATGAGGGCGAGAATTACGAGAATACGATGGCAGAGGTTATCGCCGCAGGTAAGTTGCGCGTGACCCCCGAACTGCTCAATGTACGAGGTCTGAATGATTGGTATATGAGCCGCTGCGTGGAGTTCCACGGATATCTTGCCGTAGGTAACGAGAAGGCTCTCAACTCCAACGATGCCTACAAATTTTCGATGAATCCGCTCGGAATCCTCTCGACGCCGCTTATGACGATGATTTCGGGTACGGAGGATGTCGAGGTATTCTTCGATATCGCTCCGGGAGATGGCGTGACGGGTTACTGCAAGAAGGATACGCCCTCCTCGAATTCGTCATTCTACACCTACCAGCCCAACGCTACCGCTGCCGACGCGGCAAACAATATCTCGTGGCGTGAGGATAAATTCCGCTTCTTGGTGGTGGGAGGCAGCGAGACGGCTTCGCTTCGCAAACTCGAATTTATCGACGAAAATGGTGCCGTGATGACCAAGTCCGACGGTACACCGATGAGATATATCCCTTCGGGTAACTATGTGGATGTCCCGGAGAGTGACCTGCCCAAAACGTGGAGCAGAGTGAAGGTGCAGGTGGCAAATGCCGATGCAAATACTCGTTTCCGCTTCTACAACAATCAGGCAACGCGATATATGGTCTATCATATCGACAATGTCGAGGTGCGCAAGGCTGACCTGACCGATATGCCTACAAATGCAACCGTTACGGGTACTGTGACTTGTGCCGGTCTGCCTATGGAGGGAGTGGTTGTATCGGATGGCGTGAATGTGACGGCTACGGATGCAAATGGAATGTACTATTTGGCAACGGATATTTCGACTGCCGACCATATCCGCATCACAATACCTGCGGGCTATGAGATGACCGGCAAGAAGAACCTCTCGCCGGCGTTCTTCTCGGCAGTGAAATCCTCGGCTTCGGGTCTGCAAACCCACGACTTCCAACTCAAAAAGGTCGATCAGTCGAACTATACGCTGATGGTGATGGCTGATTCGCACGTTATCGGTGCCGGAACGAAGAATGGTCTCTATGGAAGTACCAAGGATCGCTCGACATACACCGGAACGGTTATGCCGAAATGGAATGCTTATGCAGCATCATGCCCCGGTCCGGTCTATGGTCTCCATCTTGGCGATATGACGCAGGTGGGACAGTGGGGCTACTACTCTCTGGCGAACTATCGTACCGACACCTCGGTTTCGACCGTGCCTATCTTTAATGCGATGGGTAACCACGACCACGACCTTCCCTCGTCGGGAACATTCACGGAGCAGAATCAGCGTCTTGCCCGCAAGACCTTCTCTTCAACGCTCGGACCGGCATACTACTCGTTTGAAATCGGTACCGAACACTATATCGTGATTGATAATGTGGTGATTGTCGATTCGGACTCGTCGAATGACGCTTTGAATGATGCCATTACCGAGGGTTATAAGATTAAACTCGACCCTATTCAGTTGGCTTGGCTCAAAACGGATGTGTCGTATATCGATAAGACGAAAATCAAAGGTATCGTCATCTGCGCACACTGCCCGTTGTTCAATGCCAAGGGGGCAAATTATATGATTAACACGACGGATGTGATTGAGACTATCAAGATGTTCCCTGTGACGACGCTTATCGGACATAGCCACGTCGATCGCTTCATGGAGAAGACGACTCCGACGTACAGCAAGACGTTGCGTGAGTATCTTAACCCGTCGTTGGCCGGTACTGCGTGGCTGACTTCTAAATGTACCGATGGTACGCCGGCAGCATTTGTTGCATACACCTTTGCAAATGGTAAGACGGCATCTCGCAAGTTTGTTCCGTATGGAGAGAATGAGGGTGTTACCTACTTGGCTTACGATAAGAATTGGACAACATCGGCAATTACCGAAGGCTCTTACTCGGCGAAAAAGCCCGCAAATGACGGAACATCAACGGCTCCGGCAGTGATTCTTAATGCGTGGGGTTCGAAGAACGTGTCATTTGCCGAATCCACCGGTGGTATCGGTACAGCGACCAGAAGTGCAACCTATGATCCGGCTTACAGAACGTGGTTCTATACGTCGCTTGCATCGTCAGATCGTAACTCGATAGTTTGCAACTCGACATATCCCGATGGCCCGAATTGGCAGCAACCGGGTACGAGTGTGCATCTGTGGAAATATGTACCGGCAGACCCGACTGCAACTATTACCGCAACGATTACGGATGAATTTGGCGGTACTCGCAAGGTTACGTTACATGCAAAGTAGATGTAACTATCGGGTTGAGTTAATAAATAAGCGTGTTCTACTATGAAAATATATAATTATTTGGAACATTTGTTAGGTTTTTTGGTGGCGACGTTGCTGTTTGTCGGCTGTACAACAGCCGACAACGGTAACGGCGTGAATGACGAGGAGAGTAGCGCTCTCTATGAGAAAGATGGCTTTATGGTAATGGGTACCGTTACGTGTGATGGTAACGGAGTTGCCGGAGTTGCCGTTTCGGATGGTACAAACGTCACTAAAACCGACGCACATGGTCGTTATTGGCTTCCGAGTGCTACCAAACACCACGAGTTTGATTTTGTTCATATCTCAATTCCGTCGGGATACGAGCCTGTGGAGCGTAAGGGTATCGCTTCGGCATATTGGGCTACAATCGACAAGGAGACGGATGATGTACAGACAATCAATTTTACGTTGCGAGAGGTTGATCAGACGGACTATACCGTGATGGTTATTGCCGATTCGCACGTATTGGGCGGTCATGGGAACTTCCAGTCGAAGTCCGACTGTCAGCAATATACCGAGAAGTTCCTGCCGAAGTGGAAATCGTATGCCGAGGAGTGCCGTAGTCGAGGCCCTGTTTATGGAATTCACGTGGGCGATATGACCCAGAGCGAAGCGTGGAAAAAGTACTCGCTCGAACAGTTCCGAGATGATACGACTTGTGATTTTCCGATATTTTGCGCTATGGGTAATCACGATCACGATACCCCGGCAATGTATGGAATGACCTCTTTTGTCGATGAGACCCAGTATAAGGGTCGTGAGACATATACAGCAGCTCTGGGACCTGCATATTACTCGTTCAACATCGGCACGGAGCATTTTGTCGTGCTTGATAACACGTTTATCGATACCAATAACTCCGGTGGCTATACCAATAAACTCGACTCGCGTCAGTTGGCTTGGCTGCGTAAGGATATTCAGGCTATCGACAGGAAGAAGATTAAGGGTCTTGTCATCGCACAGCATATCCCTATGCTCTCGGCGAATGGTAATGTGAGCATGGAGAACGGCACACGTGTTATGGATATCTTCAAAGACTATCCGCTCACGTTCCTTATCGGTCACTCACATCTGGACCGAACAGTGAAGACCGAGACCTCGACGGGTAAGCCTGTCGTGGAGTTTGTCCATCCCTCGCTGGCGGGCACCGCGTGGTTTACGCTCAAAAATACGGAGGGAACGCCTGCTTCGTTCTGTGCCTATGATTTTGAGAATGGTCAGGGTGCAAAGAGAACTTACGTTCCCTTTGGAGAGAACGAGAATCTCAAATATCGCATCTATTCGAGTGTGGCAAGTGCGGGTGTGACGAATCCTTATAGTTATGCCATAACCGAGAAGACCGGTAAGCGTTGGAGTATCGAGTTGGATGCCGAAGTTGCAACCGCGGCTGACCGTCCCGCAATTCTGGTCAATTGGTGGGGGGCGGCTCGTGTGGAGTTTACGGGTGCAGGAACAGTATCTATGCCGGGTATCTATGACCTGACCTATCGAGATTGGTATTGGCCCGCGCTCGCGTCGGGAGGTATCGGCAAGTATTCCAATGGCACGGGTGCATCATGGCAGAAGCCATCGAAGAATAGCACGCATATCTGGCAGTATATCCCCGATAATGCGACAGTGCCGGTGCTTGTTGAGGCTTATGATGCCTACGATAATCAATTAGGACGATTTCTCGTAAGTACGAAATAACGACAAAATAATAAAAGAACAAACTAAAATAAAAACCAAAAATCAACACAATGAAACCTGTAAAAAAGATTATTGCTCTGTTCCTGATATTGATATTGGGTGCAGGAACCTTGTATGCAGCCCAGCCTGCGATTGTCAAGGGTCGCGTTTTATGCAGTGGCAGTGGCGTTGAAGGTGTGCTTGTAAGTGATGGTCACAATGTGGTCAAGACTGACAAGGATGGAGCCTATCAACTCGCTGTGGATTTGAGTGAGAGTGACTTTGTGCATATCTCGGTACCTTCGGGATACGAGGTGGAGCGTAAGGGAAACTATCCCCTCTTCTTTGGTCGCCTCGACACGTCTGCAACGGGCGAACAGACCTTTAACTTTAACCTCACGAAGGTTGACCAGTCGGCCTACACACTTCTGACATTGGCTGATACACACGTCTGTGGCGGTGTGAATCGTCGAGCTAATGCTGACGAGATGCAACTCTACAATAACTATTTTATGCCGGAGTTGCGTGAGGTTGTCGCAGCGGCTAATGGTGAAGGACGTACATATCTCATCAATTTGGGAGATATGACCCAGGTTGGCTATCGACCCTCATATCGCGTAGGCAAGGAGGGTGCTGGTTATAGCTTTACCGACTATATGCGTGATACGAATGTGGATATTCCGATTTTCAATGTTATTGGTAACCACGACCACGATGTTCCCAAGAAGGGAACGGCCTTTACCGAATCGTCCATTCGTGGCTCGCGCCGTGATTATTATGCGGAGCTTGGACCGGTATATTACTCGATGACCATCGGTCGCGAGCACTATATCATTCTCGACAATACCTTTGTGCTTACTTCGGATGCTCACGGCTCGACAGACGAGAAGGCAACAACGGGTAATCAGGTGCGTCTGTGCAATGCGCAGGCCAATTGGTTGAAGAATCACATGGCAGCGATTGACCGCTCGACCTTCGACCGCGTAGTTCTCTGTATGCACTGTGCTCTGCTCAATGCGAATGGAGGTATCTCGATGATGCGCTCGCATCAACTCTTCGAGCCGATATCGGGTTGCGAGATTGTGGCTCTCATCGGTCACTCGCATCGCGACCGCTCGGTGAGAACTTGGCAGGGAGGACGTGTGATTTACGAGTTCCTTCATCCTTCGACGGCAGGTGTGGCTTGGTACTCGCCTATCAATACCGAGGGAACTCCCGGTGCGGTTATAACCTATAAGTTCAAGGGTAAGAATATCGAGCGCAAATACTATCCTTATGGTTCGCAGAAGGGTGTGCAGTATCGTGTGTATGATAATGCAGACCATGCGTGGAGTTATCCTATCAACGAGATTACAGGCTCCTATTGGAGTTATGCTCGCGAAGTGGAGAATGGATACTATAAACATCGCCCCGCAATCTTGGTAAATATTTGGAATGCCTATTCGTGCAAATTTACCGAATCTACGGGAGGTAAGGGCGAAGTGACCAGAGGTTGCTACGACCTGACTTTCCGCGATTGGTATTGGAGCCAATACGAAAAGAGCCTCAATGGCGAGATTCCGGAGGGACAGATGTTGCGCAAGGCAAATTGGCAGACGCCCAGCAAGAGTACGCAGGCTTGGCGTTATGTACCTGCCGACCCGAAGGCTGTCGTTACGGTCGAGGCAAAGGATGTGTTTGGCAACGTCATAGCCACCTTTACGGCTCGTGCAAGCAAATAATCTAACTAACTTAAAATAATAAACCAATGAAACAACGTTTACATTTCAGGGAGCGCTTTGCCTCTGCTCTGTTTCGTGTTACGCTTCTGGCGGTGCTGCTCTTTGGGGCAGCAGCCGAGGCTTCGGCACAGAGTCAGGTAACCGGTAAAGTCTCCGACAAAGACGGACTGCCACTTATCGGTGCAACCGTTGCGGTTTCGGGTACAACCAATGGAGTGCTTACCGACCAACACGGTAAGTATGTCATTAACGTACCTTCAAAGGAGAGTATCCTCGAATTTGAGTATCTGGGTTATGCAGCCCAAAAGATTATGGTCGGCACCAAGACCGTAATCGATGTGATTATGCAGTCAGATACGCAGTTGGTCGAGGAGGTTGTCGTTATCGGTTATGGCGAGACCAAGAAGAGTGACCTTACCGGTTCGGTTACCAACGTCAAGATGTCGGACGTAAAGGATGCTCCGGTGTCGTCTATCGACCAAGCCTTGCAGGGTCGTGTTGCGGGTGCCGATATTATGGCAACATCGGGTGACCCGACCGCGGCAACGTCAATCCGTATCCGTGGTACCCGTTCAATCACCGCATCCAACGAGCCTTTGATAGTTGTCGATGGCGTTATCGATGCAGTGCAGGATATGGGTGATATCAACCCCGCAGATATCGAGTCGATTTCGGTCTTGAAGGATGCCTCTTCGACTGCAATCTATGGTGCGCAGGGTTCGAATGGTGTCATCATTGTTACCACCAAGAAGGGTACTCCGACCGTTACCAAGCCGGCTATCGTCTTTGGTATGAATGTCGGTGTGTCGATGTTGGCTCGCAACCTCGATACGATGAACGCTTCGGAGTTTGCGCAGTTCCGTGTTGAGGTGGATGAGTATAATGCGAAATACGCAGCCGACAATATGCCGTCTGGTACTTATCGTGACCCCGCATCAAAAGGCGTGGGTACAAACTGGATTGAGAAGATTACCCGTGTTGCTCCCTATCAGAACTATTGGGTGTCGATTTCGGGTCGCTCGAAGAAGACTCACTACTGGGGTTCAATCTCTTATACCGATATGCAGGGTATTGTCCTCGACTCCGGTAACCAGAAGGTCTTTGGTCGTTTCAATATCGGTCATCAATTCAACAAGTGGTTTAAGTTGGATTTCTCGACCAATGCAATGTATCGTCGCGACCTCTATAATAAGGCTGCAATCGGTGGCTCGAACTATTGGACGGGAGCAACTTATCTGAACCCGATGTTGAATGGAGAATCAACCGTGAATGACCTCTACGAGAATGGTACTCGTTTCAACAACCCCTTCATCACGTTGCAGATGAACACGGACTTCCGCGAGGGATTCTCCTCGAACAATACCGTGACATTTACATTTACACCGGTTAAGGGTCTTACAATCAAGAGCCAGAACTCGTACTATCTGTGGCAGGCACACCGCTATCGTTTCTATCCTTCGACACTGCCCCTCAAAAACGAGGGTGATGGTGGCGATGCATACCGCGTAGAGGGTGATACCCGCCAGATTACGTCGGATAATACCATAACCTACAAGAAGGATTGGAATGGTGGTCACCACTTCAACGCAATGGCAGGTTTCTCGGTGTTCAACAAGTTCCAGAATGAGATTTCGGTAAATGCCAAGGGTCTGTTGGTGGATGACGTTAAGTGGAACAATTTGAGCGGTATCGCCAGCAAAGAGAACTATACCGTAGGCTCGTGGAATACTCGTATTGCACGTATGTCTGTGCTGGCACGTATTAACTACGACTACCAGAAGCGTTTCTACTTCACGTTCACGGGTCGTGCCGATGGTGCTTCGAACTTCGCGGCAAATCGTAAGTGGGGTTTCTTCCCTTCGGGTGCATTCAAGTGGAATATGGCAAACGAGACGTGGCTGAAATCGAATCGTCGTATCGACGAACTCTCGATTCGTATGTCGGCAGGTCGCTCCGGTAACAATGCAATCAAGGCATATCGCTCGTTGAGCGCAATGAGTTCTTCGACAGGTGGTTACATCTTCGATGGCTCGCAGGCGACGTACTACTATCCTGAACGTCTGGCTTCGGAGAATCTTACTTGGGAGACTACCGACCTCTATAACGTTGCATTGGATATGGCGTTCTTCAATAACCGACTCAAAATTACGGCCGAGGGTTATTTGAGTTATACCAAGGACCTGCTGCTCTATGTGCAGCGTGCAAGCCATACCGGTTTTACCTCGTTCATCGAGAATATCGGTAAGACCTCGAATAAGGGTGTCGAACTTACCATCGAGAGCCGCAACATCGTAAAGCAGAAGTTCTCGTGGACTACGGCATTTACCATCTCTCATAACAAGCAGATGGTCGAAGATATCGGCTCGGAGGATTTCGTTACTGCAATGACTTCGCCGGGTAATGGCGGTCAGATGATGTACGGATATGTTAAGGGTCGTCCGCTCAACGCCTTGTGGGGATATGAGTATGGCGGTGTGTGGAAGTCGGAAGACGAAATCGCACGTAACCAGATTACCAAGGCTTATGCCGATCCCTCGACAAGTGTGCGTCCCGGTAAGGCTCGCTACATCGACCAAAATCACGATGGTATTCTCGACCAGAATGACCTCGTTTATCTCGGCAATGCCGACCCGATTATCTATGGAGGTTTGCAGAATACCTTCAATATCGGTCGTCTGCGCATCGGTATCTACTTCAACTACTCGATTGGCGGTAAACTCTACAACTATTCGGAGTTCTATATGTCAGGTTCGTATATGACCAACCAGTATCGTTATATGATGAACGCTTGGCACCCCGATCGTAATCCCAACTCGAACTATCCGGCAGCAGGATCTGTTCAGGTGCATGTGCCGAGTTCGTTGCAGGTACACGATGCAACCTATCTGCGTTTGAAGAATATCAGTGTGGGCTATACGTTTGACCTGCGTAAGAAGGTTAAGTGGTTGCGCGAGATTACTCTCGGTGTGAATGCCGAAAATGTTTGGTTGTGGTCGAAGTATAATGGATTTGACCCGGATGTTTCGACTTCGAGCGGCGACTCGACTCTGCGTCGTGTCGATATGGGTGCGTACCCCCGTGCGAGAACGATTATCTTTAACCTCCAAATCAAGTACTAAACGAGAAAAACGATATGAAGATGAAAAAATATATATTAGCACTGCTTATTGCTCCGGTACTCGGACTTACCATCTCGTCCTGCTCGTTGGAGGAGAAGTCGGAGTATTTTGTCGGTCCGGATCAATATTACGACAATGTGTCACAGTGTCGCATTGCCGTGAATAGTACCTATCACTATTTGAAAACTCTCTATGCTTTCCGTCACTTTACGGTTACGGAGGCTCATACAGACCTTATCTACGAGGCGGCTCCGACCGTTCCGATGGCAGGTCTGCAACTCTCTCCGGCGCAGCCCGACTTTGCCGAGGATATCTGGCAATATTGCTACAAGTCGATTATGTGGGCTAACGGAGTTTTGGAGCATCTTCCGACGGCTCCCATCGAGGATTGGGACAAACTCAACTTTTTGCAGGAGACGGCAACGATGCGTGCTTTCTACTACTATCTGCTTACCAGCCACTTCGGAGATGTTCCGTTCTATACCGAGGAGGTGGCAACCCAGAGCGATCTGGACCGCATTGCACGCTATCCGCGTATGTCGGCAGTGGCAACCCGTACCTATCTTATCAACGAGTTGAATGACTACCTTACGCAGATGAAGGATGCCGACTTGTCAGGAAACAACGATAAGAAGTTCTATGTACGTACTTCGGAGATTGAGGAGAATCGTGCAGGTGCGCCTATGGCATTGATGCTTGTGGCAAAGATGGCTATGTGGAATGCCGCAAAGGATACCGAACATGAACCGGAGTATTGGTACGATATCGCCCTCACGGCTCTTCACGAGTTGGAGGGTATCTACGGAGCCTTGGCACAATATCCGTTGCAGGAGGTTATGTTCCGCTACAAGAATACTCCCGAATCTATTTTCGAGATTCAGCACACCTACACGTCGGGCGCTTTGACCTATGTGTCGAATCTTGCAGCCGTATGTACACCCTATAAGACTGTGGTTGAGAAGGATGAGAATGGTCGTTGTACGGTTGCGACCTATGATGGTTTGACCATTCCCGAACTTGGTGTTGATGCTACGACGTGGACTCCGGCTCGTCCGAATGTCTATTTCAGTGCAGGTCTGCAACTCTACAAGGGGCCTGACCAGCGTGCCGAAATCAATATGGCTTGGCGCTATCCTGCAAACGATGAGGGTCAGGAGTTTAAGTCGGTAAATACTCGTCCGTGGTTGGGTCCGAAGTTCTGGTGTCCGAATATGTACACCACCAACGACTCGAATAACTACAAGATTTTCCGTTATGCGGATGCAGTCTTGATGATGGCGGAGTGCTACTGCGCAAAGCGGGACCAGACAAACTTCTTGAAGTATCTGAATATGACTCGTCAGCGTGCCGGTTTGGGTGATTACACCTTCCGCAACTGGGAGAAGGCGTTGGCAGAGATTCAGGATGAGCGCGCACGCGAACTCTTTGGCGAGTTCCAGCGTAAGTTTGACCTCGTGCGTTGGGGTATATGGTATCAGCGCACCTCGGAGTTTAGTGACTACGATGAAGTTCAACTCAATATCCGTCCGTGCCACGAGTATCTGCCCATCCCCGATAAGCAGGTTGTCTATTCGGGACACAGCCTCGACAACAAGGAGTACAACAAGTACGGTATGTAACCTTAAAACAGGAAGAAATTATGAAAAAAGCATTATATAATTTGGTAAAACTCGCGCTCGTGGCGATTCTTGCACTGCCTTTCGGCTCGTGCCAGAAACCTTATGAGGTGGATCTGCCGTTGGCAGTGAGCCGTGCGAATTTTACGGTTAAGGCAGAAGCGGGAGAGATCTTCTTCATTGTCTATTCGCAGGAGAAGTGGACCGCAGAGTTTGAAAGACCCGTCACTTGGGCGCATCTCTCGCGCACGAGTGGAGATAACCAGACACAGGTAAATGTGTCCTACGATCAGAATAGCGACCTCTCGCGTGGTGTGAATATCATTGTTCGCTCCGGTAACTTGACCAAGAAAGTCTATTTGAGCCAGAAGGCTGGTTTGTCGGGAGAGGTTTCGTATAGCCTCGATATGCAATCAATCAACCTGCTCAAAGAGTCGTTTGCGGTTAATATTGCAGCAAATACCAATGTCCCCGCTGCGAACCTCGCTATTGCAACCGGTGCGGTTAATTACATTTCCGGAGGTGATTCGTGGATTCAGAATGTCGTGGTTACCGAGAATAACGTAACCTTCGATGTTACGGAGAATGCAACGGGAGAGTTGCGTCAGGCAATTGTCGAGATTACTATTCCCGTGGCAGCATGGGATACTCCGGTTACAGCAATGGTTGTTGTGGCGCAGAGTGCCGATCCGGCAGGTTTTGGTGTGATTCCCACCACCTTGGCAGCCGACCCGAATGGTATCAACGCCATCTCTATCGACCTTCTGCCGAGTTTTACTCCGTCATTGTACGGCTTTAAGGTTTCACACTCGATTGCATACACTGCGGGCGAGGCGCAGGATTGGTTGCGTAATGACGTGATTGACGAGACGACGTTCCGCTTCACGGCAGAGCCAAAACCCAATCCCTATCCGGCACGTACCGCTACGGCAACCTTTAAGTTGCTTGATGCATCGGGCGCAGAACTCGATACACGTGTGGTAACTATCACGCAGGACAAGTCCGATATGGGTACTACCAATGGTGACAACAATTCGGGCGAGGAGCCGAAAGATCCAGAGGAGGATTTCTAATCATTAAAACGATTGAATGGATATGAAAAAGTTATTATATATAATTCCGGCATTGGTTTTGGCTGCTTGTTCGACCGATAACACGGAGGATGTTCAGCCGCAGAATCCCCAGACCGGAGAATTGTCAGCGATAGAGGCTGTAATCGACGGACATACCATTGTCGATGATACGCGAAACTCGCTTGTTGATAAGGATGGCGAGCGTTTTATCCTGTGGAGTGAAGGTGATGCCATCGGTTTGAATGGCGTTACAAGCGGAGGAAATGTTCAGGGAATTCTGGACGATGACTCGGCCGGTAAGCAGGAGGCTATGTTCTGGTACGCCAAGGAGTTCTTGGAGGGTGGTGTGGCATACGCATACTATCCGTTCAGTGCCAATGCGAAGATTGTGAATGGTAAATTGACAACTACGCTTACCTCGAAACAAAAATACTCTACCGAGAGTGTCTTTGCTCCCAACGTGACCATTATGGTCGGCAAACCCGATGCGAATGGCTCGTTGAAGTTTGTCAATAGTTGTTCGATTATCGAGATCCGCCTGAAAGGTACGCAGGAGATTAACTATCTGGCGTTGCGCTCGATTGCAACTCCGCTTGCAGGTTCGGGTACTGTGACTATTGACGATGCGGAGCCTGCATTTGTATTGGATGGTACTAACGACAAGTTCGAGATTTCGCTCGACTTGAATGGTAGCGTACAGTTGAGCGCAACGGAGCCTACGTCGTTCTACTTCGTGATTCCTCCGGGTACGTATAGCGATTTGCAGGTTGTTGCCAATGCCAATGGAGAGGAACTTGTTCGCTCGCTTACCAAGGCCCATACGCTCAAACCGCGTCACATTCTACCCACTGCGGCATTTGCATTTGAGCCGCTGAAAGTTGATGAATGTACACCGCTTAATGACGGTGCATTATCGAACTGCTATCTGATTCCTGCCAATGTACGTGGTAAGCACTCGTTTGAGACAAAGCACGTGAATGGTACGGCAATCAACGGAGAGCCTGTGACGGCTGCTCTGCTGTGGGAGGATACCCCCAATACGGTGGGTAACGTACATTTCGATAAGGCGAGCGGTAAGATTCTCTTTACTACCAACGGAAGTGGTAACAACGGAAGCGCACTTATCTCGCTCTTCGATGCCGATATGAATATCCTTTGGAGTTGGCATATTTGGGTTAGCGATGCCGAGGACCAGGTTCTCGGTGCAGCGCAGGATGTAACTATCCTCGACCGAAATCTCGGTGCGAAGTGGGCGCCCAAGTCTGCTGCGGAGGTGGCTGCGATGGATGGCCCGAAGGCTGCAACTACCGCAGGATTCTACTATCAGTGGGGTCGTAACACTCCGCTCCCCGGCCCTGCAACTTTGGACTCGTACTATGCAACCAAAAATTATTCGATTCAGAATAAGTGGGGTTATGAGGCGAAGTCATTCAGCGCGAATACCGCCAAGATGTATATCAACAATAAACTTGGTAAGGAGTTTAAGTTCGAGAATAAGTTCTTTGATAGTGCATCGCATACTATTGAGGCTGCTGCCGCTTCGCCTATGGCGATGTTCCACGGAACGGCTAAACCTTACTATCACACTTGGGCTTCCGATCTGTTGAAGGTTAATGTGGGTGGCGATGAGAATCTTTGGTCAAAGACGTCCAAGGGAAATCAGGACCCCTGCCCCGCAGGATATCGTGTTGCAGGTTTTAGCGAACTTTTGCACGCATATCGTGATTATCAAGGTACAGGTAGTTCATACTGTAGTTTTAGCCACTATTTGGTTGGCAGTCAAAAAGTTCTTGTGGGTCAAAACTCCGGTAATGACAACTTCGGAGGTTATCATCAGAGCGCATCGACCAACAACAACTTTGTGTGGTTGCCGGCGTGTGGTGTGCGAATCAGTTATATGACCACATCCAGTGGAGCAGTTCCCGACCTCTCGAAGCGTTCGGAGCAGGGTGCTACCTATATGTGCGGATTCTACGGACATGATAGTGCTTTCACGCTTACCGGTGGCCGTTTCTATTTGGTTGGTGTGCCTGATGTGGCTTGGACTGTTGCTGCACAGACTTCGACCAACAACTTCAAGCATGCGGGTCACTGCGAACAGGGTGTGTATGTTCCCACTCTTTATATGTCGCAGTCGGGTAATCCTTATGCATATAAGACGGGTAGCGATTCGAGATGTAATGCTGTGGCTGATGCCGTTCCGGTACGTTGCCTCAAAATGAAGTAATCCTCAAATAATGATATGATTATGAAAATGTCAGATATAAAGAGAATTTTAGGCTGTGGTGTGGCTGCGTTTGCAGCCCTTGCCACGGCTTGTGTGGCAGAGGAGACCACACCCTTCACGGGTAGTGAACTTGGTGCCTTGCAGAAGGTGTATGAGGTGGAGTCCGTCGCTGACGAACTGCATGTCAATGTATATGCCAATAATACCTACTCAATCTCGCTTCTGAACGAGGCTGATTGGGTAACATTCCCCAAAACCTCGTCGGGCGATAAGGGTTTCGATGTGAGTTATACCGAGAATAACGAGTCGCACCGTCAGGCTATTCTGCGCCTCTCTGTCGAGAAGTTCAACCACGCTGATACGGTCTATATCCGTCAGCGCGGTCAGTATGCGCAGTATCTCAAATTGGCAGATGCCGGAATCGTTGTGTCGGGTAGCGCGCAAGCAGAGTCTGCTACGGTTATCGATACAAATGTCGAGGCAAGTCAGATTGATGTTAAGGCTGTGAACCTCTCTGCCGGAGAGGATTGGATTCGAGACCTGCGCGTTGAGGAGCAGGATGGTAATGTCGTTCTCTGCTTCACGGCAGATGCAAATCCCAGCGAGAGCGACCTGCGCAAGGCTCGTGTAACGATGTCGTATGTCAATGGTTGGAATGATACCGAGTCGTATGATGTGATTGTTACACAGAAGACATCTGCTGACGCCCTTGGTCAGGCAAAGAGTTTTGCCGAGGTGCGTGCAATGGTGGATTCGGAGCCGGTGGTTATTGGCGAGGATATCATGATAGAGGGTATTGTCGTAAGCAATAAGGAGTCGGGAAATGCGGGAGATAACACGCAGAACTCGCCCGCAACAATCGACTACTCGGTGTGTGAGCGCACGGTATATCTCGAATCTCTTGATGGCGAGTATGGATTCATGTTGAAGACAGCGACCAGAGGCGACAACATCTTCTCCTTTGGAGATAAGGTGTCGATTGTATTGCGCGGTGCAAAACTCTTCCGCTCGACCCCCGTACTCTCGAAGATGCTTAACGAGACCACTCCTGATTTCTATTGGTTTGAGGATGTTACTGCTTCGATGGTCGTTTCGCGCATACCGGATGCTACGATTCCCGTGAAGGAGATGTCGATTAGCGAACTTACAGATGCAGATATCTTTACCTACGTAAAGTTGCAGGATTGCGAGATTACGATGCGTAAGGGTCCGATGACACCTATCAATGAGGGTTATGCCAACGCTACGGGTGCTAACCGTACTGCCAAATTCCCGATTCTGGTACACGACAAGAACGGAGATGCTCTCTACGTCTATACCAATACAACCTGCCCCTATCGTCGCGATGGTCAGTTGCTGCCCTATGGTGCAGGAACGATGTCGGGTGTGATTGTTCATGAGTTGTACACTCGTTTTGAGTATGCCGATAACGATACGGGCGATGAGGATACCTATGGAAACATCGGCCGTTACCAGATTCGTCACCAATCTTACGCTGACTTCGGTATGGAGCGTGATGTGGATGATGCATTCTCGACGACTATTGCCGAGTGGGCTTATGTTACCGATGAGTATCTGCGTCCCAGTTATCCTACGAGCGGTACAGATAAGAACGCACGAATGGAGCATACGTACCGCTACTCGTCGGGCGATACCAATCGAACTTGTATCACGATGCGTTATCCCGATTACTCGTATATGGGCCCTGTGGGTAATAATGATGACTATATCTTTGGTAACAATCGTGGAAATGTGAATGGCTTGGGTGTGATTCTCGAAGATGGCACCAACTGGATGGCTCCGGGATATACGGGCTATCGTAGCGACTATCTTGCCACTATCAACAACAATTCGACCCATGCAGGTAAGGGTCAGGTGCCCAAGGAGATTGGCTCGTCGTGGTCAATCTGGTACAATCTGAACGAAAACGGCGAAGAGTGCTCGTTCCTCTTTACCGTTTCGACCAAGGGCGTGTCTGCTACGGATAAACTCTATGCCGTAACATCGATGCAGAATACGATGTACAGCAATCAATTCGGACCTCGCTACTGGTTTGCCGAGTATTCGGTAACCGACAGTACGGGTCGTGGCGATGAGGCAGAGTGGACAACCATCAAGCGTTTCTCGGTGCCCGACTGTATCCAGTGGACTCCGACATCGCAACTCTATCAGTGTGCCGGTTATAAGTCGGTATTTATCGAGTTGCCGGCAGATAAGTTGGCAGGCAAGGACGAGATTTATATCCGCTTGCGTCCCGATTCGCAGGGTGGCTTCGGTACTACTTTGGAGTATATCTCCTCGAAGCCGTCGGCAAGCCCGTATTTGCCTTGGACTCTGATGAATTATTTCGCAGTTCGTTACAATAATTAGTACAAGATAGTAGCATTTGTGTATTACTATTGTGAAACGTAAATTTATGAAACTAAAACTTAAAACCTTATTGACGGCGGTGGTGCTGCTCTTTGTGGCACTACCTGCCGCCACGGAGGCTTGGGCGCAGAAGGTGTGGAAGTTTGAGGAGTTGCGTGAAGATGCAGCGAAACGCAAGAACACGATTATTAACACGGATGTTCTCATCGAGGGCTTTGTTATCAGCCATCCTACCAGCGCGAACCGTGAGCATAATACGCAACGATACTTTACCGATGTGAACGACGGAAATACGACAGTTATCTATTTCGAGTCGCTCGATGGAAAGTATGGTTTCCGTTGCTATATTGCAAAGACCAAGGATGTGCCCAACTTTCCTCGCTATGCGCGTATGATGCTTAACCTGAACGGCACGACCATCACAAAATATGGTAGCGACCGATTCTCGATTAGCAATCTGACGAGCAAAGCAATTGTGCGTCAGTTCGAGGGCAATGAGGCGGCTCTGCCCCGCAAGGAGCGTTATATCCACGAACTTACATCAGCTGATGTGTACACCTACGTTACGTTGAAGGATTGTGAGTTTGTGTTCAAGGATGGCTCGTTCTCGAATGTATATGAGAACTATTCGCAACGCTCGAAAATCAACAAGTTCGGAAATAACATGATGGATGGTTGGGCTTCCCTCTTGTGCGATAAGTATGGCTCGAAGATGTATATGTATATGAATACCAAAGTGCCTTGGCGTCGTGATGGTAGCGGAGTGCCACAGGGTGCCGGCGATATGAAGGGTATTTTGGTATATACATGGATGCCTCGCTATGGTGTAGAGGACTTCTTTGGAGTTGCCGCAATCCGTCCGATGGAGCGTACCGATATCGTCATGACAGCAGAACCCGAAAAGTCCAACTTCAAGAGCATTGCCGAGTGGAATTGGACCGACAACTCATTTACGTTCAGTACCGAGAAGGGTCAGCGCAAGATGATTTCGACCGAGAAGATTCTGGCTGATGTTGGTAGTGGTACGGTACATTCGATGGTCGGTGGCGAGGTTATCCGCGGTCGCGACTATAACAATGTACGTATCTCCGATGGTAACGAGTTCGGCTCGAAGGGTGACCGTGGTATGGTCAGACAGGGTGCTATGCGTATTAAGACCGATGCCTGCAATTGGTGGGATTGGGAGAATAACTGCGGTAAAGGCGTTGAACTCAACTTCTCGACCGAGGGAATTTCGGGCGAGAATCTGATGGTAGCATTTTCGTTTGGTGCGGGTGAAATCAGTGCCGATACATCCATGAACTTCCCTGTCTATTGGGGTGTTGAGTACTCTACTGATGGCAAGCAATTCTATCGTATAGCCCATAAGCCGATTACATTGCGCTCGGTGCCTTGGTGGTACTCGAACAATATAGGCGGAGTTTGCTATCCGACCTCCGAAGAGGCAGGTTTGGGCTTTACGGAGCATATGGTTAAACTTCCCGCCGATGCCTTTGGTTGCAAGAATGTGACGGTGCGTATCGTGCCGATTACCAAGAATGCAGCAACGCTCGCTTCTACCAAGAGCGACAGAGCCGCTTTGCGACCCAATCTGACGAAGAGTACGTATGTAAGTTTCGGTGCTTTTGCGGTACGATATAATTAAGAAAAGGAGGAAGATTATGCGTTTTTGTAAGATAATACTTTCGATTTGGCTTATGACCGCGGCAACTGCGGCCATGGCAGATAATGTTTTCGGTACCGCGGAGCGTCCCGACCCTGCCGCAGAGAAGATTGCGGTAAATACTACTCCGAGCGAGGAGTATGGAGCCAAGAATATCGATTTTGCCAAACTTACCGATATCGAGGTGCTCGACAATGGACGTTTGTGGGCTTCGGTGCTTGGTGGTGGCGAGAACGAGAAGGGATTTTTGCTCTTGGCGTACAGCGATAATAAGGGTAAGTCGTGGCGTATGCCCGTCGGTGTTATCGACCCGCACGATGCTACGCTTAAAGCCCCGCGCTCGGCAAACCACGGTGTGCTGTGGCTCTCGCCCAAGGGAGAGTTGTGGTACTTCTACACGGTGTCGATGTTCTATTTTGACGGACGAGGCTCGCTCTTCGCAACCGTATGTGGTAATCCCGATAGCGAGACTCCGACATGGAGCGACCCCGTACATCTTGGTGCAGGTGTCTGCACCGGAAAACCGGTGGTGCATCCGGGTAATGGAAACTGGGTGTTGCCGGTGGCGTTATGGGGTCGAGATGTCATAAACTATGAGGGTCGTCGCTGGGTGATGTCTGCACAGAAGAATTATAAGTGGAAATCTCCCTACGCGGATGCCTACAAGGAGTATGACGCGAAGCGAGGTTCGGGTGTCTATGTGTCGAGCGACGAGGGTGCAACATGGAGTGAGCATCTCGGAGCCGTGATAACACCGAGTGCGGTTATGCACCGCTATCCCAATCCGACTCTTTACCTCAATCAGAAGGGTGGTATCACGATGGTTACCCGCTCGGCAAATACGGCGTATGCTCACGCATCGTGGTCAACAGATGGCGTGAAGTGGAGCCGCAATGCGTGGAAGTTTATTCCGGCTCCCGATCAGAATCTGCTCTATACCAATCTGCCCGACGGAAAGTTGATGATGGTGCGCAATGGACGTTTTGACCAGCCTCTCTATTGGCATCCCGAAAAGATGTATGTATATCTCTCGGATGATAATGGTGCGACTTGGTATGGAGGTCTGCGCGTGTCGTCGGATAATCTTTCGCAAGATCCCTGCGTGACACAAGGTAAGGATGGAAAGATATATATCGCCTATACGTCAGATATCTTTGGTAAGAGCGAGATTCGCCTTGTTGTAACTACCGAGAGCGAGATTGATAACGCTTCGTCTGCTCTGGTTGTCGATGCGGAGAGTATTGCAACGATACTGCCGACACCAAAGGCATCGGCTCGTGCTGATGCAGAGTTGAAGGTGTTGCAGGCTTCTCGTAAATCGTGGGGCAAGGAGTCGTTGCGTGTAGCGACCTACAACATCCAGTATCCTACCCGTTGGAGCGAGCGATTGATGCCTCTGGTTAAG
The DNA here is from genome assembly GCA_015060065.1 of Rikenellaceae bacterium. Lineage (GTDB taxonomy): Bacteria > Bacteroidota > Bacteroidia > Bacteroidales > Rikenellaceae > Alistipes. The sequence goes on along the minus strand of SUZF01000002.1, from coordinate 17,904 downwards.
ACTATCAATAAGTATGACTTCGATCTCTTTGGCTCGCAGGAGCCGTTTATGCCCCAGATTGAGGATATGATGAAGCATATCGGCGATCGTTATGATTGGATTGGAAGTTGTATTTCGGGAGATGATAATACCCGCAACAGACACTTTAATCCGATTTTCTATAAGAAGGAGCGTTTGGAACTTCTCGATTGGAATACCATCTGGTTTACCGATAAGGCCGGCGAGTCGGGCTATGGCGCATGGTCGGCACGTCTGATGACGTGGGCGTTGTTCCGCGATAAGAAGACCGATAAGCAGTTCTACCTCTTCAACTCGCACTTTGACCACCGAGGCCCGGAGGCAAGACTTGTCGCAGCCCACGTTTTGGTGCAGGCGGTGCGCGAAGTCGCCAAGGGAATGCCGGCATTCTGTACGGGAGACTTCAACAGTGATGAGCATAGCGCACCTTATAAGGCGATTATCAATTCGCAGTTCCTGAACGATTCGTTTATGGCTGTTGCCGAGCCTGTGAATGGAATCTATCCTTCGGGTAGCGGCTATAAGGCACCCAAACCGGGCAATAGTACCCATATCGACCATATCTTCTTTACGCCCAATGCTGTGCGTATTAACCATTGGGAGTTGATTATCGAAGGTTTCGATGGTATGTGGGGTTCGGACCACTTGCCGATATTTGTGGATTGCAAAATCGCAAATTAAGCAGAGGTTGGTAATATAATGTATAATCAAACAGGCGGCAGTCCTTCTATTGGACTGCTGCCTGTTTTTTAGGGGAACGGTGGAATAAGATAGGGTTTTGGTAATTGTCTATAAATTCTCTATAAACTCTATTGTTTCTTCATAAACACAAACGTTGTAATCAATTAATGATACGCTATTGGCAAATTGTAAGAAAATATTTGTTAATTGTAGAATAAAGTACTATATTTGTAAAAACTATACGAAAGACAGCGTGTCTAAAAAGAGTATCCGAAGGGCTTTGTGCCATGAGTTTTTTGATAGAAGAAACTAAATATAACCCAAAATATGGAATTTAAGGAAAAATTAACCTCGCTCGCAGAGCGCATAGGTCGTCTTAAAGATCAAGTAAATACAGAAGAGGCAACAAAGATGTCTTTTATTATGCCTTTTATCAATGCATTGGGCTATGATGTGTATGATCCTCTACAAGTAACTCCGGAGTCAGTGTGTGATTATGGCACAAAGAAAAACGAGAAAATAGATTATACTATAAATATTGACGGTCAGCCCATTATGATTATTGAATGTAAGCATTGGGCGCAAGATCTTAACAAGCATCAAGCACAACTTTTTAGGTATTATCAAGTATCTCCTGCAAAATTTGGAGTATTGACCAATGGTATAGTCTATAAGTTCTTCTCCGATCTTGAAGTTCCAAACAAAATGGATGATAAACCTTTTTTTGAGGTAAATCTCCTAGAACTTAGAGAAAGCCATATTGAAAAACTTCGAGAGTTTTCGCGAGAAAAATATGATGTTAATACCATCCTGAATTCTGCAACAGAGTTAAAATATGTTAACGCTCTACGCACACTTATAAATACGCTTGCAGGTTCTCCTACCGATGATTATGTCAGATTTCTTACCAAGCAGGTATATGATGGCTCTGTAACCGCTAAAGTTATAGAGGAGTTCCGTCCAATGATAGTGAGAGCACACAATCAAATAATAGCAGAGAATGTCAATATACGACTTAAATCAGCTTTTGCGCCAGAAGTACCATCTGTTGAGCCATCGGCAACAGAACAGCAAAATCCCAAAGAAGAGGTTGATAGTAAAATTATAACAACGGAAGAAGAAATACAAGGATACTATATAGTAAGAGCAATATTGGCTTCAATCCTTGATATTGAGAGGGTTGTTATGCGAGATGCACAAAGTTATTGTGCCATCATATGCGACAACAATAACCGCCGTCCATTGTGTAGGCTCCACTTTAATGCCAAGCAAAAATATATAGAAATTTTTGATGCTAACAAGGTGGGTAAACGAGAACCCATACAACAGGTTTCCGATATATATAAATTTGCTAATGCCATTATTGAAACAGCTAAAACATATCTGTAAGACCACGTTGTACTAAATAAAAGTTATTGAGAAGAGGGAGTTTAGGGATTAGTCTTTAAACTCCCTAAATTCTTTAACCTCCCTGCGATTTCTATAAAACAAAAAATAGGCGGGAATCGTCACGATTGCCTGCTGCCTTCGGCCCCCCCCAATAAACAACAAACTGCGTAGCACCATATACAAACTACTAACGACCGCAGGAGCAGGACAAAGGCTCCGAGTGTAGGTGGGCAAAGGTAACTACAAAGTAGTTTGGCGATGTTGGCGAAGGGCTATCGGGCTTGCACGAACGGCCACTCGCCAATGTCTCAAAAAATAATGGCAGAGAATGACAATCGCTCCCGCTGGTCGCTGAATGGCAGAGAATGGCAAATGCTCGATTCTCTCGCTGAATGACAAATGCGCCTGTCATTAAGCAGTCCTTTGGACTGCGCTGCCATTAAATGTCATTAAGGGCTGAAAGCCCGATTGCCATTCAGTGCCATCAAAAAATGGCGCAAAAAAAACGGAAAACGGAAAACTTTTTCCGACAACCCTTCTACTAACGACCGCAGGAGCAGGGCAAACGGAAAACGGAACCGACGCACGAAGCAAGAGCAGAGGCTGCTTGCAGACTATGCCTTGCAAGAAGGAGGAAAAGCCTGCGAAGCAGGATTAAAGCGGAAAACTTTCCCAACCACCCCTCTACTAACGGCGGCAGAAGCCGAGAGGTGACCAATGTGAGGATGTGGCAATCGGAGATTGTTGGATTTGGCGGATGGTTGCTGAAAATTTATTTTCAAGGCAAACCATCTGACAAAGACATCTATTTGCGTAGCAAACCACATCCGAACAAAGACAAGTCACCCGAGGCGCACAAGCTGAAAGTAGTTTTAGGAGGGGCATAGACAAAAAAATAGGCGGGAATCTCACGATTGCCGCCTACCTTCGGAGGGTCGCCCCTCCTAAAACTACTAACCCAAACTTAAATAAATGAAGAAACCTCACTGCATCGTGCAGTTGATCGATGCAGTTGTTTATCCAAAGGACAAATCTAATGCCAAAACGGATACGAACCAAAGTTTCGTATCCGTTTTGCTATGATTTCGACCAAATGTTATATTTTCTCGTCTAACCGAATATTCCGGTGTAGGTGTGAGGTGTCAGATTGGCAAGTTCTGCCTTCACTTCGGGTGACACGTCAAGACCTGCGATGAAGTTGCGTATCGACTCCTCGGTGATTGCCTCGTTTGTGCGGGTCAGAGCCTTCAACGCCTCGTAGGGCTTCGGGTAGCCCTCGCGACGAAGAATTGTCTGGATACCCTCGGCAACTACTGCCCAGTTGCGTTCAAGGTCGCGTTCAAGAGCTGCGCGGTTGAGCAGCAACTTGCCCAGACCCTTCATCAGCGACTTGAACGAGATAAGGGTGTGAGCCACGGGAACGCCCATATTGCGCATTACGGTCGAGTCCGTAAGGTCGCGTTGCAGGCGCGATACGGGGAGTTTTGCCGACAGATGCTCGAATATTGCATTTGCCATACCAAAGTTACCCTCGGCATTCTCGAAATCGATAGGATTGACCTTGTGGGGCATGGCACTCGAACCCACTTCGCCCGCCTTGATGCGCTGCTTGAAGTACTCCATCGAGATATATGTCCACATATCGCGTGCGAGGTCGATAAGTATGGTATTTATACGTTTCAGCGCATCGAAGATGGCTGCCAAATTGTCATAATGGTCAATCTGGGTGGTGTATTGCGAGCGCGATAAGCCGAGACGCTCATTCACGAAGTTGTTGGCAAACTCCGCCCAATCAATCGAGGGATATGCTACGTGGTGAGCGTTGAAGTTGCCCGTAGCACCTCCGAACTTTGCCGAGATGGCGATGTCGAGCAACTGCTCGAACTGCTCATCCAGACGCTCGACGAAGACCAGAATCTCCTTGCCGAGGGTTGTCGGCGAGGCAGGCTGTCCGTGAGTGTGGGCAAGCATGGGGATTCCGTGCCACTCCTCTGCCAGCGAAGCGAGCGTTTCGAGCAACTCTTCGAGTGCCGGAATATAGACCTCGGTCAGAGCCTCTTTGAGCATCAAAGGCTGGGAGGTGTTGTTGATATCCTGCGAGGTGAGACCGAAATGGATAAACTCGGAGTATGCCTCCATGCCGAGTGCTGCGAGTTTCTCCTTGATGAGGTACTCTACGGCTTTCACGTCGTGGTTGGTGGTCTTCTCGATCTCCTTCACTCGCTCGGCATCCGCCTCGGTGAATTTGCGGTAAATGTCGCGCAAAGTGTCGAAAAGGGAGGAATCTACGCCCTTCAATTCGGGCAGTGGGAGTTCGCACAGAGCGATGAAGTACTCAATCTCCACACGCACACGATAACGAATCAGAGCGTACTCGGAGAAGTATTCAGCCAACGGCTCGGCTACGCGACGGTAGCGACCATCGACAGGCGAAATTGCGGTTAATGATGTAAGCATAGTGTTTTGATTTTGGCTCAAAATTACAAAATAATAATGAAACCTGCCACTTTTTTTGTACCTTTGCAAAGGATTTGCACGGAAAAGTGTGAAAATTAACAATTTTTGAGGATGAATTTTTTGACCAAATTGCTGGATAGCATTGTCGATTTTGTGAAGCGCATGCCGTTGTTTGTGATAGTTGTGCTGGCGATAGCCATCGTTGCACCTTCACTGCTCGGATATATGTTCTACGCCTTGTTGGCACTTGTTGTGTTGGCAGTGCTGTCATTTGCCATCTTCGCATGGCGACTGCGCCGTGTGCAGCGCGATATGCACGAGCAGTTCCGTCGCGCGGGCGAGCAGGCGGGGTATAGACAATATCGTCGTCGCTCCGGAAATGAGGGCGATGTGAGCATCCACGCCACTCCTGACATGCCCGAAAAGAGGGTTAGCGACGATGTGGGCGAGTATGTCGATTTCAAGGAGGAGAAAAATAACGATAAATAGAGAAACCGTGTTTAAGATTTTCGAACAAATAGGTCGCTATTGCCAACTGATGGGTAAGGTCTTTGCCCGTCCCGAAAAGCCGGCAATATATGGGCGACGCATAATGTACGAGATGGAGGCTTTGGGCTTCAACTCGATAGGTCTGACCGCCATAATCTCGGTATTTATCGGAGCCGTTATTACGTTGCAGATGTCTATCAACCTCGAATCTCCGTTTATTCCCAAATACCTTATAGGTTACGCTACGCGCGAGACGATGATTCTCGAATTTTCATCTACGGTCGTGGCTCTGATTCTCTCCGGTAAGGTCGGCTCGAATATCGCGTCGGAGATTGGTACGATGCGTATTACGGAGCAGATTGATGCCCTCGAAATTATGGGTGTAAACTCCGCCTCGTACCTGATTCTGCCCAAGATAGTGGCAACAGTACTCTTCTTCCCGCTGCTTACGCTGTTGAGCATTGTTATCGGTACTATCGGAGGATACGTTATTGCAGCGACCACGGGAATTATGATTCCGGCACAGTATATCGAGGGTCTGCTCTATGATTTCCGCCCCTACTCGATAACCTACTCGTTAATCAAGATGGCAGTCTTTGCCTTCATCATAACCTCTGTATCGGCATTCTGCGGTTACTATGCCAAGGGCAACTCGCTCGAAGTGGGTAAGGCTTCGACACGTGCCGTAGTTGCAAGTTCGATTGTGATTATGATATTTAACCTCATCTTAACTCAACTTTTGCTGACGTGATTAAGGGCGAACACATATCCAAGTCATTCGAGGGGCGTACTGTCCTCGATGACATCTCGGTCGAGTTCGAAACGGGCAAGACCAATCTTATCATCGGTCGTAGTGGTTCGGGTAAGACAGTGCTGCTCAAAACGCTGGTCGGGCTGCATACGCCCGATGAGGGTCGTATTTTCTACGATGATATCTGCTATACCGACCTCGGATTCGCCGAGCGTAAGGCTATACGCAAAGATATAGGTATGATTTTCCAGGGTGGAGCGTTGCTCGACTCCTCGACGGTTGTCGAGAATGTGAAACTGCCACTCGACCTCTTTACCGACCAGAGCGAGGAGGAGAAGCGTGAGCGAGTCGATTTCTGCCTGCGCCGTGTGAGGTTGGAGGGGGCTGATAATCTCTATCCTTCGGAGTTGAGTGGCGGTATGATTAAGCGTGTGGCAATCGCTCGCGCCATTGTACTCAATCCGCGCTATCTCTTCTGCGACGAGCCGAACTCCGGTCTTGACCCGCAGACTTCGGTCATTATCGACAATCTGATTCAGGATATTACCCGCGAATACAACATTACGACCATAATAAATACGCACGATATGAACTCGGTGATGGAGATTGGCGAGAAGATTGTGTATATCCACGAGGGTCGCAAGTGGTGGGAAGGAACCAAGGATGATATTCTGCTCTCGGAGAATAGGGAGTTGAACGACTTTGTCTTTGCCTCGGCAATGGCGAAGAGGGCAAAACAGCAGATTACGAAGTAACTGTTTTGCGAGTCGAAGGTTGCGTTTCGGGTTGTGAGAGGCGACCAAAATAGCGAAAAAAGTAAAAAAATTTAATTTTTACTTGCGTACTTGGCGCAAAGTATGTACTTTTGCGTGATTGAAATAACAGAAGATTTTTTCACTAACAATAAAAGATTAAAAATTATGGCAACTATCAAAATTGGTATCAACGGTTTCGGTCGTATCGGACGTATGGTATTCCGTGCTGCTTGCACACAGACTGACAAGTATGATGTAGTAGGTATCAACGACCTCTGCCCGGTAGAGTACTTGGCATACATGCTCAAGTATGACACTATGCACGGTCAGTTCGATGGCACTATCGACTTCGATGCAGAGAAGAACCTCCTTATCGTAAATGGCAAGGCTATCCGCGTAACCGCAGAGCGCAATCCGGAGGATTTGAAGTGGAACGAGGTTGAGGCAGAGTACGTAGTTGAGTCGACCGGTTTGTTCCTCACCGCAGAGAAGGCAGAGGCTCACATCAAGGCCGGTGCGAAGTACGTAGTTATGTCGGCTCCTGCAAAGGATAAGACTCCTATGTTCGTATGCGGTGTTAATACCAACACTTATGCAGGTCAGCAGATTGTATCGAATGCATCTTGCACCACCAACTGCTTGGCTCCTATTGCAAAGGTATTGAACGATAACTGGGGTATCGCTGACGGTTTGATGACCACCGTTCACTCTACTACCGCTACCCAGAAGACTGTTGATGGTCCTTCGTTGAAGGATTGGCGTGGTGGCCGTGCTGCTGCCGGCAACATCATCCCCTCTTCGACCGGTGCTGCAAAGGCAGTAGGCGTAGTTCTTCCCGAATTGAACGGCAAACTGACCGGTATGGCATTCCGCGTTCCTACTTTGGACGTTTCGGTTGTTGACCTTACTGTAAACTTGGCAAAGCCCGCAACCTATGCAGAGATTTGCGCTGCAATGAAGGCTGCTTCGGAGGGTGAGTTGAAGGGTGTTCTCGGTTACACCGAGGAGGATGTTGTTTCGTCGGATTTCCTCGGCGACGCACGCACTTCGATCTTCGATGCAAAGGCTGGTATCGCTCTTACCGATACTTTCGTTAAGGTTGTATCGTGGTATGACAACGAGTGGGGTTACTCGAACAAGGTTCTCGACCTCATCTCGGTTATGAAGGCTTACAACAAGTAATAAGTAGTTACTTATAGTGCGGGGTTCTCCAATGCGGAGAGTCCCGCTTTTTTATTCCCATTCATACCATTGATTTTTGGTCGGTCGCCCATCAGAATTTATGACAAAAAATCTCGTGTTTGAGAATTGTGCTGTTTGAAATTTAACTTTTTATTGATAACTTCGTCTTGTAAAAGACGAGAAACCGACAGTAAAATGGGATTAAAGATTTACTCATCTATTATAAATCGGGGCGAGCCGTATGCGGATGGCATCCAAAAGGGTTTGGACGGAGTTCCGACCGATAGGGTGTGCGGTGCTGTTTTTTGCGGCACGAGCGATACGGAGGAGTATCACGCTCTGCTAAATACACTGAAATCGACGCTGTGTGAAATGATGGGTCGAAGAGTACCTGTGACCCTTATTCCTCAATATTTGTTGCCAAATGGAGGTGTTTCGCTTGAAATATATACGCTTGATGGGACAGCCGATATCGTTGTCGAGGAGAAGCAAGGAGTCTGCTATGGCTCGATAACCGGCGATGGAGAGTCTTTGCTGTTTATCGAGGGCATCCCTGCATCGGATTTCGCCGAGAGTGTGCGCCATCAGAGCGAGGAGGTCTTTGGGAAGTTTGACGCGGTGCTGTCGGCACATGGCTTTGCTGCCGATGATATTGTGCGCCAGTGGAACTATATCGGTAGTATCGTGTCATACCGCGATGGCAAGCAGAACTATCAGGAGTTTAATGATGCCCGCACCTGCTACTATGCAAAGGGCAAGTGGCAGAATGGCTATCCCGCAGCGACGGGTATTGGAGCATCGGGCGAAGGTATAATCGTCGGCGGTATCGCCTTCAAGAGGGCGGAGGAGGCCCCCAAGGGAATCTATCCGATTGATAACCCCTTGCAGGTGTCAGCACACGTCTATTCGAAGAGGGTGTTGGTCGATGATGCTGCGGATGCGATGAAAAGCACACCGAAATTTGAGCGCGCGAAGTTAATCGAGACCGAGAGGGGTGCCTGCTGTTTTGTGTCGGGTACGGCTGCAATCAGGGGCGAGGAGAGTATGGATGCCTCGTCGGCAAGGCGACAGACCATGATGACTATCGAAAATATCGACTATCTCGTGTCGAAAGAGAATCTGGTGCGTCACGGCTGCCAACCCTACGATTTGGAGTATCGCCAACTGCAAGTCTTTGTCAAAAATGCGGAGGACTACGAGGAGGTGAGGGCTGTGGTCGAGGCGAGATATCCGCAACTCTCGGTGGTATATTCAATTGCAGATGTGTGCAGAAGGGAACTTCTGGTCGAAATAGAGGGAATTTTAACAACATGATATTATGAAAAAAACTCTGACGTTCATAGTTTGCCTGCTGTCGTTGGTAGCGGTGCAGGCAACGGCTTCGGAGAGATGCCGGGATGAGGTCTTTTTGAGAAGAGCCTATCTGACCATAACGGGAGCGTTGCCGTGGCCCCAAGCCTGCGAGAAGTTTCTCGATAGCAAAGACCCCAATAAACGAGAAGCCCTTATTGATAGGCTCCTTGCGAATGAACTTGGTGTCAAATATACGCAGATGCGCTGGGGCGATATCTTGCGTATAAAGTCCGAGTTTCCGAGTAACTTGTGGCCTAATGGCGTACAGGCATATAACAGGTGGATATACGAGCAGTTGCTCAATAATGTCCCTTATGACAAGATGGTGCGAGAACTGTTGCTCTCCGAGGGTAGTAACTTCCGCTCGCCGGCAGTCAATTTCTATCGCGGATTCCAAAAGAGAAGTCCGGAGAACTTTTATGCCAATATCAATCTTCTCTTCCTCGGTAATCGTAACTGTACCGATAACGGATACCTCTGCTTCTCGCAGGTCAAGTTCAAATCGACCAAAGAGTGGAAGGAGGAGATTATATATATCGACTACCACCAGAAGTTGCCTTGGCGAAAGATTGAGTTAAGCGATGGTACGACTCTTACATTGCAAGCCGAGAGCGATTGGCGTGAGGCGTATGTGTCGTGGCTTACATCGCGCGAAAATCGTCGCTTTGCGGAGGTTATGGTGAATAGAATGTGGTATTGGGTCTTCGGTAAGGGACTTGTGCATGAGCCGGATGATTGGCGAGAAGATAATAAACCTTCGAATCCGCAGCGACTGAATCAACTGACCGACTTCTTCGTTGAGAGCGGTTTCGATATGAGGGCTTTGATGAAGAAGATTTTGATGTCGGACGAGTTTAACTCGAAGGCGGCACCCGAAGGTTTCTATGAGCCTCAAAGATTGCCGGCGGAGGTTATTGTCGATGCTTTGGCATCGGCTACGGGCGTTTGGAGTACGTATAGCAGCCGTGTGCCGGAGCCTTTTACCTTCTATCCGCAACAGACGAGAGCAACACATCTGGGCGATGCTACGGTCTCCTCTTCGGAGTTGGAGTTGTTTGGTAAGGTTTCGCGTGATGTCTCGTTGGAGAGCCAGCGGAACAACTCGATTACCTCGCGACAGTTGCTCTATTTGATGAACTCGTCGGTCCTCGAAAATCGCCTACGCAAGAGCGTTATCGTGAAGAAGGCGGGCAAGGAGAATCCGAATATCGAGACACTTGCAGACCTCATCACTCTCCGCGTATTGTCACGAAGGGCGACTCCGCAGGAGAAGCAACTCTATAAAGAGTATATGGAACAGAATAACCTGCCGATTACGGAGGCTGCAATCGATATTATGTGGATGCAGATGAATAGTAACGAGTTCCTTTATAACCACTAAAAATTGAGACTATGAGAACGCTATATCTAACCCTGATTCTACTGTTGAGCGTATGCTTGGGTGCTAATGCTCAAAGGGCAAAGTCTGTGATTTTGGTCTATCTGGATGGAGGCCCGGCACAGACCGATACCTTCGACCCCAAACCGCAGGCAGGTCGAAACTACTATGGAAGTTACAGCGGTGTATGCAAGACCAATGTCGAGGGTATCGAGATTGGCGAGAAGTTGCCGTTGCTTGCCGGTATGGCGGATAAATATTCGCTCATTAGAACTCTGACCCATGGCAGTAACGCGCACGAGACGGGACACTACGCAATGATTACGGGCGACACGTCGGGAGGTGCGGTGGTATATCCGTCATTTGGTGCGGTGATATCCTATATGAAGAGGGATTCCTACAAAGGTATTCTGCCAAGTTATATCTCTGTGACAAGTGCAAACAGCCGTTTTAACGAGGGTGGATTCTTGGGTAACGAGTATAAATCTTTCGATACGGGCGGTAAGCCGGAGGCCGATGAGTATGAGGTTGAAGGTGTGGTAAATAAGTTTGTCAATCGCGAGAAGATGGATAAACGAATGGCTCTGCTTGACAAGTTCGAGAACCAGCCGATGGATAAAGAGTTGATAGATTCGTTGAGAGGTGTAAATATGGAGTTTGTCTGGGGCAATGGTCGCGAGGTCTTTAATCTTGCCAACGAGCCGGACTCGATAAGAAAGAGATATGGCAAATCGCGACTCGGACAGTCGTGCCTTGTGGCAAGAAGACTTGTCGAGGCAGGCGTTCCCTTTGTGAATGTACGTATGACGGGTTGGGATACCCATAAGAAACATTTCCAGAAGATGGGGTCTATGTTGCCGAATTTAGATAGGGCGTTGTCAGCCTTGATTGCCGATTTGGATGCCCGTGGTCTGCTCGATAGCACCATCGTACTTTGCGGTGGCGAGTTCGGAAGAACGCCAAGAGTAGAGTGGGAGGCTCCTTGGAATGGTGGCCGCGCACACTTTGGTAAGGTGTTTAGTTATCTGGTTGCCGGTGGCGGCTTCCACGGAGGCAAAGTTGTCGGCAAGAGTGATAAAACGGGCGAGAAGGTGGCAGAACGCCCTGTGAGTCCGAGCGACCTGATTGGTACGGTCTATATGCTTATGGGTATTGACCCATACGGAACTCTGCCTCATGTGTCCGAAGGAGATCTTCCGATACTGCCTTCGTTGCTCGACGAGAAGAAGAGTTATGGATTGCTTTATGAAATAATTGACTTAAAAAAGCCCGCTTATGAAAGGTAAAAAGATAATATTGGTCGTATTGTGCGCCCTGCTGACCTTGCCGCTCTATGCGCAGAAATTGTCGTTGGGATATCTCCTGCCGGCAGGTGGAACAACCGGTACCACGGTCGAAATCGAGGCGGGCGGACTGAATATAAACAAGGCTACGAAGGTGATGTTCAACCACCCCGGTATCAAGGGCGAGGTTACGCCGATTAAGGAGAGTGCTTCGGCAAAGAAAAGACGCAGAAATCTCAATGACCAGAGTAGCCCGCAACTTGCCGATAGGGTTAAGATTCGAATCTCAATAGCGGCAAATGTGCCGTGCGGGTTGTATGACTTGCGCCTGCAAGGCCCCAGTGGAGTCTCGAATATGCTCCCATTTGAGGTGACTTCGTATCCCAACTTTATCGAAAATAAAAAGTCCTCTTTAAGAAAGCCCAATGTGGTTGGCAAACTTCCGGCTGTGTTGTGCGGATATGTTACGCCCGGAGGTGTCGATTACTTCAAGTTCGCAGGACGTGCGGGCGAGACAATCGTCGCATCGGTTAAGGCTCGACAACTTGTGCCGTATATCGCAGATGCTGTTCCGGGATGGTTCCAGCCCGTGATTAAGATTGTCGATTCGCGAGGTCGCGAGGTGGCTTATGCGGATGACTATCACCACAACGTGGATCCTGTGATTATCAAGACATTGCCGAAAGATGACAACTACACCCTGATTATCCACGATGCAATCTACCGCGGTCGTCAGGATTTTAATTACAGAATCCACCTTGGAACGATTCCTTTCGTGACGGGTCGCTATCCGGCTTACGGAGTTGCCGGCAAGAAGGTCGAGCAGCAAATCGAAGGCGTGAATCTCGGCACGGAGCGGACAAAGGCAAAAGTTAAAGTCAAAAAGGAGGGCTACAATCAACTGACATATACCAATAGTGTGGGAACGTCGAATGCTGTGCCGTTCTATGCGCTGCCCAAGGGCGTAAAGTTGCTGCAAAGCCCCAAGCCGGGGGCGATGCTCACAATGGCATCGGCCATATCGGACTCGCTGACTTCGGAGTCGAAGGTTAAGCGTTATAGGATTGATGCTCGTAGAGGCGAGCCTGTGATTGTTGAACTTATTGGTCGCAGAAACGGGTCGCGGATCGATGCCGTGATGCTGCTGCGTGACGAGATGGGACGGGTTGTGGCAAAGGTGGATGATACCGAGGACCCGACGCAGGGCCTTATGACCTTCCATGCAGACCCGGTGTTGAAATATAACCCGAAGCGGGATTGTGAGTTGATGCTCGAAGTGGAGGATTTGCATCGTGGCTACGGAAAGGATTATCACTATCTGTTAAGACGTCATAGCCAGATGCCGATGTTTAATGCCTTTGTGTCGCCGGCGAATATCTCCATCCCTGCCGGAGGTACAGCCACATTCCGAGTAGATGTCTCCGGAAAGTTGAAGCGACCGGCACATCTGGTTGTTGAGGGTCTGCCGAAGGGATTTGCAACGAGTAATCTGAATATTCTCAATGTCAGACGTTGGAATGTCTCCATTACGGCTCCGAAGGATATGGAGATTAGTCGCTTCCCGATAGAGGTAAAACTTGACTATCCCGTGTCTGGGGGGCGTGCGCAGGCAAATGTTCTGCCCACAGATGATATGATGCAGGCTTTCTACTATACGCACCATATACAGGCGGCAGAGTTGGCTGTTGATGTGGTTAAACCTTCGCCTTACAGACTCTCGTTGGAGATGGATATCAATGAGGTGATAACCATATCGGAGCAAGATGAGGTTCTGCCGGTAAAGGTCTTGATAGATAAGGACCCCGGGTTTAACGAGCCTGTCGAACTGTTGTTGGGTAATAAGGTGAAGATGTTCTCTCTCGAACCGGTGTCGATTATGCCGGAGGAGAGCGAGAAGACCATATATATCCAGTTGAATAAATCCTACTTGGAGTCACTTAAAAATAAGAAGTGGAAACCAACGTGGCAGATGAATATCATCGGAACGGTTAAGGGCGAGATCGTTAGGCAGGGTAAGCGTTCATTCCAGAATGCAAAGTACCGAGAAATTACCCCGTATTTCGTAATCAGCGTTAAAAAGTAATTCTCTCGGACAGAAGAGAAAGAAGAGCAGTCAAGAGATTGGCTGCTCCTCTTTTTAGGGGATATAGAATGGGGCAATGATGCCCAAAACAGGTCTCCTCCGCTCGCTACGGACACAAGAAAAGGCTGCAATCGATTCTTCAACAAAACCAATCACCGGTTTATTGGTCAAAATAGTACATAAAATCGGGGCGGTTTTTATTTGCTTGTCAAAATAGCAGAAGTTTTTTACCAAATAATTGCAATTTATCATAACTTATTTATACCTTTGTAGCCGGAGTGTGTGCGCACACACCTGCGGATTATGGAGAACAAAAAGATACGAATAGTCGATATAGCCCGTCTGGCCGAGGTCTCGCCGGGTACGGTGGATCGTGTGATTCACAACCGTGGGCGCGTAGCCCCCGACAAGAAAGAGCGTATCGAAAAAATAATCCAACAACTCGGATACAAGCCCAACATTGCCGCACGAATGCTCGCTATGGGGCGCACCTACGTTATAGCCGTTATTGCTCCGTCATTCGTTGGCGAAAGTTATTGGGGTATGGTCAGTGAAGGCTGCATCAGGGCTGCCGAGGAGTTAGGGCAGGGTAGCATTAAAGTTGAGTTCGTGCGCTTTGACCAATACAACCGTAAATCATTCGACAGCGCAACGACCAATGTTGATTGGAGCCAATATGATGGTGTTGTCATTGCAACGCTCTTCGAGGAGCAGGTAAGGCAGCTTTCCGAGCAACTCAACACTATCAACAAGCCTTATGTCTATATCGACTCGCAGGTGGAGGGAGCAAATGACCTCGCCTATTTTGGTGTAAACGCATACGACAGTGGTTATATCGCAGGTAAAATGTTGTGTCGTGAAATATCGGCAGATGAGCCAATTGTCATTACCCACATACGATTCCGCCGTAACGAGATTTCGACACAGATGCGCAAGCGCGAGTCGGGCTTTTTGAAATACCTTGCCGATGTGGGGTGGAACCATACGGTCGAGTATATCGAACACGACCCCGACAATGAGCCATCGACCATTGCCCGTCTAAAAGATATAGCCCAAAAGAGCAGCGGCAACATCGGAATTATAGTGTTAAATTCCCGTGCCTACGAGTTGGCGGATTTTATTGAAAAATCGATAGATGAGAGGCTGCGAAAACAGATTATAATTGTAGGTTTCGAGGCGATAAGACCAAACATTGATGCGATGAACAGAGGTTTGGTACATCTGCTTATTTCGCAACGCCCCGAATTGCAAGGCTACAATGCAGTGAAGGCGTTGAGCAATCTCTTCATGTTTGGCAATCGCCCCAACAAAACAAACTACACACCGATAGATATATTGATTCCCGAAAATATCGAATACTACACAGACTAATCACAACAAAAACAGCAATATGAAAAAAATTGTAACTCTTGGAGAGATTATGTTGCGCCTATCGACCCCCGGCAATAGTCGCTTTGTGCAGACGGACTCGTTTGATGTGGTCTATGGCGGTGGCGAGGCAAATGTGGCAGTGAGCCTCGCTGCATACGGACACGATGCCTATTTTGTAACAAAACTGCCGAGCCACGAGATTGGACAGTCGGCCGTCAATGCTCTGCGTCGCTACGGTGTGAAGACCGACTACATAGCCCGTGGTGGCGAGCGCGTGGGCATCTACTACCTCGAAACGGGTGCCTCGATGCGTCCGAGTAAGGTAATCTACGACCGCGCCCACTCCTCGATTTCGGAGGCAGAGCCGTGCGATTTCGATTTTGACCGCATTATGGAGGGTGCCGATTGGTTCCACTGGTCGGGAATTACCCCTGCCATATCGGACAAGGCCGCAGAACTCACTCGTCTGGCGTGTGAGGCAGCAAAACGACACGGAGTGCCCGTTTCGGTCGATTTGAATTTCCGCAAAAAGTTGTGGAGCAAGGAGAAAGCACAGTCGATTATGCGTCCGCTGATGCAGTATGTTGATGTCTGCATCGGAAATGAGGAGGATGCCGAGTTGTGCCTTGGCTTCAAGCCCGATGCCGATGTTGAGGGTGGCAAGACCGATGCCGAGGGTTACAAGACAATATTCAGACAGATGGCAAAAGAGTTTGACTTCAAATATGTAATATCAACTCTTCGAGAGAGTTTCTCGGCAAGCCACAATGGTTGGAAGGCTATGATATATAACGGTAAGGAGTTCTATGAATCGCGCCGTTACGATATCAACCCTATTGTAGATAGAGTAGGTGGTGGCGACGCCTTTTCGGGTGGCGTAATTCACGGATTGCTCACAAAGGCGACACAGGGCGAGGCGTTGGAGTTTGCTGTTGCCGCTTCGGCATTAAAGCACACCATTCCGGGCGACTTTAATATGGTCACGGTTGCAGAGGTTGAGGCTCTCTGTGGCGGAGATGCAAGCGGTCGAGTACAACGATAGTGAAACTACAAAAAACAGTGATATATGGCACGATTTGATAAGATTGCAACCCTGTGCAAGATTCAGGCGACGGGCATTGTCCCCGTCTTTTACAATGGAGATGTCGAGGCTGCCAAACAGGTGGTCAAGGCGTGTTATGATGGCGGTATCCGAGCCTTCGAGTTTACCAATCGAGGCGACTTCGCACACGAAGTATTTGCCGAGGTGGTAAAGTATGCTGCAAAGGAGTGTCCCGATTTGGCAGTAGGTGTCGGCTCGGTGGTCGATGCCCCGACAGCGGCTCTCTATATTCAGATGGGCGCTTGCTTTGTTGTGGGTCCGATGTATAATGCCGAAGTTGCAAAGGTCTGCAACAGACGAGCAATACCCTACACTCCGGGTTGCGGTACCGTAACCGAGGTTAGTACGGCACAAGAGGCGGGTTGCGACCTCTGCAAGGTATTTCCGGGTGAGGTACTCGGCCCCAACTTCATCAAGGGTTTGATGGCACCGATGCCGTGGACCAAGATTATGGTCACGGGAGGTGTGGAGCCTACGGCAGAGAGCCTGTCGAGTTGGTTTAAGGCAGGTGCCTTTGCTGTCGGTATGGGCTCGAAACTCTTCCCCGCAGAGCGTATCGCCAACAGCGATTGGGGGTACATTACCGCCAAATGCAAGGAGGCTTTGGAGTGTGTAGCAGAGATTAAAAAACGATAAAAATAGGACTATGAAGAGAGATAAAACTACATCTTGGAGATGGGCAATATGCGGACTGCTATTCGTTGCCACAACCATAAACTACTTGGATAGGCAAGTGCTTTCGCTGACTTGGAAAGACTACATTGCCCCCGAATTTCACTGGACAGACTCCGACTACGGTACAATTGCGGGATTCTTCTCGCTCTTCTACGCCTTTGCTTGTCTGCTTGCCGGCCGTTTTGTCGATTGGATGGGTACCAAGAAGGGCTTTTTGTGGGCCATTGGTGTATGGTCGCTCGGTGCATGTATGCATGCAGGTTGCGGTTGGCTTACAATGAACATCGAGGGGTTGGAGTCGATGGAGGCTCTGCGGGCTGTCGAATCAGGCTCGGCAGCGGCCGTGGGCGTTGCCACCGTCAGTGTATGGCTCTTCCTCGTATGTCGAGCAATACTCGCTCTGGGCGAGGGTGGAAACTTCCCCGCTTCGATTAAGACCACTGCCGAGTACTTCCCGAAGAAGGACCGTGCCTTGGCTACATCGATTTTCAACGCAGGCTCATCGGTAGGTGCGCTGGCAGCTCCGCTGGCTATTCCTATTTTGGCAGATAAGTTCGGTTGGGAGATGGCATTTATAATTATAGGTGTTATGGGCTTCGTCTGGATGTTCTTCTGGGTATTTATGTACGATAAACCGCAAAAGTCGAAGTTCGTGAATAAGGCGGAGTTGGAGTATATACAGCAAGACGATGCCGCTGTCGAGCAGAACCTTCCGGCCGAGCAGGCGGAGAAGGCAATTCCCTTCTGGCACTGCTTCCGCTACAAGCAGACCTGGTCGTTCCTGCTGGGTAAGTTCTTCACTGACGGAGTATGGTGGTTCTACCTCTTCTGGGCACCGGCATACTTCTCGGAGTGTGGCTACACGATGCAGACCACCACGGGTAAGATGTTGGTCTTTGTTCTCTACCTGATTGTGACCATCATCTCCTTCTTCGGA
>SUZF01000036.1 GCA_015060065.1 Rikenellaceae bacterium | reverse complement strand
ACTTATTTTGTTTTCATAACCTTGTGTCTGCAAGTAAACTTGCGCCACAGGCTACAAAAACAAAAGGTGTCGAATCCTCGACACCTTTTTGCTTTGTTTGTTCTTTGCGGAGAGGGAGGGATTCGAACCCCCGGTACAGTTGCCCGTACACCGCATTTCGAGTGCGGCCCGATCGACCACTCCGGCACCTCTCCTTTCGTTTTCGGTGTGCAAATATATGAATAAATTTTTTATATTGACAAATTCAACCCACATTTTTTCCTGTTTAACCCTTTTTTTTGTCCTTTTACCGCTAAAAAATATATTTACGGAAGGTTTTTTATATATTTGTATCAGCGATAAGATACAACCTTGGGTATAATTTTCGTTATGTTATCAAATGGCGTAATTATACCACACAAAAAAACATTTGAATTATGAAAAGTTTCAAGATGGTTTTGGCGTTTGTTTCGGCATCGATGTTGATGTCGGGATGCTCGGCGGCATTCTACTCTTCGGTAAGTGCCGGTGACGGAATGTATGGAGTTCATGATAAGATAGCGATAGCAAACAAGCAGCGTGAGCGTGCAGAGTTGCAGCGAGCCGAGGCAGAGGCGCGTCGTGCCGAGTGGGAGGCTCGTCTTGCAGAGGCGCAGGCAAACTCTGCCGAGTCGGACTATCGCAACTTTACCTCGGAGCCGAACTATTCGTCTGTGGTGGCAGATACCTACGAGAGTGCCTATGCACGTCGTCTGCGTGGGTTTAGTTCGCCCACCTATCGTCTGCCGTCGAGTTATTACGATTTCCGATATGGAGATGCCTACGACTACGTTACAGCGTATGACCCCGCGTTCTACAATATAATGGTATCAGGCGACCAAGTGTGGGTTGAACCTAAATACATCTCTTCGATGTTCGGAACATGGGGAGCCACCAACGTAACCTTTGTATCGCGCAATTGGTACTTCGGATGGTCGTCGCCCTATCTCTACAACTACGGTGCATGGTGGGGATATCCGCGCTACTCGTGGTGGGATTGGAATTGGGATATATGCTATAACCCTTACCACAACTGGTGGGGATATGGTTGGGGGCCGAGTTGGAGCCACCACTATCCGCGTTGGGGCTGGGGTCCCGGCTACTACCCTCCGCATCATGGCGTAGGTCGTCCGCCTCATCACAAGCCCGGACATGGAGGTCATGGAGCACCGCCTCGCAGAGAGCAAATTGTAAGCCGTCCTGCCTACACTTCGCCCTCGTCTGGTAAGACATACGGCAACCGTCAGCCCGCACGTGGCACGGTCAATGGTTCAGGAGTCTTCAATCGTGACATGCCGAAGAGTGGCTCATCCGTAAATGGTGGCACCTCGGCAAATCGAGGCAGCAATTTAGGTGGCTTGCGAGGAGCAACAACGACCCCGCCGAAGAAGAGTGGCAGTTCGGGTGTTGTAAATAGAGGCACCCGCACAAACCAGAGTGGCAGTTCGAGCAGCAGTTCGACTATCAATCGCAACCGTAGAGGCACCTCATCATTCTCGAACTTCAACGAGCGCGATGTGAGAAACGGCATCAACAACAGCGTCAATCCTTGGGGCAACAGCAACAGCCGTTCTTCGTATGGGTCGAGCAGTTCGAGTGGCGGAGGCTACTCCGGAGGTAGCAGTAGCAGTGGCCACAGAGGAGGAAACTCTCTGGGCAGATAGACAAAAGTGCAATTTTACGATTGTGGGCAAGGCTTCCTTGCCCAACAATCGTTTCCAATAACGACAGAAAGATGAAAAGATTTGCAGGAGCATTATTTTTGATACTTGTAGGCATCGGCAACGGCATAGCACAGCAGCGATTTAATATCGGAGGCTCGATTATCGATCCAAGTGGTGTTACGGCTATGGATATGTTCAATTTCTCGCAACAGACACACACCTTTGGCACGGCTCGCTCGGCAGGTATGGCCGGGGCGATGACCTCGCTCGGTGGCGACCTGTCGTCGCTGGCTATAAATCCGGCAGGATTGGGAATGTACCGCACAAACGAGGTCGCTGTTACGCCTATGATCGGAGTCGCTCGTTCCATAAATGGTGACCCTTCATACCAAAAGAATAACTCGACACGCTTCTCGATGTCGAATTTCGGAGTTGTGTTTAAGGCTTATGAGGGTTCGGGTAATGTTGTGGCGGTAAATGTGGCTTTCGGCTATAATCGACTTGCCGACTTCAACTATCGCACATCCTTCTATCGTCCCGACAATCAATCCTCCATTGCCGGAGTCTTTGCCCGCCAACTGCAACAGAGTGGTATGATTTCCGACCAATTCTACGACAGCAACGACAACTTCGATTGGTGGCGTCTTGACCCGAAATATTGGGGCGCAGCACTCGGCTATCGTTGTGGTCTGGTCTATGACAAGGTGCCGGATGGCGCGGGTGGCGAGATTCAGTCGGATTGGCACCCCGATATGTATGGCACTGCTCCCTCGGTCGATCAATACATGTCGCTCCACAGCAAGGGAGCCATTGGCGAGTACGCCTTCTCGACGGGTATGAATATCAACAATAAGTTATATATCGGTCTGACGCTCGGTGTGCAGAGTATCTATCGACAGCAGGCTATATACTATGGCGAGGAGTACACCTACGCTCCGGGCGATGCCCCGTCGGGCATGGAGTTGCGCTACTTCAACTACAACCAGAAGGCCATTATCGATGGTTCGGGTGTCAATCTGAAACTCGGTATAACCTACCGTCCGATTCGTAATCTGCGCTTGGGTGTGGCATTCCACACACCGACGGCATACACTTTGGAGTATGCTTATCAGGGAGCGATGACCTCGCGTGTAAGGGATAATGCGACCGGCAAGTTTGTCTTGCCCGACCCGGAGGCGATGACCGAGGTGTGGCGCGATAACGGGCCCAATAGTTGGCACTTCTCGTCGCCGTCACGACTGCTCTTCGGTGCATCATACACCTTTGGCGACAAGGCCTTGATTTCGGTAGATTATGAACGTGCTTGGTATAACGGCATCCGTACCCAGAAGACCCCTGTGGGCAGAGGTGTCTATAACGAGTTTTTCCCGGAGTATTTCAAAGGCTCGAATACGGTGCGTGTAGGTGCCGAGGTTAAGGTGTTGCCGATTTTGGCACTGCGTGCCGGATATGGCTTTAACGGCTCGATGCTCAAAGATAAGACAATATTGTACTCATCGCCCATCATCGACCAAACGCAATACGCCACAGCAGGCGTCGGTATTTCGTTTGGCTTTATGTTTATAGATGTTGCTTATCAATATGTGGCGGCTCGCCAGACCGACTACCGCCTCTTCTACGCGATAGACACGGTGGGCGAGGAAGATAGTGCCGGAAATACCGTTTATAGCGATGATTATAGCGGACTATTCAGCACAAAACTGACCCGTCATAATGTAATTATGACCTTGGGATTCAGATTCTAAAAGTATCAGAAAGTTTTTTCGTTGTTAATTCACAATAAATGATTACCTTTGCGGTCAGAAAACGCAAAGGTAATTTTTTATGGCAGTAGAACTTAAAGATTTGACCAAGGCGGATGATAACTATTCGCAGTGGTACAATGAGTTGGTTGTAAAGGCTGGTCTGGCAGAGAACTCTGCGGTAAGAGGCTGTATGGTTATCAAACCCTATGGTTACGCTATCTGGGAGAAGATGCAGGCGGCTTTGGATAAGATGTTCAAGGATACGGGACACCAAAACGCATACTTCCCGCTTTTTATCCCCAAATCGTTCTTCTCGCGTGAGGCAAACCATGTTGAGGGTTTTGCCAAGGAGTGTGCTGTGGTAACACACTATCGTTTGAAGAATGACCCGGAGGGTAACGGAGTGGTTGTCGATCCCGCAGCGAAACTCGAAGAGGAACTCATCGTTCGTCCGACATCGGAGACAATCATTTGGAATACATACAAAAATTGGATTCAGTCCTATCGTGACCTGCCGATTCTCTGCAATCAATGGGCAAATGTAGTGCGCTGGGAGATGCGTACCCGTCTGTTCCTGCGCACGGCAGAGTTCCTCTGGCAGGAGGGACACACGGCTCACGCAACTCGCGAGGAGGCTATCGAGGAGGCAGAGAAGATGATTCGCGTATATCAGGACTTTGCCGAGAATTGGATGGGCGTACCTGTTGTTGTGGGTCACAAGTCGCCCAATGAGCGTTTCGCCGGAGCAGAGGATACCCTCACTATCGAGGCATTGATGCAGGACGGTAAGGCTTTGCAGAGCGGCACGTCGCACTTCCTCGGACAGAACTTCGCCAAGGCTTTCGATGTGCAATATGTCAATAAGGAGGGCAAACTCGAATATGTTTGGGCTACGTCATGGGGCGTATCGACCCGACTGATGGGTGCGCTGATTATGGCTCACTCGGACAATAACGGTCTGGTGCTGCCGCCGAAACTCGCTCCTATTCAGGTTGTGATGGTCCCTATCTACAAGGGAGAGGAGCAGTTGCAGGTTATGGCAGAGCGTATGAACGCCATTGCCGACGAGTTGAAGGCAAAGGGTGTAAGCGTGAAGGTCGATTTGCGCGACAATGTGCGTTCAGGCTTCAAATTTGCAGAGTATGAATTGAAGGGAGTTCCGGTGCGTCTGGCTCTCGGACCTCGCGATATGGAGAATGGCACTATCGAGTTGGCTCGCCGTGATACGCTGACCAAGGAGGTTGTTCCGCAGGAGGGCCTTACGGAGCGTATCGTTGCACTGCTTGACGAAATCCAGCAGAACATCTTCAAGAAGGCTCTCGATTACCGCAACTCGATGATTACCCGCGTGGATACGTGGGATGAGTTTGTTGAGGTTCTCAATACGAAGGGCGGATTCATCTCGGCACATTGGGACGGCACTCCGGAGACCGAGCAGGCAATCAAGGATGCTACAAAGGCTACAATTCGTTGTATTCCGTGTGATGCCGAGGACGAGGAGGGCAAGTGTATCTTCACGGGCAAACCGTCGCACCATCGAGTTCTCTTCGCGAGAAGTTACTAACAGACCGAGGGGCGCAAGTCCCCGAAAATGTTGAAGATATAAGGTATGCAAATACAGCAGTCTGACAGAGTACAAAAGATTTACCGCGTGACCCTTGTGGGTTTCGCGGTAAATCTTCTATTGTCGTTAGTAAAACTTGCAGCAGGTATCTTTGGTCGAAGTTCGGCTATGGTTGCCGATGCCGTACATTCGATTTCGGACTTCGCTACCGACTGCGTGGTGCTTATCTTTGTACGTCTCTCGGCAAAACCCAAGGATGAGTGTCACAACTACGGACATGGCAAGTACGAAACTATCGCCTCGATAATTATCGCCTTGGCTTTGGGAGTCGTCGGAGTCGGCATTTGTGTCGGTGCGGCACAAAAGATTGCCGCCATAGTGCGTGGAGAGGATATTACCCGCCCCGAATTTATCGCATTGATTGCTGCTGTGGCATCAATTGCGGTCAAGGAGTTGCTCTATCGCTATACTGTTAAGGTCGGGAAGGATACGAACTCTCCGGCCGTTGTTGCCAACGCTTGGCATCATCGTAGCGATGCCCTCTCGTCAATAGGTTCGTTGCTGGGCATTGCATGCGCTTATACGCTTGGTGGAGTGTGGGTTATTGCCGACCCTATCGCTGCAATTATCGTCGCCGCAATGATTTTGAAGGTCGCTTTTGACCTGCTGCGCAAGGGATTTGACGAGTTGGTGGAGGGGTCGCTGCCAAGTGAGGTCGAGGAGGAGATAATCCTGATAGTTACCGAGGATGCCGCTATCAGCCATCCACATAATTTGCGCACCCGTCGTATAGGGTCAAATATCGCAATTGAGGTTCATATCAGGGTCAATGGGGATATGAGTGTCCGCGAGTCGCACAGCCTGACGGAATCTATCGAGCAACGCCTGCGGGAACGCTTTGGAGACGGGACAATGGTTGCCATACACGTTGAGCCAATAAAAATCGTATAGGGCTTTCGAGGGGCAAGTTTGAGGATGTTCCGGGACGATACCTTGCACCAAATTGCATAAACCTTGGGGCAAAGTTTGTGTGATTGGGAATTTTATATTACTTTTGCTCGATTTTACGATGGTTCCGTAGCTCAGTTGGATAGAGCAACAGCCTTCTAAGCTGTGGGTCGTGGGTTCGAATCCCGCCGGGATCACTGAAAGGGAAAATCGAAAGATTTTCCCTTTTTTGTTTTATATCAACAAGTTACAAGCGCAACGCGCATAACTCTCTGAAACAGCGCGATTTAATTTGTCGCACTTTTGTCGTGCTTCTGTCGCCTTTGACAAGCAAAATGTCACCCCAGAA
>SUZF01000019.1 GCA_015060065.1 Rikenellaceae bacterium | reverse complement strand
CAGCCATTCTGTTGCTTTTTGTCGGCAGCTATATTGCGCTTCGCCGAAAGATTCGCGAGTCGAAAAACTTAGTACTTGTTCGCGGAAAACGTGCCAATAAAGTTGCCGTACAGCGTTTCCGAGCAGCCAAACGGTACATGGAGGAGCAAAACCGCCACGCATTCTACGAAGAGATGCTTCGTGCTTTATGGGGATATATGAGCGACAAATTGAATATTCCGGTTGCCAACCTCACGAAAGAGAATGTTCGCGAAGAGTTGCACAAACGCGGTGTCTCCTCCGAGCAGTCACAACGTTTTACCGCTATCATTACCCAATGCGATGAAGCACAATATTCGCCATCGGCAGCTGCTCAAATGAGTGACATTTATGCCGAAGGAGTTGATTTCATCTCTCGCATTGAGAGTTCCATAAAACGATAGAACCATGATGAAAAAGATCATAACATCGTTACTACTGTTGATTTCCGGTTTCGCCACTGCACAACCAACAGAATTACAACCTGCAATGGGGGCAGATTCGCTCGAAACCAACTCGCCCGTAGTCACAACTCCCGATCAACTTTGGGATCAGGCTAGCACCGCTTATATCAACAACGATTTTCACGGTGCCATCAAGGCCTACGAGCAACTGCTCGCCCAAGAATTGAGTTCGGCAAAACTCTATTATAATTTGGGCAATGCCTATTTCAAAGATGATCAGTTGGGACAAGCCATCCTCTGCTATCGGCGGGCATTACGTCTTGCTCCGGGCAATGATGATATCCGCTACAACCTAAGCGTAGCCGAGGCCCGCACAAAAGACACCATCGAACAGATTCCCGAGTTCTTTCTCAGCGAATGGTTGCGTGCCATACGCCATACAATGAGTTGTACGGCGTGGAGTCTACTCTCGTTGGGTATGTTGATTATTGCGTTGGCATCGGTGTTGTTCTTCTTGTTGGCTCAACGTCTGACATGGAGAAAAGCAGGCTTTTACGGAGCTCTTGTTGCAGGAGTTCTCTTTGTCGTAACAACCATCTTTGCAGCAGGAGAACGTCGTGAGATACTCGATCGCACACAAGCCGTCGTATTATCCAATTCCGCCGCAGTGAAAAGTTCTCCTGACAAATCATCTGCTGACCTCTTTGTGTTGCATGAAGGAACATTAGTACGAATCACCGATCAACTCGATGATTGGTATGAAATATCCATCGCCGACGGCAAAAAAGGATGGCTTGAAGCCCGTAAAATTGAGATTATCTGATGTCGCAGTTACTTCATGATGTGGTTAGTGAGCTTTCGAAGCTTCCGGGAATCGGTCGTCGTACGGCCATGCGCCTTGCGATCCATATGTTACGCATGGAGCCCGATTCGGTACGCGACATGACCCACAGTATCGATCGGTTTCGCCATGAGATAAAATATTGTACCTGCTGTAACAATCTCTCCGACGACACGATCTGCCCGATATGCAAGAACGACGAACGCGACCATTCGACCATCTGTGTCGTGGAACAGGTTGCCGACCTACTTTCGATAGAGAACACTCGTCAATATCGAGGGCTGTACCACGTCCTCGGAGGAGTGATCTCCCCGATGCAGGGCATTTCGCCTTCCGACTTGAAAATCGACTTGTTGATCAATCGAGTTGCACAACAAGAGGTAAAAGAGGTTATTCTAGCCATCCCCACCTCGATCGAAGGCGAAACCACTCTCTTCTATCTGATGAATCGCCTTCGCCAGTTCCCCGATTTGAAAATCACCGCTATTGCACGGGGAATCGGATTTGGAGATGAATTGGAATATGTCGATGAACTGACCATTACCCACGCATTGTTGAATCGCCGCGAATTGGAGTAAAGGCTATCAACACACAAAGTTATATTCGCCATAAAAAACAAATTATGCTTATTCAATTCCTATTTGTACTCACAGCCATAATAATAGGAGCCCGTTTGGGAGGTATCGGACTCGGTGTTATGGGAGGTATCGGTTTGGCAATTCTTACTTTCGTCTTCGGATTGCAACCCACCGCACCTCCAATTGATGTAATGCTTATGATCGCCGCAGTTATCTCTGCGGCATCGTGCATGCAGGCCGCAGGAGGTCTTGATTACATGGTAAAGATCGCTGAACGTATCTTGCGTCGCAATCCCGCCCATGTGACAATACTCTCCCCATTTGTAACCTATCTGTTTACCTTCCTTGCAGGAACCGGACACGTCGCCTATTCGCTGCTCCCCGTTATTGCCGAGGTGGCAACAGAAACCAAGATCCGCCCCGAACGGCCATTGGCCATTGCCGTAATCGCCTCACAACAGGGAATCACGGCTAGCCCCATATCGGCAGCGACCGTTGCTCTGTTAGGCATGCTTACCGGATTCGGAATAAACCTTTTCGACATTTTGAAAATTTGCATACCGGCAACTCTTGTTGGCATATTGGCCGGTGCACTCTATTCAATGCGAGTAGGCAAAGAACTTGTCGATGATCCTGAATACATCAGACGATTGAAAAGCGGTCTGCTCGATGAGAAACGCACCGAGTTGAACGATGTAAAAAACCGTTCGAAAGCCCGTTTGTCGGTCGCCATATTCCTTATAACCACTTTGCTTATCGTACTTTTCGGCTCGATTCCTTCGTTACGACCTTCTTTCGATGGTACAGCATTGAGCATGCCACTACTCATTGAGATTCTGATGCTCTCTGCCGCAGCATTTATTTTATTGTTTACCCGCACCAACGGATCGGATGCAGCCAAAGGAAGTATCTTCTCGGCCGGCATGCAGGCCGTAATCGCCATATTTGGAATTGCATGGATGGGCGACACTTTCATCAACGGCAATATCGGAGAGTTGAAGCTATCCATCGAAAGCATTGTGACACAAATGCCTTGGTTGTTCGGAGTGGCTCTCTTTGTGATGTCAATTCTGCTTTACAGTCAGGCTGCCACCATTCGCGCCATTGCTCCATTAGGCATTGCGTTGGGCATATCGCCGATGATGATGATCGCCTTGTTTCCTGCGGTAAACGGATATTTCTTCATTCCCAACTATCCGACCGTCGTCGCAGCCATAAACTTCGACCGCACGGGTACCACAGGCATCGGAAAATGGGTGCTCAACCACTCGTTCATGATGCCCGGACTGATCACCACAATTGTATCGATTGCCACCGGCCTGCTTTTGATACAATTGTTCTAAAAGTGTGAGTACGATATTAGGGCTCTTATCGTACTCACCATTCAACCCCTTACACGCACGATTGTGCTGTATTTATAAGCCCTATCTATCTCTTAAAAAGATTGGTTGCAGACAAGCTAAGGTGGCGTATGAAGGAACTACAGGGTTTCATACGCCACCTTAGTATTTTATTAATTTATGCTATTGTTAATACTTAATAATACTTCGTAATTTACCATTTACAAATGTCAAACTCGACGAGCCATAGAACCACGTTTCGGCAGTTCCAAGACTGTTGGTTACCGATGTTTTTCCGCCATATGGATAACCCCAAGCCTCGCGACACATCTCCATAGTCATTCCAATCTGCACTTTGTGATTTAAGATTTTTTCAACAATATCAGCGGGGTATTTTGCTAACAACTCTTGCTTACGCTTTGCTGCCCTCTCTTCCCACTTTTTTGCGTTTGCTGCTCGCTCTTCTGCATCTCGCTTTTGACGAGCCTCTTCTGATAATTGACGGTCTTGCTCCTTTTTATTGTAGGCTGCAACATATTTTTCTAAATCACTCTTTAACACCAGTCTACCACCATCGATCGGTTTGCTCGTATAGTCAATTTGATTAGATGGTATCGAATAAGGAAGTTTTGTTTTGTCTTTTACTGAAAATTGTTGTCCTTCAAAATCTATGATGTAAAACAAATCTCGTCCTTTTAAAATTATGTCTTTAACGGTACAATACTTATTGTCGGGATTTATTGCTTTTGAGTAGTATTTATTTCCACCAATAGTCTGCTCGCTACTTTTAATGTATTCGTAATTACAAATGGGTTTTGTAATTAACTCACCAGATAAGGCATCTCTTAAATAATCCGCATCACTCACAAGTAGTAATTCCTTATCTTTGAATGTATTTATCAAATAGTTATAATAGGACATTGTGAGATAATCCGGAAGTTCGCGGAATAACGGATGTTTTCTATAACTTTTAGACCCATAATGATCTCTATACTCCTCGGAATAATAGGAATCTCCATCTATTACGAAATATTGTTCTCCGTTTTCATTCTCCAAAATCAATCCCCCTCCGAAATTCACGCTTTCTTTATAGTAACCATAAAAAGTTGGAGGAGTACGATCTGCTTCTTCATACTTTTTAACCTCCATATCATGTATGTATATACTTTCTTGTATTTTTTTAGATTTTGGGAAACCTGTTATAATATTATTAAAATAGTGATTTAGATACGCTGTATCTGTAGGCTCTATCTTCATTGCAAAAGCTTCTTCTTTATGCCTATTGAAATCTTCTTCTGTTAGTATAATAGATACAATTGTATAGTATCCAGGGTGCATAGATTTTGCTTTGAAGATCCCTTCTTTGCGATTTAAGCACGGATATTTATTATGGCCAACATCTATTTCTTTTTCTTTGCTATTCTTTATTTCCCATTCCCTTATTATTTTCTCTTTCTCTGCCGTATACCTATTCAATTGAGATGCTAAAGATTCTTTCACTTTACGATTTGAATACTCAAAGAAGAGCAATTTTTTTGTTCTCTCAATTTTTTCATCTAAATCATGTGTATCAGGTAAAGGAAGTTGTTCGGGTTTTTGTTCGGGTTTTTGTTTAGGTTTTTCATATACATATATTTTCTCTCCAACGACATTGCTATATGGCCCGAATTTAATCCATACATCTTGCGTTTTCAAATATTTATAAATGTCAATTTTCTCCATTTCGGTAGTTTCATTATATCCGGATGACAACTTATAGTTATCATCTACGACCTTGATTTGTGCAAATGCTGACAAATTAAGCAGCATTGCAGCAGCCAATATAAAAACATTTTTTGTCTTCATAATATCTTATTTTTAATGGTTAGTGCATTAAGCATTTACGAATCAATTCGATGACCGCATCCGCTGTGAGATTGTTTAGAACATTGGTATTAACGGAATCAGAGGAATAGAAAGGCGAAAACCATATTGTAACATATTCGCCCCTCTGTGCCACATCCTCCACAGCATCAACCGTGCTTCCTTTGGTGCGTGAAGCACAAACAATAATCTCACAACCAAGATTCATCAGTTCTTCAAGCCATTCATCTTGCGCTGAATAGGGGTCTCCCTGGCTTGCGATTCCAACAGTTGAATTGCAGAATGGCACGATGGCGCAAATATCATCTGCTGATTGATGTAATGGCGGTTTATTACTAATGTTGAGTCGATCCCACACAGCTCGAATCGAAGAGGTTTTTCCGATTCCGGCGCCACCCCAAATACAAATAATTGTTTTCATTCAACGAAAAGTTTAAGCGCACCAACTCCCAATGGGCTGTTAATAACAAAAAGAAAGTGTGGAGCTGACTTCCGTTTATCTGCAAGAAGGTTCTGACAAAACCCGAAACGAATAAACGATACAAGACCCCACACTTGGATAGTATGAGGTGTACGCACAAAGAGTGCATAGCCACACAACTATACAAGAAATGAGTGTCGTCGTTATCCTCGTTTCGTTGAAAACTGTCAGATTTTCTTGCAAGGATAAAAGCGAAAACACTTTCATCAAATATGTTGTGCCGAGGGTATAATACCCACGACAATACAAAATTAGTAAAATTTTCGCAAATGGCAACACTCTTTTGGGGTCTTGTTCGGATATGATACAAAAAATCGCCTCCCGCTGGGCAACGAGAGGCGAAATCATGAAGGTATATTTATTATTTATACTTAATTTAGACTACATAGAAGCCTACAAGAGTAAGGTAAAATCTTCGCAAATCAAGGTTTAGACTATTTTTGCTTGGACAATCAGTCCGCATCTAAACAACTTAACACATTACAAATCAAATGCTTCTTAAATACTGCGTTGGCAGCATTTGATAGAGGGTCTAACTACACGTAGGACAGCCTCTGCTATAATAGGGAATCACACTCTTCCCCGGCCATTTGGGTATTAGTAACCCAAAATGCGCAACATCGAGCGGTAGGATTGCTCCTTTGCGAATAGACGGGTGTAGTACTCGTTGTCGTCTTTGTCGCGGTCGATGATGATGTGCTTGGGCGAAGGTATCAGGCAGTGCTGGATGCCACCAAAACCTCCGAGAGACTCCTGATATGCTCCCGTGTGGAAGAATCCGATGTACTGCGTGTCGCCGGCTTCGAGTTTCGGCAGGAAGATGGCGTTGGTGTGTGCCTCGGAGTTGTAGAAATCCTCGCTGTCGCAGGTCAGACCACCGAGGAAGACGCGCTGATACTCCTTGTCCCAATTGTTGATGGGAAGCATGATGTATCGCTGGTTGATACCCCACGTGTCGGGCAGGGTGGTCATAAATGAACTATCAATCATATACCAGAACTCGCGGTCGTTTTGCTGCTTCTGATTGACGATAGAGTAGAGCGTGGCACCGCTCTCGCCAACCGTGAATGAGCCGAACTCTGTGAAGATGTTAGGCTCCACGACGCCATTAGATGCACAGATATTCTTAATCTGCGCGATAATCTCCTCGGTCAGATATTCATAGTCGTAATCGAAGTCGAGCGAGGTCTTGATCGGGAATCCGCCACCGATGTTCAAACTATCCAACTCCGGGCAAATGGTTTTGAGTTGGCAGTAAATATTGACGCACTTTGCCAACTCGTTCCAATAGTAGGAGGTGTCCTTCACTCCGGTATTGATGAAGAAGTGAAGCATTTTGAGTTGGAATTTCTTGCTCTTTTGAATCTTGGCTTTGTAGAAATCGATGATTTCGTTGTAGCGGATTCCGAGTCGCGAGGTGTAGAAGTCGAACTTTGGCTCCTCCTCGCAGGCGATGCGGATGCCGACCTTGCATTTCTTGGTAAATACATCTTCGAAGAGGTCCAACTCCTCCTTGTTGTCGATAACGGGAATCGTGTTGTGGAATCCGTCATTGACCAACTGGGCAATGTTCTCCACATATTGCGGACGCTTGAATCCGTTGCAGATGATGTAACGGTCTTTGTCGATTATTCCGCTGTCATACAGCGAGTTAATGATGTGAATATCGTATGCCGAAGAGGTTTCGAGATGAATATCATTCTTCAAAGCCTCCTCCAAAACGAATGAAAAATGGCTTGACTTTGTGCAGTAGCAATAGTTGTACGAACCTTTGTAATCGGTCTTCGCCATCGCCACGTTGAACATTCGTTTGGCGCGGTTAATCTGCTGGGATATCTTTGGCAGATAGGTAATTTTGAGCGGAGTTCCGTACTGTTTGATAATCTCCATCAATGGAATTCCGTGAAAATTGAGTTCGTTATCCGTGACGGTAAACTCGTCTTGCGGAAAATCGAATGTCTGCTCAATAAGGTCGATGTACTTATTTTTCATCTTCGCTTTGTTTTGAAATTTACAATCCAATCGAGTTACATTGCCGAAATTTTATCAAAGTAACCGAGTTACATTTGGGAAACTTTCGGATTGCAAAGCAAATAAATATTTTTGACATAGACAACGATTTGTACAATAATTACGCGAAATCTTGGTTTTTTCTTCGAAAAAGTGTATTTTTGGGAGATTTTTTAAGAGATATGATAAACTCGATTATAATTAAATACCTGCAAGAGAACCGTAGGCTCGTTATCCCGAAACTCGGAGCCTTCATCGTGAAGGATGATAATCAGACCATTATCTTCTCGGAGTTGTTGCGTGGCGACGATGGTGTTTTGCGTGGTCTTATCAAGAATCACGGAGTGGGCGACATCGAGGCTGCGGGAGTTATCGACCGCTTTGTCTTCGAGGTGCGCCATACTCTCGATAGAAATATGCCCTACAAAATTGGCAATCTGGGTACGCTGCGTCGTGACGAAAAGGGCAGAATTGTCTTTATGGGATTCTACGTTCAGCAACCGCAACAGCCTTCCGTAAATCGTGGTGTGAGAGGTGTGGCTGCGGCAATTCAGGAGGCGGCGATGCAGAAGACGGAGCCCATGGAGGAGCGCACTTTATCGGAGAAAGATAGGGGAAAACGGGAGCCACGAAAGGGCGTCGGAATGCGTCGTAAGCCCGATATCTTTATGATTGTATCGATAGTTGTGGCGGTACTTGCCATCTGTGCGATTCTCTATGGCGTGCTGTGTAATCGCGAGGAGAGTGAGCCTATGCCCTTCCCCGAAATCGAGAATGTGGAGCCGGGACTTGAAGGTGCAGAGAGTATAGATGGTGGCGATGTTGATGCGATGAGGGATGTTGCCCCCAAAAAATAACAAATTAGGAGACAATGGCAGAATTACTATCCATAAAACAGCGTTTCGGCATTATCGGAAACTCGGAGTTGCTCAATCGCGCTCTCGAAGTGGCATTGCGCGTAGCACCTACCGATTTGTCTGTTCTTGTTACGGGCGAGAGCGGTGTGGGCAAGGAGTTCTTTCCGCAAATTATCCATGCACATTCTGCTCGCAAGCATAATAAATATATCGCTGTGAATTGCGGTGCAATTCCGGAGGGGACTATCGATTCTGAACTCTTCGGACACGAGAAGGGCTCATTTACGGGTGCTACCGAGTCTCGCAAGGGTTACTTTGAGGAGGCCGATGGTGGTACGATATTCCTCGACGAGGTGGGCGAGTTACCTCTCTCGACACAGGTACGCTTGTTGCGCGTGTTGCAGACGGGCGAGTTTATCCGTGTAGGCTCGGCAAAGGTGCAGAAGACCAATGTCCGCGTGGTGGCTGCTACGAACAATAATCTTATGCAGGCGATTGCTGCGGGTCGTTTCCGCGAGGACTTGTACTACCGACTCAATACCGTACCTATCGAGGTGCCGGCACTGCGTGAGCGACCGGAGGATATATATCTTCTCTTCCGCAAGTTTGCTTCGGATGTGGCTGTGCAGTACCGTATGCCGGCAATCTCGCTCGACACGGAGGCGAGGGCATTGCTCGAATCGTATGGCTGGCGCGGAAATATCCGACAGTTGAAGAATGTTGCCGAGCAGATTTCCGCTATCGAGGAGTCGCGCACGATTACAGCCCCGATTCTGGCGAAATACCTTACCGAGCAGCGCACAACCTCGGCACCGAGCGTTATGGGGTCGGCACAGATGGACGATATGGGTACCGAGCGCGAACTGCTCTATAAGGTGTTGTTCGATATGCGTAACGATATCAACGACCTGAAACGTATGATGATGGAGATGCGTATGGGTGGGTCGATGCCGATGCATCCGATGGAGCGCAAGGATGTTATCGGACTGCTGCCGGGCAAGAGTCAGCCGGAGGTTGATGATTATGCCGAGAGTGAGGAGGTCTTCGACGAGCCGCGCGAACTGACCAAGGCGGATGTGCAGCGCGAGCAGATTATCCGCGCCCTGCGTCGCCATAATGGACGTCGCAAGGAGGCGGCTGCGGAACTCTTTATGTCGGAGAGAACGCTCTATCGCAAAATCAAGGAGTTGGGTATCGAGTAGGAAAGGGCTTAAAAACAGCAAAATATAGAGGAAATTAGTTTTTTGGGGAGGAAATTAGTTTTTTGAGGGAGATAAGGTAAAATTATCAATTGTCAATTATCAATTCGAAAACGGATATGGGCTTGTTTGAAATTATGGGAGTTACGGTTGTGGTGCTTGTTATGGTGCCATATATCTGGTATCTGATAGCCGTGAAGCGTGGTATTCACAGCGGACGATGGATAGCCTTGGCGCGTAAATCGAATGAGCATGTCAGTACCAAGCGTCTGTTTCTGATTCCGCTCTGCATCTGCTATGCAGCGTGCGGTGTGGCACAGATTATCTCCGGGAATGAGGTTTTTGGCTCGCTCTTTCTGCTGCTCGGAGTGGTTATGCTCTACGACCAGCGCTCGCGCAACAGATTCCGTATCGTTATGATGCCGAAGGCGATAATCTTCCCGTCGAGCCTTTCGTGGTGGAAGTATGGCGAGATTGCAAGTGTGTCGTACCTCAAAGAGTGCGGATGTGTGGTTATCGTCAATCTGAAAAACCTGCGTGCGGTCTATCCAATGAGTGAGAGTGAATATAAACAGATGACGGCATACCTGCGTGGTCGTGTCGAAAATGTCGAGGAGTTATGATGAGGAGATTGTTATTTGTGTTGCTGACGGCTTTTGTGGCTGTCGGATGTACGGTAAAATATTCACTGTCGGGAGCCTCAATTCCGCCCGATGCCAAGACTTTCAGCGTTGCCTACTTCCCGAATAATGCGGCTATGGTAACGCCGACATTGAGTTCGACCTTGACGGATGCGTTGGTCGATAAATTTTCGCGCTCGACCCGCTTGACACAGGTCCCGGAGGGTGGCGATTTTGCATTTGAGGGCGAGATTGTAGGCTATACATCTGCAACGGCTTCGGTGTCGAGCAATGACTATGCACTGCAAAACCGATTGACAATCACGGTGCGTGTGCGCTTCACAAACCTGATTGACGAGAAGGCTTCGTTCAATAACCGAACATTCTCGGCATACGCAGACTACGACTCTACAAAACTGCTTACCGAGGTTGAGGGCGAACTGATAACGCAGATTGTCGATCAGTTGGTAAATGATATCTTCCAAGCATCTGCATCAAACTGGTAAAATGGTCGATTTTAAGGAGTATATAGCCTCTGACTGTCGTGGCGAAATCGCTGTGGGGCAACTCGATGAGATTATCTCTCGTCACGAGTGGTTCACGGCAGCACGTGTTGCTCGTGCTTACTGCACCGGTGCGCAGGATTCGCGACTGATGCTTGCAATTGCGGGGAGAAGTATCCCTCTGATGGCTCTGAAAAGTATCGATGTCGAGAAGTTGCAGTCCTACACTCCACAGGTGGATGTTATCGAGCGTTTTCTGCATCTCGACAACTATCGAATTGTGGCAGATGAGGGCGATGAGAGTGGCGCGGATGACGATATTCGTACCGAGGCGGAGTTCGATGATGAGGATGATTTGGTAAGCGAGGAGTTGGCGGAAGTTTACCTCGCACAGGGGCTAAAATCGGAGGCAATTGCAATCTATCGCAAATTAAGTTTGTTAAATCCGAAAAAAAGTATTTACTTTGCCGAACTTATTGAACAAATTGAGAAACAATAATTAAAAATTTGGAGATATGTTATACACATTTTGCATTGTTCTGGTTCTGATTGCGAGCGTTCTGCTTATCCTTGCGGTTTTGGTACAAAGCCCCAAGAGTGGTATGGCTGCTAACTTTGGCGCATCGAATCAGGTTATCGGAGTACGTCAGACTACCGATTTTTTGGAGAAGTTTACTTGGGCTATGGCTGCGGCTATCCTCGTGTTGAGTCTGTTGGCGACTATCGCTATGGACCGCGAGAAGGTTGCCGAGAGCAATGCAGCATCGATTAGCCACGACGTTGAGGCTCTTACCGAGAAGGTAGCGGGCGAGGGCGAGGCTGTTCCCCAAGTGGAGATGCCTGCTGCTGCAACCGAGGAGACTCCTGCACAGTAGTCGGTTATAGACAACCCATTTCAAAGATGAGAGGGTGACCAAAGCGGTCACCCTCTCGTGTTTGTATGCCGACATCCGACGATTTGTTCATAGTCGCCAAATGTCGTGGAAAAACCTATTTGCGCCCCTTGTTATCGGGGATAGCCTTCTGTGTTGCTGTTTTAGGTGTCGCCTGCTCCCAGTGGAATGGGGCAAACTCCGCAGTTGCCGATGCGTCCTGCCACGAAGGCTTGCGCATTGCGTAGATGATGAAGGGGATGATTACGACCACGATGCATCCGATAATCAGCACCGAGAACCATACAGTCTTGCTACCTACGGCAATCTGTCCGGGCGGGATGAAACTCAAAACGAATGCCAGCAACGAGCCACAGAATCCCAACCCTGCAAGTAGCCACATCAATCCATTGCCCTTGCCAAGACGGAATGGACGGTCGGTGTCGCGCATCTTGTAGCGCAGGGCTATGGCTGCGGCAAACATCAACATATACATAATAAGGTATAGTAATACGGTGAGTTGTGAGAGGATCTGGTAGAACGACTGCACCGAGGGCATAACCACAAACAGCAGGCTCAACAATGTAACCAACCCACCCTGAATGAGCAGAATATTGCGCTGCACACCGCGGCTGTTGCTCTTCTGGAAGAATGGAGGCAGATAGCCAGCCTTGCCCACAGCAAAGATACCCTTCGAGGGACCTGCAACCCATGTTAATACGCCTGCCAACACTCCGAACATCAATGCAATGGCGATAATCGGGCCTGCCCACGAGATGTGGAAGTGGCGGAAGTAGTTGTCGAAGCCGATAAGCAACGACTGCGTAAGGTTGATATCTTTTGCCGGGATGATAAATCCGAGCGAGAAGGTGCCGAGTACGAAGATGCAGACCGTGATTAGCGAGCCGATGAGGATAGCCTTCGGGTAGTTGCGTTTGGGGTTATCGACCTCCATAACGTGGATACCCATCATCTCCATTCCGGCATAGAAGAGGAAGATACCGCTGGCGAGTACCAGATTGTCGAACTTCGAGAGGTCGGGGAAGAAACTTCCCTTCATATCCATATAGTTGTGTCCTCCCGTGGCGAGGTAGATGATGCCGAGTACGATGAGCAGTCCGGCCGGGATTATGGTGCCGATAAGTCCTCCCCACTTGCTGATTTTACCGACCCAACCGAGTCCGCGCAACGAGATGAAGGTGGCAATCCAGTATATCGCCAAGACGATGACAAGTGTGAAGATTTTGTTTGATGCGAGGGCCATATCGTGCGTTTGGTCCATGCCGATAAATGCTATCGATACGGCTCCGAAGGTCAGCACCGTCGGGTACCAGATGGTCGATTCAATCCATTGCAGCCAGATGGCGAGAAATCCCGTTCTGGCTCCGAAGGCCTCTCCTACCCAACGAAAGACTCCGCCCTGCTTATCCGAGAACATCGCTGCCAACTCGGCTGCAACGAGTGCCGTAGGGATTAGGAAGACGATAGCCGCGAAGAGATAGTAGAATGCCGACGATAAGCCGTAAACCGCCTCCGATGCCAGGCCTCGCAGACTGACCACCGCGGTAACATTCATTATGGCGAGTGTCATCACACTCAACCTGAATCCTGTACTTTTTTTTGCGTCCATAACTCTTGAATTTAGATTTTGTTGGTTTGCAATTTGCTCTCGGCGGTGCAAGTACCGTGCAAAATGGTGTATTGTATTGTTTTTTGAGGGAAAAATACCTACATTTGCAGATATGAAAAGGACTGTTTGTACAATAATTACACTGCTGACGATTATCTGTGTTGTTGGCTGTGGCGGTGGCAACCGCAGGAAGGCGGAGATGGTAAAGACCAAGGCTCCGCGTGTATTTGTGCCGGCAATTATCCCCTCGGCGATCTCCGACCCGGAGGCGCGCAGAGTCTATATGTGCGAACACTATTGGGACAGGGTCAATCTCGCAGATTCGACCTTCTTTGCCGAAATCGATACCGCGCAGATGTTGCAGGCGTATATGGCGTGGATTGGCAACTATATGAATCCGAATGACGGCACCTATGTCGGCAAATTTATGGCGAAGGCGGCAAAATATCCCCATTCGTTGCGCTACTTCTCGATGTTGGCGGAGAAGGTACTGTATGACCCCAACTCTCCACTGCGTAGCGATGAACTCTATATCCCCGTATTGCAGGCACAAGTCGAGAGCGAGTGGCTCGACAAGTACGAGAAACTCTCTCCGCAGTACAATCTCAACCTCGCGTTGCAAAATCGTATCGGACACGTTGCCAATGACTTCCGCTATACTACGGGGTCGGGACGCTCCGGTATGCTCTACGGTATAAAGGCGAAATATACGCTTATCTTCTTCAATAATCCGGGTTGCACGATGTGTAAGACGATTCGGGATGCGATATGCGCCTCGCCGATTCTTACCAAACTTATCGAGAACGGCACGATGAAGGTCTTGGCTCTTTATCCCGACGAACTGCTCGACGAGTGGCACGCCTATCGCGAGCATATCCCCTCAATCTGGATTAACTCCTACGATAAGGGTACGGTTATCCGCAACAAAAACCTCTACGATTTGAAGGCTATTCCGGCACTCTATCTGCTCGATGCCGAGAAGAGGGTGCTGGTTAAAGACTCTACCGAGGTGGGGTATGTCGAGTTTGTCGTCGGCAATTTGGAGGGCATTGCGCAGTAGTAACATCATCAGATAATGAAAAGGTCGAAATCCATTTACGATTTCGACCTTTGTTTTGCGACATGGCGAAGTGTGCAATGTTACGAAATCTTTACCAAATCCTTAACAAATTATTAAATCCGATTTTGTGATGCATAATCTCGCTAAATAGTTGCTAATTTTGTTGTAGTAATAGCAGAAAAAGATGCCTAATCGGGGCTGTGTCCCGTAGAATAAAGAGTGAAGATAAGAAAACTCAAACTAACATAAAAAGGTATGGTATTACAACTATTCACACTGCTCGGTGCGCTCGGAATGTTCCTCTACGGAATGAATCTGATGAGTGCCGGTTTGCAAAAAGTCGCCGGTGACAAGATGCGCCACTTCTTGGCGGCAATGACCTCTAACCGCTTCAAAAGCGTTACAACAGGTCTTACGATTACCTCAATTATCCAATCGTCGAGTGCCACGACCGTAATGGTTGTCGGATTCGTAAATGCGGGACTGCTCGCGCTGAATCAGGCTATCGGTGTAATTATGGGTGCCAATATCGGTACGACAGTTACGGCTTGGATGATTTCGCTGCTCGGATTCAAGGCCGATATCTCGATTCTGGCAGTGCCTTTGATGGCGTTGGGATTTGTGTTGAGCATTGCCAAGAGCGAGAAGCGTCGCAATGTTAGCGAACTTATCATCGGCTTCGCGTTGCTCTTCCTCGGTCTGTCGCTGATGAAGGAGTCGGTGCCCGACTTGCAGAAGACTCCCGAAGTCCTCTCGTTCATTTCCGAATGGACTCAACACGGATTCTGGTCAGTGCTTATCTTCCTTGTATTCGGTACGGTGCTGACTCTCGTGTTGCAGTCGTCAAGTGCAACTATGGCGCTTACGCTGATTATGATGAGCCTTGGCTGGATTCCGTTCCACATGGCAGCGGCAATGGTACTCGGTGAGAATATCGGTACAACCATCACTGCCAACATCGCAGCAGCGGTTGGAAATGCTAATGCGCGACGTGCCGCTTTGGCGCACACGGTCTTCAACCTCTTCGGTGTGGTTTGGGCGCTCATCCTCTTCAAACCCTTTACGGCTCTTGTTGGCTGGATTATCTCGACATGGGGCTATCCCAATCCTGCCGAGATGTCATATACCGGTGTAATCGAGGCAACCTCGCCCGAATCGACAGCAGCCCTCTACGGACTCTCGATGTTCCACACCCTGTTCAATCTCTTTAATACCTGCATTTTGATTTGGTTTATACCGCAGTTGGAGCGTTTGGTATCTTCGGTAATCAAGGATAAACCCAAGAGTGAGGAGGATACCGTGAAACTCAAATATATCAGCGGAGGACACCTCTCAACTGCTGAACTTGCGGTGGGTCAGGCGAAGAACGAGATTGTTCACTTCGCGCAGATTTCGCGTAACGGACTCGGCTACATTCGTGAGGCGGTTCGCGCCCGCAAGGAGGAGGAGTTCGAGGTATATCGCCAGAAGTTGGTCAAGTATGAGGAGATTGCCGACCGCATCGACTACGAGATTGCGGCATTCCTCAATGCCCTGCCGCAGGAGAGTATCAGCGAGGATACCCGTAAGCAGACCAAGGCGATGTACAAGATTATTGGTGAGTTGGAGAGTCTGGGCGACTCCGGAGAGGCTATCAGCCGCATCCTTTCGCGTCGTAACTCGCACGGCAAGGAGTTCTCGCAGGAGCAAATCGACAAAATCGACACAATGCTTACGTTGGTCGATGAAGCCTATGCCGTGATGATTGAAAACCTCAATCACGAGGTGTTCCAACCCGAACATCTGCGCGCTGCGGTAGATTGCGAGATTGCAATTAACGAGCGTCGCACAACTCTGCGTGAGGAGGAGATACATCGCATCGAGGAGGGTGGCTCGAACTACCAGAGCAGTGTCTATTATATCGATACAGTTGCCGAAATCGAGCGTATGGGTGATTACATCATCAATATCTCGGAGGCATTGCAGTAGGCTCTGCGTATTTAACGAATCAGGGTTGTCCGACATTTGTCAGACAACCCTGATTCATTATAACCGTATGGCGATTATCGACGGCTCTGGTAGGGCTTGATAACGCCTCGCTTCGACGAGCGGATAAACTCGACGAGATAGTCACGTTCCGGCGACTGCGGAAGGTCTGACATTGCCTTCTCGCAAGCGGTCATATAGTTCAGGTCGCTCTGGAAGAGGACGCGGCAGGTGTCGTGGATTGCCGCAATCTGTTCGGGCGTGAATCCGCGACGGCTCAAACCGACCTTGTTGATGCCTGCATAACGCGCACCTTCACTCGTTACGATGATATAGGGCGGCACATCCTGGCTGAGCAGAGTTCCGCCTTGAAGCATTGCGTGGTCGCCGATATGTACCCACTGATGTACGGCAGCATGTCCGCCAATAACGACCCAGTCGCCTACCTCGA
The DNA here is from genome assembly GCA_015060065.1 of Rikenellaceae bacterium. GTDB lineage: Bacteria > Bacteroidota > Bacteroidia > Bacteroidales > Rikenellaceae > Alistipes. The sequence goes on along the minus strand of SUZF01000019.1, from coordinate 24,180 downwards.
CTTCTCCGGCCAGCGAAACTCGGTTTGCGATGACACAGTGGTTGCCGACAACATCATCGTGTGCAACATGAACGTATGCCATAAGCAGGTTGTGGCTGCCTACGACGGTCGTACCACGCGAAGCCGTACCACGTGCGATGGTCACGCACTCGCGGATATCGTTGTAGTCGCCAATCTCTGCCGTGGTAACCTCACCTGCAAACTTCAAATCCTGCGGCAGGCAGGCAATGGATGCTCCGGTGTGGATTTTGTTACCCTTGCCGATACGCGCACCATCGTTGATGATGGCTCCGGGACCAATCCAACAATCATCTCCGATTACGACATCGCCAGCGATGTATGCAAAAGGCTCAACGGTTACATTCTTTCCCAACTTTGCGTCGGGGTGTATGTATGCTAAATTGCTAATCATAATTATTAAGGGTTATATTTGGTTTGTTATTTATTCTTGATAATCTGTGCCATAATCATCGCCTCGCAGACGAGTTTGTTGCCGACAAACGCCTTGCCCTGCATCGTCGCCATTCCGCGACGCAACGGCTCGGTGAGTTGCAACTCGAAATGGAGTGTGTCACCGGGAACAACCTTCTGCTTGAAGCGCACGTTATCTATGCGCAGGAAGTAGGTTGAGTAGGCCTCCGGATCGGGTACCGACGAGAGTGCCAAAATACCTCCACACTGCGCCATAGCCTCGACCAACAGAACACCCGGCATTACAGGCTCCTGCGGGAAGTGACCTTGGAAGAACGGCTCGTTCATCGAAACATTCTTGATGCCGGCAATCGAATCCTTCTCGATGTGGAAGATTCTATCCACCAGCAAGAACGGGAATCGATGGGGTAGCATATTGCGAATCTGATTGATGTCATAGACGGGAGCCTTGTTCGGGTCATACTTGAAACGAGGTTTCTCGCCCTCGCGACGTACCGTGATGCGCAACTGCTTCATAAACTCCGTGTTGGCATAGTGTCCGGGACGTGTAGCCCAAACACTGCCCTTGATTCTGCGACCCAAGAGCGCGAAGTCGCCCAGCAGGTCGAGCAACTTGTGGCGAGCCAACTCGTTGGTTGCACGCAATTCGAGATTATTCAGGTAGCCATCTGTGACGCGGATATCATCCTTGTTAAAAATCTTCTTCAAGTGTTCGAGTTGTTCGTCAGAAACGGGATTCTCAACCACGACGATTGCGTTGTCGAGGTCGCCACCTTTGATGAGATTCATCTTGAAGAGAGGCTCCAACTCGTGCAGGAATACAAATGTACGGCAGGGGGCAATCTTCGTCTCGTAGTTATCGTTAGGCTCGAAGGTTGCAAACTGGTTGCCGATAATCTTCGAGTTGTAGTCGATATGGACAGATACGGAGTAGTCGTCGTTGGGGTAGAGTACCAATACTACGCCCTTCTCCGGAATCGAATATACCATCTTCTCGGTTACCTGATAGTATTCGCGCTCGGCCTCTTGCTCGACGGTGCCGACTTCGTTAATTTTTGCGGCATACTCGCGTGCCGAACCATCCATAATCGGGGTTTCGGGAGCGTTGATGTCGATAACGGCATTATCCACACCGAGAGTCCAGAGTGCCGACATGATATGCTCGATGGTGCTGACCTTTGCATCTCCCTTGGCAATGGTCGTACCACGCGAAGTATCTACGACATAGTCAGCAAGAGCCGGAACCGAAGGCGCTCCTTCGAGGTCGATACGACGGAACGAGATTCCGCTGTTTGCGGGAGCCGGATTGACGGTCATAGTCACCGCCAGACCGGTATGTAGTCCTTTACCCGAAAAGGTAATGGATGAGTTCAAAGTTCTCTGTTTTGATGACATATTTTTCCAAAATTTCGTTAAATTGCAGGTAAAGATATAAAAAATAAGTTAAAAATAAGTATTTTTGCTGAAATTATAGGAGGAAGAGTGAATAATTCGAATCATAAAGAGTCTGAATCGACTACAAAAACCGCACGAAGAGAGCCCCGTAAGCCTCGTTTGCGTCTCCCGTTTGATAATCGTAGGGAAGATGCCGGTGAGTGGGCTTATGACCATCGCGTGGGGTTGGCGGTAACTCTGATTGTCTATCTGGTGCTTGGTATAGTCTTTATGGCGGGCAAGATTGCCGTGGGCGAGCGTCAGGGGGCATCGACGATTTTGGTCGATTTGGAGAACCTCGAAGAGTTGATGAACGAGCGCGACCGCCTGCGTGAGGAGGTTGAAGCCCGCCTGCGTGATGAGAATTGGCGCAATATTCGCAACACGGCTTCCAATGAAAATGCGCTGAATGAGAATTTGAAGGATGACCGAGGCACCAACACTGCGCAACTCAACAAGTCAGCATCAGAGGCGCAACGACGTATGCAGGCCAACCGCGAGGCTTATGAAAAGGGCCTTGCCGAGGCGGCGGCGATAGGCAATAGCGAGGAAGATACGAGCGAAGAGAAGGTCGAATCGCGCAAGGTTAAGGGTATGGTTACTGTGTCGTACTCCATTACGAATCCGGTGCGACACCATCGCTATCTCGATAAGCCGGCTTATAAGTGTGAAGGCGGTGGCGAGGTTGTGGTAAGCGTAACGGTAAATCGCAGTGGCGAGGTTGTCGGAGCATACGTCAAGTCGGGTGGCGATGAGTGTATGCGTCGCACGGCACTCGCATCGGCTCGACGCTCAACCTTTGATATCAACTCGTCGGCACCGGCAAAGCAGACGGGAACGATAACATATATATTTATACCGCAGTAGAATGAGACGATTTGCAGCGATACTCATCGCCCTGATTGCAGGGTTTATGCTCGATGGTGCCGTGGTGGCATCTGTCGGACAGGGTAGTGCTGGGTCGTCTGCAAACAACGCTCCGTACAAGCCGGAGTTGTCTGCCGAGATGTTGGTGCAAATCGATTGCGCCCGTACCTATAACTCCGACCTGAAACTCCCCTCGGTACCGAGTGTGACCGCTCCGCAACATGTGGAGCAGACTCTGCGTAACGATTATGGGGGAGAGCGTCGCTCGGTATGCTTCTCGGTTGTACGTGCTGCGGGTGCCGGGCGTGTATATCTCTCGACGAAACCACTTTCAAGACTCTTTGTCGGTGGTGCGCCTTCGGATTTTGCTATCCGAATGCTCTGCCGACTGATTATTTAGCCACTGACTAAAATTTGCACTTTGAGCAGCCGTTGCCCGATATCGGGAGATGTCGGGTGCTGCGGAATTTATTGTCAAACGCTTAATAATCAAGAAAGAAAATGGATAAAACACTTTTTTGCGAGGCCCTGTATGCCTTGCCTGATAATATTATTGTTAAACGTCGTAAGAGCGTGGTGATGCCTGTGGTATCGATAGCGTTGGGTGCGCTTATCGTTGTAACGGGCTATACGATGCCGGAGGGTTCTGCGACTGCCGATTGGCACTCGTCGTTGCTGTTGTTGGGCGCGATTGTTGCCATTGTGGGATTTGTGATGTTGCTCGGCCGCCTCTTTGGCGGAGAGGGACGTCCCTGCCTCGGAGAGGTGGGCGAACCACTGAAAATTACCGAGTTGTCGTTTGCCCGTATGCAGATGCGCGAGGTTATGTCGGCAATCGATTGTGGCGATGTGGCTGCGTTGCTTGCGCTGCCCGAATCGCCGGTTGCCGCCGTTACGGTGGCGTTGTGTCGCACCGCAGACGGAAGATTTGTAGTATGCCAGCCCTTCGAGTATGTTGAGTTGGAGTATCGCCCGTTGCGCGAAGCGAAAATTTTGAAAAAGCAGTAAAAGAGTATGATAGGAGGCGAAAATTACCTGTTGGTAGGAGCTGTATTGCTCATAATTGCCGTATTTGCCGGTAAGGTGGCGTATCGATTTGGTGCGCCAGCCTTGCTGCTGTTTCTGGGTGTCGGAATGTTCTTCGGCTACAACTTTATATCCTTCGACTCTGCCGAATTTGCACAGGTGGTGGGTATGGTTGCGCTCTGTATCATTCTCTTCTCCGGAGGTATGGATACGCGATTCTCGGAGATTCGTCCCGTGATGTCGCCCGGAGTGATGCTCGCCACGGTAGGAGTTATCCTTACGGCATTTATCGTTGCCGGCTTTGTGTGGCTGGTGGCTCCGCTACTCGGAATTTCGCTCACGTTCCCCTTCGCTCTTCTGCTTGCTGCCACGATGTCCTCGACGGACTCGGCATCGGTATTCTCGATTCTGCGTACCAAGAAGCAGGGACTACGCGAGAACCTTCGCCCACTGCTCGAATTGGAGAGCGGTAGTAATGACCCGATGGCATATATATTGACGGTCTTGCTTGTCGGCATCTTGTCGGGGAGCGGTCACGATGGAGTGTCGATAGGGTCGAGTGTCTTTATGTTCTTTGTACAGATGTTTGTGGGCGTACTGCTCGGATATGGGCTCGGTAGAGGAACAGTGTGGGTTATCAACCATATCAACATCGCCAACACTTCGCTCTACTCGGTGTTGCTTCTGGCATCGGTATTCCTGACCTTCTCGTTCACTTCGCTGTTGCAGGGTAACGGCTATCTGGCTGTCTATATCGCGGGCTTGGTGGTCGGAAATAATAAACTCGCTCACAAACGCACGCTGGCGACATTCTTCGATAGTTTTACGTGGCTCTGTCAGGTTATAATGTTCCTCACGTTGGGATTGTTGGTAAATGTCGAGGAGTTGTTACAGCCCGATATCGTGATACTCGGCTGTTTGGTCGGTGCATTTATGATTTTGGTTGCTCGCCCCGTGTCGGTCTTTGCTTGTCTGGCGCCGTTCCGCAAGTTCTCGATGAAGGCTCGATTGTATGTGTCGTGGGTGGGTCTGCGCGGTGCTGTGCCAATCATCTTTGCTACGTATCCTGTGGTTGAACACATCGACGGAGCCGAGATGTTGTTTAATATCGTATTCTTTGTGACGCTTATCTCTATGGCGGTGCAGGGTACAACAGTGAGCGGTATGGCTAATGCACTCGGATTGGCATACGAGGAGCGAGAGTCTTCGTTTGGCGAGGAGTTGCAGGAGCGGATGACCGCAGCATTCTCGGAGGTGGAGGTGAATATGCAGATGCTCCTCAATGGCGGTAAGTTGAGCGAGATATCTCTGCCCGACAATACGCTTGTTGTGATGATTTGTCGTGACGGGGACTACTTCGTGCCACGAGGCAATACCGAACTGCTCGAAGGGGATAAACTTCTGATACTCTCCGACCGAGGCGACGAACTCGACAACCAGTATAAAGAGTTTGGCGTTGAGGAGGTTTTGAAGTTTTAATACATAGAGATTTCTTACAAAAAAAAACTGTCGCAAAATTTGATGCGACAGTTTTTTTTTGTGCCAAGCAAGAGGCTCTTTACAGCAAATCCTCGATGCGGGCAACGGGAGCCGTGTCGAGAGATGAAAACTCTCCCTTCTGATAGCGGAAATATCCCGCTAATGCAATCATTGCAGCATTGTCGGTCGTGAACTTAAATTCGGGCAGGAAAGTGCGCCAACCGCGCTTGTGTCCCTCTGCCTCAATCGCCTCGCGCAAGCCGGAGTTTGCCGAGACTCCGCCGGCAATGGCGATATCTTTGATTTTAAGTTCTTTGGATGCCTTTATAAGTTTGTCGAGCAGGATATCGACAATGGTCTTTTGCAGCGATGCGCAGAGGTCGGCTTTGTTCTGCTCGATGAAGTCGGGATTCTCTGCCATGGCATCGCGCAGAGTGTAGAGGAACGAGGTTTTCAGTCCGGAGAACGAGTAGTCGAAACCTGCTACGTGGGGCTTCGCAAAGTGGAACGCTTCGGGGTTGCCTTCGTGGGCAAGTTTATCGATTACGGGGCCTCCCGGATAGGGCAATCCCATCACTTTGGCACACTTATCGAATGCTTCGCCTGCGGCATCGTCTATGGTCGTGCCGATAATCTCCATTTCGTAGGGCGAGCGCACGCAGACAATCTGCGAGTGACCACCGCTGACAAGCAGACAGAGGAATGGAAATTGTGGATGAGGTAACTCCTTGTCGGGCATGTCGATAAAGTGCGACAGGATATGTCCTTGGAGGTGATTTACCTCGACCATCGGGATATTGCCGGCAATCGAAAGTCCTTTGGTGAATGACACGCCTACCAGAAGCGAGCCGAGGAGTCCGGGACCGCGAGTGAAGGCTATGGCGTCAATCTTGTCGGGGGTGATGCCCGCCTCTTTGAGGGCTGTATCGACCACGGGGATAATGTTCTGCTGATGAGCGCGTGAGGCGAGTTCGGGGATTACACCGCCATACTTAACGTGTACCGCCTGTGAGGCGATGACGTTTGAGAGGAGTGTAGTGTTGCGAATGACTGCCGCCGAGGTGTCGTCGCACGATGATTCGATGCCTAAAATGGTAATATCCATTGCTAAATGTTGTTTTGTGACGTTTTTGTCTGCTAAATTTTAGGTATTTAATTATAAATTGCTAACTTTGTAAGTTATAAATAACTTAATTACCGTAATTGTGCGCAAAGTTATAAAAATATCGGGAAAACTCCTATCGGCAACGATTTTGTTGTTGATAATGTTGCCCGTGACGCTGTCGCTGCTGCTTGATATCCCGGCAGTGCAGAACTTTGTGGCACATAAGGCTGCGGAGTTCGCTTCGCAGAGACTCGAAACACGTGTCGATATCGACCGCCTGAATGTCAGCCTGCCCAACCGAATCAACGTATATGGGTTCTATGTCGAGGATTATCAGCGAGATACGCTGTTATACGTAGGTCATCTGCGGGCAAATCTTACGGGCGTGAGTGGCGGTATCTCCTTCGGCTCGGCATTGGCAGAGAGGGTGAAACTCTATATCGTCGAATCGCCCGACAGCGTGATGAATATCAAAGAGGTGGTCGATAGAATAGCCAATCCGAAGAAGAAGAAAAAAAATAATTTCCGCCTAACTATCGATAACGCCTCAATTGACAGCCTCGACCTGCATATCGAGCGATTGGAGCATCGCAATCCGGAGTATGGTGTGGATTATGGCAATATGCAACTGCTCGATATGTGTGGCCGTGTGAGCAATTTCGGCATTGCCGGCACCTCTATCAGTGGCGATATCGAGAGTTTGCGATTCCATGAACGTAGTGGCTTTGTGGCTGATGATATTAAGGGATGGTTCAGGGTCGATAGGGGCCTTGTAGAGTTGAAAGATGCCAATATCGTCACAGCAAAGTCCGATATTACGCTCGATTCGTTCTCAATAACGGGAGGCGAATGGACGATGTATAAAGATTTTATCCACAACGTAAGAATCGATGCCGATGCGAGTCGCAGTCGAGTATCGAGTGATGATGTGGGTTACTTCGCTCCGGCCCTGCGACGTTGGGAGACAACCCTCTCGGATGTAGATATGCGTATGAACGGAACGGTTGCAGACTTTACGGGCGACGTGCGTAGTGCGCGCTCGCAGGGTGGTGCGACGTTGCGTGCCGACGTGTCGGCTGTGGGTCTTCCGGAGTATCGCACGACAGATTTCAGTATCGATATAAAACGCTTTGCCTCGTCGGTGGAGGAATTGGAGCGATTGGCTGCAAATATCGCCCGCCTGAAATTGCCGGAGTCGGTTGTCGGGATGCTTGACCGTGCCGATGACCTTACACTTAAAGGTCGCTTTGCCGGCAAACTTTCGTCGTTTCGCACGAAGGGCGTAGTCGGTACGGCCGCGGGGGATGTAGGTTTTGAGGCAACGATGACCCCCGAAGCGCAGGGAACCGAGATGAAATCTTTGGAGGCGAAGGTTGCCTCCGCATCGGTCGATTTGGGGCGCATCCTCGGAAACACAACCTTCGGTACAACGGGCGTAAAGGTTAAGGCCGAGGGAGAATTTGGTAGCGGAGCATATGGATTCGATGTGGATGGAACTATCGATCGCTTCACGATGCTCGATTATACCTACGATTCGATTAAGGCGACGGGGCGTGTCGAGAATGGGGCTGTGGATGCTTCGGTAACGGCACGTGACCGTAATCTCGATTTCGACCTGCGTGCGGTGCTGGGCTTGGGTGGCGAGTTGCCTTCGTATGACGTGGTGGTCGATTTGCATAAGGCCGACCTCTCGGCTATGCATATCAATAAGCGCGATTCGATTTCGACCGTCTCGGCAAATATTGGTGTCGCAGCCGTCGGACATATTCCTGATGCGCTGGATGGCGAGGTTAGTATCGCGAATATTAAGTATCGCTATAACGACCAAGAATTGACCTCGGAGCATATATCTCTTGTGATGGATAGCAACGAAGATGTGAGTTCGTTTGTGCTGACCTCGGACTTTGCGGATGCGGTCTTCGAGAGCCGCAATAACTACAAGGATGTCTGGGCATACCTTAAAGCGATGCTCGGCCAGTATCTGCCCTTGTTGGATGAGGTACGTGCCACGGATGCTGCGGTGGCGGCCGTGGAGCGCGAGCGCAAACACCGAGCGCATAATTTCTCGTTGTTGTCATTCACAACCAAGAATTTTAACCCCGTGGCGGATGCTTTTGTGCGAGGCTTGCAGATTGCAGACGGCTCGACCGTGCAGGTACTGCTCGACCCGATAAGCAACCTCTTCCTGATGAGGGCTTACAGCGACTATATCGAGCGTGATAGAATGTTGGCGATGATGCTCAACCTCAATGTCTCGAATCGTAGCGACTCGCTGGTTATGCGCCTCTCGGCAGAGGACTTCTACCTTGGAACATTCCACTTCCCCGATTTGGCGATGCGTTGCGGTGTGAAGGATAATTTAGTCGATTTGTCTGCCAAGTTCCACGACTCGGTGCGTAATTCGTCGGGAGATGTTGGTGCTGCTGTGCGCCTGAAAAAGGACTCGGTAACCAATCAACGAAGTATCGATATCTCGCTCGCTCCCTCGAAAATCGAGCGTGGCGGAAATCGCTGGGATCTCTCGGCACGGAGGATAGATGCCGACTCGTCGAGGATATTGATAGATAACTTTATGGTGCGTAACGAGCGTCAATCGCTGATTGTCGATGGCGTTGCGTCGCGCAGTCGCAAGGATTCGCTGACCTTGGAACTCAACGATTTCGACCTCTCGCCTCTGTTGCAGGTTGCCGAGAAGGTGGGCTATAATATCGAGGGTCGCACGAATGGATATGCCTCGGTAAAGTCTGCATTGAAGGGTAGCGAGATTGATGCCGACATTCAACTCGACAGTATCCTTGTGAATAAGATTCCGTTGCCGGCAATGAAACTCGATACACAGTGGGATTTCGAGCGTAACCGAGCGCGATTCTTCGTAACCGAGCGCGTGAAACGAGATACGCTGATTCGAGGATTCTATGCTCCTTCGCAGGTGCGCTACTACGCGAAGGCGGATATGGACAGCCTCGATATGGCACTTATCGACCCTCTGCTTAAAGGCGTTGTGTCGAATACGCACGGAGTGGCGGTTGCAGACCTGACCTTCACGGGCGAGCGTCGTAAGGCGGAGTTGCGTGGAGATATCTCGGTGCGGGATTTGAGTACCACGGTCGATTTTACGCAGGTGGAGTATCGTGTCCCATCGGCAAAGATTGAGGTGCGCAACAACCTCTTCCACGTGGATTCGGTTGCAGTCTATGATGTGGAGCGTAATGAGGGCTCGCTCACGTTTGATTTGAGCCTTAATCACTTGTCGAATATCTCGTATAAACTCAACGTGCAACCGCGCAAGATGTTGGTGCTGAATACCACGGCACAGGATAACGACTACTTCTATGGTAAGGTCTATGCCAGCGGAGCCGCAACCATTGCAGGCGATAAGAGCGGTGTGGTTATGGATATCGTGGCTACGACCGATGACAATACGGAGTTCTATCTGCCATTGTCGGGCAAGTCGAATGTGTCGAATGCCGATTTCGTAACCTTCGAGCAGGCGGATAAACCCGATACCACGAACTTCTTGGTGCGCAAGAAACTGATGTTTGAGCGTCGTCAGCGCAAGCGTGCAACCTCTGGCGGTGCTATGGATATCAATATGGCGTTGGATGTGCGCCCGAATGCTATGTGCCAACTCGTTATCGACCCCACAGTGGGTGATATCATCAAGGGCAGGGGTGAGGGTGCGCTCAATCTCCATATCAATCCGACACAGAACGTCTTTGAGATGTATGGCGACTACACCATCTCGGAGGGTAGTTATCTCTTCACGTTGCAGAATATCATCAACAAGAAGTTTATCATCGAGGAGGGCTCGACTATCAACTGGACGGGCGAGCCGGTCGATGCACTGCTCAATATCAATGCCGTCTATAAGGTCAAGGCGTCATTGCAACCGCTGCTGGCGGGTAGTGTGTCGTCGAACACCTCGACCAGAGCCGTGCCGGTGGATTGTATCATCCATTTGAGCGACCGCCTGACCAAGCCGACCGTAACCTTCGATGTGGTGGTGCCGAATGCTGACCCCGACGTGCAGGCGGTGGTGGCAAATGCGTTGAGTACGCCGGAGAGCCGCTCGCAGCAATTCCTCTATCTGCTTGTGGCGAATAGTTTTATCTCGGAGGCGGCATCCGACACCTCGTCAAATATCGGTGTCTCGGCATCCGCAGCCACCGGATTTGAGTTGTTGTCCAACCAGTTGAGTAACTGGCTCTCGGCAGACGACTACAATATTGTCATTCGCTACCGCCCCAAGACCGACGTTACGAGTGATGAGGTCGATTTCGGCTTCTCGACCGAACTTATCAATAACCGATTGTTGCTCGAAGTTGAGGGTAACTATCTGGTGGATAAGTCTATGGCCGTGAATCCTAATGCCTCGAACCTGATGGGAGAGGCATACCTTACGTGGCTTATCGACCGCGCGGGCAATCTGCGACTGAAAGGCTTTACCCACACCATCGACCGCTTCGACGAAAACCAAGGTTTGCAGGAGACGGGTATCGGTATCTACTACAAGCAGAGTTTCGATAACCTCAAAGACCTAAAACAGCGCGTGAAAGAGAACTTTATGATTCGACGTCGCGAGAAGAGGAGTAAAAAGAGCGATGCGGCAGATAAGTCGGGTGTGGTAGCACCTTCTGCCGATGTCCGCAAGGGTGCCGGCAGTGCTTCTGACGGGGCATCGGACACGCAACAGAACAAAAGAGAACAGAGTGAAAAACCAAATAAAAAACTTAAATAAAATTTACAATTATGATTACACTTTTGCAGGCTGCCGAAGTTGCAGCAAACGAAACAGTCAATGAAACTGTTCAGCAGATGGGTTTGTGGGAACTCTTCAATAAGGGAGGATGGCTTATGTGGGTGCTGCTCATCTTGGGCGGATTCACAATCTTCATCTTTGTCGAGCGATTTATCGCCATTCACAAGGCATCGAAACTCGATATGCATTTTATGAATCGTATCCGTGACTACATCTATGACGGAAAGATTGACTCGGCTGTAAATCTTTGCAAAAAGACCGACACCCCGATTGCACGTATGGTCGAGAAGGGTATCGAGCGTCTGGGGCGTCCGATGAATGATGTGCAGACCGCCATCGAGAATGTGGCAAACCTCGAAGTCTCGAAACTCGAAAACGGATTGCCGTTCCTCGCAACCATTGCCGGTGGTGCGCCGATGATTGGTTTCCTCGGTACGGTTATGGGTATGGTTCAGACCTTTATGGATATGTCCGCTGCGGGAGGCACGGTCGATATGGCTCTGCTTTCGAGCGGTATGTATATTGCGATGGTAACAACCGTAGGTGGTCTTGTTGTCGGTATCCCGGCATACTTCGGCTACAACTATCTGGTTGCCCGCATCGAGAAGGTTGTGTTCCGTATGGAGGCAAACTCTATCGCTTTTATGGATATTCTTAATCAACCCGTTCAAAAATAGTTAGTTATGGCAATTAAACACGGCTCGAAGGTCGATAAGTCATTCTCCTCTTCGGCAATGACCGACCTGATGTTCCTGCTGTTGATATTTATGCTTATCGCCACGACGCTCATCAACCCCAATGCGTTGAAATTGATGTTGCCCAAGAGTTCAAATCAACTCAAAGACAAGGCGATAACCACAGTGTCGATTCAGCAGAAAGGCTCCGCATATAACTACTACGTCGAGTTGGAGCAGGTGAAGGGTATCGAGGGTGTTGAGCGTGCGTTGCAGGCTCGCTTGGAGGGTCAGGAGGACCCGACCATATCTCTCCACTGCGACAAGACCGTAGCCATCGACGAGGTGGTCAAAGTTATGAATGTGGCGAAGGATAATAACTATAAACTGATTCTGGCAACACAGCCCTAATCCGGTGTAAAAGACTAAATTATGTACTATTACGACCCGAACGATAATCGCTCGAAGCAGTGGGCGGCTCTGGCAGCAGCGGTGTATGTGCTGGTGCTGGGTACGGCCTTTGCTTTCGTGTCGTTTGATTTCGGTAAGAATCAGACTCCGGCAGGCGAGGAGATTTTGGTCGAGTTTCTCGAACCGACACCTCCGCCTCCACCCCCGGCACCTCCCAAGGTGCGCAGACCGGAGCCGAAGATGCACGATACGTTTGCTCCGGAGGATAACGAACAGCAGGTCACCGGTAAGGATGAGCAGACCCGCACGGTCAATCCGAAAGCCCTCTTCAAGATGAATAAGGGTGGTGCTGACGCACCCGACAATGCAGGTAATCCGAAGGCGCAGCAGGGCGAGAAGGATGAGGCAAAAGGTACGGGTGGCGGTCTGAATCCGGAGGGAAACGACCAACTCGATAAAGGATTGCAGGGACGCGGTCTGGTAGGGGCATTGCCTCGACCATCATATCCCGGCAATAAGAGCGGTAAAGTCGTGATTCGTGTTACGGTCGATGAGACAGGACGAGTGACCAAAGCCGTCTATGAGCCAAATGGCTCGACATCGTCGGATGATGCGCTGGTGCAGGCGGCCCTTGATGCGGCAAAGAAGGCGCGATTTACCGAGAGTCGCAGTGTTGTCGAGGGAGGAATCATTACTTACCGATTTAACTTGAAATAACCGAACTTAAAAATTAGAGGAGGTTGAAGATGAAGAGAATTGTGGTTTTGGCAGTTGCACTTCTGTTAGGAGCGATGCTCTCCACGGCACAAGAGCGACCGCATCAGCATAGCAATCGAAGTGATGTGAATCACGAGAAGGCGAAGAGAGAGGCAGGAATAGAGTTAGATAGCCTCGCCATGCAACCGAAGTGGGATGGTGCGCATATCGCTTTCGTGACGACCAAACATAACTTTGGCGAGGTGCAACGCAAGGGTGGCGACCTGAAAGTGCGGTTTGAATATGTGAATGATGGCTCGGAGCCTTTGATTATCACACGTATAGCAACATCTTGTACCTGTATGCGTGCCGACTATCGCCGCCGACCGCTCGATGTGGGCGAGAGGGATGTGATAGAACTTACCTATGAGCCTCACAAGATGGAGGAGGGTAGTTTTCATAAGGTGGTGCAGGTATATTCCAACTCGGTGGATGGAATGCACCTGCTAACCGTGAGTGGCAACTCGGTAGGGCAGAGAAGGTAGGTTCGACGAGAATTTATCAAAGATTTTTACCTTATGTATAATGATGTGTTGGTAATTGGTAAAATTTTTATACCTTTGCCACACCTAATGCGGATATGGTGTAATTGGTAGCCACGTCAGACTTAGGATCTGATGCCGAGAGGCGTGGGGGTTCGAGTCCCTTTATCCGCACTTCACAAGCGACCCATTCAGGTCGCTTGTTTCGTTTGATAAAGGGACTCGGTCAGCTTGTTGCGCCTCGGCAGACTTGTCTGTGGTCGGTTGTTGTTTGCTGGCGCAAATATTCGTGTTTGTTGTGCGATTGTGCCTGAAAATGAATTTTCGCCCCATCGCCCATCAACCCCGACAATCTTCGATTGCAACAACCTCCCTTCGGTCTACTCTCGGCTTCTGCCGCCGTTCGAGTTTCACTATTGTAAGTTCAATAACTTGCCACGATATTGCACTGAACAAGCGACCCATTCAGGTCGCTTGTTTCGTTTGATAGAGGGACTCGGTCGGTTGGTGGCGGTGTAGCAGTGTTGTCAGCGCTTGGCGAATGTGCAGCGTTGCTACGCAACTTTGGAATATCGTTTGAGGAGTGGTTGCTCAAACAAGTTTGGCAACTCTTCTCAACCGCTCTTCCGGACCTGCGGTCTTCCTGCACATCCTCCCTGCTTGCACTGCTCAAACCTGCGGCAACCGTTCGAGTTTGGTTGCTATGAGTTCGATAACCTGCCACGATATTGCACTGAACAAACGTCTAGGCTTCTGCCGCTTGATGTTTATATTGCTATAATCATTAGAATTATAGTCTAAAAGTTGCCATGATGAGTCTTGTCTGAAACTAATGCATGCTCTCTAAATGTTCGATGGCTTTTGTGGAAGATAATATACTTTCTTCGATTTCTTCTTTGCTTTTGCCTGTCGCGAGACCAATAAAAACAAGTATAGTGTCATTGTCCTCGTCATCATCAATGACATTGATGATTTTGGTGAAATTCTTATCAATAATGAATAGATAATTACCTAATGAGAAATTTCCGCCTCTGTTTTTGCACCTGAATGAATGGTTCACTTCCCAACCTATGAATTCAGACTCGAAATTAATAGACTTGTTTTTTATTATCAATAAGTTTTCATTGTGTGATTTAAAGGATTTGCTTAAATTTATACTTGCTTCTTTGTACTCTTCTCTCGCCTCCTTATATCTTTTTCTGCTATATGAACTCCAACTATCACTCCATATATCCATCGTGTTTTCTGCGTACTCTTGCTCTTTGCGGTACTCTGTACTTTGATCAAGGTACTTTTTTGCTTGCAACGCTGCGTGGCGAATCTCAGGATCTTTGAATAATGAGGTATAACAGCTATCAACCTTTGTTTCTACTATTTCATAACTTTCGAAATCGTAGAGATGCTTGAACATGTAGTCTTTGATTAGAATTTCAGCTTTTTCCTCTTTCGATTTACATCCCCCAAAAGGTGCCATACATAACACGATGACTGCAACGTAAATAAAATTTTTCATAATTGTAAGTATTAAAGGGTTAAAAAAATAGCGTGCGCTCTACCTGCACGCTATCAAGGGCTACCACACCCTATACACTCCCACAAGTAGGCACACGCAAAGTGTGCTACCGAATGGAGTGTATAGCCGAATCTTAATCTATGTGGTAGTTCGATAGCGATTAGGCAAATATGTCACACAAATATACAAATAGAATTTATATTATTCAAATTAAAATTAGATAATATGCAAGCGTCTTGGCTTCTGATGTCGTTCGGTGGTGGTGGAAGAGGGAAAGTCGAGAAAGTTGGGGTAGTATCCAAAGGTCGTTGATAAGGAAACCGAGGGAGCGGATGACACTTGATAAAATTCAATATCCTTCCCATAAGTTCCCATAGGGAACGCTCCCCATAAGCAATCTTTGATTGCGCCCCCATAATCCCCATAGTCCCCATAATCAACAAATAGCCAATGGCTAAAAACGACTGTCACCCAGCATTGCAGGTGCGAGTGTCGCAAATTGCTGCGCTTGGCAATGCCCCAATTCCTGCTATCGGGTGAGGATTATCGATACTGCGATGGAGATGATGCTGATGAGTATTGTGGCGATGCCGGCGAAGGCTGCGATTTTTGCCCACTTTATCGATTCGCGTTGCAGGCTGTTATTCTCGATTTGGGAGGCGATGCTCTTTTGTCGCTCCTCGGCACTCTGCAACTCGACAAGGCGGGTGCGTTCCTGATTGAGAATGTCCAGCAACGACTGAATGCCCATCCGAAATGTGCTGTTGATTCCTTCGACCATAAATTGTCTGTTTTCGGGCGATGACAGATTCGAGGTCGAGGTGTATATCGAGTCAAAAGATATCAACTCCACCATATTCAGTGTCGTTATGTCGCAGCCGATGTTGCGCAGCGTTACCAAAGCCAACTGTTTGAGATTCTCACCGACACGCACAACCCCCAACGGATGATTGAAGGTTGTGCTGTATCTGGTTGAAATATAGGCTATTGCTTGGTCTATACGACGTATGGACTCGGTGTGGGTCATCTTCTTTGCAGGGTCAAAATCTCTCTGTGTATAGGGGCGAGTATCACTTGCGCACGGCAAATTCTCCACCCAAAGTGGCATTTGAGTCGTGACCCACCCAGACGTGGAACGAGCCGGGCTCTTGTGCAAACTCCTCATTGATAGTCCAGAATGACATATCTTCGGGGGTAATCTCGAACTCGATTCTGCGCTCCTCACCTGCACGTAACTCTACACGCTCGAAGCCTTTGAGTTCGCGCATGGGACGGGTCGTTGAAGCAACGTCATCACGCAGGTAGAGTTGTACGACCTCCGTACCGTCGCATTTGCCACTATTGCGAACCTTGACACTTACGCGCACTGATTCGCCCATAGCGACTTCGGGGGTGAGTACTCGCAGGTCTGAATAGTCGAAGGTGGTGTAACTCAATCCGTAACCAAACGCATAGCGAGGCTCGTTGGGCGTGAACATATAGCGAGATGTGTATTTCTGGGTATGTTCAAGCGAGCGTCGAGGGCGACCCGTGCGTTTCATATTGTAGTGAATGGGTACCTGTCCGATATTGAGCGGGAAGGTCATCGTGAGGCGACCCGCAGGGTTGAAATCTCCCGAAACAACATCCGCCAAGGCGGGTCCTGCCATCGTGCCTGCATGCCAGGTAACAAGAAGCGCATCTGCGCGTTCAACCTCATAGCCAACATCCATCGGACGACCTGTAACAAGCAGAACGACAATAGGCTTGCCGGTGTTGTCTAGAGCATCCAGCAGGTCGCGCTGTGCTTGTGGAACTTCAATCGAAGTGAGGCTCGTCGCTTCTCCACTGCACGAGTTGGGAAGACCCATCGTCAGCAGGACAACGTCCGCATTTTGAGCCGCAGCAACAGCCTCTGCAATGCCTCCTTCAATTGCCGAGAAGGGCTTGCAACCCTCCACGCAGACTACGTTATCTTTGCCAAATCGGGCCTGCAAACCTTCGAGGTAGGTGGTGCTGCGATTATGTTCGCAGAATCCTATCCATGCACCGCTCATCTCCTTGCGGTTGTTGGCAAAGGGGCCTATGAGGGCTATGCGCTCCGAGCCTTTGAGGGGGAGTGTGGCGTTGTGATTTTCGAGCAGCACCATCGATTTGCGGGCAACGTCACGCGCTACCTCCAAGTTTTCGGGTAGGTATGTTTCGCTCTTGTAGCGGTCGCCTCCGTAGCGATGGGGCTCATCGAAGAGTCCGAGGCGGAATTTCATTGCCAAGACCTCGCGACAGAGAAGGTCGATAGTCTTTACAGAGACCTGCTTCTCCTTCACAAGTTCCTCGCCATACTTGATGTAGTCGGCATCGACCATATTCATATTCACGTGTGCATCGAAGGCGAGTTTTGCCGCCTCCTTGCCATTGGCAGCCACACCGTGATTGCGCATCTCGTCGGTTGCTCCCCAGTCGGTAACGATAAATCCCGTGAAGCCGAGTTCATCGCGCAGAAGGTCGCGCATCAGCCACTTGTTTCCCGTGGCAGGAACGCCCTCGAAGTCGTTGAACGAGGTCATAATTGTTGCAGCTCCCGCCTTGATTGCTGCGCGGTAGGGAGGCAGATAGCGGTCGCGGAACATCCGACGCGACATATCGACTGTGTGGTAGTCGCGACCTGCCTGCGGTGCTCCGTAGGCAGCGAAGTGCTTGACGCATGCCAAGATTGTGTTCGGGTCGCTCAAATCGTCGCCTTGATAGCCGCGTACCATAGCCTCGGCAATCTTTGCTCCGAGATATGGGTCCTCTCCCGAACCCTCCGATACACGACCCCAGCGAGGCTCGGTGCTGATATCACACATGGGAGAGAAGGTCCATGCAATGCCCATGGAAGCCGCCTCGCGAGCAGCAATTTGAGCCGATTTCTCGATGGCGGCAATATCCCATGATGAGGATATTCCGAGATTTTCGGGGAAGATTATGCGACAACCGTGGATTATGTCGTATCCGAAGAGAATCGGAATGCCGAGTCGCGACTCGTTGAGTGCAATGTTCTGGTAATAAGCAACATCCTTTGCTGTCTTGACTCCGAGCATCGAGCCACACAATCCGCGACGGATGAACTCGGCAGTGTTCATCTTCTCGCCCGCAGGTCCTGTGATTTCGCTCTTGCGACCCGTGAGTTGTTGCAATTGTCCGATTTTCTCTTGCAGAGTCATCTTCTTCATCAGGGCATCAACCCTTTTGTAAATCGCTTTGTCGGCATCGGAAGTTGAGCCAAAGACGGTTAGTGTAGAGCAGAGTGCCGCTACAATCAGTAACTTCGTAATGAGTCTCATAATCTGTTATTTTTTACTTGTTTGTGTGCTAAAATTTTACCCCTTCGCGCAGTCGGTAGAGTTGGTCACGCAGTCGGGGAGTGAAGCCCGCCTCGCGGATGGCTTGCTGTATGCTGACGGCATCGAAACGATTGTTGGCACCGGCTGACGAGACAACATTCTCCTCAATCATTATCGACCCCATATCGTTGGCACCACTGTGGAGGGCGACCTGTGCCGTTGCTTTGCCAACCGTGAGCCACGAGGCTTGAATGTTGCGGATATTGTTTAGTATCAGTCGGCTTGCAGCGATGATGCGCAGGTACTCGCTTGGCGAAAATAGGGTAGTGTAGCCCATCTTTTCGAGCGCGGTGCCTTCCGAGCGGAAAATCCACGGAATAAATGCCGTAAATCCGTAATTCCCCTTTGGACAATTATCTTGCAGATCGCGCAGACGTAGGAGATGCTCGACGCGCTCCTCCTCGGTCTCGACGTGTCCGTACATCATTGTCGCAGTGGTCGGGATGTTCAGTTCGTGAGCCTCGTGCATCACGCGCAGCCACTCCTCGGCACTCGGCTTGGCGGGCGAGATTATCTTGCGCACGCGCTCAACCAGAATCTCGGCTCCGGCTCCGGGCAGAGAGGTCTGACCTGCACGATGCAGACGCTCCAACGCCTCGCGTGTCGTGATACCACTGATGCGTGCAATATGTGCCACCTCCGGCGCACCGAGGGCATTGAGCCGCAGTGTCGGGAAACGCTCTGTGAGTGAGCGGAACAACTCCTCGTAGTAGTCTATGCCGAGAGCAGGATGCAATCCGCCTTGAAGCAGTAGTTGGTCGCCGCCAAGGGCAAACATCTCCTCGATTTTTGGGATGTATTCGTCGAGAGAGGTTATGAAGTGTCGCTCGGTCTGGTGTGGCTTGCAGTGGAAGTTGCAAAATCGACATCCGGAGATGCAGACATTGGTAATATTGACATTTCGGTCAATCTGCCATGTTACGACTGTGGGGTCATCGACACTCTCGCGACGCAACCGGTCGGCAGCCTCGGCAAGTTCCGGCAGTGGTGCGCGGTAGAGTGCGCACGCCTCCTCGCGAGTCAGACGCTCGCGTTGCAGACACTTCTCGAATAGTTCTCTCGGCTTCATACCGCAAAAATATATAAATTTATTCGGATATCTCGCATTTTTATCTGCTCTTTTTAGTGGCGGTGGAGTTCGATATGCGGTTTTTGCCACGAATGGCGATATCGCATAGTTGTTGTAGTTCGAAATCTGTTTTTTTTGAGTAAATGATGCTAAAAATTATTGGTCGGATATTTCATTTTTTGAATTTATTTGTTATATTTGTAATAACAACCACTTAAAACTTCAAAATATAGTTATGAATGTTAAGAATCTAATGGCAGAACTCGAACGCCGTCATCCCGGCGAGAACGAGTACCTGCAAGCCGTGCGAGAGGTGCTTACAACCGTCGAGGAGGCGTACAACAAGCACCCCGAATTTGAAGCCAACCGCATAGCCGAGCGCATTGTTGAGCCCGACCGCCAATTTACATTCAAGGTCGTTTGGGTCGATGATAAGGGCGATGTACAAGTTAATACAGGCTATCGTATTCAGTTCAACAACGCCATAGGTCCATATAAGGGTGGCCTGCGATTCCACCCTTCGGTAAATCCGTCGATTCTCAAATTCCTCGGTTTTGAGCAGATTTTCAAAAATGCCCTGACGACACTGCCTATGGGTGGTGCGAAGGGAGGCTCGGATTTCAATCCCAAGGGTAAATCCAATGGCGAAGTTATGCGTTTCTGCCAAGCCTTTATGACCGAATTGTGGCGCCATATCGGACCTGAAACTGATGTCCCGGCAGGCGATATCGGTGTGGGTGCGCGCGAAATCGGCTATCTGTATGGTATGTACCGCAAGTTGGCACTCGAAAATACGGGCGTGCTTACGGGCAAGGGTATGACCTTCGGAGGCTCGCTGATTCGCCCGGAGGCTACGGGCTTTGGTGCTGTCTATTTTCTCTGTCACATGCTCGAAAAAGAGGGTATGGATATCAAGGGACAGCGCATTGCAATATCGGGCTTCGGTAATGTCGCTTGGGGTGCTGCGAAGAAGGCAACCGAACTCGGCGCGAAGGTTGTGACAATTTCGGGACCTGACGGTTATATCTACGATGAGGCCGGTCTTAATGACGAGAAGATTGCCTATATGCTCGAATTGCGCGCCTCGAATAATGATGTTGTCGAGCCTTATGTTACGAAGTTCCCCGGCTCGAAGTTCTTTGCAGGTCGCAAACCGTGGGAGGTCAAGGTCGATATCGCGATGCCGTGCGCTACGCAGAACGAACTTTCGGGCGAAGATGCAGCACAACTTGTTGCTAACGGAGTGAAGATTGTTGCCGAGGTGTCGAATATGGGTTGCCGTCCGGAGGCTATCGAGTGTTTCTTGGATGCGAAGATTCCTTACGGACCGGGTAAGGCGGTTAATGCCGGAGGTGTGGCTACATCGGGCTTGGAGATGACTCAAAACTCGCAGAAACTCAATTGGACTGCCGATGAGGTCGATGCCAAGTTGCACCAGATTATGGGCTCTATTCATAAGGCATGCCTCGAATATGGTACCGAGCCGAGTGGCTATATCAACTATATGAAGGGTGCCAACATCGCGGGCTTTATGAAGGTTGCCAAGAGTATGGTCGAGCAGGGCGTTATTTAGCGTATCTGCTCTTGCCGACAAGTGAGAGTCTGACGATGTATGCCGTCTGACCTCACGTCAAAAGAAGGGGCTATCACGACGAAATGATGTCGGACAGCCCCTTTGCTATGCGCGTGTGAGAGAAATTATCTGTCGAGCCTACTTGAATTTAACCATAACCGTAGGATTGATGTCGTTGCCATGCCACATATTGAGGATGGTAACCTTTACCTCGGACTCGCCCTTTGGTCGCTTGATGTACAACGAACCCAAACCTTCGAGAATGTACTTATTCCTGCCTATTTGGAAGTAGTAGGGCAATGACGAGCGGTTGATTACGGTTATGCTGTGCTGCTTCGAGCCGGTACGCTGCAACTCAAACTCGACACTTGCCTTGAAAAGAGCCTGCAACAGTTCTCGCTTGCCTACGAGATTGTTGTTGCTGTATGCAATGGTGTTGCCCTTTTTGAGCGCATCGTGGATGTGTTTATCGTTCAACTTCTTTGCTAATACGAGAGTCATATTACGGAAACGAACTGCACCACCGGCCGAAGCGGGAGCCTCGTATTTCCAACTAATGTAGTCATGAGCATCACTATTGCTGAACGGAGTATAGCCTCCATTAATGCAGTGAGAGAAGAGTCGTTGCCACTTCCATTTGCCATTGAATACCTCTACACCGTCAATCAATCCCTTTGCGTAGAGGTCGTTGGTAAATGGTGTGATGGTATTCTCGGTTTGTTTGCTATACGAAGGATGGTTGTGGATAATGAACGCTCCCTGTGCGCGAGCATTGCGAATGGTCTGCTCCAAGTTGGGGTCGTAGATTTTGTTGTTATCCGTAGTGAAGAGAGCGTTGTAATCGCCGAGTGAGGCACGTGTAATCTCAACGCCACGAATAACGTGTATGCCGTAATCCTTCGCCTTATTAACTGCCAACTCGTGAGGAACATTGAAATCGACCAACAGGCCGAGCGAATCGGGATCTGCTTTCAGAACATTCGTATTGACAGCCTTCGGCAGACCGCGCAAATCCTCGCGGATATAGTCCTTCATATAGCGGTACATGCTGCGCTCGATGCGTCGGTACTCCATGTGGTCGGTGATGGCGATGATGTCCAATCCGTCGCGCCACGCCTCGATAACACGCATTTCGGGCGTCACGTCACCATCCGAGTAGATGGTGTGAAGGTGGAAGTCTGCCTTATAGACATTTAATCCGTTTATCTTCGGAATGATAATATCATTGCGCGAGTGTTGGTCTGCAAAGGGGTATTCCAAAGGATTGTTCTGTGCCACAGCGGTCGCAGTAATCGCCAATGATGCGACTGCGCATAGGAGTTTAGATAGAGTTTTCATAAAGTGTTGTGTTTATAGGTATGTATTTGATTTGTATCGATTGTGACCGGCTACCACTTAACCATAACGCTTGGATGGTCGTTGTTGCCGTACCACATATTCAGAACGGTAACCTTGGCTTCTTTCTCGCTCTTTGGACGTTTGAACGATAAACCGCCTAACGCATTTACGAGATATTTGTTGTTGCCAATCTGAATCAGATAGGGTACAGACGACAAGTTCTTGACCGTAATGTAGTGTTGTGAGCCTGTACGCTGCGTTTCGAATGTTACACTCGCCTCAAAAAGACCTTTCAGCAACTTCTCGCGAGCGATAAGATTGTTGTTGTGATAAGCGATGGTGTTACCCTCTTTGAGTGCATGGTGCAGAGCCTTCTCGGTACACTCCTTCGCGAGAATGAGGGTCATATTGCGGTAGCGGACAATGTTGCTCTCGGCAGGCGAAGTGCGATAAATCCAATCAACATAATCATGTGCATCGGTGTTGCTGAACGGAGTGTAGCCACCCGCTATGCAGTGTGTGAAGAGATATTTCCACATACGGATATAGTTGCCAATCTCGACACCGTCAATCAGTCCCTTGGCATAGAGATCATTTGTGAATGGAGTGATATGGTTGGGGGTGTTCTTGTCGTATGAGGGGTGATTGTGGATGATAAATGCACCCTGCGCACGAGCATTACGGATGGTTTGTTCGAGGTCGGGGTCGTAGATTTTGTTGTTGTCCGTGGTGAACAGAGCATTGTAGTCGCCGAGCGATGAACGTGTAATCTCGACACCACGGATTACCAGCACGCCCATATCCTTGCCCTTCTTGATTGCCGAGTTGCACGATACGTTGAAATCGACCAACAAACCATGTGCATTCGGATCGGTCTTCAAGACATTTGTATTAACAGCCTTACCTCCACTGCGCAAATCTTCGCGGATGTAATCCTTCATATAGTGGAACATCTCGCGCTCGATACGACGATACTCCATGTGGTCGGTAATGGCAATAGCATCCAAACCATCGCGCCATGCCTCGATTACGCGGGCATCAGGCGTAACATCGCCATCCGAGTAGATGGTGTGGAGATGTAGGTCGGTTTTGTAAACATTGAGTCCATTTACCTTTGGGAAGATAATCTCTTGACGAGTTCCGGCTGTCCCGAATGGACGCTCTACGCTCTGGGCGCAGGCAATGGTAGGTATTGCAAGTGCAATCGCTACGAGAAGGATTGAAGTAATTTTTTTCATATTAAATGAGTGCCAAATTCGTTTCTGCAAATATAGTAAATATTCTCACATTATATATAAATAGGTATATAAAAAAAAGACCTCCGAGTGTATTGAAATTTTTTTTGCGAGATAATGGTCGCAAAGTCAATGTGTTACCCGATTTGGGTAGAAAAAGTGCCAAAAAATGTTCTTAAAATATTTGCAAATGTCAAAATATTGCCGTTATTTTGCACCCGCTTTCAGGGTTAAAACCACGTGAGAGCAGGGTTTGAAGGTTTTGTTGAAATTTTTTCGAAAAAAATATTGAAAAAATTTGGTGGATTAGGAAAAACGCCTTACCTTTGCACCACTTTCGCGTCTAAATTATGACAAATGCGGATGCGAAGCAAAATTCGAAAGTACGGAGGGGTGCAAACCCCGAAAGTATAGAGGGCGCAAGCCCGAATATTTAGAGTTCTTTGAGGATATTGAGCAGCAAGTTTTATCTTCTCTCGAAAGAGAGAATTTCAAAGCAATACCTTTGAGATTAGAGCTAAGATTTATTCAAAAACATTTTTTACAATGGAGAGTTTGATCCTGGCTCAGGATGAACGCTAGCGGCAGGCTTAACACATGCAAGTCGAGGGGCAGCATAAACATTGCTTGCAATGTTTGATGGCGACCGGCGCACGGGTGCG
>SUZF01000001.1 GCA_015060065.1 Rikenellaceae bacterium | reverse complement strand
GCTGTTTCGGGCGAACTCGAAGAGGTCGGCAAGGACGACGAAGTTGATTTTTAACCCTTAAAAACGAGATGAAGATTATGAAAAAGTTCTACTACTATTTGGTATCGATGCTCGTTGCTGCGATTGTGGCAGTGGGTTGTACAGAGGACATCACGACTACCGAGGAGATACGTCCGGAGGAGGGTCCTGCAAAAGAGTTGATGACAGTTACCGCGTCGCTGGAAGTTGATGAGCCGGCAGAGGTTGAGGGCGAGGAGTCGCGTACCACGCTCGAAGACAATGGTAACGGAGGCAAAGTTGTGTGGAGCGAGGGCGACACTATCGGTGTAATTTCGGCTGATGGTCAAATCACCGCGTGGGAGGCAACTGCAATCGCAGGCTCGGTTGCGGAGTTCAACGTTCCGATCGACACAAAGTACGCATTCTATCCCTATTCGGCTAAATCGACCTACTCGACCGAGACGGGTCTGTTGAGCCACACGCTGGTAACGACCGTTACGCAGGATGGCACGAAGCAGGTTTTCGATGACGAACAGAATGTGATGTGCGCACACTTGTCGAACAAGGTGCTTGATTTCAAGAACTTGTGCGGTTATGTGGAGATTAAACTCAAAGGCTCGCAGAAGGTTAAGCACGTGGCTCTGCGTAATAACTCTCATAACAAGGAGGAGAGTTTGTCGGGTCTTGGAACTATCGATTTCAGCGATGCCGAGAATCCTACATTTACGGCAGGCACAAGCCATGGCACAACCTTCGCTATGGCTTATGCCTCTTGCCCGGATGTTCAGTTAAGCACGAGCGAGGCAACGTCGTTCTACGTGATGGTACCTCCCCGCACTTACGAGAATATGAGTATCTGCGTGCAGACCGACAAAGGCTCATTCCAGATCTCTTCGAAGAATGCTATTCAGGTTAATCGCTCGAAGATTCGCCCGTTGTCGGCAATCAATCTCGATTCGCTGATTCCGACAAACGTAACCGATTTGAGTGCTAACGGAGTGGCAAACTGCTACATCGTTCCGCAGGGAGGCGAGGCTAAATACTATTCGTTCCCCGCACGCAAGATTAACGCTACGGCAAATCTCGAAAATGTGGCTTACGCACACGTATCGTGGAGCGAGAGCGCGACCCTTATTACCAATGTGAATTACGACGCTACCACCGGTAATGTAACCTTCAAGTATGAGGGTAATGATGCCGAGGGCAATGCTGCTATTGTGGTACTCAATTCCAACAACGAGATTCTCTGGTCTTGGCATATTTGGTGTACCGACCAGCCGCGAATGTTGGCAGTATGCGGAGCAACTACCACCTATGGTATCCTCGACCGAGACCTTGGTGCAACATATACTCCGAGAACGCAGGCCGATATCGATGCTCTCTCTGAAACAAACGCATCGGATGCAGCCGGAGTATATTATCAGTATGGTCGTCCGACTCCCTTCCCGCGTATCAAGTCAATGAGTGTGAAAAAAGACGATGCTGCTTATGGAAGTAATACACGTGTTGCGGTAGAGTATGGTTTTGCGCAGTATAACCAGCGTTTTAGCTTCTCGACCTCTGCAAATGCTTACGAAAAGGCGTTGTCATACCCCAAGGCTTTCTATTGTGTTCGTTATGCTGATGCAACGGCAGCAGCAACGGCAACAACGGGTAATTACTACACTTGGTATGGTACAAAAGAAGTCTATCATCCCTACGACAATAGCGATAAGTTGTGGTATTCCGAGGATGCAAATGTTGTAAGCAAGAAGGTTGATAATGACCCCTGTCCTGCGGGATATGTTATGGATGACACCAATGCAGTAAAGGGCTATATAAATGCCAACTATTACACATTGCGTTGGGCAACCGGCTCGAATACAATGAAATACGGATACTACTACATCTGTCCTACTACCGAGAGTGTTGTTTGGATTGCCACGGCCGGTTATCGCTCTGGAACGAGTGCAATAATGAGTTCTGTCGGCGAAAACTTCAACCATTGGGCAGCCTCCCCCAAAAGGATAAATGACAATAAACTTACAGGAGTGCGTGTTACTCTTGGTTATGGACATACGGCAGCAACGGGAAAACCGTCTGTAACGGAGGCCTATACCCAGCCGGGTCAAGGTTTTACTATTCGTTGTCGCGTTATCGACCGCACGGAGTTGCAGAATCAGGTTATCACAGCAAATACCTTCGAGGGTGAGGGTACCGAGGGTAATCCCTACCTTATCAAGAGTTCGAATGACCTTGTGAAACTTGCGGGTCTGTGTGACGGCTCGGTTGTAACTGTCGATAAGGAGGACTTTACCGTGGCACACTACGCTTTGGTAAACGATATCAACATGAATGGAGTTACCTTCACTCCGATTACTCCGTTCAAAGGCTCTTTTGATGGTCGCGACAACACCATCTCGAATATCAAGGTTACCCCGAATGAGGATGCTTCTCCGACGGGAATCTTCGGAACAACCGAGGGCGCAACCATCAAGAATTTGAATATCAGCGGTGCTACGGTTATCGTTACCGCAGCGGCTCAACTCTACACCGGTGGTGTGGTAGGTATGGCTACCGACACGACCATCTCGAAGGTCTCTTTTGAGGGTACCGTTTCGTCGGCTGCAACAGCAAAGAACACCTCTGATTACGATTCAAGAAATTCCAGTGCTGTGGTTGGCGGTATTGTTGGATATGCTGTTGATAGCGAAATTTCAGAGGTAACATACTACGGTACGGTTAATTCTACCAATGGACAATATGTCGGAGGTATCGTTTCGTTCCTCGAAGGAGGCTCGGTTAAGAAGTCGCTCTTTGCAAAGGGCTCGGATCTCTATACCACAATGAATAACGTCGGAGGTGTTGCCGGATTTATGGGTAAAGACGCCGAGATTTCGGAGTGTACGGTTGATGCCCCGATACGAAGCAAGAACGGATATATTGGTGGAGTTACCGGTCGTATGCAGAGTGGTACGATTAGTAAATGTCTTGTTTCGAGCAACTCTCGTGTAGAGGCCTTCTTAAACAACCCAACATCTACCTCTTATTATGGTACCGGAGGTATTGTCGGAAAGTTGGAGACTGTTGCTAGCAAAGGTTCTGTTGCTGTTATCGAGAATTGTGCTTGCTATACAAATATTTCGGCAAACAATTATGTCGGAGGTATTGTTGGTGACCTCATCAGCAAGAACAACACTTCTATTGATGTAAAGATTAGTGGTTGTGTATTCCAAGGAAATCTGTCGGTGGCTTATAAGAACAGTTCTAGTTATGGTCTATCGGGAGGTCTTGTAGGTTGCTGTAATCAGACTAATACTACCGGAAATAATACAAAGATTACAGACTGCGTAGCGTTGATAGGTGAGATTAAGTTCAACAAGAAAGATGCCACGTCAGCCGGATTTGGAGGACTTGTCGGTTATACCAAGACAACCGATTATGTGCGTTGCTATACTAACCTCGACCTCGCAAATATGGTCTCGATAGAGGAGGGTAAAGCCATCTCTGAATACACAAATATCAAATATTATGGTGCTTTGCATGGCAGAACAAGTGGTGCATCCAACAACAATAACTTTACGAATGTCTATTACCTGACAGGTCAGAAGAAGGGACAGGAGGTAGCCACCAGCGAAACCAATGTTGAGACCCTCTCTATCTCGCAGATGACCGACGGCACGCTGCTTAACAAGTTGAAGAACGCAGGTGGCTCGTGGGTAGCAAATGCAGACGGCTATCCCGTACCGACGGCTGCTCCGGCAAATGTCGGTCCCTCGACTTCGGTTACCAAGACTCGCGTCAGCATTATCGGAGACTCGATTTCGACCTTCGAGGGCTGGATGCCGTCGGGATATGTGAAGTTCTATCCCATTGCAAGCAATCCGACCGTCGTATCGGCTTCGCAGACCTATTGGTACAAACTTATCTACAAGTATATGAGCAACGCAATGCTCGACAAGAATATCGCATGGAGTGGTACCGTTGTGGCTCGCTCGACGGATGAGACCTATTTGGCTTCCGACCACGGTGCCGGTCACTGCTTCGTGGAGCGTTTCCGCGACGATGGTATGGGTAATCCTGACGTTATCATTCTGCACGGAGGTACCAACGATGTAGGCAACCGCGGTAAGAGCATTGCTGTTCATCCGAACTACCCGACATACGGTGCTACGAGCTACACCAAAGATATGTGTCCGACCGATGCAGAGTTGGCTGCCGTATTCGCAGCAGCGGATGCAAAAACCACTTGGGACGGTTTGTTGGACCTCAACGATACCTCGTTTGTAGAGGCTTATGTAAAACTCCTCTCGATGATGCACAACAAGCATCCCAAGGCCAAGGTTGTGATGGTTATCGGCGACTGGATTCACGCAGGAACTCGTCAGGCTATCTTGAAGATTGCTTCGCACTACGGCACCAAGTATGGTTACAAGTGTGTGGATTTGCAGGAAATTTCGCCTTACGCCTCCTATGATGTGATTCCCAAGGAGTCGGGTTGCCACCCCAACGAGGCGGGATTTGAGGTTATGGCGAACTACATCTACCAGAAGGCAGGCTCGTACATCGACCCCGCAAACTAATAGGCTGACGCCTTAATCAACAATTGGTCGCTCGAAATCTTCGAGCGACCTTTTTTACATTAAAATAATTTTGAGTATATTTGTGTGTCAAATATAAAAATAAGCGAAAATATGAGCGAAAAAACGGCCTCTCCGAATGATATCAACCCCAACAACGAGCCGACGGTTATCTGTCCGGAGTGTGGAGTCCCAGTGCCTGCAAGTATGGAGCGTTGCCCCTACTGTGGAATACGTATGCCTCGCGGATGTCGAATGTTGGTCTATCGCACGATTGCCGTCGTGGTGGCACTGATTGTGGCGATAGTGTTGCTGGTAACCTTGTTATAGGGCTTGCAGGCAATACAGAAAGAAATCGTCTAACAAAAAGAGCGTGTCCAAAAAGTTTTTGGGCACGCTCTGCTTCTTGTAATGACACGTATTAGTCGTTATGTACGTGTACATCGAGTTGCGGGAAGGGGAAGTTGATGCCCTTGGTCGGCAAGACTTTATAGATGCGCTCGTTCATATCGCCGATAACGCCCCAGTAGTCGCCGTTGCGGACCCACATTCGCACTGCGAGATTCACCGAACTCTCGGCAAGAGCCGAGACAATAACCACCGGAGCCGGCTCCGTGAGGATGCGCTCGTCGGCCTTGATAAGAGCCATAATCTCGGCTCGCGCAACATCGACATCATCTCCGTATGCAATCGATACCGTAATGTCGGCACGACGCAGGTCGGAAGTCGAGTAGTTGTCGATAATGGCGGTAGAAATCGACGAGTTGGGGATATAGATGGTCTGCTTGTCGGGGGTCTCGATGCAGGTCGAGAAGAGTTGTATCTCCTTGACGGTGCCGGACTGCCCCTGTGCCGAGATGTAGTCGCCTACGCGATAGGGTTTGAGCAGGAGAATCATCACTCCGCCCGCAAAGTTCTGCATCGTTCCGCTCAATGCCATACCTATTGCCAATGTTGCCGAGGCAAAGAGGGCAAGTATCGAGGTTACATTCACTCCGAGCATCTGCACAACCGTCAGGATAAGTAGCAGCACAAGCACCGTATTGACCAAATTATGCAGGAATAAGCGCAGAGAGGATTCGATGTTCTTGCGCAAGAAGAGTTTTTCGAGCATGACCAAGACCTTGCGGATAAGCCAACGACCCACCCACCAAACAAGCAGGGCAAGCACGATTTTCAGCCCTATCCACATAGCCTCGTTAGCCAAGTCTATAAGCAGTTGGCGATAGTCTGTGTTTGCAATTTTGGTTACCGCCTCGACAAATTGAGCCTTCTGAACGCTGTCGGGTTGGATGAGGTTGTTGATGGTGTCCGTTTGGGTAAATAAAGGAATCATATCTTCTGTTTTTTGTGGTTTAACATATTCGCAAAGGTAAGAATTTTTCCCGGAAAGTAATTCTCAATTCTCAATTCTCAATTAAAATAGCCAATGGCTCCCTACATGCCGAAGCAGGATGTATAAAAGAAGGGGTCCGACGTGTCTCACGACACTCGGACCCGGGTTAGGTTAGTTAGGTTAATGAGAAATGGGAGAATCCCATGTTTGTACTACAAAAGTAAGCGTTTTTTATTAAAAAACAAACTTTTCTTCGAAATTTTTATCAAAAACCTACTTTTTTGTTGAAATTTATAATTAAAATTTTTAATAATGCCACCCTGTTTGTAAAATTTTAATTATTTACAGCCATCGGCTGGCTCTCTGCGATATTTGCCTCGGTGGTGGCGTATTCGTGGTTTGTGGCGGTGTGGGCTTCGCTTTGCTGTGCGGTTGTGGCATACCGACTGCGATAAACCGATGGGGTTATCGAATACTCCTTCTTGAAGAGTTTTATGAAGTGCGAGGTGTTTGGAAAAGCACATTCGTGGCCAATCTCCGAGACAGATTTGTTGGTCGAAATCAACAACAGCCGCGAGTGCATCAGGCGTTGGCGTATATACCACTTGTGCGGAGGCATCTCGAAGTGTCGCTTGAACTCCTTTTTGAACGACGTGAGCGACCGATTGCAAATCTCGGAGAGTTGTTCGATGGAGATGTCCTTGAACATGTGGTTATAGACAATCTGCTCAAAGTTGCCTCCGGCAACATCCATATTGCGTAGCAGTTTATTCTTCAAACAGCAATCTCCGTGTGAGATTATCAGATAGAGCAACTCTGTGAGTTTTATATTCTCGGCGGTCTCGTCGTGACGGAACAACTCCTCGCGCAGGTAGCTGTTGGCATTCACAAAGAAACTCTTTGCTGCACTCCACGCAGGCATCGTTACGTGATTGCGCGAGCGACACCACTCACAGGTGTGGTTGTTTGTGAAGCGCACGCCATAGGTTATGCTCAAATGCGAGAGGATATGTTGCAGACTTGCGGTGTGTAGTAGAACACAATCTCCTCAAAGGGACAATCCTCCTCGCCGACATTCTCCACGTGGTGATGTCCAATACCCATATAGAACATCTCGCCACGGCATACCGGATAGCATTTGTCACCATAGTATATGTTCTTGGTGCCGTGCAAAACATAGCCGATAGCGTAGCGCGAAAGGGATATCGACCCGATGTTTGACGAGGAAGAATCCACAAATTTCACAATCTGTGGTTGAGGTTGTTGATTGGTCTGAATGGTTGGCATAATATTATATGTATAAGTTTATTTGCTCTGTTCGGGTGGCAAACTTATAAAATAATATTAAATAATACAAGAAAATATTGTATTTATTGTCAAAAACACTCTTTTGGTGTGTAACCGCGCCTTTTTGGACTATTTTTTAGGCAATAAACAGATGGAGAATAACCAACACCAGCAGCGTGAGAAGAGTGAGATTGCTCGCAAGGTCGCGCAGGCGAATCAGAGCAATGGGTATCAGGCTTGCTGCGGGGAGTGCAAAGGCAAAGAACAGGCCCGTTGTAGCTGACGGGAGAGCAAAGGCCGCGCAGGCGATAAGCAGTGTGATGATTTGGAACGTCATAATTGTGCGCGGTCGCACGGCAAGTGAGTGTTTGTCGGCGACAAAGGAGGCAATACCACAGATGACCACAAAGAGAATAAATCCCATCAATGTCAGCGCAACGACCGACTCCGATTCCCATAGGGTGTAGTTGCTGGGGGTTGTTATTGCATCAACCAGCGCGATGATGGGAGCGGTAAATTCGTAACCGCACAGCCAGCCGATATAGGCGGTGGCAAGTAGCGGAAGGAGTGCGCCTGCAATCATCACCGTAACCTCTCGCCACGAAAGACCAAACATCAATATCGCAATAGGCAACAGGAGGGTAAATATTGCGGTGGGGGCGTAGAACAGGGGTGCAAAGCCGATGCAAAGACCAGCATAGAAAGCGTAGTTGAGGTCGGTGCCCCTGACATATACACCGCAGAGGTGGCGCAGCATCTGCATCACGAAGTATGTGGCGACAATCACGGATAGCGATGCGGTGGGGATGAAGATTCCGCATGCGATAATCACGTAGAGCGGAATCGAGATGGTTGTCCGAACATGATATAACCCAAGTGCCGAGGTCATCCTGCCGAGTTTGGTGGCAATCATTACGACTATCAGAGCAGAGAGCAGACCTCCCCAGACGGGGTAGTGGGCTTGGAACATATCGCACCACGAGCCGAGCGGAGCCGCCACGCCCACGATGAGTTCATCCCCGTAGGGAGCAATGGCGAATCGGGTAAAGGTCATCGCCACCAGCAGAAGCATCAGCAGTATCGATGCCGCGGGAGTTTGTCTGATAATCGAGATTTGCATAACGCAAAGATAGTAAAATTTGTAGTAATGACTCTGCCGACGATATTTTTTGATTGCCCAAGGCGGCAAAAAACGAAAAATTTGTTATACCTTTACGCTATGTTAGAGAATTTTTTCCAGACCGACCTTTTGGAGGCGGGGTGTGATGAGGCGGGGCGCGGGTGCCTCGCGGGCAGTGTCTTTGCCGCTGCGGTGATTCTTCCCCCCGACTTTCATCATCCGTTGCTCAACGACTCGAAGCAGATGACCGAGCGTAACCGCAACCTTCTGCGCGAGATTATCGAGCGCGAGGCTGTGGCATGGGCGGTGCAGGAGATTACGGCAGCGCGTATCGACGAGATAAATATCCTCAACGCCTCGTTTGAGGGTATGTCGCTGGCGGTGGAGCAACTTAACCCCCGCCCCGGATTTCTTGCTATCGACGGCAACCGCTTCCGTACCACGCTCGATATCCCATACACCTGTGTCATCAAGGGCGACGGTAAGTATGCCGATATCGCTGCGGCATCGGTTCTGGCAAAGACCCACCGCGACGAGTATATGATGCGACTCGCGGAGGAGTACCCGATGTACGGATGGGCGAAAAATAAGGGATACCCGACTCGCGAACATCGACTTGCGGTGCGCGAATATGGACTCTCGCCCTACCACCGAGTCACCTTCAATCACGAAATCGGACAGTTGGAACTGTTTTGACATTTGTTGCTACTTACTTTGCGACGAGGGGCATACAATCGAGGAGAAGTGTGGCGAGATGTTGGCGACTATTGCCGAAGTAGAAAGAGAACACAAAAACTAACCTAATATGTCAATGAATAGTAACTCAAAATCAAGTTATCTGGTATCGCTCTTCATGTGCGGTTGCCTCTATTTTATCTTCGGCTTTGTGTCGTGGGTAAATTCAATTCTCATTCCCTATTTTAAGGTTGCGTGCGATCTTCATAACGAGGTGCTGGGCTATCTGGTGGCCTTTGCCTTCTATATCGCCTACCTTGTGATGTCGATTCCCGCCTCTATACTGCTCAATAAGATTGGCTTCAAGCGAGGTGTGGAGTGTGGTCTGTGGGTTATGGCTGTTGGAGCCTTACTGTTTGTTCCGGCTGCCTTGACACGCACTTATGCCCTCTTTCTTGCCGGCTTGTTCTCGTTTGGTGTGGGCTTGGCTATTTTGCAGACAGCGGCAAATCCTTTCGTTACAATTATCGGCCCTATCGAGAGTGCTGCACGACGCATCAGTATTATGGGCATCTGCAATAAGTTTGCGGGCATCGTCTCTCCTCTAATCTTTTCGGCGTTGGTTATACGCGAGGCGGACAAGACGACAATGGCTCTGGTGAAGAGTGGAGAGTTGGTTGGAGCGGCAAAGGAGCAGGCTCTGGATGAGATGATTTTGAATGTCATTCCTCCATATCTTTGCTTGGCAGTTTTGCTTTTTGTCTTTGGTTTTGTTTTCTATAAGTCGTCAATACCAAATATCGACCCCAAGTCACTTAACAAGGCCGAGGCGGGCGATGGTGGTGAGCGCAAGAGCATCTTTGCCTATCCATATCTCATTTTGGGGGCGTTGGCAATGTTCTGCCATACAGGCTCGCAGGTTATCTCTGTCGATACCAGCATACGCTATGCCGAGAGCATGGGGGCAACGCTCGATGAGGCGAAGATTTTGCCATCGCTGACATTGGCTTGTATCCTTATCGGTTATTTGTGCGGTATCGTTCTTATACCAAAGTATGTGAAGCAGCAGAAAGCTTTGTTGACATGTGCCGTTACAGGTTTTGTGTTGTCATTGTGCGTAATCTTTACAAGTGGTAATGTGGAGTTGTTCGGTATGCAGACCGATATCTCGCTGTGGTTCCTTATCTTGTTGGGATTGCCCAATTCGCTGATTTTTGCCGGAATATGGCCCCTTGCGATACGTAATCTGGGTAAATACACCAATCTGGGTTCGTCGTTCCTCGTTATGGGTCTTTGCGGAAACGCATTCCTGCCACTTATTTATGGCTGGGTAGCCGATAATTTCGATTTGAGAATGGGATATTGGGTGTTGGTACCCTGTTTCATCTATCTCATATTCTATGCATCGGTAGGTCATCGTATCGAGTATTGGATTCCAAAGAAAAAATAGATATGGGAAAGTTATTGATTAAAGGCGGCACGATTATCAGTCGTGGCGAAAAGTTTAGAGCCGATGTGCTGGTTGCCGAGGGTAAGATTGTAGCGGTGGAGCAGAATTTGACACCCTCGCCCGAAATGGAGGTTGTTTCTGCCGAGGGCAGGTATCTCTCGGCGGGATTTATCGACCTGCACACTCATGGTGGCGGTGGCGCCGATTTTATGGATGGCGAGGTTGCGGATTATGCTGCGGCTCTGATCACACATGCTCATCACGGCACTACACTCCTCTATCCAACAACACTTTCGAGTACAACCGAGTCGCTTGATGTTGCTTTGGGAAACTATCAGCGGGCTTTGCAAGCCGGATTGAAGGGCGCGCAAATGGGAGGTCTGCATCTGGAAGGGCCATACTTCGCTTACGAGATGAGGGGAGCGCAAGACTCTCGCTATCTGCGAAATCCGGAGGCCGGGGAGTATATGTTGCTACTTGAAAAATATGCGGATGTCATAGCACGGTGGAGCCTTGCTCCTGAATTGGAGGGCGCAGAAGATATGGCCAAGGAGTTACGACGTCGTGGTATATTGGCTGCTATGGGTCACACAAATGCCACCTTCGAGGAGTGTGAAAAGGCTTTCGAGGTGGGATTTACCCACCTAACACACTTCTATTCGTGTATGAGTACCGTAACTCGTCGCAACGCCTATCGTTATGCCGGTGTTGTGGAGTTTGGTTATTACCGTGACGATGTGACGTGTGAACTTATTGGCGACGGAATACACGTTCCGCAGTCGCTGTTAAGATTGATGTTCAAGATAAAGGGCGCAGAGCGTATAGCCCTATGTACAGACTCTATGCGTGGAGCTGGTATGCCCGATGGAGTATATAAGTTGGGAAGCCGAGCCGAAGGGCAAGAGGTCATGGTGGAAGACGGTGTTGCCAAATTGATGGATCACACAGGCTTTGCCGGTAGCGTGGCTACGATGGATAGAGTGGTGCGTACGGTGCAACGATTAACCGAAAGACCATTGGAGGAGATTGTTCGCTCGGCGACCGAAACCCCTGCGCGCATTATGGGTTGCGACGAGAGAAAAGGAACAATCGAGGTTGGCAAAGATGCCGATATTGTGGTTTTTGATGAAGATGTCAATATCTATCATACAATTATCGGTGGAGAGTTGTTTTATAGCAGGCAATAGCCCAAAAGAGTTGAATCTATAAATCTAAAAGTAATAAGATATGTTTGTAAAAGAGTTTTTGAAAGACAAATTGCGAGTGAAGATTTACCCTTCTCGCCAAGCAATGGGTTTGTGCGCAGCACAAGAGGCTGTGGCATATATTAAGGGGTTGCTCGAAGTGCAGCCGGAGGTAAATATAGTCTTTGGGGCAGCACCTTCTCAAAATGAACTTTTGGCGGCAGTTGCAGCCTCTGACTTGGAGTGGAGTAGGATAAATGCTTTCCACATGGATGAGTATATCGGTCTGCAAGAGGATGCACCACAGGGCTTCGGCAACTTCCTGCGTCGCGCAATCTTCGACAAGGTGCCATTTCGTAGCGTACATTTCCTGAATGGTCAGATTGATCCGCAGAGAGCGTGCGCAGAATACACCAAGTTGCTGACCGAGAATCCTATCGATGTGGTATTTATGGGTATAGGCGAGAATGGTCATATAGCCTTTAACGATCCCCACGTCGCTGACTTTAACGATGCAGAGGTGGTCAAGGTTGTCAATTTGGATGAAAAGTGTCGTCAGCAGCAGGTTAATGATGGTTGTTTCGCCACAATCGAAGACGTGCCTACGCACGCAATAACTCTCACGATTCCCACCTTGTGTAGCGCAAAGCGACTATTCTGCGTGGTGCCGGCACCAACCAAGGCCTGGGCCGTGAATGAGACGATTACGGGCGAGGTGTCGGAGCATTGCCCCGCCTCGATTCTGCGTCGTCACGATGCAGCTACTCTCTATGTTGATAGAGATAGTTCAAGCCTGTTGAAATAGAGAAACATAAATTTTAACACAAAGCAAACTTTTGTGGCGTATGAGCGAACTGCACTGTTCACTACATACGCCACAATTTTTTGTTGCAATTAAATAGACATCAACAAATTCGCCTTTTGCACTTCTGCGAGAGGCGATTTTTATTTTATCTGAACAAGACCCTGCAAGAGTGTTGTCATTTGCGAAATAATTTCTAAATTTGCAGTGTCGCAGGGCATTATACTCTCGGCATTACATATTGATGAAAGTGTTTTCGCTTTTATCCTTATACAGAAAATCTGACAATTTTCAACGAAACGAGGATATCGACAACACTCATTTCTTGTATAGCTATGTGGCGGTGCATACTCTTTGCACACTCCCATACTATTCAAGTGTGGGGTCTTGTATCGTTTATTCGTTTCGGGTTTTGTCAGAGCCTCTGTATAGATAAACGGAAGTCAACTCCACACTTTCTTTATTTATTAACCCACCATAGAGGAGCGTATGGTAATTTGATTTGGAACTAATGTTTAACCAAATTTATATTACTATGAAAAAACTATTACTTTGCGCTACTATTGCAGTAGCAATGTGTTTCGCTTCATGCGAAGGTTTCGATGCTTCCGAGATTTTGGATAGACTCGACAATTTGGAGAACCAATTAGATGACCTCAAAAACGATGAGGAGAACAATCAGGGCGGAGATAACTCCGATAATCAGGGTGGAGGAGATAGCGGCAATGAAGATTCTGCCGATAACAACAAAATCTACTACACCACTTCTGACAACACAAAACTATTCCCTAAAACTGACGTAAGCCTCTATGGTGCAATTCTAATATCAAACACCTACAAAGATGGTCAGGGTGTTCTGGTTTTCGATGATGTTGTTACTTCGATTGGAGATTCTGCATTCCAAGGTTGCACCTCGCTGACAAGTGTTACAATTCCTGATAGCGTTACTTCAATTGGAAATAATGCATTCCAAGGTTGCACCTCGCTACCTATTTTGAATGGTGTTCGATATGCAGATACATATTTGGTCGAAGCAATCAATAAAACGAAATCATCGTATGACATTAAAGAGGGAACTCGATTCATTGGAAGTTCTGCATTCAAAGAATGCAACTCGCTGACAAGTATTACAATTCCAAATAGCGTTACTTCGATTGGAGATTCTGCATTCCAGGGTTGCACCTCGCTGACAAGTGTTACAATTCCAGATAGCGTTACTTCGATTGGAAGGGGGGCATTCTTTAATTGTACCTCGCTGACAAGTATTACAATTCCTGATGGTGTTCCTTCGATTGGATATGGTGCATTCTATAATTGCACATCTCTGACAAGTGTAACAATTCCTGATAGTGTTACCTCGATTGGAGAGAAGGCATTCTATAATTGCGCCTCGCTGACAAGTGTTACAATCGGCAATAGCGTTACTTCAATTGGATTTCAATCATTCCATGAATGCAACTCGCTGACAAGTATTACAATTCCAAATAGCGTTACTTCGATTGGAGATGGTGCATTCTATGGTTGCAGTAGCCTTACAAGAGTAGATATCACCGACCTATCAGCTTGGTGCAAGATTGGTTTTGGTGGTTCTTTGGCAACCCCTCTTTGTAACGGAGCAAAACTCTATCTTAATGGTAGCGAATTAACCGATATTACTATTCCTTCGGATATTACAGAGATTAAGCAATATGCATTCTATAATTGCACCTTGCTGACAAGTGTAACAATTGGCAATGGCGTTACTTCGATTGGAGATTATGCATTCCATAATTGCACCTTGCTGACAAGTGTAACAATTGGCAATGGCGTTACTTCGATTGGAGATTATGCATTCCATAATTGCACCTCGCTGACAAGTGCTTATTGCAAGTCAACAACTCCGCCAGCAGGAGGCAGTTCTATGTTTTATAACAATACTTCGGAGCGTAAGATATATGTACCACGCAATTCGGTAGAGGCATATAAGGCAGCGAGTCGCTGGGGCGATTATGCTTCGGATATCGAGGGCTACGATTTCTAATGTGGAGTTGGCGTAACAATAATGGCATTCGGGCTACGCCCTGAATAACATTTAATAACATGCGCACTCTTGTAGAGTGCTGAATGGCAAGCGCTGAAAGTTTTTTTTTGCCATTCATTGCCATTAAGTGAGCCTTGGCGAACGAATGCCATTCAATGCCATTGATTGTCATTGGTTTTCAAACCGACCACGCAAATCATTTTGCGTGGTCGGTTTTTTGGGGGGGGGTAATGACGCAAAAAAGGTGGCGTATGTAGTGAACAGTGCAGTTCGCTCATACGCCACTTTTTTATTCACAATGTATCTTTGGGAGGGGTTTGATTTTATCAGAACTGCCCCTGATAATGAGCAAGTTAAAAATTAAAAGAGTTATCCCTTTCGAACTCCCTTTATTTTTCGTATATTCGCACCGAATATACCCAAATTTTTGGGAGAGAAGAGGCTTGTATGCTCGAAAAACTTGCTAAACAGACCGCCATATACGGCATCAGCACCATCCTCGGCAGATTTTTAAGTTATCTGCTGACCCCCTTCTACACCCGCATCTTCGGGTTGGAGGCGTATGGCGTGGTGACCGATGTCTATGCCCTGATTCCTTTTGCTCTCGTGCTGCTCACGATGGGTATGGAGTCGGGATACTTCCGCTTTGCCGCCAAGGCCGAGGCGGCAGGTGGCGATGTCGCAGCAGCCAAGCGCAAACTCTTCGCCACAGCGTGGGGCATAACCTCGTTAGCGGCACTGTTGTTCTTTGCGGTGGTTGCCCTGTGGCGAGTTCCCGTGTCGGAGTTGATGGGCGAGGCGTATATTGCCCACCCGGAGTATGTGGTGGTCGTGGCAGCGATAATCCTCTTCGATGTCGGTGGTTGCATCCCCTTCTCGCGACTGCGTGAGCAGGGCAGGGCTTTGACCTTCGTCTCGCTTAAACTCTTCAACATCATCTTGCAGGTGGGCTTGGCGTTTGCCTTCTGGGGTGTGGGTCTTTTCGACTCGGCATTTGGTGTGGGCTGGGCTTTTGTGGCAAATTTGGTGGCAAGTGCGGTGACGTGGCTGGCCGTGATGTGTACTACGGGTGGCATAGCACCGCGTATCGACTGGCGTCTGCTGGCGGCGATACTTATCTACTCGCTTCCGCTGCTCATCAGCGGCATTGCCGGCACGGCAAACGAGTTTATCGACCGCCAACTCATCAAATACCTCGTTCCGGAGGGTGCGATGGCGCAACTCGGCATCTATGGAGCCATAACCAAGATTGCTGTGGTGATGACCCTCTTTACGCAGATGTACCGCCTGGCAGCGGAGCCGTTCTTCCTCTCGAACTTCAAGAAGGAGGAGTTTGTGGCGATGAATGCCGCGGCACTGAAATACTTTGTGATGGCGTCGATGGCGATATTCCTCGGCATTGCGCTCTTCAAGGATTTGTTTGCGCTGATTGTCGGCTCGGACTTCCGCGAGGGAATATTTATCCTGCCGGTAGTTCTCGGTGCAAACATTTTGAGCGGAGTGTGGCTCAACATGTCGTTCTGGTACAAGCGCGAGGAGCGTACATGGTTTGCTCTGGTGGTAACCTTTACGGGTTTGGTATTCTCGATTGCGGGAGGCGTGGTGCTTATTCCGCGCTGGGGATACTACGGAGCGGCTTGGAGCCGTTTCTTGTCAGAGGCGGCAATGGTGGTGGCAAGTTGGCTGCTCAATCGACGATACTTCCCGACTCCTTACGACCTGAAACGTATCGCGGAGTATGTGGTGGTCGGCATGACGCTTTTTGCCGTTGGCGAGTATGTGGCTCCGCAGTATGTTGATGGGCTGTGGCTCTATGGGGTTGATGTGTTGCTTTTTGTGGCATTTTTGCTCTTTGCGGTGCGCCGTGAGCGTATAGATGTGGGTGCGATGATGCGCTCGGTACTTAAACGAAGATAACGGATTATGAGATTCAAGGATATAACGGGTCAGCAGGAACTCAAAGAGCATTTGGTGCGCAGCATTGAGTCGGGTCGTATCAGCCACGCGCAACTCTTCACGGGCGCGGCAGGTGCGGGAACTCTGCCGTTGGCGATAGCCTATGTTCAGTATCTCAACTGCACGAATCGTCACGATGGCGACTCGTGTGGAGAGTGTCCCTCGTGCCGCAAGATTGCCGAGTTGGCACACCCCGACCTGCACTTTGTATTCCCCGTGAACAAGCAGGGCAAGAAGTCGGGCGAGGTGGTGCGTAGTGACGACTTTATTGAGGATTGGCGCGAGATTGTCGAGAGTACGGGTGGATACTTCTCGGCGCAGGAGTGGTTTGACAGACTCGACCTTGGCAAGACCTTGAAGGGTATGATTTCGGCAAAGGAGACTGATGAAATCATACGCAAGTTGTCGTTCAAGAGTTTCGAGGCGGAGTATAAGACGATGATTATCTGGCTGCCGGAGACGATGAACGAGGAGGCGGCAAACAAGATCCTCAAAATCCTCGAAGAGCCGTGGGACAAAACCCTCTTTATCCTTGTCACGGAGCGTGCCGACCGTCTGTTGCAGACTATCTTGTCGCGCACACAGGAGGTGGCCGTGCCACGCTTGAAGTCCGAGGTTTTGGAGGATGTTGTGCGCTCGTCGGGCGAACAAGACGAGGTGAAGGTACGCAACGTGGCACGTTTGGCGAATGGCGACCTTTGCGAGTTGCGACGTCTGCTTGCGGGGGCTACGGACGATGTGCGTCACGAGAGTTTCGAGATGTTTTGTGCGCTGATGCGTTTCAGTTACAATGACCGACACCTCGAAATGATAACATGGGCAGAGGAGTTGGCGCAACTTACACGTGAGCAGCAACTCTCCTTCCTGCGCCACTCGGCACGACTGCTGCGCGAGAGTTACATTATGCATGCCGGGGCTGCGGGTGCAACATACCTCTGGGGCGAGGAGGCGGCTTTTTGTAACAAATTTGCACCCTATATCAACAGCCGAAACATCGAACCGCTGATTGGCGAAATCGAGACGGCAATGGGGCAGATTGCACAAAACGGCAATCCGAAGATTGTCTTTACGCACTTTGCGCTGGCTGTGAGCAAGTATATAGCCCGACTGCAATAGCGATATGGCGAGTGTGGTGTTGATAACCGGCGGAAATGTGGGCTGTGTCGAGCAGACTCTTGACGAGGCTGCGCGATTGATTGATGCCGAGGTGGGGCGCGTGGTGCGCCTCTCGAAGATATACCGCACGAAGGCTTGGGGCTTTGAGGCAGAGGATTTTCGCAATCAGGTGCTGGTTGTCGAGAGCGAGTTGGAGCCGATGCAGGTGTTGGAGGTTGTGAACGATATCGAGCAGAGATTGGGTCGCGACCGAGGGACAGAGCAGATAGAAAAGAGGGCTACGGGGGCTCGTTATGCCTCGCGAAGCATCGATATAGACATACTCTTCTACGATGACCTTGTCGTCGAGAGCGAGCGATTGACACTGCCGCATCCGCGCATTGCCGAGCGGGAGTTTGTGTTGGAGCCGCTGGCAGAGGTGGCAGCGGGGTGGCTACACCCGACGAGAGGGAAGAGTGTGCAGAAGATGTTAGAAGAATTAAGAAATACTCTGTGAAAAGGAGATGAAGAGATTTTTGGTAATGGTTGTGGTGGCACTCGGTTTGACGGGTTGCTTCAAGAAGGTGGGTTTTGACACCACTCTGGTTATCTACCCGAAGGTGCAAGAGGTTTCGGGTGCAGAATTCCTCGTTGCCGAGGGGGTGACCGCCTATGCTTACTATGTGTCGGGCGAAGATTGGAAGGTTCTTACATACGAGGATGCCGTGGCAAAGGTTATAACCAACACAAAGAGTGGCGAAACCAAGAGTGAGCCGGCAGTCGAGTCGGAGCCTTATGCCTCCGCGCCCGAAGGTGGCAATGACGGCGAAGTTGGTAGTGAAGGAGATGGCGAGGTCGCAGCGAGTGCAGTGACCGCGAACAGTCAGAATACGGATGCTCTGGGTCGCCTGACGCTGAAAACCAAAAAACAACACGTGATGCTCGTTGCCGTCTATCCTACGGCGGAGATGTGGGCATATCGCCACTATGAGGTGGGCGAGAATCTCCCTGTGACTACGCTGAAATTCCACTTCCGCCCGTGGAAGAGTGCGGAGTATGTCGATAGTGGCTGGACATGCAATAAAAAGCCGGTAGTCGAGACCCCCGAAGAGGGCGAAGGCGGTGCAGAGGGCGAAAGTGGCGAAAACAAGTAATAAAAACCGATGCGATGAATCTGTTGCAGAAACATAAGAGATACGCAACCGCAGTGCGGACGGCAGTTGCCCTGATACTTATCGGAGGCATATTCAGCCGTTGCGCCCATACGATGACCCCGCAGGGCGGACCGAAGGATACGATTCCTCCCGTTATTGTGGCGATGACACCCGACAACTTCGCGACCAATGTCAAAACCGTTGGAAACAAGATATATGTCGAGTTTAACGAGTTTGTCCAACTTAAAGACCAGAATAAGGAGTTCTTTACATCGCCTGCGATGAAGAAGAAGCCGATTCTTACGATTCGCGGCAAGGGTGTGGCGATTCAGATTCGCGACACGTTGCTCGAAAACACGACTTATGCCCTCAACTTCGGAAGTGCCATTCGCGACAATAACGAGGGTAACCCGCTCAATGCCATGCGCTACGTCTTTTCGACCGGCGACAAGGTCGATTCGATGTATTGTTCGGGATATACAGCCGATAGTTATAAGGCCGATAGCGTGAGCAAGAGTTACATCTGGTTCTAC
The DNA here is from genome assembly GCA_015060065.1 of Rikenellaceae bacterium. Lineage (GTDB taxonomy): Bacteria > Bacteroidota > Bacteroidia > Bacteroidales > Rikenellaceae > Alistipes. The sequence goes on along the minus strand of SUZF01000001.1, from coordinate 133,665 downwards.
ATTGCCGATTCGTTGCCCGATACGCCCGATTGGGACTCTACGATGTTCAATCGCAAGCCCGATGTCATTGCTCGTGCCGAAAATAACGGAATATTCATTGCGCAGAATCTCAAACCGGTGCCTTATCGCATCTATGCCTATCAGGACAAGAACGACAACCAACTCTACGAGGCGGGAAGTGACCTTGTAGGTTTTGTCGATAGCCTTTATAATCCGGCAGAGTTGCCAGATTTTGCGATATGGTTCGATTCGCTCCGAATGTATCCTACGGCCGAGCCACAACTCTACTTCCGAATGTTTATGGACGAGACCTTCAAGCGTCAGACGTTGCAGTCTGCGGAGCGTCCGTCGCGACATCAGGCTCTGTTGCAATTTGGTGCGGCACATCCCCGTATCGAGGAGATTCGCTTCGACTCGATATCGAATGACAATATCATCTTCGACCCCCAGACCATCGGGCGCGATACGATAGCCCTCTGGTTTAATGTTCCGGCAGCGGAGTTGCCCGACACCATCAAGGGCGAGATTACCTACTACAAGCACGACTCGATTCGCCAACTTGTAAAGACTACCGAGCCGCTGAAACTTGCGTGGAAGTATATCGAAACCAAGGAGGAGGAGCGCGAGCGCATCAAGCAGGAGAAGGAGAAGGAGCGTGCCGAGAAGGCAGGCGAAACCTACACTCCGCCCAAGAAGCCCAACCCCTTCAAGTTTAAGATGCCGCAGTCGGGAGATGTGAATCCGGAGCAACACCTGACTGTCGATTTCGACTTTCCGCTGACCAAACTCGACTCTGCGGCAGTGAAACTTACCGAGGTGGATGAAAATGGTGGCGAGAAGCCCGTGAAGATAACTTTCGAGCGCGATACGGCAAATATGCGCCGTTGGCGTCTTGTGGCGAAGTGGAAGGAGTTGGCAAAGTATAACCTGATGATTCCTTCGGGGGCCATCGAAAATGTTGCAGGCGAGCAGAACGACACCATCAAAGGCTCATATACCGGCATCGACCACGAAAAGTTTGCCACCGTGATTGTCGATTTGAAGGGCAAGCCCGATAGTACAAAATATATTGTCCAACTTACCAACGCACAGGGCGCATTGCAGCAGGAAAAGCGTAATGTTTCGGGTGGCAAGATTGTCTTCAACTATGTTGCTCCGGGCGATATAAAGATGCGCCTTATCGAGGATGCCAACGGAAATGGTAAGTGGGACTCCGGAAATGTCGTTGAGCGACGTCAGCCTGAACGCTCGGAACTCTATGTGAACGAGAATGGCGAAGATACCTTTGTGACGAAGGCTAATTGGGAGATGGAGTTGGCGATGGATATGAACAAACTCTTTGCTCCGGTTACGATGCAGTCGCTTATCAAGATTCTCGATGACCGCGAGGAGCAACGCATCAAGAAACTCGAAGAGGAGCGTGCCAAGAAACAGAAAGAGGGCAATGATGGACACAACCAACAGGGCGCACAGAGTGGTGGCGGCTTTGGCTTTGGCGGAATCGGCTCATCGATGGGAGGTATGAGTTCGGGTGGATTCCAGCAGGCGGGCAGTATGAATCAAATGGCAAGATAGCGTATGAGAAGGTTTTCGATATTTTTAGCAATGACGATTGTTGCGCTCCTTGCCTTTGTGGGGAGAGCATCTGCCCAACATACCGTAGCACTTACGGGTGGTGGCGGTATGACTACGGCTCGCCTCTATCCGGCACAGGAGATGCGCCCCATCTGGGGTGTGGTCACGGGCGGTGTGTCGTGGCGTTACTATACCGCCGAGAGGTTTGTGGGCGGTATCGGTGTCGATTTGGAGTATATGCAGCGCGGCTTTTCGTACTCGCCAGATGCCTATCGCCACGAGGATAAGAAGGACTATAACTACTATACCCGCAAGGTCAATTCGTTGGTTGTGCCGATGATGTGGCAACCGCACTTCTACCTCTTCAAAAAGCACGTCAGAGTCTATCTCGAAGCGGGTGTGACGATGACCTTCAATTTGAGCGCAACCTACAAAAACGAACTGACCGAGACGGCCGGTCGCTACAAGTTTAAGGGCATCCGCGACAATATTGTGGAGTATGGTCTGGCAGGTGGCGGCGGCATCGATTTTCTTGTCAAAAGGATAGAGTTCGGTTTTCGCGCCCGATACTACTTCGGATATTCGGATATGATGCGTAACCGCAACAAATACTACAATAATGCTACCGATGATACCAACGCCAACCCCTTCTACCTGACACCGTTGCGCTCGCCGGTCGATAATCTGATGATATCGTTCCGCATAGGTTTCAGATTCAAGAAGGAGGGCTTTGACGAGTGGTTTGTCAAGCGCAAAAAACGAGAGAAAAACAAGGAGGTTTTCAAATTCAGCCTCGACTAAATATTTTATGTGATTATGGAGAGTACACGCCAACAGAAAATAGCCCGCCAGATTCAGCGTGACATTGCCGATATCTTCCAAAAGGAGGCGGCAGCAATTGTGCGCGGAGTGATGGTCACCGTGACTGCGGTCAGGGTTTCGCCCGACTTCGGGTATGCCAAGATATATGTCAGCGTATTCCCCTTTGATAAGGGAGCCGAGATTCTGGCAGGATTGAAGAGCAACAATTGGATGATTCGTCGCGCTTTGGGTCAGCGCATCCGCTTCCAACTGAAAGTTGTCCCGGAGTTGGAGTTCTTTATCGACGATTCGTTGGAGTATATCGAAAATATCGACAACCTGCTCAAAGAGTAGGGGCCTTGATTGTCTGACACGCTCGTCTGCCTATGGTTGTCCGCCTCTTTGCACGTCGCTATCTATTCTCGCGCAACTCCCGCTCGGTGATAAATATCATATCGGGCGTGAGCCTTGTGGCTGTGAGTGTGCCGGTGGCAGCGATGATTATTCTGCTCTCGGTCTTCAACGGATTCGAGGGGCTGGTGCGACAGACGTGGTCGGCTTTCGACGCAGACCTTACAGTGACTCCGTCGCGCGGAGCGACCTTTAATATTGCCGATATTGAGCAACGAGGGTTTGCAGCGGGCGAGGAGGTTGCCGCTTGGTCGTTTGTGGTTGAGCAGGAGGCTCTTGCCGCCTATGGCGATAATCGGGCAATGGTTACCGTGCGCGGTGTGGATGACCGCTACGCGGAGGTTGTGCCGGTCGGGCAGACCATCATTGCAGGCGACTATTGTGTCCGTCTGGGCGAGGATATCGACAAGGTGGTTGTAGGGCAGGGTGTGGCTTATGCCCTGGGTATTCGTTCATTTGTTACCGATGATTTGAAGATATATGCGGTTCGTCGCAACTCCTTCTCTTCGCTATTGCCCGTAGATGGCTATTCGCTTGCAGAACTCCCCGTGGCGGGAGTGTTTAGCGTCGATGCTGATACCGACGGAACAAATGTGCTTACCTCACTGCGCAAGGCGCAGAGTCTGTTCGATTATGAGGATGCCGCGACCGCGATGCTTGTGCGGGCGCGCGACGGAGTGCCTCACGCAAAGGCAAAGGAGGCGTTGCAGCACTGCTTGGGCGAGGATTTCCGGGTTGCAACACGCGATGAACTCAACGTAACGCTCAATCGTCTGATGATGTACGAGAAGTGGGGTATATTCTTTATCGCTCTGATGGTTTTGGTCATCGCCGCCTTCTCGATTGTGGGGGCATTGGTGATGCTTATCATCGATAAAGGGCGCGACATCGAAACTATGCGGGCTTTTGGAGCCGAGACCTCTCTGGTGCGGAGAATTTTTGTTGCCGAAGGGGTGCTTATATGCGGTATCGGAGGCGTTGCCGGGGTGGTCGTCGGAGTGGCTCTTACGCTCGTACAGCAATATCTGGGCATAATTCCGATGCCGACCGATAACTTTCTGGTTGATGCCTATCCCGTGGAGTTGCGACTCGGAGATGTGGCTGTCGTGATTGTGGCATTTGCCACGGTGGTCTATCTCATCTCGCATCTCACGGTGCGCTCGATGATTCGCCCGATACGATAAAATTCTGTAAAGAAAGGGCTGTCACAACCGTTGCGGATGGACAGCCCTCTGAATTTTTATACAATCAAGTCTTTATGCCTGCTTCTGCCAGATGAGAGCAGCCGAGCCAAGAATTGCAGCGTTCTTGCCCTCGATTCCGCTGGGCAGAATATCAACTTTGTTCTTGAATACCGACAACATATTCTCCTCCATATACCACTTCGTAGGCTCGAAGAGGAATTTGCCGGCCTTTGCCAGACCACCAAAGAGGAAGATTGCCTTCGGAGACGAGATGACAACAGCGTCAGCCAATGCACGACCGAGCATCTCACCGGTGTAACGGAACGTCTCCAAAGCCACGGGGTCGCCCTTGGCTGCCGCTGCCGAAATCATCGAAGCGTCGAAGTCGTTGAACGAGATATCGCGCAACTCGCTCTGGTCATTCATCTTTGCCATCAACTCAAAAGCGGTACGCTTGATACCCGTAGCCGAAACGTAAGTTTCAAGACATCCGCGACGTCCGCAACCGCAGACGCGACCATTATTGCGCTCGACGATGGTGTGTCCGAACTCGCCTGCAAAGCCGTCGTGACCATAAATCATCTCGCCATTGGCAACAAAGCCCGAACCAAGACCCGTTCCGAGGGTAATCATAATGAAATCCTGCAAACCCTTGGCGTTACCATAGACCATCTCGCCGATGGTTGCCGCATTGGCGTCGTTGGTAAGAAGGATGAGGGTCGAGGGGAAATACTTCTGCATATCTGCCACCAGGTTGAACAGACGACGGCTCTCGTCGGGATTCTTCTCGTCGGGGCGGAATTTCCAGAGGTTTGCCGGGTATTCGATAGTACCCTTGTGGTAGTTGCCGTTGGGCGCACCGATACCGATACCGAGCAACTCGAAATCGAAGGTCACAGAAGCCATCAATCGCTGCATACCTTCGCACAAATCGGTCACAAATGCGGGGTAGTCATCAAATAAAAGGTACTTTTTGGTAGGAATTACCGACTCTGCATAGATATCGCCTGCCTCATCAACAAGGCCGAAGGCGGTGTTGGTGCCACCGATATCGACACCGAAAACTAATTTTTTCATAGTTGTAGTTTAATAAAAGGTTTCACGATTTGTTCCAAAGTTACCATTTATTTTCGGATTCTGCAAAATTTATACTAAATTTGGGGGTTAAATGTGTTCGTTATGAAGAAATATTCGTGTGGCGAGTTGCTCGAAATGTTCGAAAGCCACCTTGCTCAAACAGATACACCGGCAGAACCGGAGTTGCTCTATAACCCGATTGTCTATTCGATGTCGAATGGCGGAAAGCGTTTGCGCCCGACGCTACTGCTTGCAGCGTACAACATCTTTGCCGACGATATGTCGAAGGCGTTGCCTGCGGCTACGGCTATCGAGATGTTCCACAACTTTACTCTCCTGCACGACGACATTATGGATAATGCCGCGGTGCGTCGTGGTCGTCCCTCGGTCTTTGCCAAGTGGGGAGCCAATGTGGCAATTCTCTCCGGAGATGCGATGCTTATAGTGGCATACAGCCATCTGCAAAAGTGTGCCAAGGAGGTGTTGCCGCAGATTTTCGACCTCTTCAACACTATGGCATTGCAGGTGTGTGAGGGTCAGCAGTACGATATGGATTTCGAGAGCCGACAAAAGGTGTCGGTAGTCGATTATATGAATATGATTGAGTTGAAGACCTCGGCATTGCTGGCGGGGGCGGTCTCGATTGGTGCCGTTTTGGGTGGGGCCTCCGAGGAGGATTGCCGCAAACTCAATCGCTTTGCCTTGGAGTTGGGTCTGGCGTTCCAGTTGCAGGATGACCTGCTCGACAGTTATGGCGACGAGAGCGAGTTGGGCAAGAAAATCGGTGGCGATATTCTCGAAGGCAAAAAGACCTTCCTGATGATGCAGGCGATGAGCCATGCCGACGAGCCGAAGCGCGAAATTCTGCGTAGCACCTATAAGGATGCAACCCTTACTGCCGAGGAGAAGATTGCCCGCGTGAAGGCGGTCTATGATGCGCTTGATATTCGTCGTATAACCGAGCAACAGATATCGACCCGCTTCGAGAGGGCTATCTCGATTCTCGATTCGTTGAGCGTGGGCAGGGAGTCGGTGGCAGAGATGCGTACGTTTGCGTTGAGCCTTATCGGTCGAACAAAATAACCGATTTAGACCTTGTGTATGAGAAGAAGTGATATCGAAATAATGGCTCCCGTGGGGAGTTACGAGTCGCTCCACGCGGCAATCAAGGCGGGAGCGGATGCTGTCTATTTCGGGGTTGGCAAACTCAATATGCGCTCGGCATCGGCAGCGAACTTCACGCTTGATGACTTGGCAGAGATTGCCCGTATTGCGCGTGAGGGTGGGGTCAAAACCTACCTGACGGTCAATACCGTGATGTACGATGACGAAATGCAGACAATGCACGAAGTTATTGACCGTGCCAAAGCGGAGGGTATCAACGCTGTGATTGTGTCGGATATTGCCGCGATAATGTATGCCTATCAGACGGGCGTCGAGGTGCATATCTCGACCCAATGCAATATCTCGAATGCCGAGGCTGCGAAGTTCTATGCGCAGTGGGCGGATGTGGTTGTGCTGGCGCGCGAGTTGAGCCTTGAACAGGTGGCGGCTATCAGTCGCGCCATCGAGGAGCAGCAGATTACGGGGCCGAAGGGCGAACTTCTGCAAATCGAGATGTTTGCGCATGGTGCGCTCTGTATGTCGATATCGGGCAAGTGCTATTTGAGCGAACACGAGACAGGCTGCTCGGCAAACCGCGGAGCGTGCCGTCAGTTGTGCCGTCGAAAATATACGATAACCGACAAAGAGACAGGTGCCGCGCTCGATGTGGATGGCCGTTATGTGTTATCGCCCAAGGATTTATGCACGGTTGATTTTCTCGATAAGTTTATCGGAGCAGGTGTGCGTGTGCTCAAAATCGAGGGACGAGCGCGTGGTGCCGAGTATGTCAAGAGGGTTGTCGAGTGTTACGATGAGGCTCTGCGTGCGATGGAGCGCGGGGAATATACGCGCGAACTCGCTATGGGGCTTAAAGAGCGACTCGAAACGGTCTTCAATCGTGGCTTCTGGAACGGATACTATGCCGGACGACCTACGGTTGAACATAGCGAGAACTATGGCTCATCGGCAACCAAGCAGAAGGTCTATGTCGGCAAGGTAACCAATGTCTTTAAGAAGATTTCGGTGGCAGAGATTACGGTTGAGGCTTCGACGCTTGATGCGGGCGATACAATCTTCTTTATGGGAGCGACTACGGGCGTTGTGGAGCAGACCGCCGGAGAGATTTATTTGGCAAATGCACCTGTTGAGGGTGTTCGTCAAGGCGATGTCTGCTCGATAAAGATTTTTGAGCCGGTGCATCGGGGCGATAAATTGTATAAAGAGATTGACCGCTGCGACAGGCAATGATTTAATTCACAATTCACAATTCAGAATTCACAATTGAATTATGTACGAGGAGTTGAACATACCCGAAGAGTTTTTGCGCGAAGAGGTGCGTTGTGGCTACACCGTGACCGCCAAGATGAAGCGCGTGTGGGCTGTCGAACTCGGCATGCTTCACCGCTTCGGGCAGGTGTGCGAGCGATATGGTCTGCGGTGGTATGCTATGGGCGGTACGTTGCTTGGTGCTGTGCGACACAAGGGTTTTATCCCGTGGGATGACGATATTGACCTACTGATGCCGCGCGAGGACTATAACCGCCTGCTCGAAATCGGGGCAGAAGAGTTTGGTGAGCACTACTTCTTGCAGACTCCTTGCACCGAAAAGGGATTTTTTCGTACTCACGCTCAACTGCGTGACAGCCGTACTACGGGAGCCATCCGCCAAGACCGTAATCGAGATATCAATCGTGGAATCTTTATGGATATCTTCCCGCTGGACGAGGTGCCTGATGCCGAGAGGGAGTTGAAGCACCATCGTCGTCGCCTGCGCAAGTTGGCACGTAAAGCGCACCGCCTGACCTTTCGTCGCGAGTATCGCTCACTGTTCAAGCGTGCGGTTTATGCTCTGCACGAGTGGTTACACTTCGGAAAGTTCTCGCCCAAGGGGGCGTTTTGCGAGTTCAACCGCATTGCAGCGGAGTATGCCGGCAAAGGAGGTGCGAGAGTGGGTCACACATCGCTTTCGTATCGCGATGCCGTAATATGGAACAAGGAGGATTGGGCAGAGGTCGAGATGCTCGATTTCGAAATGTTGAAACTCCCCGCACCGAAGGGGTGGGATGCCGTTCTGCGTCGCCACTATGGCGATTATATGCGCATACCCGAAAATAAGAACGGTACCTCACACGGAGGCGTGGAGTTTGACCCGGATAGACCCTATACAGAATATTTCAAAAACAACAGATAGATTATGGTAATAGGCTACACGGCCGGAGTATATGACCTCTTTCATATCGGCCACCTGAACTTACTGAAAAATGCCAAGGGAATGTGCGACAAACTGATTGTCGGTGTCACAACGGATGACCTTGTAACATACAAGGGCAAGCACGCGATGATTCCTTTCGAGGACCGCATCGAGATTGTGCGCAACATAAAGTGTGTCGATGCCGCAGTACCGCAGAGCGATATGGACAAACTCGCGATGTGTAAGAAGTTGGGAGCAACTATTCTCTTTGTAGGAGATGATTGGTATGGTACCGAAAAGTGGCAGGAGTACGAGAAGGCTTTTGCTGCCGAGGGTATCCGCATCGTCTATTTCCCCTATACGAAGGGCGTATCATCGACCCAGATAACCAAGGCTCTGAACGCAGTAAGGGAGTAGGGTATGAAAGTCGATAAGAGATATTGCGCAAGTTCGTACCTGATGTACCGCACGGTCTATGACCGCACGCGTTGCTTTGCCGAGGGTGTGGTGCCGACCTATGCACCCGAATATACAAACCGAGCCGAAATTCACGACAGCGAGGAGTTGGAGGAGCATATAGCCTCCGAGATGAAGCGGTATGTTACCGAGAATCGTGCTGCGCTGGCTCTTTCGGGCGGTATCGACTCGGCAATCTTGGCGAAGTTTATGCCCAAGGGGTCGCAGTCATACACCTTTAAGTGTGTAGTGCCGGGTACGCCTGTGGCTGATGAGACCCCGATTGCTGCCCGATATGCCGAGGAGTGCAGTTTGAAACACCATATTGTCGAGATGTGGTGGGAGGATTTCGAGCGTTATGCCCCGATTCTGATGCGCCACAAGGGGGCTCCGATTCACTCTATCGAGGTGCAGATTTATAAGGCGGCATTGCAGGCGAAGGCTGACGGATACGACGCCCTTATCTTTGGCGAGAGTGCTGATGTGAACTATGGCGGTATGAGTGGCCTGCTCTCGCGCGACTGGACGTTTGAGGAGTTTGTCGAGAGATACTCGTATGTTGCGCCCGATAAGGTTTTGCGCGATTGGGAACGAGTGTTGGAGCCGGTTGCAAAATATACCATAGACGGAATGACCGATGCCCACGAGTTTAATCGCAATGTCTTTCTGCGCGAGTCACTCGGTAGTTACCATAACGCTTGCGAGTGTGCCGGAGTGAAGTTCCTCTCTCCCTTTGCAACGTCGCGCCTTGCCGTGCCTCTTGATATCGAGCGAGTGCGTCGTGGCGAGAATAAATATCTGGTGCGCGAGGTATTTAACCGACTCTATCCCGCATTCGAAATTCCGCCCAAGTTGCCGATGCCTCGTGCTACGAATGAGTGGTTCCGCGATTGGCAGGGCCCGACTCGCGAAGAGTTCCGCGGGGCGTGTCACGAGGGTCTTGGTGGCGACCAGAGATGGATGGTGTGGTGCTTGGAGCGATTCTTTAATATGTTGGACGAGGGCGATTTTGCTCGGAAATAGATGCTTGTTAAAACCTGAAAACTTAAAAATATATCGTATGAAAAGAGTTTTGTTTTTTGTGGTGGCATTGATGTTTGCCATATCGTCAAAGGCTGCGGACGTGAAGGTACAGACTGCTTCGGTTGGCGAAGTTACGGTCAAATGTGCTGATGAGGCATGGAAGATAGATGTGAAGGTTGCAGAGAAGGGTGGCCGCGAGGAGATTTCGGTCGAGATGACCGCTCCGCAGGCGCTGACACCTCCGCAATTGAGCGTAGAGTTCAGCACTCCGCAACTCGATGCTCACCACCTGTGGAACTCCGACAAGATGTGCTATACCGAACTTCGACCCGTGTGGGGTGCTGCATATTCCTCTTCGTTGGCGCGTGAGATGCCGATATACTCGTTTATCAACACCAATAACCGAAGCCGCCTGACCATTGCAACCGCCGAGGCTGTCCGCAAGGTTGATGCACAGTTGGGTCTGCGCGAGGAGGGGGCTTTGTTTTCTGGCAAGTTGCGCTTCTTTGTCGAGCCGGAGGCTCCGCTCGCGCACTATAAGACAACGATTTTGCTCGATAAACGCGATATCTTCTGGGCGGATGCTGTGCGCGAGAGTGCGCAGTGGATTACCGCGCAGAACGGATTTAAGGCCTGCCAAGTTCCGGAGGCGGCATTTGCTCCGCTCTACTCGACATGGTATCAGTTCCACCAGCAGATTACTGACCACGATATCGAGGCAGAGTGCCGTGAGGCGGTAAAGTTGGGTATGGGAACAATCATTGTCGATGATGGCTGGCAGACCGACAATAACGACCGCGGTTATGCTTATTGTGGCGATTGGGTGGTTGCGCCCTCGCGAATCAAGGATATAAAGGCTCATATCAAGCGCGTGCAGGCTATGGGTATGAAGTATATGATGTGGTACTCGGTGCCGTTTGTAGGCGAATATAGCGAGGCCTATAAGCGTTTCGAAGGCAAGTACCTTCGCATAAAGAACGAAGGCGGCTTGGTTGGTGTTCTCGACCCGCGCTTCCCGGAGGTGCGCGAACATATCTGCTCGATATACGAGAAGGCACTGCGCGAGTGGGAGTTGGATGGTTTCAAGTTGGACTTTATCGATTCGTTCCGCACGGATGGTCCGGACCCGGCCGTGGCTCAAAACTATGCAGGTCGTGATATCAAGAGCATCTCGGAGGCTGTGAATGTGCTGATGAAGGAGGTTTCTCGTCGCCTGCAAGCCATTAAACCAGACATCTTGATTGAGTTCCGCCAGCGCTATGTCGGACCTGCAATTCGCCAATACGGAAATATGTTCCGCGCGATGGACTGCCCCGGAGATATGCGAACCAATCGCGCCCGCATCGCCAACCTGCGCTTGACGAGTGGTACAACTGCGGTGCATGCCGATATGTTGGAGTGGAATCTGAATGAGAAGCCAGAGGTGGTGGCTCGCCATATCCTCTCGGCAATGTATGGCGTGGTGCAGTATTCGGCTATGCTGCGCGAGATTCCGGAGAGCCATTTGAAGGTTATGAAACACTGGATTGCTTTCTCGCAAGAACACCGTAAAGCCCTGTTGCACGGAGCATTCCGCCCCTATCATCCCGAAGCGTACTTCCCCGTTTTGGAGGGCGAGAGCGACAAGGAGCGAATAATCACAGTCTATCAGGCGGGTATGGCTGTCAATGCCGGTGCTGCTGACCGTGAGGTCTATCTCCTGAATGCTACGGGAGTCGAGGGTTTGGTTGTGGAGTTGCAGGCCAAACCTCGTAAGGCGGAGTTCTTCGATATGTATGGCAACAGTGTTGCAGGTAATAAACTCGCGAAGGGAGTGCAGCGTGTCGCTGTCCCGACAAGCGGTTATGTGAAATTGACGTTCTAAAAAGGTAAAATATGTTTAGCAAAGAGATTTATGCGGGTCGTAGAGCGGCTCTGCGCGAAAAAATAGGTCAGGGCGTTATTCTATTGCCGGGTAATAGCGAGGCTCCCTGCAACTATCCCAATAACATCTACCACTTCCGTCAGGATTCGACCTTCCTCTACTTCTTCGGTCAGAACCTGCCCGACTTGGTGGGTGTAATCGACTGCGAATCGGGCGAGGAGATTCTCTTCGGTAATGATTTGACGGTTGATGATATCATCTGGACAGGTCCGCAGCCTACGATTGCCGACCTTGCCGCGCAGGTGGGTGTCGGTGCGACAAAACCGCTCACGGCACTTGCTGACTATATCTCGGCAGCGCAGGCAAAGGGTCGCACGATTCACTATCTGCCCCCATATCGTGGCGAGACGAAGATTCAACTTGCCGAGTTGCTCGGTATGCCCTTGAAGGCTCTGCACGAGGGTAAGTCGGCAGAGTTGATGTTTGCCGTGGCGGAGATGCGCGAGGTTAAGGGTGCCGAGGAGATTGAGGCTCTGGAACGCGCCTTCCAGATAGGCTACATTATGCATGTTACGGCTATGAAGATGTGCCGTCCGGGAGTTGTCGAGCGCGAGATTGCCGGTGCTATCGAGGGCTTTGCTCTCTCGTATGGTGCGGGTGTGTCATTTACCTCGATTGTGTCGCAGCATGGCGAAACGCTCCACAACCACAACTACGACGGAGTTCTCGAATCGGGTCGCCTGCTGTTGGTAGATGCCGGTGGCGAAACGGTCGATAACTACTGCTCGGACCATACGCGAACATACCCCGTGAGTGGCAAGTTCACTGATAAGCAGCGCGATATTTACGAGATTGTTTTGGCGGCTCATGACTATATGCTTGACGTTGTGAAGCCCGGAGTGATGTATAGTGATATCCACCGTGCGGCATACCTCTCGCTTGCGGAGGGTCTGCGTGCAGTGGGATTGGTGAATGGCTCTCCGGAGGATGTGGTTGCATCGGGTGCGATGTATATGTTTATGCCTCACGGCTTGGGTCATGGTATGGGTATGGATGTACACGATTGCGAGGCTATGGGCGAGCGCAGTTTCGACTTTTCGGGTCTGCTCGACAGGGCTACGCAGTCGGCAACATGTGTGCATCGTGCAACGTGGCGCGTAAGACCGGGTACGGTTATGAGTGATGAGCCGGGATTGTACTTTATCCCCGCGCTTATCGACAAGTCGCGTGCCGAGGGGTTGTATAAGGGCATCGTGAATTATGATGCGCTGGATGCCTATCGCGATTTCGGTGGTATCCGCTTGGAGGATGATATTCTGGTAACCGAGAACGGATGCCGATTTATTGGCGACAAGAAGATTCCTATCACGGTTGCAGAGTTGGAGGCGATTGTGGGGAAATAATTGACAATTGACAATTGATAATTGATAGTTGACAATTGATAATTGATAATTAGGGTGTCGGCGACGCGTGTTTATTAGTTTGAGATAATGATTCTTCTATTCCCGACAGAGTTGGAGGCGGCTCCGTTCAGGGCGATTTGCCCCGATGTGGAGGTTGTGGTGTGTGGTGTCGGTATGGCACAAACGGCTGCTTGTGTGGCGCGACTGCTTGCCGATGGTCACCGCTCCTTCCTGCTGGCAGGCATTGCCGGTGCGTATGACCAAACCCTTGCAAAGGGCGAGGTTGTTGCCGTTGCCGAAGAGCGCGTGGCGGGTATGCCACAGCAGTTTGACCGTGCCTACAAAACCTCAATCCTGCCAGACGGATTGCGTGTTGTGCGAAGCAATACGGTCTCGGCATGTGGTGCCGAGGCGTGTGGTGCAGATGTGGAGAATATGGAGGGAGCCGCCCTCTTTGCCCTTTGCGAGGAGTTTGGCGCGGAGTGTTGCGAGGTTAGAGCGATATCCAACCGCGTGGGCGAGCCACGTGAGGAGTGGGATGTGCCGACAGCCCTCGAAAGCCTTGCTCATGCAGTGCAACAGATTATATCCAGACCATAATTGTCAGGAGATGAAGAGATTCTTGCTGTTTTGTGTTGTTGTGTGTTGGAGCGTGTGCGGCTTGGCTGCGACAATTCGCCCCACGCAGTTGAGTTGCGAGAATCAGACCTCGCCTCTTATTGATGTGGAGCATCCCCGCTTTTCGTGGGTCAATGTTTGTGTTGCCCGGCACGAACAGGCGTGTCTGTGTAGGATGTGGTCAGCATAAATTTTCGACAAAGTTAAAATAGTCATATAGCATGAAACCGTTGAGATTGCGCATATCGCCCTGCCCGAATGACACCTTCTCGTTCGATGCCATAGTGAATAGACGTATCGACCTCCGCGGCTTGGAGTTCGAGGTGGAGTATGCCGATATCGAGGAGTTGAATCTCGGTGTGCTGAACGACAATCCCGATATCAGCAAGATAAGCACAGCCCTGCTTCCGCGAATCCACGACCGCTATACCCTGCTCGATAGTGGCTCGGCTCTGGGGCGTGGCAATGGTCAATTGCTGGTGCGTCGCAAGGGAGACACTTCGCCCATTCGCTCGGTGGCAATCCCCGGAGAATACACCACCGCCAATGCGATGTTAATGCACTTCTTCCCTAACCTCACAGACCGTCGCCCGATGCTCTTTTCGCGGATTGCCGAGGCGGTGGAGTGTGGCGAGGTGGATGCCGGAGTGCTGATTCATGAGGGTCGGTTTGTCTATGAAAGGCGCAATCTCGAACTTGTTGCCGACCTTGGTGCTTTGTGGGAGGAGCAGACATCGCTGCCTCTGCCCCTTGGTGCGATAGTCATACGTCGAGATTTGGGCGAGCAGATGCGGCGCGAGGTAGAGAGCCTGCTCTCGGAGAGTATTCGTTTTGCTTTTGCAAACCCCACGCTCTCGCGTACCTATATTAAATCGCACGCGCAGGAGTTGGAAGACGATGTTATCGACCGCCATATCGACCTTTTTGTGAATGACTACTCGCTCTCTTTGGGTGAGGAGGGTAGGCGAGCAACAGCCCGACTTACGGGGCTTGATTTGTAGTCGTAAATATTAAAAACATACCCCGATGAGGGTTAAAAATTGTGAAAATCGCGCTGAAAACGCGATTTTTTTATTTTTGCTCTTGTGCGCTCAAAATTTTTTTGTAAATTTATAGACTGAAAACCGAAAAACAAACCTTAAAACAGATAAGAATATGAAAAATTATTCAGCACGTGAGATTAAAAACATTGTACTTGTAGGAGCCCCCGGCTCCGGTAAAACTACCCTTGCCGAGGCAATGGCATTCGAGGGTAAAGTCATCGACCGCAGGGGTAGTATCGAAAACAACAACACTTTGTCGGACAACACCGACATCGAGCATGAATACAAACGCTCGATATATTCGACCATTCTCTTCACGGAGTTTATGGATCGCAAACTCAACATCATCGACTGTCCGGGTTCGGATGATTTCTGCGGAAATCTCTTCTCGGCATTCAAGGTCGGTGACGTGGGTATTATGGTCTTCAACGCCAATGTTGGCTGGGAGGTTGGTAGCGAGATTCAGTCGCGCTATGCCCGCATCCTGAATAAGCCCCTTATCGGTGTTATCAACCAACTCGATGGCGATAAGGCAAACTTCGAGAACGCATACGAGAGCATTAAGGCCGCTTCGCAGGTGAAGCCCGTAATCGTGCAGTATCCCGTGAATCAGGGAGCAGGTTTCAACTCATTCATCGACGTTTTGATGATGAAGATGTATCGTTTCAAGGACGAAAACGGTACTCGCGAGGAGTTAGAGATTCCTGCCGAGGAGATGGATAAGGCACAGGCTCTCAATCAGGAACTTGTCGAGGCGGCTGCCGAGCATGATGATGCATTGATGGAACTCTACTTCGATAAGGGAACCCTTACGCAAGACGATATCCGTTCCGGTTTGAAACTCGGTGTGGCTCGTCGTGCTGTGATGCCTATCTTCTGTACGAGCGGTAAGCGCGATGTGGGCACCAAGCGTCTTATGGAGTTTATTATCAATGTCGCTCCGGGTCCGATGACGGCTCCGGCATTCCCCGCAGCCGATGGTTCGGAGGTGGCTGCAAATGTTGATGAGCCGGCAGTGGCATTCGTCTTCAAGAGCCAACTCGAACAGCATATTGGCGAGATTTCGTATATCCGCGTTGTTCGTGGTAAGGTTACCGAGGGTATGGAACTTGTAAATTCGCGCACCGGCAATAAGGAGAAACTCTCGCAACTCTTCGCAGTGGCAGGAAAGAATCGTATCAAGGTTACCGAACTCTCGGCCGGAGATATCGGTTGCACCGTGAAGTTGAAGGGTACCCGTACAAACGACACCCTTGCAGCTCCGTCGGCACCTGTGACTTTGGAGCCTATCGTATTCCCGGAGCCCCGCTACCGCGCAGCCGTGAAGGCGAAGGAGCAGAAAGAGGAGGAGCGTCTGGGTAAGATTCTCAACGATGCCAAGTTCGAGGATCCGACGATTTTGGTTGCCTACTCGAAGGAGTTGAAGCAGACCATTATTCAGGGTCAGGGAGAGCATCACCTCAACATCCTCAAAGCACGTATTGCCAACGAGAATAAACTCGACCTTGAATATTTCGCACCGAAGATTCCTTATCGCGAGACCATCACGAAGGTTGCACAGGCAGATTACCGCCACAAGAAGCAGTCGGGTGGTGCCGGTCAGTTTGGTGAGGTACATATCGTTATCGAGCCTTACTATGAGGGTATGCCCGAACCGACAAAGTATAAGGTTAATGGCAAGGAGATTACTGTCAATATCAAGGGTAAGGAGGAGTATGACCTCGAATGGGGCGGCAAGTTGCAGTTCTATAACTCGATTGTCGGTGGTGCAATTGATGCACGCTTTATGCCTGCGATTTTGAAGGGTATTATGGAGAAGATGGACGAGGGTCCGCTTACGGGTTCTTACGCTCGCGATATTCGCGTAGTGGTCTATGATGGTAAGATGCACCCGGTAGATTCGAATGAAATCTCGTTTAAGTTGGCTGCGCGTAACGCCTTTAAGGAGGCTTTCCGCAATGCCGGCCCGAAGATTATGGAGCCTATCTATAACGTCGAGGTACTGACGCCGAGTGACTATATGGGTCCTGTGATGAGTGACTTGCAGAATCGTCGCGCGATGATTATGGGTATGGACCACGATAAGGGCTTTGACCGCCTGAATGCACGTGTGCCTCTGGCAGAACTTTATCGCTATTCGACTACCCTCTCGTCGCTGACGTCGGGTGCTGCGACCTATACAATGCAGTTTGCGTCATACGAGCAGGTTCCGTCGGATGTTCAGGATAAGCTTCTCAAAGCATACACCGATACAGACGAAGAGTAGGAGAGAAGTCGGTTTGGGACTCTCTCGATGGTGTTTGACCATTCCTAAAACCAAGCATAATTTAGCGCAACCGGCTGCCTGTGAGGGTCGCCGGTTGCCATTTTTTTGTGTAAATCTCTTTGCGATAAGGTCAATTCGTATAAATTTTGTACCTTTATTTCCGCAAAAGATGTTTTGCCCAAACCCAAAGTGAAGATGACCCGATTAACACAAAATCGATACCCGATGTTGGTCGCCGTGATACCATTTATGGCGGGTATTGTGCTGTTCGATTTGGTCGCTATACCCGTATGGGCGTTGTGGGGAGGTTTCCTGTTGTGCCTGCTCGTTGCAGCAGTCGGTTTGCGGTCGAGTGCGAGCAACCTTTACATTGTAGCGGCATTGGTCTTGTTTGGCGGCGTGGTGGCTTCGTTGCGCGGATTCCATCCGCAAGTGCCGGCAGGCGAGAAAACCTATCTTGTGGTGGAAATAGAGGATAATCCGGTGAATCGCAAGGGGTTTGCTGTAACACCGGCACGGGTTGTCAAATATGAGTGTAACGGCACTATGCGGGATGCCGACGAGCGGGTAAATCTCTATCTTGATACGCTTGTAAAGGCGGATTTCGGCACACGCATCGAGGCTCTCGGAAGGGTAATCCCCTTTCCCGAAAAGTTTGGTGCGTATGGTAGGTTAATGTCGCGCAGAGGCTTTGGTGGAACACTCTTTCTGCGGGCAGACGATGTTCTGAAAGTCGAAAACACCGAGAAGCGAAGCCTTCACATTGTGGCTGTCGAGAGGCTCTCGCGGTTGGGGCTTTCCGGTGATGAGGCGGCTACGATTGTGGCAATGGCTGTGGGCGACCGACGCGGTATGACGCCCGAACTGCGTGAGGCGTATGCCAGAGCCGGAGCATCACATATCTTGGCGGTGTCGGGACTGCACGTGGGTATTGTCTTTATGATGTTTAACCTGATGTTGGTGTGGATGTCATTCGTGCATCGCGGTCATGTCGTTCGGGCGGTGCTGGTTGTGGTGCCGATATGGATTTATGCTGCAATCTGCGGATTCTCGCCCAGCGTGGTACGTGCCGCAGTGATGTTCTCGGTGTTGCAGGGTGCCGTGATAACATCTTCACGCTATGTATCGCTCAATGTGTTGTCTGCCACCGCCTTTGCAATGTTGGTCTATCGCCCCGACCAACTCTTCGATATCAGTTTTCAACTCTCGTTTATTGCCGTTATTGCCATTCTGATTTGGGGTATTCCCCTTATGCGGATGTTGCGTACAAGGCGATGGTGGATTGATGCCTTTACAGCAACCATGGTCGTTGGTATGGTGTCGAGCATTGCAACAATGCCCCTTGTGGCGCACACCTTTGGGGTGGTTTCGATTGTGGGTGTTCTGCTCAATCCGATAGTTATCATCTGTGCATATATCATCGTTATCTTGGCGGTTGTGTGGATTGCCGCGCCGTTTGCTCCGCTTGCCGTGGTGTGCGAAAGTCTGCTCTCCGGTGTGGGAGCAGGATTAAACTTTGTAGTCGAGGGCGTGGCCGCTTGGCGATGGTCGGCAGTTGATATTTCGCTTCCGGCGTGGGCTGTGTGGCTGATTTATGGGGTGGCGATTGCAATAACTGTGGCTGTGCGCAACACCGAAACGAAAAAAACGGTAAATTTGTCGCTGTGATAAGCATTGAACAATATAGACTGCTGTGTGACCCGGCACTTCGACGGGCTATCGACGAGAATATCTCGCGCGATGCTCTCGACATTGCCCTTGATAAGCATATCGAACATGCTGCCGAGGTTGCCACGCAGGTTAAGTACCTCGGCCGTGCGCGTAAGAAGTTGCCCTCCTATTTCGAGGCTCGATGTATAATTCCGTCGCTGGCATTCGAGCAGTCGTCGAGCGAGGAGTGCGCAGCACATAAACCTCTCGCGGGCGGTGCGGTGCTTGATTTGACCTGTGGGTTGGGCGTCGATGCACTCTACCTTGCCCAAAAATTCGAGCGGGTGGTAACCATCGAGCGTGATGAGGTGCTGGCGGAGGTTGCTCGCGAAAATTTCCGCAGATTGGGTGCTGCAAATATCGAGGTTGTCTGTGCTGATTCGGCAGAGTTCGTTGCCTCCTGTACCGACCATTTCGATTGGTGCTATGCCGATCCCGACCGCAGGGGTGTAAAGGGCGAAAAACTCGTGCGGCTCGAAGATTGCTCACCCGATATGGTTGCGCTGATGCCTCGATTACGGAGTATTGCCGATAGGGTCTGTATCAAGGCCTCTCCGATGTTCGATGTCGAGGAGGCTCGTCATCTCTTCGGAGTTTGCAGTGTGGAGGCTGTGTCGCTTGGTGACGAGTGTAAGGAGGTGCTTATCTACATAGGCGAAGCAGACGAGTGCGAGATTCGGGCAACGGCATTGGGCATAGGAAGTTATGCTCGACAGGCAATGCCGAAAATGGAGTTTGTGGAGCCGATATTCAGGGGCGAAGAGTACCGCTGGTTGGTGCAGCCCGATGTGGCTTTGCAGAAGTGTCGCTTGGCGAGGGTGCATCTGGCGGGCAAGGCGGATATTTGGAGCGAAAACGGATATGGTTTTGCCACGGAACGTCCGGAGGGGGTTATCGGTCGCATCTATGAAATTGCGAAAATCGAAACCTTCGACCCGAAGCGGCTGAAACGTGAATTGAAGGGTCAGAAACGGCAGATCCTCAAACGCGATTTTCCCCTATCGACCGAGCGTCTGACCGCGATGACGGGGCTGAAAGAGGGTGGTAGCGAGCGGATTGCTTTTACGACCGTCGGAACGAATTTTTTGTCGATAAAATTAAAATAACTACCTTTGGTAGTTCAAATGAGAAAATAAGAGTATGTCGGTACGCCAAATCATAGAGTTTTTCACGGTCACGATATTCCGCAGAGAGTATAAGTCGTCGTGGCTGAATTGGCTTGTGCGTCAATATAAACTATTCTTCTACACGGCTCGCGGATTGCAGGAACACGGAACACTCGTGCGTTGTGCCGCCCTCACGTTCTATACCCTGATTTCGATTGTGCCGATACTTGCGGTGGTCTTTGCCATTGTCAAGGGCTTTGGTATTATCGATGATCTGATTGAGAATCTCTACTCGCTCTTTCCGAAGAATCCGGAGATTATCGACTACGTTGTCGAGTTTGCCAACAAGGCTCTCGAAAATACCAAGAGCGGTGTTGTGGCTGCTGTCGGAATCATCACCCTCTTTTGGGCAGTCATCAGGGTCTTCGGCTCTATCGAGAGTGCCTTCAACAATATTTGGGAGGTTACCTCAACGCGCAGCCTCGCCCGTAAGTACTCGGACTATATTGCCGTGATAGTCGTTGCCCCGATTCTGTGGGCTGCGGCAAACGGAATCAACTCCTATGCACAGGGTCTTTTCGGTGGTGTCGATGCCGAGTGGGTTGTGTGGGTGTCGAAGTTGATGTCGATAGTGGTTATGTGGGTGATGTTTTCGTTTCTCTACTACATTATTCCCAATACGACCGTGCGTGTCGGCTCTGCCATTATGGCGGGAGTGGTTGCCGGCACGGCATTTATCCTTTTCCAGTGGGGATACCTCTACTTGCAAACATTGATGACCTCGTACAATGCCATCTATGGAAGTTTTGCCGCGTTGCCACTCTTCTTGATGTGGGTGCAGTATTCGTGGATGATTCTTCTGTTTGGTGGCGAGTTGGCGTTTGCATATCAGAATATCGACAAGTTTGACGAGGAGCGTGAGTCATTGCACGTGAATTACGACTCGCGACGCAAGGTGTTGCTTGGCGCGATGCTCGTGGTTGTGCGCCACTTTGCAGCAGGCAAGGGGGCCATTTCGCTCTCGGAGATTAAGCATACCCTGAACCTGCCCACACGAATTGTCAATTCGGTCTTGCGCTCGTTGGTTGAGGCGGAGCAACTCCTCGAACTCCCTGCCGAGGGCAAGGGTTTCGAGAAGTCGTTTGTACCGGCAAAGGATGTGGCGACATTCACGGTATATAATATCTTGGAGGCGGTGGAGTATGCGGGCAGTAGTTCGATAGACCTTGCCGCCAGCGCAGAGTTGCAGCAGGTTAGCGCGGAGTTGGACCGCATAAAGGCGGAGGCGCGTATGTCGCAACAGAATCTTAAACTGACCGATATAAAAGCGTAGGAGCCGAGATGAAGAGTGTTGTGATAATCGGAAGTGGCAATGTTGCCGAGGCCTTCGCAAGGGTATTCCCGGAGCGAGGCTTCGAGGTGCGACAGGTGTTTGCCCGCAATGCCGAGCGAGGCAGGGCGGTGGCACAACTTGCACGATGCGAGTGGAGCGACAATCCCGGCAATCTCGCCACAGCCGACCTCTACTTGGTTGCCGTCTCGGATTCGGCAATAACACCCCTGCTCTCTTCGTTGCCGTTGCCCGAAGGGGCTGTGGTGGCACATACAGCAGGCTCGCAACCACTTGATGCTATCCCGGCACGTTTTGCTCGTCGTGCAGTGATATACCCGTTGCAGACCTTTACTGCGGGGCGCAGAGTCGATTTTCGCGAGATTCCGCTCTTTGTCGAGGCGGCAAATGAGGAGTTACTCTCCGAGGTTAAGGCGGTTGCCGGACGATTGAGTGATGTGGTCTTTGATGCGGATTCGCAGATACGCTCGCAGGCTCACCTTGCCGGGGTTGTTGTCTGCAACTTTGTGAATCATCTCTACGCAGTGGGTGCGGAGTTGATGCAGAAGACGGGGATGTCCTTCTCGACCCTTGCACCACTGATTGTCGAGACTGCCCGTAAGGCTGTCGAGAGCGGCAATCCGTCAGCCGTGCAGACAGGGCCGGCAAAACGGGGCGACAGAACAACCATCGAGCGACACTTGCGGATGCTCTGCGCGCAGCCGGAGTTGCAAGAGATATACGAAAAATTAAGCCAAAATATATGGAAAGAAACTTCAAAGAGAGATTAGCCGAGGTCGAGGCGTTTGTATTCGATGTGGATGGCGTGATGACCGACGGCAGTATTATGCCCCTGCCCGATGGGGACTTCCTGCGTCGATATAATGCCAAAGATGGTTACGCGCTGTCGTATGCCATTAAGCACGGCTATAAGGTGTGTGTGATTTCGGGCGGTTTCGGATCGCTGCTCGCCTCGCGTATGCAGCGATTGGGCGTGAAGCACCTCTACACAAACTGTATGGACAAAATCAAGGCTATCCGCGAGTTTGCCGAGGCGGAGGGTGTGAATCTCGCCAATACGATATATGTCGGAGATGATATTCCCGACTTGGAGTGTATGCGTCTGGTCGGTATTCCGGTATGCCCGGCAGATGCCGCTTCGGAGATTATCGAGGCATCGTGCTACGTGTCGCAGTTTGGCGGAGGCAAGGGGTGTGTCCGCGATATCGTCGAGCAGGTGCTGCGCGCTCACGGAACATGGGCGTTGGACTCGATGGGAACTATTTGTGATAACTCGGTAGCATCGAGATAATTAATAATTGATAATTGATAATTGACAGTTGATAATTTATGTCAGAGAAAAAATTGCGTTTCGAAACGCTGCAAATACACGGAGGCTATCACCCCGACCATACAGGCTCGCGCGGTGTTGCGATATATCCTACGGCTGCATACCACTTCCGTACTTGCGACTATGCGGCACGTCTGTTCGAACTCAAAGAGTTTGGTAACATCTACACTCGATTGCAAAACCCGACAACGTCGGCTTATGAGGAGCGCATTGCCGCCCTCGAAGGGGGCGTTGGAGCGCTGGCTCTCTCGTCGGGAATGTCGGCACAACTTATAGCGATAACCTCGCTGGCTGATAGTGGCGATAACATCGTCGCCTCGCCCTACCTCTATGGTGGTACGTTCAACCAATTCAAGATATCGTTCCGCAAACTCGGTATCGATTGCCGCTTGGCAAAGGATGAGAGTGTCGCAGAGATGGAGAAACTTATCGACGAGCGCACCAAGGCTATCTACGTTGAGTCGATGGGTAATCCGGGCTGTAATGTCCCCGACTTGGAGGCTATTGCCGAGATGGCTCACCGTTACGATATCCCCTTCATTGTGGATAACACGTTTGGTGCAGGTGGTTACCTGTGCCGACCCTTGGAGTGGGGTGCGGATATCGTTGTCGAGTCGGCTACGAAGTGGATTAACGGACACGGTACGGCTATGGGCGGAGTGATTGTCGATGGTGGTACCTATAACTGGGGCAATGGAAAATACCCTGCGCTGTGCGAGCCTTCGGAGGGTTATCACGGTCTGAAATTCTATGAGACATTCGGCAATATGGCATATATCGTCAAGTGCCGTGTGGATGGTCTGCGCGACCTCGGTTGTTCGCCTTCGGCATTCGATTCGTACCTTATGCAGTTGGGTCTTGAAACACTCTCGTTGCGCGTGAAGCACTCGGTCGAATCGACACGTCGTTTGGCGGAGTATTTCCGACAGCATCCACTTGTCAAGCGAGTTAGTTATGTGGGATTTGAGGAGCATCCCTCGCACGCGATGGCTCAAAAATATTTCCGCCACGGAGCAGGGGCCGTGCTGACCGTTGAGTTGAAAGGGTCGCTCGATACGACGGTGCGTTTTGTCGAGTCGCTCAAATTGGTTGCCAATATGACGATGATTGGCGACTCGATAACCGTTATTACCCACCCAGCCTCGACCACTCACAAGCAGTTGAGCGATGAGGATTTGGCGGCAGTTGGCATCTCGCCTACGCTGCTGCGTCTATCGGCAGGATTGGAGAATGTCGAGGATTTGATTGATGATTTCGAGCAGGCTTTTGCGGCTGCTCTCAACGAATAGAGATGGCTGTACAATACGCATATTTCGATACTCCGTTGGAGTTGGAGTGTGGGGTGACTCTTCCCGACCTGACCGTCGCCTACTCAACCTACGGAACCCTCGCCCCGACGAAGGATAATGTCATCTGGGTCTGCCATGCCCTGACCGCCAACTCGGAGGTTGAGGAGTGGTGGGAGCATACGGTCGAGAGTGGTCGATTCCTTGACCCGAAGCGTTGGTTTGTCGTTTGCGCCAACTTCCTCGGCTCACACTACGGCACAACAGGACCCCTGTCGGTCAATCCGACTACGGGCGAGAAGTGGTATGGCGACTTTCCGGAGATTACGGTGCGTGATATGGTGCATTGTCACCAGCGTCTTGCCGAGCGACTCGGAATTGAACAGGTCGAACTCCTTATTGGCAGTTCGATAGGCGGATTCCAATGTATGGAGTGGGTGGTGCAGGCTCCCGATTTTGCAAAGAGGGCTGCATTTATCGCCACCACACCGCGCTCGATGCCGTGGGCTGTGGCATTCAACGAGTCGCAACGTATGGCTATCGAGGCAGACCGGAGTTTCGGCGAGCGTAGGGATGATGCCGGTGCTGTAGGAATGGCAGCAGCACGAAGCATTGCCCTTTTGAGTTACCGCGGAGGTATCGCCTACGACCGCACACAACAAGACCCGGATTGGTCGAAATTGCGAGGTTATCGGGCAACAACCTACCAGCAACATCAGGGCGAGAAGTTGCGTCGTCGATTCAACGCCTACTCCTACTATCGTCTCTCGCAGGCAGTCGATTCGCACAATATTGCACGTGGTCGCGGAACTGTCGAGGAGGTGTTGAGCGCAATCAAGGCGAAGGTTTTGGTCGTTTCGATAACTTCGGATATTTTGTTCCCACCTGCCGACCATGAGGTTATGGTGGCGAATATCCCCGATGTGGAGTATCACATCATCGACTCGGACTTTGGTCATGACGGCTTCCTTGTCGAGCATGAACAGCTCAATACGATTATTACGAACTTTATGCAGAAATAGAGTATGAACAGAGGTGTACTAAACATAGGACTCTTCGGATTTGGTACCGTGGGTCGCGGCTTGTATGATGTTCTCGAAGAGATATCGCTCAAAGAGGCGCGTATCAAACGAATTTGTGTGCGTGATATCTCCAAAGACCGCGGAGTGAAGGCGGATTTTACGGATAATCCCGACGATATCTTTAATGACCCCGATATCAATCTCGTGGTTGAACTTATAGACGATGCCGAGGCTTCGTATAAAATTGTACGACGTGCGCTCGAAGCAGGTGTCCCTGTGGTTACGGGCAACAAGAAGATGCTCGCCTATCACCTCGAAGAACTTATCGAGATTCAGCGCGAGAAGCAGGTGCCGCTGCTCTATGATGCCTCGGCGTGTGGCAGCATCCCTGTCATCCGTAACCTCGAAGAGTACTATGACAATGACCTGCTGGTGTCGGTCAAGGGTATCCTGAACGGCTCGTCGAACTTTATTCTCTCGAAGATTTTTAACGAGAATATGTCCTATCCGGCGGCGTTGAAGTTGGCGCAGGATTTGGGCTTTGCCGAGTCTGACCCCTCGCTCGATATCGATGGCTTTGACTCGCTCTTCAAGTTGATAATTATCACGATGCACGCCTTTGGTCGCTACGTTTCGCCCGATAAGATATTTGTCTATGGCATCTCGCAGATGAACGATGACGATATACGCTTTGCCACCGAGAAGAAACGACGCATAAAGTTGGTTGCCCATGTCGAGAAACTCCCCGACGGCCGTATGATTATGAGCGTTATGCCGCACCTTATCTCGCGCGATAAATATATATATAGTGTCGAGGATGAGTTCAACGGAGTGGTCATCAAGGGTAAGTTCTACTATAAGCAGTTTATGTTCGGCAGGGGTGCGGGCGGATATCCTACCGGCTCGGCTGTGTTGAGCGACATTATGGCGTGCCATTATAACTATAAGTACGAGTATAAGAAACTCAATGCCGAGATTGTTCCCGAATATACTGACGACTTTGTCTTCCGCATCTACCTTCGCTATACGAATGCCGAGGATTTGGCTCTGTTCAAATTCTTGAAAGTTCGCGAGAACTACACCAGCGACTCGTCGTCATACATTGTGGGTGATGTGCGTTTAAGCGATTTGTACGCCGTTAAGGATGTGATTCGCAAGCGCAATCTCTTTATTGCGGCATACCCGGAGGATTAGTTTCGACAATATTCGCATGGCAGGTCTATGGTCTATTTGGGCGATTGACCTGCCGTTTTTGTCGTTTGACCTAATGGCGATGTGCAAGGAAATATGCGCCACAGCGTGTTGTGGCACGGATTTTGCGAAAAAAATGACCCGATTGCGGATTTGGACACGATTTGGAAAAACCGAAAAGTGTGTGTATCTTGCAATCGAAAACAAAAGTATTAACTGATTAAAAAAACTCGTTGCCTATCGAAAAAATTGTACTCTTTTAACATTTTTTATTAAAAACGAAGAGTATGAACGTACAAGTATTAAGTGACCAAGGATTGCTTAATAGTTATCTTTCGGGCGATCAGAGTGCTATTTCTCAACTCATCGAGCGTCACAGCCGTCGTGTGAAGGAGTATATCCGTATGATGGTTAAGGATAATGACGTTGCAGATGATATTTTCCAAGAGACCTTTATCAAGGCTGTTCGAGTAATCGACGAGGGCCGTTACACCGATAACGGCAAGTTCCTATCGTGGATTTTACGTATTGCTCACAATCAGGTTATCGACTACTTCCGTGCGCGTAAGCAGCAGAAGCAGGTAAATGAGGCTGATGCGGGCTATAACGTATTGGGAACACTGCGCTTTGCCGAGCATACGGTCGAGGACGAGATGGTTGCCGCTCAAATCAGTCGCGATGTTCGCCATCTGGTTGAGTTGTTGCCTGACGAGCAGCGTGAGGTCGTTATGTTACGCTACTTCTCCGGATTGAGTTTCAAGGAGATAGCCGAGCAGACTAATGTGAGTATCAATACAGCGTTGGGGCGTATGCGATATGCGCTTATCAACCTGCGCAAGATGATAAAGGAGAAAAATATCAACCTCGCGTAAAATTTTTGTAAGCCATAGGCAATAATCCCACGAGAGGATGCGTTTGTAGGTTAGAAAAACAAATACAACGAGTGCCTATGGGAGAGTTTGACGCAAATGATTTATTATGTTCTGTTAGCGATGAAGAACTGCTTTTCTCGAAGGTGATATGTGGCGACCACGAACTGTTGTTCTTGGATGCCCGTCTCGGAGAGATTCTTCGGAGTTAGCAATTTAGGGTTAATTTTTAAGGGGAGGAGCCTGCTCAATGTGAGCAGGCTCTGATTTTTGGCAACACACCACCTGACCCTTTGAGCAAATCACAAAAATAGACGAGCCTGCACAACTCTCTGTACAGGCTCGTTCTGAAAACAATCGGTCAATCGATTAGTCGAGATAGTAGTGCGATGCAATCTCTTGGAATGCAGCCACCTGCTCGTCAATCCACTTCTGGTCTTTGCCCAGTTCGGCAGCCATAACCGCTGCAACCTTCGGAGCCACAGCCGAAGCCTCGCGTGCATCAACGTAGAGCATACGAACACGACGAGCCAAAACGTCATCCACATTGCGGGCCATCTCCTCGCGAACTGCCCAAACAACCTCGGCTACCGTGTAGTCGAACTTCTCCGACAACTTCTCGCCAAATGCGGGATTCTCCTTCGCGAGAGCGAGAATAGCCTCTTGGTCGCTACCATAAACGTACATGTGGTCATCGAGGTTGGGATTCGGACGCCAGCCGTGAACTTTGTAGTTGTAAGTCTGGCATTTAGCCTTCGGCAGCAGGCCGAGAGCAATAGCCTTGTCGATGGTGTCCTGTGCCATACGACGGTGTGTTGTCCATTTACCTCCGGTGATGGTGATGAGGTTGTTCTCCGAAACCAAAACCTTGTGGCTACGCGAAATCTCCTTGGTGCTCTTGCCCTCCTTTTTGGGTGCTGCAAGAGGACGCTGACCTGCGAATACCGAGAGGATATCCTTGCGGGTCGGTGCGGGATTCATATAGAGCGCAGCGGTGTTGAGGATGAAGTCAATCTCCTCTTCGAGCGGACGCGGCTCCATTTCGGGAGTCTCGCGAACAATGTCGGTAGTGCCGACAACGACTCTGCCGTGCCAAGGCACTGCGAAGAGTACGCGGCCATCCGAAGTCTTGGGAACCATAATTGCGTAGTCGCTCTGCAAGAACTTCATATCCAGAACGATGTGAACACCCTGGCTCGGTACGACCATCTTGGTATGGCTGTCCGAGTCCATCTTCATAATATCATCCACAAAGCAACCTGCTGCGTTGATAACAGCCTTTGCCTTCACGGTGTACTCCTTGCCACTCTCGTTATCGACAACAACCACACCGGCAGCCTTGCCCTGTGCATCGTGCAACATCGACTTCACGGTCATCTGGTTGATGGGGCAACCGCCATGCTCGGCAGTGGTCTGTGCGAGGTTGATTGCCAAACGAGCATCGTCAAACTGACCATCGCGATAGATAACGCCACCCTTCAAGCCTTCGTGCTTGATTTTGGGCAGATACTTCTTAACCTTTCCCTTCGGGATGAAGTACGAGCGACCGAGTCCGAGACCACCCCACGAGAGCATATCATAAACCGTCAAACCGCAGGTGTAGAGGAAGTTGTCAAACCACGAGTAGTTCGAGATGAGGAATGACTGATTCTTTACGAGGTGGGGAGCGTTACGACGCAGACGACCGCGCTCATGCAGAGCCTCACGCACGAGGGCAACATCACCCTTTTGGAGGTAGCGCACGCCACCATGAACGAGTTTGGTGCTGCGGCTCGAAGTACACTTTGCAAAGTCATTCTGCTCGAAGAGAGCCACGCTGAAACCACGCATTGCTGCATCTACGGCACATCCCAGACCGGTTGCACCGCCACCGACAACGACAACGTCCCAAACCTTGTTCGCATCGGCGATTTGTTCAATTAAGAGATCTCTTTTCATAATTGTTTGTGATATATTTTGTTGTTTCTCCTTTCGAAGTGAGAGGTGACCATTATTAAAATGGTCAATTATTACCGCAAAAGTAGCCTTTTTATTACTTTTTGCAAAACTTTTCGACAGATTTTCGTGCAAAAAGAAATCTTAACATACTCAAAAGGTAATTTTTTGTAGGTAAATCGATAGAAAAACACTCTTTTGCCCGAAGGAGAATAACTCAAATATTTTTGTTGATAAATTTGAAATAAAATCTCGGTAACGGCTTTTTTTTGTAAAAAAAAGAGCGTATTTTTGTATCGCTTTTCCGGAGTTTTCTTCGGGAAATAACCCAACAGAGTTGCAGACGTGTATTTTTCGAACCACATAGTATCGGTCGGTCATCTGCCTTCACGAAAGCAGTGGGGCTTGTCGGGCTTGTTGTCAGAGTGCCGAAAAATGCGCCAACAGCGTCAGCATCAGAGTTAAACGTAAATACAGAGCCGCTGCGACACATCGTGTCGTGGCGGCTCTCGGTTTGAAATACAGACAAATTAAAAACTATATTTATGACTTTCAAAGTTGGTATTATCATGGGTTCGGCGAGCGACCTCGAAGTGATGTCGGGAGCCATGAAGACATTGGAACAGTTCGGAATCGAGTACGAAAAACGAGTAATCAGTGCGCATCGTGCGCCCGACGCTCTTGCCGAATGGACAAAGGGAGCGCGTGAGCGTGGGTTGAGTGTAATCATTGCCGGTGCGGGTGGTGCTGCACACCTTCCGGGTGTGATTGCAGCGATGACGACGTTGCCCGTAATCGGTGTGCCGGTACGCTCGAAGGCTCTGGGTGGTTTGGATTCACTCCTGTCAATTGTGCAGATGCCGTCGGGTATTCCCGTGGCGACGATGGCTATTGACGGCTCGAAGAATGCTGCTCTCTATGCGGTGTCGATGCTCGCGCTACACGATGCAGACCTCGCGGCAAAGTTGGAGGAGTTCCGAGCAAAGCAGACCGAGGCTGTGTTGAAGGTTGAGATATAATCAAGCAGAAATAGAAGAAAGAATCACAATATGAACAACTATCGTATTTTTGTCGAAAAACGCCCGTTGTATCGTGTCGAGGCGGAGAGTATGCGCCACGAACTGAACGAGCATCTGGGTCTTGCGATGGGCGAGTTGCGCCTGTTAAATGTTTATGATTTGTTTGGCTTCACGCCCGAACTGCTCGAAGAGAGCCGCTATCGCGTCTTTGGCGAGAAGGTAACGGATACAGTGACCGATGAGTGTGATTTGGCGGGAAAACGTTACCTCGCTGTGGAGTATCTGCCCGGTCAGTTTGACCAGCGTGCTGCCTCGGCAGAGGAGTGTGTTCGCCTTATCGAGCCTACGGCAGATATCCGCATTCGCAGTTCGCGCCTGATGGTCTTCGATTCGACAGTGTCGGAGGGGGATATGGAGCGCATCCGCCACTATGTAATCAACAAGGTCGATTCGCGCGAGAAGAATCTCGGACAACTCGGAATGATGGAGAA
Source organism: Rikenellaceae bacterium (assembly GCA_015060065.1). Taxonomy (GTDB): domain Bacteria; phylum Bacteroidota; class Bacteroidia; order Bacteroidales; family Rikenellaceae; genus Alistipes. The sequence goes on along the minus strand of SUZF01000001.1, from coordinate 103,339 downwards.
TCCTCCTGTGAAGGCGGTGCCTGTGCTTGAAGGATTTACCTCGATGGACGAGAGTGGAGCCGAGGCGTATTGTCGCGAGATGGGTCTTGCGATGAATGGCGACGACTTGCGTGAGGTTATTCGTTACTTCCGCGAGGAGGGTCGCGACCCTTACGAGACGGAGTTGCGAATTCTGGATACATATTGGAGCGACCACTGCCGTCATACGACCTTTACGACTGTTCTGGATGATATCGAGGTTGAGGAGTCGTTTGTGAAGGAGGAGATTGAGTCATCGCTTGCGCTCTACTTGAAGATGCGACGTGACCTTGGTCGCGAGCATAAGAGCGTTTGCCTGATGGATTTGGCGACAATCGGAGCGCGTTATCTGCGTAAGAACGGATTTCTTGATGACCTCGAAGTGAGTGAGGAGAATAACGCTTGCAGTATCTTTATTACGATTGATGTTGATGGCGAACCCGAAAAGTGGCTATTGCAGTTCAAGAACGAGACCCACAACCACCCGACCGAGATTGAGCCGTTTGGCGGTGCTTCGACCTGTCTGGGTGGTGCGATTCGCGACCCGCTGTCGGGACGTAGTTATGTGTATCAGGCTATGCGTGTAACGGGAGCCGGCGACATCTATAAGCCCGTAAATGAGACCCTTGAAGGAAAATTGCCCCAGCGTGTAATCAGTACGAAGGCGGCTTCGGGATATTCGAGTTATGGTAACCAGATAGGTCTTGCAACAACCCACGTGCGCGAGATTTTCCACGACGGATATACCGCCAAGCGTTTGGAGGTCGGTGCTGTTGTTGGTGCTGTGAAGGCGGAGAATGTGCGCCGTGAGCGACCCGCTGCGGGAGATGTTGTTCTGCTGCTCGGAGGTCGCACGGGTCGTGACGGTATCGGTGGAGCGACCGGCTCGTCGAAGGAGCATACCGCCACATCGCTTGAAGAGTGTGGTAGCGAGGTGCAGAAGGGAAATGCTCCCGAAGAGCGCAAACTCTCGCGTCTGTTCCGTCGCCCGGAGGTTACACGCCTGATTAAGAAGTCGAATGACTTTGGTGCCGGTGGCGTGAGTGTGGCTATCGGAGAGTTGGCGGATGGTCTGGATATCTATCTCGACCGCGTGCCTACGAAGTATAGCGGATTGAACTCGACGGAGTTGGCAATCAGCGAGTCGCAGGAGCGTATGTCGGTGGTTATCGAGCCGAAGGATGTCGAGGAGTTTAAGAGATATTGTGCCGAGGAGAATGTCGAGGTTACACACGTTGCTGATGTGACCGATACGGCACGTATGCGTATGTTCAACAAGGGCGAGAAGGTTGTCGATATGGCTCGTAGTTTTATCGATAGCGCGGGTGCGCCCCACTATGCGAAGGCAACTATTGCTGCTGTTGAGGAGTGCAACCCCTTTGAGCGCAAGTTGGAGGGAGCGACTCTGACCGAGAAGATGGTGACGAATCTGTCGGATAAGAATGTAGTGTCGCAGCGAGGCCTTATCGAGATGTTCGACTCGACCATTGGTGCTTCGACGGTGCTGATGCCCTTCGGTGGTCGCACACAGGATACCGAGACGCAGGTGTCGGTGCAGAAGATTCCCGTAGGCAAGGGCTATACCGATGCTGCCAGCATTATGGCATTCGGTTACAACCCCTTCATTGCGGAGTGGAGCCCCTATCACGGAGCAGCATACTCGGTTATCGAGGCAGTGACGAAGGTTGTGGCCGCGGGTGCCGAGTTTGATAATATGCGCTTCTCGTATCAGGAGTATTTCGAGCGTATGACTGCCGACCGCACAACGTGGGGTAAGCCTTTGGCGGCTCTGCTTGGTGCGTTGAAGATGCAGGAGGAGTTGAAACTCGCCTCAATCGGAGGTAAGGACTCGATGAGTGGAACTTTCGGAGAGTTGAACGTGCCGCCGATGCTTATGGCATTCGGCATTACGACCGTGGATGCAAAGCGTGTCATCAGCCCGGAGTTCAAGCAGGCAGGCAACTACATATATATCATAAAGCACACCCCGCTCGAAACGATGATGCCCGACACGGAGCAACTGCGTAGGAATTATGGCTATGTCAGTGGTGCTATTGCTGATGGAACGGTTGTTTCGGGCTATGCCGTGGGCTTTGGTGGTGTTGCAGAGGCTTTGGCAAAGATGTCGTTTGGTAACCGCATCGGTGCAGAGTGCCGGATGTCGGAGTCGATGCTCTTTGATTACGCTTATGGCTCGATTGTGGTCGAGAGCGTCAAGCCGCTCGACTTCGAGAATGCAACTCTGCTCGGCCGCACCTGCGAGGAGCCGGCTTTGACTATCAATGGCGAAAAGATGCCTCTTGATCTGCTGCGCAAGGCAAATACCGAGCGTTTTACTACGGTCTATCCCGACAAGGGCAACAACAAAGCCCCGATGGCGGAGTATGCAAATGAGGCTGTACGTATGGCGAAGTGGGAGGGCGAGCCTGTGGAGCATCCCGTGGCATATCTGCCCGTATTCCCCGGCACGAACTGTGACTACGATACGGCACGTGCATTCCGCAAGGCGGGTGCCGAGATTACCACGAGCGTATTCCGTAATCTTACAGCAAACGACATCTCGGAGTCTATTGCCGAGATGAAGCAATATATCGATAAGTGCCACATCTTCGTATTGAGCGGAGGCTTCTCGGCAGGCGATGAGCCTGACGGCAGTGGTAAGTTTATCTGCTCGGTGTTGGGAAATAAGGATATTACCGAGGCTATCCACTCTCTGCTCGACAGAGGTGGTCTGGTGCTGGGTATCTGCAACGGATTCCAAGCCCTCGTTAAGTCGGGTCTGCTGCCTTATGGTCGTTTGGGAATGGTTACCGAGGCATCGCCCACGCTCTTCCGTAATGATGTGAATCGTCACATCTCGCAGATGGTTACTACGCGTGTTGAAGCCGTCACTTCGCCTTGGCTTAAAGGCTTCGAGGCAGGCGATCTGCACTCGATAGCCGTGAGCCACGGAGAGGGTAAGTTTATGGTTAGTGCCGAACTTGCCGAGCAACTCTTCCGTAATGGACAGGTGGCATTCCGCTATTGCGATGCGGAGGGTCAGCCCACGGCAGAGGCTCCCTACAATCCGAATGGCTCGTTCTACGCAATCGAGGGTATTACCGACCCGACGGGTCGCATCCTCGGTAAGATGGGTCACACGGAGCGTTACGAGGAGTACCTGATGAAGAACATCGCCGGTGAGAAGGTTCAGGACCTCTTCGGAAATGCAGTACGTTACTTCCGTGGAGAGAAATAAAGAAAGGTTAGTTATAAAAGTTTATAGAGAAATGAGTGTTTTAGGTGTTTATGGAGTAGGTCAGGCAGCATCGCTTATCTACTATGGTCTGCATACGATGCAGCATCGTGGTCAGGAGGGTTGTGGTATTGTAAGTGTCGATTTGGAGGGCAAGATGCACCGTCACCGCGGTAAGGGACTGGTGTCGGAGGTCTTCAACGAGTCGAAGATGAAGGAGTTGAGCGGAAATATGGCTGTGGGTCACGTTCTCTATACGGGAGCAGCAAGTCGCAGTGTCGATAATATCCAGCCTCTCTTCTTTCATCACGGGTCGGGCGACTTCGCCGTGGCAAACAATGGAAACATTGTCAATGCGAAACAACTGCGTGCCGAACTCGAAAGTAAAGGTTCGCTCTTCCACTCGATGACCGACAGCGAACTGCTGGCGCATCTCATCAAGAAGGAGAGCCCGGAGGAGCCGCGTATCAACTCGATAATCTCGGCTCTGAATCTGCTCGAAGGTGCTTTTGCCTTTCTGATTATGACCAAGAACAGAATCTATGCCTGTCGCGATAAGTATGGCTTGCACCCGTTGTCGATAGGTCGTCTGGGTGAGGGCTATGTCGTGGCGAGTGAGAGTTGTGCCTTCGATACCATGGGTGCCGAGTTTATGCGCGATGTCGAGCCGGGCGAGATTGTAACTATTGACCATAAGGGTTTGCGCTCGTCGTTCTATACCGAGCAGACACATCGCAAGATGTGCGCTATGGAGTATATCTACTTTGCACGTCCCGATAGCGATATCGAGGGTTGCAACGTACATGCCTATCGCAAGGAGTCGGGTCGTCGCCTCTATAAGGAGTCGCCCGTCGATGCAGATATCGTCATCGGAGTTCCCGATTCGAGCCTCTCGGCTGCGCAGGGATATAGCGAGGCGAGTGGTCTGCCTTGCGAGATGGGTCTTATCAAGAATAAATATGTGGGTCGAACTTTTATCCAGCCCTCGCAGGAGTTGCGCGAGTTGGGTGTGAAGATGAAACTCTCGGCAGTGCGCAGTATTGTGAGTGGCAAGAGGGTTGTGATGGTCGATGACTCGATAGTTCGCGGAACTACGTCGCGCCGTATTGTCGATTTGTTGCGCAGTGCGGGTGCTACGGAGGTGCATGTGCGTATCGCGAGCCCGACGATGACCCACCCCTGCTTCTATGGAGTGGATACCTCGACTCTGGACGAGTTGATGTTGGCAAATCACTCTATTGAGGAGGCGTGCCGACTTATCGGTGCCGACTCGTTGGCATTCCTCTCGTATGACGCTACGCTCCACTCGGCTTCGGGTCGTTGCGATATGTGTCTGGCGTGCTTCAATGGCGACTATCCGACACCTATCTACCAGAAGGTCGAGGATGCAAATAAGTTCTAATTCGAATATAAACAAAAACAAAGAAAAGATATGGCAGAGAGTTATGAAAAGGCAGGCGTAAACCTCGAAGCGGGCTACGAGGTGGTTAAGCGCATCAAGAAACACGTTGCATCGACAGCACGCACGGGCGTAATGGGAAATATCGGTGCTTTTGGCGGTATGTTCGACTTGGCGGCACTCGGTGTTGAGGAGCCGGTGCTGGTCAGCGGTACGGATGGTGTGGGTACCAAACTCAAATTGGCATTTGAGATGGACAAGCACGACACCATCGGTATCGATGCCGTGGCGATGTGTGTAAATGACGTGTTGGCACAGGGAGCCGAGCCGTTGTTCTTCTTGGACTATGTGGCTGTGGGTCACAACGAGCCGGCAAAGATTGAGGCTATCGTCAGCGGTGTTGCCGAGGGTTGCCGTCAGGCGGGCTGCGCACTTATCGGAGGCGAGACTGCCGAGATGCCGGGTATGTATGGCGGTGGCGAGTACGATATCGCAGGCTTTACGTGTGGTGTTGTCGAGCGCAAGAAACTTATCGACGGCACGAAGGTCAAGGTGGGCGACGTGTTGGTTGGTGTGGCATCGAGCGGTGTTCACTCCAACGGTTTCTCGCTGGTGCGTAAGGTTGTTTCGGACAACGCGCTCGACTTGAAGAGGGTCTATCCCGAACTCCACGCCGAGAAGATGCTGGGCGAAGTGCTGCTCACTCCGACCCAAATCTATGTTAAGCAGGTGTTGGAGGTTGTGCGCGGATGTGATGTCCACGGCATCAGCCACATTACCGGTGGTGGTTTTGACGAGAACATTCCGCGAATTCTGCGCGAGGGTCAGGGTGTCGAGGTTAAGGAGGGGTCGTGGGAGATTCTGCCCGTCTTTGCCTTCCTCGAAAAGTATGGCAAGATTGCACACCGCGAGATGTTCAACATCTTCAATATGGGTGTGGGTATGGTCATCGCACTCGACGAGTCGGAGGCCGATAAGGCGTTGGAGATTCTTGCTCGCAATGGCTTGAAGGCGTCGGTTATCGGTCGCGTGGTCGAGGGCGAAGGTGTAACCCTGCTCTAAATCGGTAGCGATGGCGACCAAACGATTGGCGGTTTTTGCCAGCGGCAACGGCTCGAACTTCGAGGCTGTTGTGCGTGCCTGTCAGGGCGGGCGCATACGCGGAGAGGTGGTGTTGCTTGTCTGCGATAAGCCGCAGGCATACGTTCTCCGCCGTGCCAAAGAGTACGGCATCGAGGCTTTTGCCTTCAACCCGAAGGATTACGCCTCGAAGGGGGAGTATGAGCGCGAGATTGTGGCTTTGCTCGACTTGCACAAGGTCGATTTGGTCTGCTTGGCGGGCTATATGCGACTGCTGTCGAGTGTGATGCTTACGAGTTATGAGGGTCGCATAATAAATATCCACCCCTCACTGCTGCCGGCATTCAAGGGTGCGCGGGCTATCGAGCAGGCGTTTGAGTATGGGGTGAAAATCTATGGCGTGACGATTCACTTTGTCGAGGAGGCGGTTGATGGTGGCGAGATAATCTCGCAGCAGGCATTTCCTTACGAAGGTAGCGACTTTGACGAGTTGGAGAGGATGATTCACGCGCTGGAACACGAATTATATATAAATACAATAAATAAATTAATAGCAGAAAGCAGAATATGAGAGCATTAGTAAGCGTTAGCGACAAAGAGGGCGTAGTTGCCTTTGCTCAATCTCTTCGCCGTCTAGGCTGGGAGATTATCGCCACAGGCGGTACGATGAAACTCCTGCGCGAGAGTGGCGTGGAGGTTATCAACATCAGCGATGTTACGGGTTTTCCCGAAATTTGTGATGGTCGTGTGAAGACCCTGCATCCGAAGGTGCATGGCGGTCTGTTGGCTCGTCGCGATGACGAGTCGCACTTGGAGGCTCTGCGCGAGAACAGCATCGAGTTTATCGATATGGTCTGCGTGAATCTCTATCCTTTCCGTCGCACAATCTCGAATCCCGATGTGACGATGGAGGATGCAGTCGAGAATATCGACATTGGCGGACCCTCGATGTTGCGCAGTGCAGCCAAGAACTTTAAGGATGTGACGGTAGTGTGCGACCCCTCGGACTATGAGCGTATCATTGCCGAAATCGAGGCTTCGGGCAATACAACCCTCGAAACCCGCCTCGAACTCTCGGCAAAGGCTTATACCCACACGGCGGAGTATGATGCCTGCATCGCAACATATATGCGCAAGCAGGCGGGTCTGAACGAGAAGTTGTTCCTCAACTTTGACCTTGCACAGACTTTGCGTTACGGAGAGAATCCCCACCAGAGCGCGAAGTTCTATCGTCAGTCGGAGCCGGTGCCTTTCTCGTTGGCATTTGGTCGCCAACTCAACGGCAAAGAACTTTCGTACAACAATATTCAGGATGCAAATGCAGCACTCAATATCGTGCGTGAGTTTGATGAGCCGTTCTGCGTGGGCTTGAAGCACATGAATCCCTGCGGTGCTGCGGTAGGTAAGGATGTCTTCGAGGCTTGGACAAAGGCTTACGAGGCAGATAAGGTGAGCATCTTCGGAGGTATCGTTGCCGTAAATCGCGAACTTGATGCTGCTACGGCAGAGGCTATGAAGCCTATCTTCCTCGAAATCATCATCGCCCCCTCGTTCTCGAAGGAGGCCCTCGAAATTCTCTCGACCAAGAAGAATCTGCGCCTTATGGAGGTCGATATGACCCGCACGGGCGAGAAGGCTATGCAGTATGTGAGCGTCAATGGCGGTCTGCTGACACAGCATCTCGACACCGAAACTCTCGAAGTCAAGGAGGATATGACCGTGACTACGGCACGCCCCACAGCAGAGCAGTTGGCAGATATGAACTTCGCTTGGCGTATCGTAAAGCACGTGAAGTCGAATGCTATTGTTGCCGTTAAGGGTGGTTGTACCCTTGGCGTTGGCGCCGGCCAGATGAACCGTGTTGGCTCGGCACATATCGCGCTCGAAGAGGCAAAGGCAAAGGGTGTAACCGAGGGCTTGGTTCTCGGTTCGGACGGCTTCTTCCCCTTCGACGATACGGTAACTCTTGCGGCACAATATGGCGTGACGGCTGTCGTACAGCCCGGAGGCAGTGTGCGCGACGAGGACTCTATCAACAAGGCGAATGAACTCGGTATGGTAATGGCGTTTACCGGAATGCGCCACTTCAAACATTAGAATTTGTCTAAAAGGCAATTTTGGTGTTATACGAGACCGAGCGAAAAGGTCACATACTGTGAGTATGCTTCCTCTTCGCTCGATCTCGCAAGCCTAAAAATTTCACTTTTATACAAATTCTCTATCAATTCGAAATAAAACAAAAAACTATGAAAGTTTTGGTTATAGGCAGTGGCGGCCGCGAACACGCCATAGTCGATGCGCTCTCGCGCTCGGCAAGAGTGAGCGAGATTCTCTGCGCACCGGGCAATGCCGGTATTGCACAGCAGGCGCGTACCTTTCCTGTCAAGGATACCGATATCGAGGGTCTGCTGAAAATTGCCCTCGACGAGAAGGTCGATTTGACCGTCGTGGGTCCGGAGTCGTCGCTGGCGGCCGGTGTGGTCGATACCTTCAAGGCTCACAGGCTTCGCATCTTTGGCCCGACGAAGGCTGCGGCTCAAATCGAGTCGAGCAAGGAGTTTGCCAAGAATCTGATGGCGAAGTACGGAATCCCGACAGCCGGTTACGAGACATTCACCGACTACGAATCGGCAAAGGCGTATGTCGAGGCTCACTCGTTGCCCACGGTGCTGAAATATGACGGTCTGGCAGCGGGTAAGGGTGTGGTTATCGCCACAACTCTCGCAGAGGCAGACAGCGCACTGCGCGATATGTTGCTTGACGATAAGTTTGGCAAGGGTAAAGTGGTTATCGAGGAGTTCCTGACGGGTCCGGAGTTCTCGCTCTTGTGCTTCGTGGCAGGCAAGGAGGTTGTGCCTATGGTCTTGGCGCAGGACCACAAGCGCGCTTATGACAATGACGAAGGTCCCAATACGGGAGGCATGGGCGCCTATTCGCCCCTGCCGTTCATCACTGATGAGGATAGAGAGTATGCTCTCGAAAAGATTATGCGCCCGACCGCTGCGGCTATGGTCGAGGAGGGTGTGCCTTTCTGCGGTGTGCTGTACGGAGGCTTGATGAAGACTCCTGACGGAGTTAAGGTTATCGAGTTCAATGCCCGCTTTGGCGACCCTGAAACCGAGGTGGTGCTGCCTCGCTTGAAGAGCGATATCTATGATGTATTCTGTGCTATTGCCGAGGGTCGAGGTGCGGAGTTGGAGTGGAGCGAAAAGGCTACGCTCGGCATCGTGCTGGCATCGAAAGGTTATCCGGGCGATTACAAGAAGGGTTACGTCATTGAGGGTCTTGACGGTGTCGGCTCGAAGGTCTATCACATGGGCACCGCGCTCAAAGATGGCAAACTTGTAACCAATGGAGGTCGCGTACTCTTCGTTGTGGGCGAGGGTGCAACCTTGAAGGAGGCACAACAGGCGGCTTTGGCTGCGGTTGAGAAGATTGAGTGCGATAACCTCTTCCATCGAAGCGATATCGGACATCAGGCAATTAAGTAGGCGACAAAGTTCGTGTCACGAAATAACAAAAATCAATAAAACCCCAATAAAAGTATGATTATTAGCGGAAAAGAGTTGGCATCATCGCTTAAACAGCAGATGGCAGCCGAGGTGGCAACCTTCGAGGAGCGTTATGGCAGAGTGCCTCATCTTGCAGTGATTCTTGTGGGCGAGGATCCCGGAAGCGTAAGTTATGTTACGGGCAAGGCGAAGGCCTCGGCAGAGGTTGGTATCAAGAACACCACCATTCGTCGCCCTGCAACAATCTCGGAGGAGGAGTTGCTCGGCATTATCGCAGAACTCAATGCTGATGATGCGGTGGATGGAATTTTGGTGCAGTTGCCCCTTCCCAAGCATATCGACTCGGACAAGGTTATTGCCGCTATCGACTGCTCGAAGGATGTCGATGGCTTCCACCCGATGAATGTGGCGGCTTTGTGGCAGAAGCAGCCCTGCGTGTTGCCCTGCACTCCGAAGGGCATTATCAAGATGTTGAAGGTTGCAGGCGTGGATATTGCCGGCAAGAATGCCGTGGTTATCGGCCGTAGCAACATCGTGGGTCTGCCCGTGTCGAAACTTCTGCTTGACGAGAATGCGACCGTTACGATGACACACTCGCGCACCAAGAATCTGGGCGAGGTAACCTCGAAAGCCGATATTCTGGTTGTGGCTATCGGTCGTCCGAAGTTTGTCACGGCAGATATGGTTGGTGATGGTGCCGTGGTTATCGATGTGGGTGTCAATCGCGACCCGGAGACAGGCAAGTTGTGCGGAGATGTCGATTTTGCCGCTATCGAGCCGAAGGCATCCGTCATTACTCCCGTTCCCGGTGGTGTCGGCCCGATGACTATCTGCTGTCTGATGGAGAATACTATTGAGTGCTTCCTGAAAAAACAAGCCTAAAAAGGTAATTTTGGTGTTATACAGGTTTTGGCGCAGGGGTCACATACGTTAAAGTATGCTCCCCCTCTGCCACTCCCTGCAAGCCTAAAACCTAACTGCGAAATGAAAAAATTTTTATTATCAAGCCTCTTGGTTCTCTTTGTGACGATAGTTTCGGCACAGAACTTTGTTGCTCCCCAAATGGGAAAGATGGCAATCAGGTTGTTTGACAACACTGCCAAGCGAACTGAAATAGTTCTCCCGCAGGTAAAGGGCTACACCCTCTACAAGGCGGATCTCCACGTACATACTATCTACTCGGATGGCGATGTAACTCCGCGCGAGCGAGTGATGGAGGCGTGGTACGACGGTTTGGATATTGTTGCCATTACCGACCACCTCGAAAAGCGCACCTACGAAAAGTTTATGCTCAAAGCGCTTGCTCCGTACAGCAAAGACGGCTCTCCCTTTGTATATGCTCATGCCGGCGCAGGAAACAAGACGAATCAGGATGCTCCGATGCTCTCCAATATGAACGCCACGGTCGATGAGGCGATTGATTGGGCAGAGCAGAAAGGTTATCCGATAATGGTTGTTCGCGGCTCGGAGATTTGGCGCGAGCCGAGTACGATAGGCGAGTATAACGCTCTCTTTCTTAAAGATGTAAATGCTATTTGCGACAAAGATCTCTTCGAGTGTTTCCGTCGTGTCAAGGAGCAGGGTGGTATCATCATCCACAACCATCCGGGCTGGCGTCGCCCTACGATGGAGAAGAGCGAGGAGCAGCAGCGCATCTATGCCGAGGGGTGGGTTGATGGTATTGAGGTGGTAAATGAGGCGTATCTCTATCCTCAAATGCTGCGTCGTTGCAAGGAAGAGAAACTCTTCATCGCTGCAAACACCGACACACATCACCCGACAGCGCAGCGTTGGCCGCAGGGTTGTGGTATGTTCCGCACGATGACCTTCATCTTGGCGAAGGAGAAGAGCGAGAAGGCTATCAAAGAGGCTCTGCTTGATCGTCGCACGATTGGCTACTGCGCAAACAATCTTATCGGAGAGCAACGATGGTTGCAGGAGTTCTTCGATGCTGCCGTTGAGTGTCGCATTATTGGCGAAGATGCCAAGACAAAGGCTGATGTTTATATGCTGACCAACACCTGCTCGGTGCCGTTTGCTCTGCGTGTCGGTAATGCCGTGCAGATGCTAAAACCCTTCCAAGCCCTTCGCCTGACGGTGTCTAAAAAGAGGGCAAAGCCTTTGACCTTTGTGGTGGAGAATATGTGGATTGTCGATGAGCAGCATCCGAAATTGACTCTGCGCATGGATAAGTAGCAATACCTGTTTATGAAGATGTGAGGTCTGCCCGATTTGGAGTTGGGCGGACCTCTCTTTTTGCCGGCTTTTCAAAATCTTTTTTATCTTTGCACTCGATTTGCGGATTTATATTAACTTATAAATCTGAAAAGGATGACAAAGATTAGAGGAAACTGCGTTCTTGTTACCGGTGGAGCATCGGGCATAGGTCGCATTATGGGAAGAATGGCACTCGAAAAGGGTGCAAGTTGTTTGATAATTTGGGATATTAACGAAGCAAATATCGCATCGACCAAGGCTGAACTCTCGTCGCTTGGCCGGGTTGAGGGATATGTGGTCAATGTTGCCGATAACGAAGCGGTGGTCGCCACCTACGAGAGAGTCAAAGCGGAGTGTGGTGCGGTTGATATTTTGATAAACTGCGCGGGCATAGTGACCGGTAATAAGACGTTTGACCGACAAAGTGTTGATGAGATTGTGCGCACGATGGAGGTCAATTCGATTGCCCCGATGGTCATTGCTCTGCAAATGTTGCCCGATATGATTGCGCGTGACCATGGCCATATCTGCAACATCGCTTCGGCTGCGGGAATGATATCCAATCCGAAGATGTCGGTCTATGCAGCCAGCAAGTGGGCGATGATTGGGTGGTCGGATTCGGTGCGTATCGAACTTGCCGAGCGCAAAAGCAGGGTGCGTTTCACGACCGTTGCACCATATTATATAAATACGGGAATGTTTGATGGTGTTCGTTCACGAATCGTTCCGATACTCAATCCGGAGCGCACCTCGCGTAAGATTATACGTGCAATCGAACACAATAGGGACTTCCGCGGAATACCATTTAGTTTTCATCTGATACGATTGTGTCAGGGATTACTGCCGGTGGCGTGGTTTGACTTCCTCTTTGGCAAGGTGTTCGGAATATTCTCGACAATGGACCACTTTACGGGTCGCAAAAAATAGAGTAACTATGATGAAGGTTGAAAATACATCGACAGAGCGCATTAAGGCTCTGGTTGCCGGCCAAAAGGAGTATTTCCGTTCAGGGTCGACACTCTCCGTTGCCTTCCGCAAAGAGATGCTGCGCAAATTGCAACAAGCCTTGTGCGAGTGGGAGAAACCTCTTGCCGAGGCTCTCTATGCCGACCTGCATAAATCCTACGAGGAGGCGTATATGACCGAGTTGAGCATTGTGAAGTGCGAGATTCGTAACCATCTGCGCCATGTTGCCCGTTGGTCGAGACGTAAGTGTTGTGCCACACCACTGAAAATGTTCCCGTCGCGTAGTCGCATAGTCTCGGAGCCTCTCGGCTCGGCACTGATTATTGCTCCGTGGAACTATCCCGTGCAGTTGTTGCTCAATCCGCTTGTGGGAGCTATTTCGGCAGGATGTACAGCATTGTTGAAGCCGTCGCCATACGTTCCGCACGTGGCAAAGGTGCTGGAAGAGATGATTCGGGCCACGTTTGACGAGAAGTATATTGCCGTCGTGCAGGGCAATCGCGATGTGAATACGGCACTGCTTGCCGAGCGTTACGATATAATCTTCTTCACGGGTAGCCCCTCGCTTGGACGTACTGTGATGAGTGCCGCGGCAAAGAATCTGACGCCGGTGGTGCTTGAACTTGGCGGTAAGAGTCCCTGCATAGTCGATAGGGATGCCGATATCGAGATGGCTGCACGTCGTATTGTCTGGGGCAAGGGTCTTAATGCGGGTCAAACCTGCATTGCACCCGATTACCTTCTGTTGCATACTGCGATAAAGGAGCGTTTTGTCGAGGCATTCAAGCGCGAGTCGTGCCGTCTGCATGGCGAGGATGCGAGCCGCAGTGCGCACTATGTACGTATGGTCAATGACCGCGCCTTCGAGCGTGTGGCGGGCTACCTTGCCGACGGACAAGTGGTTGCCGGTGGTCACACCAAGCCGGAGGAGCGATATATCGAGCCTACGCTGCTTGATGGAGTGTCGCCGGATGCTCCCGTGATGCAGGAGGAGATTTTCGGTCCCGTATTTCCGATAATGACTTTTGAGGATACCGACGAGGCAATCGACTTTGTTGTGGGTCGCGAGAAACCGCTGGCGCTCTACTACTTTGGCGACACGAAGCGTGGCTGGGAGGTGGTGCGTCGAACATCTTCGGGCGGAGCCTGCATCAACGATACGATTATGCACATCGTCAATGAAAATGTCCCATTTGGAGGCGTGGGCAATTCGGGTATGGGTCGTTATCACGGTCGCGAAAGTTTTGAAGCCTTCTCGCATCGTCGTGCGGTGGTGGTTACACCCACTTGGCTCGACCTGCCGTTCAGGTATATGCCCTATACGCTCTTCAAACTTGTTAAGAAACTGTTGTAATACCCAATGAAATTTCAGGAACTCGACATCATTGCCCCGATATTGAGGGCAGTAGAGGAAAAAGGCTACGAAGAACCCACACCCATTCAGCAGGAGGCAATCCCCGTGGTTATGGCTGGCAAGGATATCTTCGGAATTGCACGTACAGGTACAGGCAAGACCGCAGCATTCGCCATTCCTATTATTCAGCAATTGATGGCTCTGCGTGAGCAGGAGGCGGCAGCCCTTGCCGAACGTGAGGCTGCGGAGGCTGCAACCCAAAATGAGGAGGTACACATCGAGGCAGCACAGAAGGAGGAGGTGGAGGCTCAACAAGTGGCAGCCGAGGATGCCGAGTTGCAATCGGGCGAAGACGAAGGGGTGCAGAGTGCGGTTGCCGAGAGTTCCGAGCCGCAGGCCGAGACCCGCAATCAACGACGACGTCGCCTCTACCGAGAGCGACAGCGCAAACGTCGTGAGAAGCGCGAGAAGGAGGCGAAGTTGCCCCACTTTATCCGAGCCTTGATATTGACCCCGACGCGCGAGTTGGCACTGCAAATCGATGAGTGCTTTACCGACTATGGCAAATATTCGGGATTGCGACATACGGCAATCTTTGGCGGTGTGAAACAGCGTCCGCAGACCGATGCTCTGCGCAAGGGGGTCGATATACTTATCGCAACTCCCGGACGTCTGCTTGACCTGATGGGTCAGGGCGAGGTCAAGGTTTCGGGGTTGCGCACGCTTGTTCTTGATGAGGCAGACCGTATGCTCGATATGGGCTTTATTGCCGATATTCGTCGCCTGCTGCCGAAGTTGCCCAAGGAGCGACAGACTCTCTTCTTCTCGGCAACGATGCCTGATGAGATTGTGCGTCTCTCGCGCTCAATGTTGTATCATCCCGTGCGTATCGAGGTTACTCCCGCATCCTCGACGGTCGATGAGGTCGAGCAGTGCGTCTATTTTGTCGAGAAACCGGAGAAGCGCCAACTGTTGGTGGAGTTGTTGCGCGACAATAAGGATAAATCGGTGCTGATTTTTGCCCGTACCAAGCATGGTGCAGACAATATCTCGAAGACTCTCCGCAAGAAGGGTCTGCGCTGTGAGGCTCTGCATGGCGATAAGTCGCAGTGTCAGCGTCAGCGTGCGCTCGACGATTTCAAGTCGGGCAAATCGCGTATAATGGTTGCCACCGACATCGCTGCGCGAGGTATCGACATTAAGGAGTTGGGTATGGTTATCAACTACGATATCCCCGATGTGCCCGAAACATACGTACATCGTATAGGTCGTACCGGCCGTGCAGGATGTGCAGGGATTGCTCTGACTTTCTGCACCCTCGACGAACACAATATTGTCAAAGATATCCAGCATTTGACGGGTCGCAAGATTGACACGGTACTTTATGGCGATACGTGGTAGGTCGTGCAAGGTTGCAGGTTGCGAGATTTGAAATTGTTTTGTACCTTTGCCTCGGCAAGTCCGCTCTATCGCTGCCTGCGAAAGCAGGGGGAGGAAAGTCCGAGCAACACAGAGCGCCGTCCAAGTTAATGGCTTGATATCCGCAAGGGTATAGTAGCGTAACAGAGAATAACCGCCCCATGTGGAGTTTCGACCTTGGAGGTTCGGGATTCGGGGTAAGGGTGAAAAGGTGGGGTAAGAGCCCACCGCGGAGGTAGTGATACGCTCCGGCAGTACGCCTGACGGGTTGCAAGACCATGTATACCGATAATTAAGGATTGCTCGTCCGCTGTCGGGGGGTAGGTCGCTGGAAACCATGGGAGACTGTGGTTGTAGATAAATGATAGAGGCTTCGCCCATGTTGGGTGGGGAACAGAACTCGGCTTATAGGACTTACCAACTATGCAGTAACCTCAAAAGTTTGGCTAAAAGAACTTTTGGGGTTACTTTGTCTTTATAGTATTGATTTTCTCGCAGATTATACATATATTTGTAAATCAAACAAAACTCCAAACGAAATGAAAAACTCTTTACACGTACTCTTTGCTGCCATTTTGGCTGTTGCTCTTACGGCATGTGCAGAGCCGCAACGTAGCGGAAATCCTATTGTTGAAGGTTGGTATGCCGACCCCGAAGGTGTGATTTTTGGCGATACCTATTGGGTCTATCCCACGTGGTCGCAGCCCTTCCCGGAGCAACTTCATCTTGACGCCTTTTCGTCAAAAGACCTCATAACATGGCAGAAGCACGAGCGCATTATCGACCAGTCGCGCATATCGTGGCTCAATAGCGCATTATGGGCTCCCTCGATTATCGAGAAGGATGGCAAATACTATCTTATGTTCTCGTGTAATGATGTTCATGAGGGCGAAATCGGTGGTATCGGTGTTGCTGTGGCTGATAATCCCGCAGGCCCATTTAATGACCTTTTGGGCAAGCCTCTCATTAACGACATTATCAATGGAGCGCAGCCTATCGACCAATTTGTCTTTAAGGATACCGACGGAACATACTATATGTACTACGGAGGTTGGAAGCACTGCAACGTCTGCAAACTCAACGACGATTTTACGGGCTTCGTGCCCTTCGAGGATGGCGAAATCTTCAAGGAGATTACTCCGGGCGAGTATGTCGAGGGTCCCTTTATGTTTATCCGCGACGGCAAGTACTACTTTATGTGGTCGGAGGGCAAGTGGACAAAAGATAACTACCGCGTGGCTTATGCTATCTCGGATAATCCGCTCGGACCCTTCGAGAGTAAGGGTGTGATTCTTTCGACCGATGCACAGGTGGGTACCGGAGCCGGTCACCACTCGGTGATGCACAATCCCCGTAGCGGTAAATACTATATCGTATATCATCGTCACCCCATCGGCTCGACCGACGGCAATGACCGTCGCACCTGCATCGACGAGTTGCACTTTGCGGAGAATGGAGATATCCTTCCCGTGGTTATGACCTTCGATGGTGTCGAGGCCGACCCGCTGAAATAGACTCTCTGCGGAGTGCCGCAAAACAGAGGAGGCTGCCCGTCATAGTGTCGAGGCAGCCTCCGTTGTTTATTGTAGAGTTGTCGATAAGTCTATCTGTATTTGTTGCTTATCAAGGTCATAAACTCCTCGCGGGTACGATGGTCCGAGAGGAAGATGCCGGTAAATGCCGAGGTTGTGGTTGCCGAACTCTGCTTCTCGACGCCACGCATCTGCATACACATATGGCTCGCCTCGATAACAACGGCAACGCCCATCGGGTTGAGGGCCTCCTGAATACAGTCACGAATCTGCACGGTCAGTCGCTCCTGCACCTGCAAACGTCGAGCAAAGCACTCCACCACGCGGGCAATCTTCGACAAGCCGGTGATGTGTCCGTTGGGGATGTAGGCGACGTGAGCCTTGCCATAGAAGGGCAGCATGTGATGCTCGCAAATCGAGTACAACTCGATATCCTTGACAAGCACCATCTGCTTGTACTCCTCCTTGAATATCGCCGACTTGATAATCTCGATAGGGTCTTCGGTGTAACCCTTCGTGATGAACGACATCGCCTTTGCCACACGCTCCGGGGTTTTGAGCAGACCCTCACGCTCCGGGTCCTCGCCCAACAGGCGCAGAATTTCGCGGTAATGCACCTTCAACTCCTCGATAGCCTCCGGTGAGTAGATATCTTCACGTTTGTATAACCTCTCCATTGCTCTACTTTATTAAGGGTTTGATATCCCTGATGCGTAACTGCGTCGAAACTGTTCCTCGATAGTGGTTTTCGACAATTTGGTAGCATACATCTATGGGTTTTCCCGCACGAATCCACTCGTAGTGAGTGGGCTGCTGGAAGGCGATAGTCTGAATCGTGGTGTTGGGCTTCTCACGCTGCATAAGATCCATGCGCAGATGCTCCAAGTCGGCACCAACCAACTTCGCATCGCCCTGATTGCTCACTGCGTAGGTCGCAAATACGGGAGCGGCATTTCCTGGCCCGAAGGGCTGGAAGCGGTTGAGTTGGCGGTTGAACTCCGGTGTGATGTCCGAGAAGAGGAGCGGAGAGTCGATATCCACCTGCGGAACCAAGGTCTGCGGGTCGATATTTTTCTCCACATATTCGTTGAAACGACGAGTGAACTCCTCGACATTCTCCGGTTTCATCGTGAGGCCTGCGGCGTACATGTGTCCGCCGAAGTTTTCGAGCAGATCCGAGCAGGACTCCACAGCCTGATAGAGGTCAAAGCCCGGAATCGAGCGAGCCGAGCCGGTAACCAGACCGTTGCTCATCGTCAGCACCACCGTCGGGCGATAGTAGGTCTCGATAAGGCGCGATGCCACGATACCCACGATACCCTTCATCCACTTGGGGTTGTAAATTACCGTACTCTTGCGCTGTTTGAGTTCGGGATTGCTCTCGATATAGTTGTGCGCTTCGAGCGTAACCTTACGGTCGATATTTTTGCGGTCCTGATTGAACGAGTCGATGTCGTTGCCTAACTCGATAGCCATCTTTGCATCACCCTCAATCAGAAGGCTTACGGCAGCGTGACCTCCCGATGGAGCGGCATTCTCGTCGTTTTGGTCCATACGCATACGGCCTGCGGCATTGATGCGGGGTCCAATCTTGAAGACGATATCGTCAATCGAGATGGTATGGCTCTCCAATCCGCAAATCTTGATGATTGACGAGAGTCCCTCCGAGGGCGAAGAGTTGAGTTTTTGCAATCCGTAGTGTGCCAAGACTCGGTTTTCGTCGGTCAGCGGCACGATGTCGCTGGCGATGCTTACAACCAACAGGTCGAGCAGGTGTGTAATCTGCTCGAAGGGTATTCCGTTCTTCTGGGCATACGCCTGCACAAGTTTGAAACCGACACCGCAACCCGACAACTCGTCAAACGGATAGTTACAATCGGGACGCTTGGGGTCAAGAACAGCCACCGCGCGAGGAATCTCGTCGGCAGGGAGGTGATGGTCGCAGATGATGAAATCCACGCCTTTCTGCTTTGCATAGACAACTTTTTCGGTAGCCTTGATACCGCAATCAACTGTGATGACAAGGCTCACACCCTTGCGGGCGGCAAAGTCGATACCCTTGACCGAGATGCCGTAACCTTCGGTATAGCGGTCGGGGATGTAGAAGAGCAGGTTGGTGTGACCAATCTGGCGCAGGAACTTATAGACCAACGCCACAGCGGTCGTGCCATCCACATCGTAGTCGCCATAGACCATAATCTTCTCTCCGTTACGCACCGCCTGCTCAACACGGGCCACAGCCTTGTCCATATCCTTCATCAGGAATGGGTCGTGCAGATGTGCGAGGCTCGGACGGAAGAATCTGTCTGCCTTCTCCACAGTGTCTATGCCTCTTTGTACCAGTAGGTTAGCCAACACGGGTGCAATACCCAATGCAGCAGAGAGATTCTCCACTGCCTGGGTCTCGCCCTGCGGTTTGACCACCCATCTTTTGTTTATGGGCATAATCTTTAATTTTTATATATTTTAACATTCAAATTTTTGCTTAAATTGTTAATAACCAATGTCTTGACCTCCTCCATGTCGGGAGCCGAACCCAACTCGCGCTCCATCGAGGTCACCCCCTTGTCGGTAAATCCGCAGGGGTTAATATGGTTAAAGTAGCGCAGGTCTGTCGTCACATTCAAAGCAAACCCGTGCATGGTAATAAAACGCGAAGCGCGAACACCTATTGCGCAAATCTTACGCAAATTTCGCTCCTCGGCACTTCCGAGCCATACGCCCGACGCTCCGGCAACCCTGCCTGCCACGATACCGTAGTGTGCTATGGTGTCAATGACGCTCTGTTCGAGAGCATCAATATAGTCGCGCAGACCTATACCCAAACGCTCGATATCGAGAATCGGATAGCCTACAATCTGACCTTCGCCATGAAAGGTAACATCTCCACCGCGGTCGATACGGTAGAAGTCGGCACCGATACTGCGCAGGTACTCCTCGCCAAGAAGCAGGTTGCTCTCCTTGCCATTCTTTCCGAGGGTATAGACCGCAGGATGCTCGACCATCAGCACCGAGCCGATGCTCTCATCGCTCTCGACAGCGACACCGGAACGCGCCTCCGACTTCCTTGCGATAAGGGCGTCAAAGAGCGAGCGCTGCAAATCCCAGCACTGCTTATAGTCCATACGACCAAGGTCTTTGTACCAAGCAAACACGTTTTATCCCTTTTGCCCATCGGCTTCGGGTCGCTGTCACTCCGCACCGCACCCCGCGGCTCAAAGCGACAAGTCACCATCCCCGATGGCTATTTTACGCCATTCACGCTCTCCAAAGCCTCTTCCGCCAAATACGAGGAACGCACCAGAGGCGCACTCGCACAGTAGGAGAAGCCCATTTCGAGAGCCTTTTGCTTGTACCAATCGAATTTCTCCGGAGTGATGTATTCCGCAACGGGATAGTGCTCCAAAGTCGGTCGAAGGTACTGACCGAGTGTTACAATCTGCACACCCACACTGCGTAGGTCGTGCAATGTCTGCAACACCTCGTCATCGCTCTCGCCCAAACCGACCATAATACCGCTCTTGGTCACGGCACCCTGCTCTGCAAGGTGTCTCAACGCTGCCAAACTCGTAGCATATTTTGCTCGCGAGCGCACGAGCGGCGTCAGTCGTTCGACGGTTTCGATGTTGTGCCCGATAATATCAGGCTTCGATGCCAGCACCACATCCAAAAGGTCAGGGCGGGCATCCAAATCGGGAATAAGGAGCTCAATTGTTGCGTTAGGATTCTTCGCTCGAACAGCCTCGACGGTCTGCGCCCAGTGTGCAGCACCCCCGTCAGGCAGGTCGTCGCGAGTAACAGAAGTTACGACAACGTGCCGAAGTCCCATCAGAGCCACGCTCTCTGCGATATGTTGCGGTTCCTCCGCATCGGGAGCCAATGGCCTGCCCGACTTTGTCGCACAAAAGCGGCAACTGCGAGTACAGATATCCCCCAAAATCATAAAAGTAGCTGTTCTCTTGCTCCAACACTCCGACTTGTTCGGACACATTCCGCTACTGCAAATGGTGTGTAGCGAGTGGCGTTTCACAATTCGGTCCACCTCCGCAAATGTGGCGGTGTCGTGCAGTTTGATTTTCAGCCAATGGGGTTTTCTCTGTACATTTACCTCGTCATACAACTTCGGCATTTTAAGTTCATTATTTTCCAATTGGCACAAAAATAGCGATATTTTTCTGTATATCCAAAAAAATATCGCCTTTGCTCCTAAAAAAGAGTCGGATTCTGCGATTTGCAATAAAATTTATGCTATTAAGACTTCTTGTTCTTCGCGTTTCCTTCTCCTTGCAGGGGGGGGCTTTGAGGATACTGGGGGCGCAGTCGCCCTGCTCCTGCTTATGGGGAGTATGGGGGGGGGCGCGACCGAGGTCGCTTATGGGGAATTGACAATTGACAATTGATAATTAAGCGGCTGATGGCTAATTTAGAGAGTATAGAGAGTTTAAGGAGTTAGGGATTATGGAGACACTGGGCCAGATGAGTTAGAGGAGAATCTTTTTATGTTTTCGAGGGGTTGTGGGTATCTGCAAGGATACTGCAAAATGGAAAGAATAACCTTGGGAGTTTACTCACGGAAGGTTATTCTTTTCGTTTTGTATTGTTGTCGCAGACAACCAAACCCTCGTAATAAACCTTATACTGTCAAACTCCCCGAAACGCAGTTTCGGTTAAAAAGTTTTTGCACGCCCTGCTTTTTTCAAAAAGCGGGCAAATAAAAAAGGTTTTGCGTCGCTTTTTTCCAAAAGCGACAAAGATTTCAAAAAGCGAGTAAATAAAAAAGTTGTGAAATTGGCAAGGGTTATTTATCGAAGATATTAAATCGCGAGAGGAGGGGATTTTTTCTGTCGAGGAGCAGGAATTCTGCCAGCAGCAGAGCCAGTGCAATCCACAGCAGGTAGTGGAATTGTTCGTTATACTCTTCGAAGCGCAAGGTTGTCATCTCGCCCTTCTCCATCTCGTTGATTTTCTGCACAATCTCGTCAAGACCGATAGATTGTTTCGAGGCGCGGACGTATGCTGCATCTGTTGTTGAGGCAATCTCTTCGAGCATCGTTTCATTGAGTTTCGACACCACCATTTCGCCCTTTTCGTCGCGGATAAAGTCGCCATTGATACGTATCGGGGCGCCTTCGGGTGTTCCAATGCCGATAGTGAAGATTTTTACCCCCATCTCTGCCGCCTGCTTCGCCACTTCGAGGGCGTTGTAGTCGTGCGTCTCGCCATCGGTAATCAGAATCACCGCACGGCTACGGTCGCCATCCTTGGCAAACGACATCATCGCCATCGAGAGAGCCTTGCCTATTGATGTTCCCTGCTCCGATACGAGATTTGGCGATATACGCTTGGCAAAGGCCTGTGCCATACGATAGTCCGAGGTTATCGGCAACTGAACTTTCGCCTCGCCGGCAAAGACTATGACACCCACTCGCTCCTGACGCAACCCCTCGAAGAGCCGGTCGATAGCATACTTTGTGCGTTCAAGTCGGCTCGGCTCGAAATCCTCTGCCAACATCGAGTTCGACACATCGACGGCAATCATCATCTCGACCCCCTCACTCTTCTCCTCGCGCAGTTTCGAACCGAACTGGGGACGTGCTGCGGCAAAAATCACAAGGGTCAAAGCCGTGATGAAGAGCGTGAATTTCAGATGATTACGTGCAGACGATACGCCTGATGTCAATTCGCGCACGGTCGCCATATTACCAAATCGTGCCAACGCCTTGCGACGGCTCACTACCGCCAATATGTAGCCGACAATCGCTACCGGCACCAGTGCCAGCAGGTATAACAATTCGGGATTTGCAAATCGGAACATATCTCTTACGGTATTCGTTTAAGGACTAAATATTTCATCACAAACTCCAAAGCCAGAGCCGCCAGAGCCGCCAAGGCATACACCAGAAACTCTTCGTGAAGGGTTGTGGTCTGTGACACCTCGACTTTGCTCTTTTCGAGGGTGTTGATTTGGTCGTATATGGCAGCGAGTTTTTGCTTATCCACCGCACGGAAGTATTGACCTCCGGTCTGCTCGGCAATCGAAGTAAGGACCTCTTCGTCAATCTCGACATCTGCCATAACAACAGTCTGGTTGCCAAACATATCCGTTGCGGGATAGGGTGCTTGTCCGCGTGTGCCGACACCGATGGTATAGACTCTGATGCCATACTCTTTGGCTATCTGTGCTGCCGTGAGGGGCGAAATCTGTCCGCGGTTATTCACACCATCCGTGAGCAGGATGATAACCTTGCTCTTGGCATCGCTCTCGCGCAGGCGGTTTATCGATGTGGCCAAGCCGTTGCCTATTGCCGTACCATCCTCGATAACACCGCTGCGGATGCGTGCAAGCATCGTCTGCAAGGTGCTTTGGTCTGTTGTGAGGGGGCTTTGCGTGAGTGACTCGCCAGCAAAGACAACCAGACCTATGCGGTCGGTGGGGCGGTCTGCCACAAACGAGGCGGCAACCTCCTTGGCTGCGGTGATGCGGTCGGGCTTGAAGTCCTGTGCCAACATCGAGGTCGAGACATCTATTGCCAATACGATATCGATACCTTCGGCATTGGTCTTGGTGTTATGCTCGGCAGACTGGGGACGTGCCACGGCAACGATAAGCAGAGCCACCGCCATACAGCGCAACACAAATGGAACGTGGCGCAGATAGTAGCGCACGGTACGCGGAGCGTGACGCACGCCGGCAACGCTCGATATGCGGATTGTTGCTCCACCCTGCATTGTACGCCAGACGTAGTAAGCCGTCATCGGTATCAACACCGTGAACAACCATAGTATATGTGGATTCGCAAACTCCATATTTTTTGTCATTTTGTCATCAGGATAACTCCTCTATGCGTTTCGGGCCACGGTGGTTACCAGTTTTTGTTTCCGAATACAACCACACCCTGCTTCTCCTTGACCTTCTCTTGTGTTTTGTCCTCTTGGGCTTGGATAGCCTCCAACATTGCCTCGCGCTCCTGTGGCGATATGCCGCCTTGGGGTTGCTGCTGACCCTCGCCCTGCTCCTCCTTGTCGGGCTTGCCGTTCTGGTCTTGGTCAGGGTTTTTGTTTTGGTCGTTTTGCTCTTGGTTATCCTTGTTTTTATCTTGGTTTTCTTGGCTATCCTGATTGTTCTGGTCGTTTTGACCCTGCTGGTTTTGTTGCTGCTCCTTGTTGTCCTGATTCTCTTGATTCTCCTGATTTTGCTGTTGCTGCTGTTGTTGTTCGAGCAACTTCTTGGTGTAGGCGTAGTTGTACTTTGCCTCCATATCCTCCGGATTGAGTCTCAATGAGTTGCGGTAACTCTCCAATGCCTCCTGCAACTTCTGCTGCATAAATTGGGTATTTCCAAGGTTGTAGTAGGCATCGGCATGCTCCTTGGCAGTGCGCGTCGAATCGGTCACGAAATTTTTGAGTGTCTGCTCCGCCTTGTCGTACCGCTCCGAGCGGAAGAGGGCATTCGAGAGGTTGTAGCCCGCCTCGAAACATCCGGGGGCAGCCTCCAATGCACGGGTGTAACTATCGACACTGCGCTCGTATCGCTCGCGCCCAAATTGTCGATTTCCCTTGCGTACCAACCCTCGCTCCGGCAGATTTTGTGCCGAAAGGAACGATGCTATCAGAGCGAATATTGTCGTGAATATCAGTTTCTTACCCATAGCATCAGTTGATTTTGTCTATTACCGCCTGCTCATCCTCGCCTTCGAGGGTCTGCTCTGCGGGCTTGGTCTCCTCGACGAAGTAGTAAGCCTTCGAGTAGGCACTCTCATTCTGCTCGGCATCAGGCTCTTCCTTGGCGAACTTTGCAAGGTCTGCATCGCGAAGCACGCACATCAAATCGACCGAAGCCTTTGTCGGCATCTCGATATCGCGCACAGCCTCCGCAATCTCGTCGGTGGTCATCTCCATAGCACCCACATCGTAGCGACCCGCCAAGTAGGTGCGCAGGATATCCGACAGCCCCGAATAGTACTCTTTGTGAAGATTATTCTGCCATAGTTTGCGGTTGTGCAACTCTTCGAGCGCGCGAATTGCCACGATGTGTGCCGGCTCCGGTGGTGCGGGCGTAAAGAGGCTCTTGATGCTCTTGCCGCGAGAGTGAAGCCAGCGCACCAAGCCATATACAGCCCCTGCCAGAATCACTGCCGCAAGCAACGACCATAACAGATAGTCGCTGATTTCGCGGAACTTGAACTTCATCTTCATCTGGGGCTTGATATCGAATATGGCGTGTGAGGTGGAGTCGATTTGGAATGTGGCAACATTGAGTATCGCCTCGTCGTTGCTCGTAAGGGTGTCGATGATGTTTTTGTCGGCATAGAGAACTTTCGCAGCCCCCATCGATATCCGTCCCTCCTCGAATGCCGCCATTGTATAGCGTTTGCGCAGGTGCAGACGACGACCCTCGCGCGAGATGGTGTCAATCGGGTGGCTCTCGACAAGTTCGACACCGCCCTTTGGGTCAGCCTCGAACTCTGGAAAGGCAACCTCCTGCACCATATCCTTCTCCACATCTATAATATATGTGAAGCGGTCGCCAATCATTATGCTGTCTGGCTCGATGCGGGAGGTGATGGTTGGAGCATCATTTGCTCCAATAGCCACCGCCGAGATAAGCAGAGCCGACACACATATTGTTATATATCGCAAAAACCTCATCGCTGTTTGAAAAGTTTAATCAGTTCTGTGACATAGTCGCCCTCGGTCGATATTGAGGCGGTGTCGATGCGGTTGTGTTTCAGCAGGGAGAGAATAGCCTCGCTGTGGTTGCGCCACGAGGTGGCATAATGCTCACGCACACGTGCCGACGATGTATCTATCCACTCCTTACGACCCGTCTCGGCATCCTGCAACTCGATGATTCCCACATCGGGCAACTCTGCTTCGCGCGGGTCTGTTACGCGAATGGCTACGATATCGTGCTTGCCTCCGGCAATCTTCAAAGCATCGTTCAGCCCCTCGCGGTCGCTTGCCGGGTCCATAAAGTCCGAAAGCACGAAGGTTGTGCATCGCTTCTTATTGACATTGGTCAAAAAACGAATAGGCTCCGAGAGGCAGGTGCGCTGCGATTCAGGCTCGAAGCCGATAAGTTCGCGAATAATCATCAGCACGTGACTCTTACCCTTTTTGGGCGGGATAAACTTCTCGACCTTGTCCGAGAAGAAGATGCAACCCACCTTGTCATTGTTCTGCGCTGCCGAGAAGGCAAGTACCGCAGCGATTTCGGTGATGATATTCTTCTTTGTACGCTCCTCCGAGCCGAACAGACGTGAGCCGCTGACATCGACCACGAGCATCATCGTCAATTCGCGCTCCTCCTCATAGACTTTGATGTGGGGCTTGCGTGAGCGAGCCGTTACGTTCCAATCGATATCGCGCACATCATCTCCGGGGCGATACTCCCTCACCTCCGAAAAGGACATACCGCGACCGCGGAATGCCGTGTGATACTTTCCTGCGAAAATCTCATTTGACAACCCGCGCGTCTTGATTTCGATTTTACGGACGCGTTTGAGGATATCGTTTTCGTTCTGTTGCATCTGCCGACGTTGCCGTTAGGGAACGATTACGTTGTTCAGAATATCGGTAATAATCTCCTCGGTGGTGATATTCTCCGCCTCTGCCTCGTAGGTCAAACCGATACGGTGGCGCAGCACATCGTGACATACGGCACGTACATCTTCGGGAATGACATATCCTCTGCGACGAATGAAGGCGTATGCTCGTGCGGCCTTTGCCAACGAGATGCTGGCGCGGGGCGAGCCTCCGTAGGCGATAAGCGGGCGCAGACGTTCAAGGTTGTACTCTGCCGGCTCACGAGTGGCGAAGATGATATCGATTATGTACTTCTCAATCTTCTCGTCCATATAGACCTCCTCGACAACCTTGCGTGCCTTGACGATATCTTCGGGCGAGATAACCTTCTGCACTTCGGGCATACCGGCACCCGAAAGATTCATGCGCACAATCTCGCGCTCCTCCTGCTTCTTGGGGTAGGTAATCTTCGCTTTAAGCATAAAGCGGTCCACCTGCGCCTCCGGCAGCGGATATGTACCCTCCTGTTCGAGGGGGTTCTGCGTTGCCAACACAAGGAACGGCTCCGGCAACTTGTAGGTCTTGTCGCCGAGGGTTACCTGACGCTCCTGCATCGCTTCGAGCAGTGCGGACTGTACTTTCGCCGGCGAGCGGTTAATCTCGTCAGCCAGCACAAAGTTCGCAAATACGGGACCCTTCTTGACGGTGAAGTCCTCGTTCTTCTGTGAATAGATAAGCGTACCCACCAAGTCCGCAGGGAGCAGGTCGGGGGTAAATTGTATGCGCGAAAAGTCGGCATCGACAGCCTTGGCAAGGGTTGTGATTGCGAGTGTTTTTGCCAATCCGGGAACGCCTTCGAGCAGGATGTGTCCATTCGAGAGCAGACCGATAAGCAGAGTATCGACCAGATGTGCCTGACCGACAATAACCTTCGACATTTCGCCACGCAACGTATCGACAAAGAGGCTTTCGCGCTCGATACGCTCGTTAAGTTCTTTGATGTTTATTACTTCACTCATATCTGATGGTGTGTGTTTGATTCAATGGTATAACCTTAACGCAAAATGCGCAAATATGTTGCGAATTTAATAAAAATTCGTCAAAAGTTCCAAATTTTCGCAATCTGCAACATCTCGGAGAGGGGTGGGGAGATATTCTTGCAAAAAACGGGCGAAAAAGTTTCGCCACCACGGGAATTGTTCGTACTTTTGTCGGCAGATATGGAATCGCAAATTTTACAAGGGCTCAACCCCGCACAACGTGATGCAGTCGTGAATTACGCCTCGCCCTCGCTCATCATAGCCGGTGCCGGCTCCGGAAAAACCCGTGTGCTGACCTCGCGCATAGCCTATATGATAGAGCAGGGCGTGGCTCCGCATAATATTCTGGCACTGACCTTTACGAATAAGGCTGCCGAGCAGATGCGTACCCGTATCGAGGCGATGATAGGCTCACGTAGCCGCTATCTGCGAATGGGAACTTTTCACTCGGTCTTTGCGCGAATCCTGCGCGAGAATGCCGAGCGAATAGGCTTCCCGGAGAGTTTTACGATTTATGAGCCTGCGGATGTGAAGAATCTGCTTAAAACAATTGTCAAAGAACTAAATCTCGATGACGATAAGTACAAGCCCAACACACTCGCTTCGCGTATCTCGTATGCCAAGAACTGCCTTGTAACACCGGGTGCATATATCTCCAATCCGTCGTATGGCGCGGAGGACCGCCAAAAGCAGATTCCCGAATTTGGCAATATCTACAACATCTACTGCGCTCGCTGCAAGCAGAACGGAGCGATGGACTTCGATGACCTGTTGCTGCAAACCAACATCCTCTTGAAGGATTGTCCCGATGTGTTGGCGAGGTATCAGGAGTTGTTTCAATATATCTTGGTCGATGAGTATCAGGATACCAACTACGCGCAGTATATCATCATCCGTCGCTTGTCGCAACTTCATTCGAGGGTCTGCGTGGTAGGCGATGATGCGCAGTCGATCTACTCGTTCCGCGGTGCGAAAATCGAGAATATTTTGAGTTTCAAGCGCGACTATCCAGCAGCCAAGGTCTTCAAACTCGAACAGAACTACCGCTCGACCCAGACCATTGTCGAGGCGGCAAACTCGGTCATCAAGCACAACTCCCGTCGAATGGAGAAGAAGTGCTTCTCGGAGGGGTCAAAAGGCTCTCCCGTGCGATTGTTCCGCGCCTATACCGACCGCGAGGAGGCAGAACTTGTTGTGAACGACATGCGCGACAGAGTGCGCGACTGCGGCATTGATTGGAACGAGGTGGCGATTCTCTACCGAACAAATAACCAGTCGATGGTCTTTGAGGATGCCCTGCGTCGTCGAGGTATTCCCTACCGCATATACAAGGGAAACTCTTTCTACGACCATAAGGAGGTAAAGGATATGCTGGGATATATCCGCCTGATTATCAATCCGCGTGATGACGAAGCCTTCAAGCGAATCGTGAACTATCCCGCACGAGGTATTGGCGATACAACCATACAACGCATCGAGGCTATTGCTCGCGAGCGAGGAGTGTCGATGTGGGAGGCGGTCGATACGCTTGTTGCAGAGCCCGTTACCGACACCGTGACTCGTGCCATTGTGCGCAAGGTTGCCGAGTTTGTGGAGTTGATTCGCTCGCTCTCGTTGGCTCGTGCAGATGCCGAGAAGAGCCTCTACGACTTCGGTTTGGAGGTTGCAACCCGCTCCGGAATACTTGGAGCATACCGCACCGAGAATACCCCGGAGGCGCAGAGTGCCATAGACAATATCGAGGAGTTGCTCAACACGATGCAACTCTTCAAAGAGCAGCGCGATGCCGAGATTCGCAATGGCGAGCGCGAAGAGGCGGAGGAGGCGACCATCGAAGAGTGGTTGCAGAGCGTGATGCTGATGACCGACATGGACAACGAGGACGAGGAGGAGCAGCACAAAGTTACGCTGATGACGGTTCACTCGGCAAAGGGGCTCGAATATGAGTTTGTATATGTTGTGGGCATGGAGGAGAACCTCTTTCCGTCGCAACGAGCGATGGAGACCCCCGACGGCTTGGAGGAGGAGCGCAGATTGTTCTATGTTGCGCTGACGCGTGCCAAAAGAGAGGCGACGCTCTCCTATGCCGAGATGCGTTTCAAGTGGGGTAATATGGAGTTTTCGCAGCAGAGCCGTTTCCTTGCGGAGATTGACGAGGAGTATATCGAGGCGGACTTCGAGGTTAAGCGCAATTCTCGACCCACGCGCTCGCTCAACGAGGCTGGCAGTCGCGTGAATAGCGAGGGTCGCACAGCCGTTGAGGAGTTGCGCAAGCGTTTCGACTACCGCTTCAAAAGCCGACCCCAGGAGCCGTCCAAGCCTTCGCTACCGAATCCTGCAATTGTCGAGCCGGTGCGCACATCGACCGACGGAATGCGTCGATTGGGCATTTCGCGCAAGGTGGAGGGCGAAACTACGTCATCGCAGACCACCCCTGCCACGCCTTGCAACTACGCTGTGGGCGAGAAGGTTGAACATCCGAAGTTTGGTGCTGGTGTGATTCGCCATATCGAGGCACTCGCCACTGACCATAAACTTATCGTAGAGTTTGGTGACGGCTACGGCGAGAAGACCCTGCTGGCTAAATTTGCAAAACTTACAAAATTGTAGTGCCGATGACCCTCAAAGAGCGATACCAAGGAGTTATAGAGTACTTTCAGGAGAGTATGCCCGTGGCGGAGAGCGAACTCAACTTCCGCTCGCCATTCGAGTTGCTGGTGGCGGTTGTTCTTTCGGCTCAATGTACCGACAAGAGGGTCAATATGACTACTCCCGCACTCTTTGAGGCGTATCCGACTGCCGAGGCTATGGCGGAGGCTTCGCCGGAGGAGATTTATGGCTACATCAAGAGCATCTCCTATCCCAATAATAAGGCAAAGCATTTGGCTGCGATGTCGCGGATGTTACGAGACGAGTTCGGGGGCGAGGTGCCGAGCGATCGTGAGCAGTTGCAAAGGCTGCCGGGTGTAGGTCGCAAGACAGCGAATGTCGTGGGGGCAGTGCTATGGCAGAAGGAGGTTATGCCGGTCGATACTCACGTGTTCAGAGTCTCGGCTCGCATAGGTCTTACACGCAATGCTAAAACCCCGTTGCAGACCGAGTTGCAACTCGAAAAGCATATCCCTTCGCACCTGTTACCCATAGCGCACCATTGGCTGATTTTGCATGGACGATATGTCTGTACGGCACGTTCTCCGAAGTGTGCGGAGTGTGGCATTTCGTTGTGGTGTAAATATTTTTTTGCCAAAAAGACCAAAATCTCGATGTAAAGCGTTATCTTTGCGCACAAACACTAAAAAAGTAGAGAAAATGAAAAATCTGTTCAAATTAGCAATGTGCGGTTTGGCACTTATAGTGGCGGCTTGTTCTCAACCGGGTCCCGGTGTTGATGACACTCCCAAGGGCATAACCTATAAGAGTTGTGAGGATAAGATGGAGATTACCGGCGAGGCGCAGCAGGTCACTATCACTATTACGTCCGAGGCTGCTTGGGAGGCTACGGTTTCGCAATCTCGTATTGCTTCCATCTCATCGGCGAACAAGGGCGAGGCCGGTACCCACGACATTGTTTTGGATTTTACCGCGAATGAGGGTCAATACTCTCGTAACCTGACCTTGTCGGTTAAGGTTGAGGGTGTGGCAAGTAAGATTACTATCTGCCGCTTTACGCAGTTGTCGATGAATGCGAAGGGTACTGATGCAAATGTTAATAAGACCTTTACATGGCCCTTCCTCGATAAGTACTACCTCTGGAACGAGGATTTGCGTGCAAAGGGCGCACCGGTTTGGAATCAGGCTTATGACGACTTCCTCGATAGCGCACTGAAATCTATCAATACCAATATGATGGACGGCTATCTCCACACGTTGGCAGATGGTACTACTGAATGGGTCTATTACTCGTACATCCAGCGCACAACTCCGACGGCACAGAGTATGACCCGTGCCGACAAGACCTTCTATCAGGGTTTTGGAGTATCGGTTTATGCACTCGCTTTCGACGATAGTGGTGCTGTATATCTGGTTGTGGAGTATGTGTATGAGGACTCTCCGGCGGAAGCAGCAGGCTTGAAGCGAGGTGATGTTATCGGCACGATAAACGGTACGCAGATTACGCAGGATAACTATTGGGCTTTATGGCGTGACAACTTCCTTATGGAGGTTCCCGTAGGTACAAATCTTGCACTTACAGTACAAACCTTCGACTTCTTGGCTTGGGAGCTGGTATCTCCTCGCAGTGTAAATATGACCGCAGCGACATACTTCGAGAATCCTGTGATTTTCTATGATGTCTATACCTTCAAGTCGAAGGAGGATGAGTCGAAGAAGGTCAATGTTGCCTATATGGTTTATAACTCGTTTGATGCAGCATACGACGACAAAATCAAGGAGGCATTTGATCTCTTTGCCGAGGTTTCGCCGATTGACTACATGATTCTCGACTTCCGCTACAATGGTGGAGGAAATGTGGCATCGTGCTGCTACCTGTCGAGTTTGGTTGCCGGAGCAGATGCTCTCAATGGCGGTCAGCCGAGGGTCTTCATGTACTCGCGTTACAATGACGAGCGCATGGTGGAGCAGGGTCGCAACAAGTCGGACTACACTACCTATAAGAAGGATGAGTTCGATGCAGATGCAGCCATGGCATATAACTTCCCTTTGAAGGAGATTTATGTTGTAGGTACGAATGACACCGCTTCGTCGAGTGAGATGCTCATTAACGCACTGCGCGGTATTGGCAAGAAGGTTACGCTGGTTGGTGGTAGAACCAACGGAAAGAATGTGGGTATGGAGGTTTGGAATACCCAAAATGGTCTTGGTGCAATCGATGGTAACCACTATATCTTTGCTCCGATTACCTTCCAGTCCTATAACTGCAATGGAGAGTCGAACTATGACAACGGATTTGTTCCGGAGGGCAAGTTGGATTGTCAGTCGTTCTACGATTCGCTGTTGCCCGTAGATTGGGGTACACAACTTATCGACATTGAGTACGAGGGCGAGGTTGCAACTCTCTTGGCGGACTACTTTGCTGTCGCTTTGGACGACATTTTGGGCAAGGAGTTCCCCGCAGCAACTGCAAGCGTGAAGCGTCTGTCGGGTCGTGAGATGTCGTTCAGCCGACCGGTTAAGCGTTTGGCAGCACCTGCGAAGAAGATGGATATCTTCCGCCAGAATGCGTGGGTATTGGCAGAGGAGTAATCTCCTTGTGTTCTAAATAGGTAAAAAGAGGAGCGGTATTTTGCTGTTCCTCTTTTTCTTACTATCTTTGTCGCACGTATGAATCTTTCACAAGATAGTTTGCAAGCGGCAAGGGAGTTGCTGTGTGGCTCTCCGCTCCGCGTAGTTGTGGTATCGCACACCAATCCCGATGGCGATGCCATAGGCTCGTCACTCGCCCTGCGCGAGGTACTGACGGCTCATGGTCACGACGTGACCTGTATTGTTCCGAATAAGTATCCCTACTACCTCGATTGGATTAGTGGAATACATAATCTCCTGATATTTAAGAGCGACCACGATAAGGTTGTGGCTGCGGTGCGTGATGCGGAGGTAATTATCTGTGCCGATATGAGCCTGCTGTCGCGTCTGGATGAGTTGAGCGAGGTTATTGCTGCCAACACCACCGCCAAGCGAGTGCTGATCGACCATCACTTGGAGCCGGATACCTCGTTTGATGTGATTTTTTCACATCCCGAATCGTCGAGTACGGCATTTTTGGCATACTGCATCATCGTCGAACTCTTCGGCAAGGAGGCTGTGACGGCAACTATGGCAGAGCAGTTGTATGTGGGCATGATGACCGATACGGGCAACTTCTCATTCTCGTTCCTTACGCCTGAATTGTTCCGTGCGGTGGCAGACCTCTCGGCTACGGGTATCAATATTCCGGAGATTTACAACAACGTCTATAACTCCTTCACCGAGGGTCGTGCGCGTCTGTTTGGTTATGTCATCAATCGCAAGATGAAGACCCTGCAAAAGGGTACGGTGGCGTATATGTCGCTTACGGAGGAGGAGATGCGCCGCTTCTGGTTCCAGCAGGGCGACTCCGAGGGATTTGTGAACTATCCGCTGACGGTCAAGAAGATGAAGATGTCGGCAATATTTATCGAGCATCACGACTTTATCCGCGTGTCGTTGCGCTCGCGTGGCAATGTTGATGTCAATGAGTTTGCACGTCGCTACTTCAACGGAGGCGGTCACAAGAACGCTGCCGGAGGTAAGTCGTTTGTTACGATGGAGGAGACCATCGCCCACTATATCGCCTCGGTAAAAGAGTTTGTTGAGGAGGGCGGGCTGTCCAAAAAGTAGTGTAAAAGAGCGCAAGGGTACGATTTTTTGTATCTTTGCAACCTAAATAAATCGAGAACAGAAAACGATGATTAAAATCTATATGCGCCTGCTTGGTTTTGCCAAGCCTTTCGGTCGATATGCGGTGCCTTATTTCTTCTATGCGGCACTGCATGCGGTGTTTAACACCTGCAACTATGCGATGATTATCCCTATTCTGAACGCGATGTTTGCCGAGGGATTTGTCTTCCGTCCGATCTATACGATGCCGCCTATCGGATTCAACGAGGCTGCATTGAGCGAGATGTTGGCATACTTCTATACGATGCTCTTTGGCGAGGAGTTCAAGATGACCTATATTCTGGCTCTGTTGGCTGCGATTCTGATTGTGATGAATCTGTTGAGCAATCTATTCCGCTATTTGAGTGGATATACGGTCGAGTCGATGCGTGCCAACACCATACAGCAGATGCGTAACCAGATGTTCGATAATATTATCGGTATGAATGTCGGCTATTTCAGCGACCAGCGCAAGGGCGATATCATTTCGCGCATCACGTCGGATGTGTCGGTCGTGCAGTACTGTATTACCAATACCTTGCAGGTTGCATTCCGCGAGCCGTTCCTCATTATCGGTTATCTGGTGCTGATGCTCAATATCTCGTGGGAGTTGGCTCTCTTCTCGGTGCTGTTCCTGCCGTTGGTGGGTCTGATTATCGGCAGCATCGTGAAGAAACTGCGCCATCCGGCAAGCAAGACACAGAAGAAGATGGGTGAACTGGTCAGCGTACTCGACGAATCACTCTCCGGTGTGAAAATTATCAAGACCTATACGGCAACCGAATATATTAAGGAGAAATTCCACGCTTTGAGTGCCGAAATCAAGGATTTATCGCTCTGGATGGCACGACGTCAGCAGTTGGCATCGCCTATGAGCGAGTATATGGGCATCACAGCCGTAGCGGTAATCCTCGTCTTTGGTGGCTCGCTTGTGATGAAGGGATCGATGAGTGCAGCGGGATTTATCGCCTTTATCGCCGCCTTCTCGCAGATTACACGCCCCGTGCGCTCGTTTATTGACCAATTTGCCAACATCAATCACGGTGTGGCTGCCGGAGAGCGTATATTTGCTATCATCGATGCCGAGCCGGAGATTACGGACAAGGCTGATGCTGTGGAGTTCGAAGGACTGGAAGAGAAGGTCGAGTTCCGCAACGTACACTTCTCGTATGACGGCTCGCGCGAGGTTATCGACGGCATCTCCTTCGAGATTCGCAAGGGCGAGACTGTGGCGTTGGTAGGTCCTTCGGGTGGTGGAAAATCGACGTTGAGCGAACTTGTGCCACGCTTCTACGATGCAACATCGGGCGATATTCTGATTGATGGTCGCAGTATTCGCGACTACAAGCAGGAGAGCCTGCGCAGCCACATGAGCGTAGTGGCACAGGAGACTATTCTCTTTAACGATACTATCGAGAGCAACATCGCCCTCGGTCGTGCAGGAGCCTCGCACGAGGAGGTTGTCGAGGCGGCAAAGATTGCCAATGCCCACAACTTTATTATGGAGAGTCCGGAGGGGTATGACACCAATATCGGTGACCGCGGAGCCAAACTTTCGGGTGGTCAGCGTCAGCGATTGAGTATCGCTCGCGCGATACTGAAAAATCCGGAGTTGCTGATTCTTGACGAGGCAACATCGGCACTCGATACCGAGAGCGAAAAGTTGGTGCAGGAGGCCTTGACCTCGCTGTTGAAGGGTCGTACCTCGGTGGTTATCGCTCACCGATTGAGTACGATTCACAATGCCGACAAGATTATCGTCATCGATGGCGGTCGCATTGCCGAGCAGGGTACGCACACAGAACTTATGGCGAAGGGCGGAATCTACGCCAAACTTATTGAGATGCAGAGCCTCGCGTAGAGGTCGGTGACCACAGGCCGGATTTTTTTTGGGGGGGGGAAGAGGCCGGTGCCACCTTTGGTATCAGCCCCGGCATTATTTCCGGCATCATTACCTAAAACAGAGGGTGTCCAAAAACTTGGACACCCTCTGTTTGTCAAGGCAGCAACCTCTTATTTCGCCTTCGCCTCGCAGTATGCGCATCGGCAGGTGCCGTCTTCTGCGCGGTGGAAGAGCGTATCGACATCCTCGGTTGTCGAGATGCAGTTGCGATTGGTGCAGGTGTGTTCATTGACGATATACTCCTCGGCAAAGCGCGGGGTCGGTGTCGTGGGACGCTCCGGAGACCATTCGAGCAACTTGCAGATAAGAGCCATACGCACAAACTTGCCATTCTCGACCTGACGGAAGTATGCTGCGCGCGGGTCATTATCCACAGCGCGTACAATCTCGTTCACACGGGGCAGCGGGTGGAGGATAATCATATCCTTCTTTGCCGTAGCGAGTTTTTCGGGCGTGAGGATAAAACTGTCACGCAGACGCTCAAACTCGTCGCGGTCGAGGAAACGCTCCTGCTGTACGCGGGTCATATAGAGGATATCCAGTTCGGGCATCACCTCCTCCATGGTCTTAACCTCGCGGGTCGGTATGTTGTTGCGGTCGCAAACCTCCTCGCGCAGGTAGGTTGGCAGGCGTAACTCGTCGGGAGCAATCAGCACAACCTTGATGCCTGTGCGACGAGCCAGAGCTTTGATGAGCGAATGAACGGTACGTCCAAACTTCAAGTCGCCACAGAATCCGATAGTCAGATTATCCAGACGACCCAACTCGCGACGAATCGTCAGCAGGTCGGTAAGCGTCTGTGTCGGATGGGCGTGGCTACCGTCGCCGGCATTGATAATCGGAATCGAGGCGTACTGCGAAGCCACGAGCGGAGCGCCCTCCTTGAAGTGGCGCATGGCGATAATATCGGCAAAGCAGCTGATCACACGTACCGTATCTGCCACGGTCTCGCCCTTCGACACCGATGATGATGCCGCATCCGAGAAGCCGATAACATTACCGCCAAGTTCCATCATTGCTGACGTAAAACTCAATCGGGTACGGGTACTCGGCTCATAAAAGAGTGTTGCGAGTTTCTTGCCACTGCATACCGAGCGGTACTTCTCGCGGTTGTCTATGATATCGAGTGCGAGGTCGATAATCTCTTGCACTTCCTGTACCGACAAGTCGGTGGTATCAATCAGGTGCTTCATAATTTCGGGTTTTGAGATTTATTTTACTACTTCTGAATCCACGACTCATCCGAGGGGTTGTTGCGGAAGGCAATCAGGCGAGCCTTATCCTCCGGCTTGATGTAACCCTCCTCGGCAGCCACCTCTACGAGTGTGTCGAGGTCCGAGAGCGACACATTCTTCACGTTGGCAGCCTCCAAACGCTCCAATCCGCGCTTCATTCCATAGGTAAAGATGCTGGCTACGCCCAACACCTCGGCACCCGCTTCGCGCAGAGCCTCGACAACCTCGATACAACTACCTCCGGTCGAGATGAGGTCCTCGATAACCACTACCTTCTGACCCTTTTCGAGGCGACCCTCAATGCGGTTGGTGCGACCGTGGTCCTTTGCACCACTGCGAACATAGCCCATCGGCAGGTCGAGAATCGTTGCTGTGATTGCTGCATGAGCGATGCCGGCAGTGCTTGTTCCCATCAGCACCTCTGCGTCGGGATAGTGAGTGCGTACCACCTCGGCAAGTCCGTTTTCGACATTGGCACGGACCTTCGTATCCGACAGAGTCAGTCGGTTGTCGCAATATATCGGGCTTTTGATGCCGCTTGCCCAAGTGAACGGCTGCTCCGGGCGGAGAAATACCGCACCAATCGAGAGCAGGTCTTTTGCTATAAGTTTTTTCATCGTTTCGGGTTGTTTTTATTATTATTTATACTCTATTTCAGTGCTTTACGTAAAATCTGTTCCACTTCGTCGGCATAGATACCGCCCTCGTGAACCTTCGTCTCGTTCAAGTAGAACGTCGGCACGTAGTGGTAGTCATACCTCTCTGCCACATCCGGCTCTTCGGACTCCTCAATCATCTCGATTTCGACAGCACGAAGTTCGGGATGGGTCGATTTCAGTTCGTCAATGTAGCGCAAAGCCTTCTTGCAGAAGGGGCAGTTGCGAAGGTAGAACAATTTTACAGTTTTCATCTTGTGAAAAATTTAGGTGTTAATAACTCTGCCTCTGTCGCGTGCAATATCTCTGCCAGGCGCATCGGAGAGGGCTACTCCTTGCCTACGAACTCTGCCACACAACGACGATATGCCGCTACGGGGTCATCGGCAGCAGTGATGGGGCGACCGACAACGATGTAGTCCGAGCCAATCTCGCGCGCACGAGCCGGTGTCGTAACTCTCACTTGGTCTGCCTTCTCGCCATCTGCGAAGCGCACTCCCGGAGTGATGGTCAAGAACTCCTCGCCACAGGCATCCTTTACCATTCGAGCCTCCAACGGAGAGCAAACTACACCATCCAACCCCGCCTCTTTGGTGTTCTGGGCATACTTGACGATGCAATCGTTGATTGTGGCATCGATAAGCAACTCCTTCTGCATACGCTCCTCGCTGGTCGAGGTGAGTTGGGTTACAGCGATAAGCAACGGGCGTGTTCCGTCTGCGCGGGTCAAGCCCTCGATAGCGTAGCGCATCATCTCAACCGTACCTGCCGCATGCACGTTGCACATATCAACGTCGAGATTCGACAATACCGCCATTGCCTTCTTCACGGTGTTGGGGATATCGTGCAACTTCAAGTCAAGGAAAATCTTGTGTCCGCGGCGTTTGATTTCACGCACAATGGGCGCACCAGCGGCATAGAACAACTCCATACCAATCTTGACAAAGGGCTTCTCCTCCTCGAAGCGGTCGAGGAATGCGAGTGTCTGCTCGGCACTTGCAAAGTCGCAAGCAATGATTACATCTCTCTTCTTCATGTTCTATCTGTTATTCAATTTATTCTACAATTCCGATAATGTCCGATAACTTCTCGATACCGAGTCGCTCCATCTCTGCGGGCAGAGCCTCGATAATCTCCTTGCAGGCGTAGGGATTGCGCAGATTTGCCGTGCCGACCTCGACAGCTGTGGCTCCCGCCATCATCATCTCAATCACATCACGAGCCGAACTTACGCCTCCGCAGCCGATAACCGGCACCGAACAAGCCTTCGATACCTGATAGACCATACGGACTGCCACGGGGAAGACTGCATCGCCCGAAAATCCGCCCATCTTATTGGCGATAACCGCGCGACGACGTGCTGTATCGATACGCATACCGAGTAGTGTGTTTATCAAACACAATCCATCCGCTCCTGCCTCCTCACAAGCCTTGGCTATGGCGACGATATCCGTTACGTTGGGACTCAACTTGATATATACCGGCTTGGTTGTAACCTCCTTGACTGCACGTGTAACCTCTGCGGCAGCCTCCGGAGATGTTCCGAATGACATACCTCCGTGGCGCACATTGGGGCAACTCACATTTACCTCGATAATGCCCACCTGCTCCTGCTTATCGATACGCTCGCAGCAGTAGCGATACTCGTCAATCGAGAAGCCGGAGATGTTGGCAATCACAGGCTTATGGAAAAACTCCTTCAAGCGGGGCAACTCCTCATTGATGACGGCATCAATGCCGGGATTTTGCAACCCCACAGCGTTGATAAGTCCGCTCTCACACTCGGCAATGCGCGGTGTGGGATTTCCGAAGCGCGGCTCCTTCGTTGTTCCCTTGAACGAGAACGAGCCGAGGCAGTTGATATCATAAAATTCGCGGAAGTCGGCTCCATAGCCGAAGGTTCCACTTGCGGGGATTACCGGATTATCCAGTCGCCATCCGCTCAATACTACCGACGTATCCCTCATAGTCTAAAAAATTATCTCGTCACGCTTCAACACGGGACCCTCTTTACAAATACGCTTACTTCCCTTGGTGGTCTGGCACGAGCATCCCATACATGCACCAAAACCGCAACCCATACGCTCTTCGAAACTATACTCGCCATCACACGCGGTTGCGTTGTATATAGCCTTCAACATCGGCAGAGGTCCGCAGGTATAGACATAGTCGAACTCCAACGCCTTCATGGCATCCGTCACGAAGCCCTTGACTCCCACCGAGCCATCGGCCGTGGCGATATGCACATCGACACCCAAAGCCTCGAACTCCTCGGCATAGAAAATCTCCTCTGCGCGATTGAATCCCAGTACCACCTGCACACTCTTACCTGCTGCCTTCAACTTGCGGGCAAGATTGTAGAGTGGAGGAACACCGACGCCTCCTCCCACAAGCAGCGGCCGCTCCGTTGCTGCCGAGAGTGAGAATCCGTTACCTAAACCGGTCAGGACATCCAACTTCTCGCCCGCCTGCATACGGCTCATAATCTCCGTACCACGGCCCACAACTTTGTAAATCAGCGTGATGCTATTCTCGTTGTAGTCGCAGACCGAGATTGGACGGCGCAGATAGCATCCCTCGATGGCGATATTGACAAACTGACCCGGAGCGGTTAGATATTGGGTGTCGCCCGCGATAACCATCTGCCAAACACTATCGGTCAGTGGCTGGTTGCTTACAATTTCGTATATTCCCTTCTTGTACATCGCACTACTCTGCATCAATGGTTGAAATTCCGAGCGTAATCTCTTCGAGAACGTCGAGCAGAACGCGCACCGTTTCGAGTGCTGTGAATATCGTTACGTTGTTCTCGACAGCCGTGCGGCGAATTTCGTAACCATCCAGACGTGTGCTGTGTTGGTCGAGGTCGATGGTGTTGATGACGTATGTCACGTGACCTTGACGCAGCGTCTCGATGATATCGTTGCTGCCCTCGCTCAACTTTCGGCGCAGACGAGTACGGATTCCGTGCTTACGCAGGTATGCAGCCGTTCCCGATGTTGCCTCGATGTTGAATCCGAGGTTATAGAATCTGCGGGCAATCTCCAATGCTGCCGGCTTGTCTTTATCGGCAATGGTAAGGAATACCGTTCCGTAGTTCGACACATCCATTCCCGACGACTGCAACGCCTTGTAGAGTGCGCGAGTGAGCGAGTTGTCGTAACCGATAGCCTCGCCCGTAGATTTCATTTCGGGCGAGAGGTAGGAGTCCATACCGCGAATCTTCGAGAACGAAAATGCCGGAGCCTTCACAAACCAACGCTTGCGGTCGGGCTGATATACCGACTCGATGCCCTGCTCTTTGAGGCTCTGACCGAGCATTACGCGGGTGGCGATGTCGGCCATCGACACTCCGGTAGATTTCGAGAGGAACGGTACGGTACGTGACGAGCGGGGATTTACCTCGATGACATAGACGTCATCCTTGTCGTCACAGATAAATTGGATGTTGAAAAGACCCACGATGCCGATGCGAAGACCGAGTTTTACAGTGTAGTCCAAAATCTTCTCGCGTACAGCCTCGCTCACGCTGAACGTGGGATACACGCTTATCGAGTCACCGGAGTGGATACCTGTACGCTCGACATGCTCCATAATGCCGGGAACGAATACCTGTGTGCCGTCGCAAATTGCATCGACCTCCAACTCTTTACCCTGAATGTACTTATCAACCAGCACGGGCGACTTCTCATTTACCTTTACCGCTGTGCGCATATAGCGACGCAGAGCCTCCTCGTTGCTGACAATCTGCATTGCGCGACCTCCCAGCACATAACTTGGACGTACCAGTACGGGATAGCCGATACGGGTGGCTGCTGCAACACCTGCCTCGACCGTGGTTACCGCCTCTGCCATCGGCTGGGGGATTCCGAGTTCGGTCATAATGCGCTCGAAGCAACCTCTATCCTCGGCATTGCGAATGGCATTTACATCTGTGCCGATGATTGGCACTCCCAACTCTGCCAACGGCTCGGCAAGGTTGATTGCTGTCTGACCTCCGAGCGATACGATTACGCCCTCCGGCTGCTCCAAACGGATTACGTTCATCACATCCTCCACGGTCAGCGGCTCGAAGTAGAGTTTGTCGCTACATGTGTAGTCCGTAGATACCGTTTCGGGGTTGTTGTTGATAATTATAGCCTCGTAGCCTACATTGCGAATTGACCAGATGGCATGAACGGTCGAGTAGTCGAACTCCACACCTTGACCGATACGAATCGGGCCCGAACCAAGCACGATAATCTTCTTGCGGTCGCTGATGCGCGACTCGCTCACGCGACCCTCCTCGTATGTTGAGTAGAAGTAGGGTACATAGTCACGATTGGGACCCGAACAGGTGTCAATCATGCTGTACACGGGGAAGATGTTGTTCTGCTCGCGCAGGCGATACATCTCATCCTCGCCCATGCCCCACAGTTGTCCTATGAACTTATCGCTGAATCCCAACTTCTTGGCGCGATGCAAAACCTCTGCATTGCGAGGATTAGCCTTCAACTCACTCTCCATCTCGACCACGTTGCGGAACTTTTCGAGGAAGAACTCCGTAATCTTGGTCTTCTCAAAAATCTTTTCGAGCGAAACTCCGTTACGGATAAGTTGTGCAATGGCATAGAGACGGTCGTCGGTACCCTCCTTTACATATTCGAGCAACTCCTCGTTGGGCATCGTGTCAAAACGCTTGTGATAGATGTGGCATACACCTGTTTCGAGTGAGCGCACTGCCTTCAAGAGAGCCTCCTCGATGTTGCGACCGATGCTCATAACTTCGCCCGTAGCCTTCATCTGCGTACCGAGCGTATTCGATGCATCAGCAAACTTGTCAAAGGGGAAGCGCGGAGCCTTCAAAACGATATAGTCGAGCGACGGCTCGAAGGCTGCCGGCACGTTACCGATAAGAATCTCGTCAAGTGTAAGACCTACGGCAATCTTTGCCGTAACACGTGCAATCGGGAAACCGCTCGCCTTCGATGCGAGAGCCGATGAGCGCGAGACGCGGGGATTGACCTCGATGAGGTAGTACTCCATCGTTGTCGGGTGCAGTGCGAACTGTACATTGCAACCTCCCTCGATTTTCAGTTCGCGGATAATCTTCAAGGCGCTGTCGTGCAACATCTTGTCCTCCTCCGGAGTGAGTGTCTGCTGGGGAGCAACCACAATTGAGTCGCCCGTATGAACACCCACGGGGTCGATATTCTCCATCGAGCAGATGGCGATAGCCCTGTCGTGACTGTCGCGCATAACCTCGTACTCAATCTCCTTGTAACCCTTCACGCTCTTCTCGACCAGCACCTGATGCACGGGCGAGAGGGTCAGCGCGTTGCGCATGGTCTCGACAAACTCCTCCTCGTTATCGGCAAAACCGCCACCCGTACCGCCAAGCGTAAATGCCGGGCGCAACACTACGGGATAGCCTATGCGCTGTGCTGCTGCCAGACCCTCCTCCATAGAGCAGGCAATCTCCGAGGGGATGACCGGCTCGCCAAGCGATTCGCACAACTCCTTGAAGAGTTTGCGGTCCTCGGCACGCTCGATACTCTCGAAAGATGTTCCGAGAATCTCGACCTGACACTCTTTGAGGATACCCTTCTTGGCGAGTTGCACCGCCAGATTCAGACCTGTCTGACCGCCAAGCCCCGGAACAATGGCATCGGGTCGCTCGTAGCGGATAATTTTTGCCACATACTCCAATGTCAGCGGCTCCATATATACCTTATCGGCAATATTGGTGTCGGTCATAATGGTTGCGGGGTTGGAGTTTACCAACACAACCTCATATCCCTCCTCTTTGAGGGCAAGACACGCTTGCGTTCCGGCATAGTCGAACTCTGCTGCCTGTCCGATGACGATAGGTCCCGAACCTATCACCATCACTTTTTTGATGTCGAGTCTTTTAGGCATTTTTCTTCAATTTTTAAGTTTTTATTGCGTTTTTTGTTCTCTTTCCAATCCCTTCAATCTCTTCAATTCGGCTTACCCAATCGTTTGGTCGCCCTTCTTGTAGGCAATCTCTCCGCGGCAGAGGGTCATCACACACTCTCCATAG
The DNA here is from genome assembly GCA_015060065.1 of Rikenellaceae bacterium. Taxonomy (GTDB): domain Bacteria; phylum Bacteroidota; class Bacteroidia; order Bacteroidales; family Rikenellaceae; genus Alistipes. The sequence continues at coordinate 59,851 of SUZF01000001.1, read as the reverse complement.
ACCTTCCAACCTTCAAACGGGGTGCTGTGTCCCATCGACAAAAACTCTTCGGAGCGAATCTCATACTCTCGGTCGAGGTCAAATATTGCCAAGTCAGCCCTCTCGCCTACGGCAAGGGAGCCTCCCAAGCCGAAAATTTTGCGCGGGTTCTTCGACATGATATCCAACAGATGCTCAAACGTCATCTTCCCACTCTTGACAAAGTGGGTGTACATCAGCGGGAATGCCGTCTCGATGCCGACAATTCCGAATGCGCTACCGGCAAGACCCTTTGCCTTTTCGTTCTCGGCATGGGGTGCGTGGTCGGTAGCCAGCACCTCGATAGTACCGTCCAAGATACCCTCAATCAGAGCATCTCTATCCTCGGCACTACGCAATGGCGGATTCATCTTGAAGCGACCCTCCTCCTGCAAATCCATATCACATAGGAGCAGGTAGTGGGGTCCCGTTTCACAACTAACCTTCAAACCGCGAGCCTTCGCCCGACGTACCAGATCGACACTTTCGCGTGTCGAGATGTGGCAGACGTGGTACTGACACCCCGTAGCCTCCGCCAGACGTATGTCGCGCTCGACCTGCTCCCATTCGCTCTCGGAGCAGATGCCGCGGTGGTTATGCACTCGGCAATACTCGCCATCGTGAATATACCCGCCATGCAGCAGGTCATCAACCTCGCAGTGGGCAACGATACGGCTGCCTGCTGCCTTTGCCTTGCGCATAGCCTCTGCCATAAGAGCCTCGCTCTGTACGCCTCGTCCGTCGTCCGAGAAGCCCGCCACCTTTGTTGCCAACGTCTCAAAATCGACCAACTCACCTTTGCCTCGCTGACCAAGTGTTATGGAGGCATAGGGCAAAACCTCGATTACGGCATCGCGCTCGATGATGTCGAGTTGCTGCTGCAAATGCTCTGCTGTATCGGGTGCGGGGTTGAGGTTGGGCATCGAGCAGACGGTGGTGTATCCTCCGTGAGCCGAAGCCATAGTTCCTGTACGGATGGTCTCCTTATGCGAGAATCCCGGCTCGCGCAGATGAACATGAACATCGACCAAGCCATAGACGATATGCTTACCGCGACAATCCACCACGCGGGTTGAACTATCAGCAACCAATCCCTCGCCGATAGCGGTTATAACACCCTCGGCAACTAAAATATCGCCGGTTTGACACCCCTCTGCGGTGTGAATCGATGCTCCTTTCAGTAATAAACCACCCATAGTACAAAAAAAAGTAGCCCCGAAAAGGCTACCTTTTATATTAAATCAACTATTTTGAAACGGAGAGAATGGACGATAGCCGCTTTCGGATTTCACTCCGACCGCGAGCAGGATTGCTCCCGAACCACAATCGTACAAACTCTTCATAGTTCTCTTTATTTTCGGCAAAGATAGGTAAAATTTGTTAAACGGCATAGGGTCAAAACCTCTTTTTTTGACATTTTTTCAACCAAAAACTCACTTTTGCAGGGATGTTTCTACACTTTGTGTGGGGATAAGATTCGTTTTTATCTCTTTTTCGGCAAGATAAATGCAGTAGCAACACTCAAAAACTTGGGAAAATTATGGCGAAAATTGTGGTAATCGGTAGCACAAATACCGATTTGGTAATCAAGACCGAGCGTATCCCCGAACCGGGCGAGACCGTTATCGGTGGCTCTTTTATGATGACCGCAGGCGGTAAGGGTGCGAATCAGGCGGTGGCAGCGGCACGTATGGATGGCGATGTGATATTTGTAACAAAGGTGGGCGATGATATGTTTGGCGAGGTGTCGCAGCGACACTTCGCAGACGAGAACCTTCCTGCCGAGTATATCTTTACCGAACACGGCTCTCCGTCGGGCGTGGCTCTTATCACAGTCGATGCCAAAGGCGAAAACTGTATCGTTGTCGCTCCGGGAGCCAACGACCAACTCTCGCGCTCGGATATCGATGCTGTGCGCTCGCAAATTGAGGCCGCGGAGTTCCTGCTCCTGCAACTCGAAATTCCGATGGAGGTGGTTGAGTATGCCGCAGATGTCGCCCATCGGGCGGGAACAAAGGTCATCCTCAATCCGGCACCGGCAGCAACCCTCTCGCGTGAGTTGATAAGCAAACTCTACCTTATCACACCTAACCGCACCGAGTGCCAACTCCTTACAGGGCGGGCAATCAATGACGAAAAGAGTGCCGAGGCTGCGGCTGCGGCTCTGCTTGCCGTGGGTGCGCAAAATGCAATCGTAACCCTTGGCTCGCGAGGGGCTTTGGTTGCAAGCGAAGGTCGATATACGCTTGTTGCGGCACAACACGTTGTCGCGGTCGATACGACTGCCGCAGGCGATGTCTTTAACGGTGCGCTGTGTGTGGCTCTGTCGGAGGGGCGGTCGCTTGTCGAGGCTGCAACCTTCGCAACCAAGGCATCGGCAATATCCGTGACCCGTATGGGCGCACAAAGTTCTATTCCCTATCGTATCGAAATCAAGTAGCAAAACACTAAAAACAAGAAGTTATGTTTATCGTAGAAAACTATCTGTTGGCAGTCATCTTCTGCCTTGTCACAATGCTCTGCTGGGGGTCGTGGGGCAATACCCAAAAACTTACCGCCAAGAGTTGGCGTTACGAGTTGTTCTATTGGGATTATGTTATCGGAATGTTGCTCTTCTCGCTCATCCTCGGCTTCACGATGGGCAGTTGGGGGTCGGCCGGTCGCCCCTTTGTCGATGACCTGCGACAGGCCGCGGGAGGAAGTATCGGTTGGGTGTTGTTGGGTGGAGCAATCTTCAACGCCTCGAACATCCTGCTCTCGGCATCGGTCTCGTTGGCGGGTTTGGCTGTTGCCTTCCCACTCGGAGTGGGTATTGCACTCGTTTTGGGTGTGATTATCAACTATCTGGGTGTGCCGTCGGGACACCCCGTGATGCTCTTTGTCGGTGTGGCTCTGATTGTTGTGGCGATTATATGCAACGGCATAGCCTCCGGGATGAACTCGCGCAAGGATAAGGGCGTCAAGTCCAAAAACAACTCGCGAGGCATCTGGTTAGCGGTCATTGCCGGTGTGCTGATGTCGTTCTTCTACCGATTTGTGGTTATGGGTATGGATGTCTCGAACTTCCGAATGCCGGCACCGGGTATGCTCACGCCCTACTCGGCAATCTTTATCTTTTCGGTGGGAGTTCTGTTGAGCAACTTTATCTTCAATACGCTCGTGATGCGCTACCCCTTTGCCGGTGGGCGTGTGACCTATGGCGACTACCTGCACGGCTCGCTCGGCACACATCTTGTCGGAATGCTCGGAGGTGCCATCTGGTGTTTGGGTACGGCTTTCAGTTACATCGCTTCGGGCGAGGCGGGTCCTGCCGTGTCGTATGCACTTGGTCAGGGCGCACCTATGGTGGCTGCCGTATGGGGAGTCTTTGTATGGAAGGAGTTCCGCGGAGCCTCCAAGGCTGTGGATTGGCTGCTCGGTGTGATGTTCCTGCTCTTTATTGTTGGTTTGGGGCTGATTGTCGCAGCCGGCAATTGACGGTTGCTACTTCAACCCTCCGACGGCTCTGTAACGCTCGTAGAGGCGGTCGTAAATCTTGCCACGCTCGGCATCGGGCAGATACTCATCGGAGAATCCCGAAGACATCGCCTTCTGCGCATCGAGAACGGTGGGGTAGATGCCCGCAACTACTGCTGCGAACATTGCCGCACCGAGGGCGCACGCCTGCTCCGAGCGGACAACCTTTATCGGCATTTTCAGCACATCGCAGAGGGTCTGCATCACAAATCGCGACTTCTTGGAGATACCTCCAACGGCATATATACGCTCGACCGACACGCCCTCTTCAATCAGACGCTCGGTAATTGCGCGTGAGCCGAAGGCTGTGCCTTCAACCAGAGCCTTGAACATCTGTGGAGCCGTTGTGGCGAGGGTCAGACCGGCAAAAAGACCTGTTGTTCGGGGGTCTGTATCGGGAGTGCGCCGACCATTGAACCAATCAACAACCACAGGGTCGTTCTCGGTAAGCGGCAACTGCTCTGCCTCGGCAGTGAGTGCCGGAATCAACTTGTCGAAAAGTGAGGGGTCGGCATCTGCCACATGACGCAGAGGCCACTCCAAGACCCTGCGAAACCATGCGTAGATATCTCCGAAGGCGGATTGTCCCGCCTCGATGCCTATGTAGCCGGGCAGTACCGAGCCATCCACTTGTCCGCAGATGCCGCGAATGGTCTTGTCGCCTATAACTTCGGGTTTTGCGACGGTGATATCGCAAGTGGAGGTACCGATAACCTTTACCAACGTACCTTCACCCACGCCCGCGCCTACTGCGCCAACGTGGCAATCGGCTGCGGCTACACCTACAATCACATCTTCGCTCAAACCGAGGCGTGCCGCCCACTCTGCCGAGAGGTGTCCGGCAGGAGTGTTACCTGTATATGTCGAGGTGTAGAGTCTGTCGTGGAAATCTGCCAGCATGGGGTCTATCTCTGCGAGAAAGGCCTTTTCGGGGAGTCCGCCCCATGCCTCGTGCCACATGGCTTTATGTCCCGCGGTACAGCGACTGCGCTTGATGTTTTCGGGAGTGGTACTGCCCGAAAGCATTGCTCCGACCCAATCGCTCAACTCGCACCACGACCACGTCGCATCACGCAATTCAGGCGAGTTTTTCAGAGAGTGCAAAACCTTTGCCCAGACCCACTCGCAAGAGTAGGAGCCTCCGCAGAAACGGGTGTAGTCCGTGTGCCACCTTGCTGCAAGGTCATTTATGGTGTCCGCCTCATCGACTGCCGTGTGGTCTTTCCAGAGGATAAACATCGCATCGGGATTCTCGGCAAACTCCGGCAGCAGAGCCAACGGAGTTCCCTCTCGATTGACGAGGGCGGGTGTTGATGCCGTGGTATCGATGGATATTCCGCGAACATCCTTCGCCACCTCGCTGCCGGCATGGGCGAGAGCCTCGCAGATAGCACCTTCGAGCGACTCGATATAGTCGAGAGGGTGCTGACGGTAGCGATTTTCGGCAGGGTTGCAGAACTCTCCCCTTTTCCATCGTGGGTAATATCTTACGGCAGTTGCCACCTCGCGGCCATCTGCCGCATCCACCACCAGACAGCGCACCGAGTCGCTGCCAAAGTCGATTCCCAATACGTAATTTTTCATCTCTGTCTATTCGCTTACATCTTCAAGCAATCCCGCCTTTGCATTTACCGCCTGACGGAAGGCTACATAGTTATCGCTCTCATGCACAAAGTGTTCGAGCGAGCGCATGATATTGCGCGATTGGAGAACCATCGTCTTGGTTTCGTTGAGTATGTTGAAGTAGAGCATCGAAGCCGAAGTCGAGAATTCTCCCTCCTTCATTCGACGCAACTGATTGCGCATCACAAGGTCGATGGTGTCGAATAGGTGGTCGCGCATCTCGATAATTATTGCGATATCCGAGAAGTGCTTGCGACGCAACATCTGGCTGATAGTTACGAATATTGCCTCTACCTCGTCATTTACCTCCTTCAAATCGACAATCTGCTCCTTGTTGAAGCCCTGATGGTTGTTGTCGATGTGGTCAAAAGCCGGTCGGGTGATGTGAATCAGAGCCTTCGTAGCCTCGGACATATAGTCGATAACCTGTACATAGAATTGGCTGGTATTGATATCTCGCTCCTGAATATCGCGCAGAGAGGGAAGTATCTGATACTTGCGCTCTCGCGCTTCGAGAAAGAGTTCTTCGGACTCCTTGACCATATCGCGCAGTACCTTGCGATTCTCCTTGAATACGGCGAGAATTGTACGGCTGTATATGCGTGTTACTTGGTCCATTGTTTTGCAAACCTCCTCGATGCGGTTAATCATCACATCTGCCGAATCGCCTGCAACAAACTTTTCGGGATTCTTTGTCTCTTTTCCCTCCTTTTTCTTGTTTGTGAAATTGCCTTTAATGACGAGGTAAGCACACAACACTACCAAAACTACTGCGGCAATCCATCCGCCCCAGACAAGTATCAATGTGATAATGAGCGAAATCACAAATCCTGCAATAGCCGTGATAAACCAACCCGAAATAACGGTCATAACGCCCGTAATTCGATATACGGCACTCTCGCGACCCCATGCACGGTCGGCAAGCGAACTACCCATGGCCACCATAAATACAACATAGGTGGTCGAAAGTGGGAGTTTGAATGATGTTGCCACAGCGATAAGAATCGAGGCACAGGTAAGATTTACCGTCGCACGAATAAGGTCGTATGCGGCATTGGTCTGCTCCTCACGGGGCAGCGGCTCGAAGCGTTTCTCGATTTTTGCCTGCAACTTCTTGGGAATTATACGGCCAAAGAAGTGGCTGGTCTGGATGGCTCCGCGAACAAGTCCGCGCGAGATGAATGTCGAATCAAACTTCTCTTGACCTTCATTTTGGCTCGATAGCGACAACTCGGTCTGCGATACATTCATCGCCTTGCGCGAGAGGAAGAGCGTTACAATCATAATAAGACCTGCGGCACACATTATCCAGAAATTTGCCTTTGCGGGATTCATCAGAGCCTCCATGGTCATCTGCTCGTTACCCGAAGCGAGTGCCAACTTGTACGAATCGTAGCCTGCCAACGGCACGCCGATAAAGTTTACAAGGTCGTTACCTGCGAATGCCAAAGCCAACGAGAATGTTCCCATCAAAATCGTGGTTTTCAGGATATTGACCTTGAAGAGTTTGAGGAATTGCAGGAATGCCGAACTTGCCACCCACACACAGAGCAGTGCCAAGCCCAGATGTGCATTGACAAACTCCATAAACTCCGCGGGCAAGAAGCCTTTCAGACCCTTGAAAACGGCAAAGTAGATGATTCCCGTGAATGAGATACCACACCAAAGCGCACCGATGCGGTTGAACATCTTGTTGTAGCGGAACGAGAATATCACACGCGAAATCCACATCACAAATAGACCTACGACGAAGGCTATGACCACCGACATCAGAATTGCCGAGATAATAACCATCGCCTTGCCCGAATTGATAAAGTGGGACATATCGGTAATCGAGTAGGCATCCGAAGTGGCAATCTTATAAATTGCAACTGCCATGGCCGAGCCGAGCAATCCAAATACAAGCGACACGGTGGTCGATGTGGGCAATCCGAGCGAGTTGAAGATGTCGAGCAGGATGATGTTTCCGAGCATCATTCCGAGGAACAGCATCATAATCTCGGCAAAGGTAAATTGTGCGGGGTAGAAGACTCCGCTGCGGGCAACCTCCATCATACCACTCGATGTCATTACACCGACCATAATACCTGCCGAAGCGATGGCAAGAATTATATTCTTGGGTGCAGCCTTCGAGCCGAGTGCCGAGTTTAGAAAGTTCACTGCATCATTGGTTACGCCTACGACAATACCCAATACGGCAAGGAGTCCGAGCGTAATGACAATAAATGTAAAAATAGGAGACATATCTCTAATAGTTTGGGTTTTTTCCAAATACAAAGGTAAAATCTTATCGCTATGTCTATCCTTTGCCCACTAATAATTAACATAAATGTAACATTGGGCGCGATGTGTTACGCAATGGGTGTAGGGGGTGTGATTTTTTTAATAGAGATGTGTTCGCGCCTTGCAGAAAATTCCTATCTTTGCAATATGGAATTGACGTTTTTGGGTACCGGGACATCGCAGGGCGTGCCAGTTATCGGGTGCAACTGCGAGGTGTGTCGCTCGAAGGATGGGCGCGACAGCCGACTGCGCACCTCGGCAATGGTCGAGGTAGAGGGTGTGCGCATCATTATCGATGCCGGTCCCGATTTTCGTCAGCAGATGTTGCGCGAAGGTGTGCGTCGCATAGATGCCATCCTGCTCACGCACGGGCATACCGACCACGTGGCGGGTCTGGATGATGTGCGGGCGTTTAACTTTGTCGATTATCCGGAGATTCACAAGGTCGATATCTTCGCTGCTCCATACACTGCACAGACGGTTTTGAAGGTCTTTGACTACGCTTTTGCGCAGAATAAGTATCGCGGAGTTCCGGAGATTGACCTCCATACAATAGATTTGAGCCGCCCGTTTGCGGTCGGGGGCGTGGAGGTGTTGCCGATTTCGGGCAAACATTCGCGATTTGATGTTACGGGCTACCGTATCGGTCGGTTGGGTTACTTAACCGATTTTAAGGAGGTCGCAGACGATGAGGTCGAGAAGTTGAAGGGGGTTGAGGTATTGGTGGTCAATGCCTTGCGCTTCGAGCCACACGACTCTCACTTCTGCGTTGCGGAGGCTCTCGATCTTATTGCGAGGGTTGCTCCGCGTGAGGCGTATCTGACTCACATGTCGCACGAGATTGGGCTTTATGATGAGGCTTCGAGCCGACTGCCCGAAGGTGTGAGGTTTGCGTATGACGGATTGAGAGTGAAGATATAACAATATTATAGTATGAAAGGTCTTAAAGACAAAGTGGTAATCATTACCGGAGCGTCGTCGGGCATTGGCGAGGCGATGGCGAAGTGCTACGCCGAGGTGGGAGCAAAGGTTGTGCTTGGTGCGCGTAGTGAGGATAAGTTGAAAACGCTGACCGAGGAGATTCAAGCCAAGGGTGGCGAAGCGACATATTGTGCCGTGGATGTTGTGAATGAGCAGGAGTGTAAGGCTCTTATCGATAAGGCAGTCGAGACTTTTGGCAGAATCGATGTTTTGATTTGTAATGCCGGAATCTCGATGAGGGCAATCTTTGACGATGTCGATTTGAAGGTGCTGCACCGCCTTATGGATGTCAATTTCTGGGGTACGGTGAATTGCTCGAAGTATGCACTGCCCTATTTGCAGGCGACAAAAGGATCGCTGGTCGGCATCTCGTCGGTGGCGGGTCTGCACGGATTGCCGGGCCGTACGGGTTACTCGGCTTCGAAGTATGCAATGACAGGCTTCCTCGAAACGGTACGTATCGAAAACCTCAAAAAGGGTCTGCATGTTATGGTTGCTTGTCCGGGATTTACCGCTTCGAATGTCCGTTTCTCGGCATTGGTGGCCGACGGCTCGCAGCAGGGAGCCACTCCGCGCGAGGAGTCGAAGATGATGACCCCCGAAGAGGTTGCCCGTATCGTTGCGAGGGGTATCCGCAAGCGTAAGCGTTTGTGTCTTATGGAGATTGAGGGTCGCGCTACGCACTTTGTCAAGAAGTTTGCACCGGCATTCCTTGACAAGATGTTCTACTGGGTAATGTCGAAGGAGCCGGATAGCCCCTTCAAATAGAATCGGATGGTTGCATCGTTTGCGAAAAAAAGATTAAATTTGCACCATATCTGAAATCGGGTTAAAATGTCACGCAGGTTAATAGCCGTTCTCTCTTCCGTTGTGCTGCTCTCGTTGGGGTGGTTGGGATTTGGTGGCTTTACGGTTCTGGCAGGACTTGTCCCTCTCTTGTGGATTAGCGACTCGTATGGCGATTCTTGTCGCGATTGGTGGCGGGTGTTCGGCTGGTCGTTGCTGACCTTTGTACTGTGGAACGTGGCAACGGTGTGGTGGATATGGAATGCTACGCCTGTTGGCCCTATCGCGGCCACGTTGGTATCGACGACGCTCAATATGCTCGCCTTCATGCTCTATCATACGGTGTCGAAGAAGGCTCCGCGAGCGTTGGCATATACGTTGCTCGTTGCAGGGTGGATTACCACCGAGTTTTGGTACACGTGGGGCGAGATTTCGTTTCCGTGGCTTATCCTCGGCAATGCCTTCTCGGAGTCGCCATGGGCGGTGCAGTGGTATGAATATACGGGAGTCTTTGGCGGCTCGCTGTGGGTGTTGCTGACAAATATTCTTCTCTACGAAACAATCAAGAAACGCAGTCGAAAGTATGGTGTGGCTACGGCAGTGGTTGCCGTTGTGCCTGTGCTGATATCTCTCGGCATCTATTTTACCTATAAACCCTCGGAGCGCACGGCAAAGATTGCTGTCGTGCAGCCCAATGTCGATTGCTATGACAAGTTCCACGGAGATACGGCATGGCAGGAGCAGAATATCCTCGAATTGTTGGGCGAGGTGCCGCAAGGGGTCGATTTTGTCGCGCTGCCCGAAACGGCTCTGCCCGAATATATCTATGAGCCGAGAGTCGAGCAGATGCCGATAGTGGATACTATTGCAAAGGTGTTGCAAGCCAAAAACCCTTCGGCTGTGGCTATCACGGGAGCGAGTACGTGGCTCGACTATCGGGCAGGTATGCAGACCCGCACGGCTCGCAAGAGGGATAGTGGTTATTACGATATTTTCAATTCGGCACTTGCGATTACGCCCGGTGGCGAGGTCGATATCTATCATAAGTCGCGTCTGGTTATAGGTGTCGAGAAGATGCCGTTGCCGTGGCTCTTCAAGATGCTCGAATTTTTGGTCATCGACCTTGGTGGTACGGTAGGTCAGTTGGGTGTCGGGGCGCATCCGAAAGTCTTTGCGAATGGTGACGTGCGGGTTGGCCCAGCAATCTGCTATGAGGCGGTCTATGGCGACTTCTATGGCGGATTTGTGCGCGAGGGAGCCGAGGCTATGGTCGTTATCTCGAATGACGGCTGGTGGGGTAACACTCCGGGGCATAAGCGACTCTTCGCCTTCTGTCGTCTGCGAGCCATCGAGCATCGTCGCGCCATTGCCCGCAGTGCCAATACCGGTGTGTCGGGATTTATCTCGGAACGTGGCGATGATGGCGACCGCCTCGAATGGGACGAGCGCGGAGTGCTGACGAGCGAAGTGACGCTGAATAATAAGACAACATTCTATACCCGCTATGGTGACTATATCGGTCGCTTGTCGCGATATGTGGCTATGCTCTGCCTGCTCTATTTTGTGGCATATCGAGTTCGTCGCAAAAACTACCTTGTCAAATAAAACCTCTCGATAATATGAATTACACCCAAACTCTCGAATTTCTATTTTCGTCAATGCCCACGTTTCAGGAGAAGGGCGTGTGTGCTTACAAGCCCGGCTTGGAGCGAGTGACGGCATTTTGTCGCCATCTGGGCAATCCGCAACGAAACTACTTCACGATTCACGTTGCCGGCACTAATGGCAAAGGCTCTGTGTCGCACATGCTTGCCTCGATTTTGCAGCAGGCTGGCTATCGTACAGGACTCTTTACCTCGCCCCATCTGAACGATTTTCGTGAGAGGGTGAGGGTCGATGGCGAGATGATTTCAAAGCAAAAGGTTGTCAATTTTGTCGATAAACATCACGACAAGATGGTCGAACTCGGACTCTCGTTCTTCGAGATGACCGCAGCGTTGGCTTTCGACTACTTTGCGCAGTGTGACTGCGAGGTTGTGGTTGTCGAGACGGGCTTGGGTGGTCGTTTGGATGCCACCAACATTATCCTGCCGGCAGTGAGCGTTGTGACAAATGTCGGCTTGGAACACACTGACCTGCTAGGCGATACGGTCGAGAAGATTGCTCGCGAGAAGGCGGGAATTATCAAAAAGAGCATCCCGATTGTTTTGGGCGAGGCAGATGAGGAGTATAACGCAGTATTCGAGGAGGTGGCAGCAGCCAATAAATCACGCGTGATATATGCCGAGCAGAACTTCCGTGTCGATGTGCATCGCCACGAGGGAGATAAGCAGTATTTCGAGATTTCTCGCCTGCGTGACGGCTACAAATATTGCTTTACGCTCGACCTCGCAGGCGACTATCAGCGTCATAATGTATTGACGGCATGTGCTGTGGCTGACCACCTGCACGAGGAGACTCCGCTGACAATCAGCCGACGTGCCTTTATCCGTGGCATCAGCAATGTGGTTGGCGAAACCGCGCTACGCGGTCGCTGGCAGACGTTGCAGAGCGAGCCGCGAGTGATATGTGATACGGGTCATAATGCCCACGGATTGCGCTATGTGGCAGAGCAGTTGAAGGCGTTGCAGTGCAAGGAGTTGTACTGCGTAATCGGCTTTGCGAAGGATAAGAATCTCGACGAGATTTTGCCGATGTTGCCTAAAAATGCCCACTACATCTTTACGCAGGCGGGGATTGAGCGAGCCAAAGATGCCGAAGTTCTGGCCGCTTTGGCTGCGGAGGCTGGTCTGCATGGTGAAGTTGTGCGTGAGGTGCCGAAGGCTCTCGCTCGCGCCAAGGAGTTGGCTACGACAGAGGATGTTATCTTTGTCGGAGGCAGCACCTTCGTAGTTGCCGAGGTAGTCTGATTCTGCGTGGGTCGCGAGGGGTCGCTGCGGAGAGTGGCAACCGTAAAGATATCTCTTTTGTGATTTCAGGAGCGAAAGTGTAACTATATGAAAATCGAGGATTTGGCATTGGTGCTGACCCGCGGACTCGGAACCAAGGGCGTTGCTCATCTGTTGGAGGTGTTTGGCAGTGCAACAGCCGTGTTCGAGGCTTCGGAGGAGGAGTTGATTCGGCGTGCAGAGTTGCGCCCGGAGTTGGCTAGAGCCTTGTCGCGTCGTGAAGCCTTGGCAGTTGCCGAGCGCGAGGCGGAGTATTGCCATCGACACTCGATTCGAGTGGTGGCTTCGACCGACGAAGAGTACCCTGTACTGCTCCGTGAGACGGATGATTTTCCGCATATCCTCTATGTTCGGGGAGATGTCGGGGCATTGTCGCGAAGATCTATCTCATTTGTCGGGACAAGGCGTATGACACCCTACGGAGAGCGTGCCTGCTCGGAACTTATTGCCGGTTTGGCTGCGCGTGTCCCCGACCTCTGTATTGTGAGTGGTTTGGCTTTCGGTATCGACTCGGCAGCCCACCGCGCAGCCCTGCTGAATAGTGTTCCGACGGTGGCTGTGGTGGCAAATCCTCTGCCCGGAGTCACTCCTACGCAACATACATCCCTTGCCGAAGATATCATAGCCCACGGAGGCGCAATTGTGAGCGAACTGCCCTCCTCGACACGTCAGAAGGGGTGTTACTACATCTCACGGAATCGTCTTATTGCCGCGCTGGGCTGCGGAACGGTTGTGGTCGAATCGCATGCCGGAGGCGGAGCCTTGACGACGGCTCGCTTTGCCGATGACTATAACCGCTCGGTTATGGCACTCCCCGGCAGGATTACAGACTCGGCATCTGCCGGTACCAATCACCTTATCCGCTCGCGACGTGCGCAACTTGTCGCTTCGGCAGAGGATATTATCAGCGAACTGATGTGGGATTTGGACCTGCCTGCCGTGGCACCTACAACTATCGATACCACGCTCGACCTGACCCCCGACGAGAAGGGTCTGCTGTGCTGTTTTAGAACCTCCGACCCGCTGTCGGTGGGCGAACTTATGGAGTTGAGTGGGATGCAGTCGGGCGAATTGTCGGCCCTGCTGATGTCGTTGGAATTGGCAGGAGCGGTGCGCCTGTTGCCGGGAAATATGTATGAGAAGTTGATGTAAAGAGCGTTTTTATTGGTTGAAAAGGGATGAAATCACAATATATAGATACTCACTCACACCTCTACGAGCCGGAGTTTGATACCGACCGTGGCGAGGCTGTGGCGCGTGCCGTCGAGGCGGGTGTCGGGCGAATGTTGTTGCCGGCAATCGATAGCGAGAGCCACGAGCGGATGTTCGAGATGTGTCGAGCCTACCCCGACCGATGCTTTCCGATGATGGGTCTGCATCCTACGTCGGTCAATGACAATCCTGCGTGGCGCGATGAGTTGGCTCTGGTCGAAAAGTATCTCGAAAATCCACCTGTGGCGCGATTCTATGGGGTTGGCGAGATTGGCCTTGACCTCTATTGGAGTCGGGATTTTCGTGAGGAGCAGATGGAGGCTTTTGAGCATCAAATCGAACTCTCGCTGCGTTATAATCTGCCTATTGCGGTGCATACACGCAGTGCGTGGGCGGAGATGTGCGAGGTTGTCGAGGGTTTCCGTGGTCGAGGTGTGCGAGGTGTGTTTCACGCCTTCTCGGATAGCGTGGAAACCTATGAACGGCTACGTGAATGTGGAGATTTTATGTTCGGAATAGGCGGTGTCGTGACCTTCAAGAAGAGTCCTCTGGCAGATGTCGTGCGCGAGATTCCGCTCGAAGAGTTGCTGCTCGAAACAGACTGCCCCTACCTTACGCCCGTGCCGTTCAGGGGTCAGCGCAACGAGTCGGCATATATCCCCTATATTTGTGAAAAGATAGCAGAAATCAAAGGCGTAACGCCCGAAGAGGTGGCTGCGCAGACAACTGCTAATGCAGAACGTATATTCCTAAATTAGAGGAAATTATGGATAAAAAACCTAAAATTTTGCTGATTTATACCGGTGGAACAATCGGTATGCGTCGCGATGCTGGCGGAACGCTGGTGCCATTCGACTTTTCGGCTATGTACGAGGAGATTCCCTCCCTGCGACGTTTGGAGGTTGATATCGAGGTGCTGACAATGACCCCCATTGACTCGTCGAATGTGACTCCCGACCGCTGGGTCGAACTTGCCGAGATAATCAGAGATAACTATGCCTGTTTTGACGGATTTGTGGTGCTGCACGGTACCGATACGATGTCCTATACCGCTGCTGCATTGAGTTTTATGCTCGAAAATTTGGCAAAGCCCGTAATTCTTACCGGAAGCCAGATTCCGATGGGTATTTTGCGTACCGACGGGCGTGAAAATCTCATTACGGCTCTCGAAATTGCAGGTGCAAGACGCGATGGTCGCCCCGTGATTCCGGAGGTGGCTCTCTACTTCCAAAATCGCCTTTTCAGAGGTAATCGTACCACCAAGCAGAGTGCCGAGGAGTTGAGCGCATTCAGTTCGTACAACTATCCGCCACTTGCCGAGGTGGGTGTCAATATAGCGTATAATTATGCGGCTATTTCTAAACCCGCAGAGGTGTCTGATAATCTGCGTATTGCAACCTCTTTGAGTGAGGGTGTGGTTGTCGTAAAACTCTTCCCCGGAATCAGCGAATCGATACTTCGGGCGATACTCTCGGTCGAGGGCTTGAAGGGCGTTGTTCTTGAAACTTTCGGGTCGGGAAATGCTCCGTCGGGCGAGTGGTTTATGAGGGTGCTTGGTGAGGCTATCGAGCGAGGTATTATCGTAATCAATGTGACGCAGTGTGCCGGAGGCTCGGTATCGATGCAACTCTATGAAACGGGTGTCGGCTTGCAGAGTCTTGGTGTGGTCAGCGGTCGTGATATGACTACCGAGGCAGCGGTCACGAAACTTATGTATCTGCTGGGTGGAAATCGACCACTCGAAGAGTGTTATCGCCTCCTCGAAAAACCGATAAAAGGAGAATTTACACCCGAAGACGTTGCATAAACCGAAAAAAATTCCTATATTTCGCACTGATATTGGCACAAAAGACTCGTAATCGGACTCGGTTGCGGAGTTTATTTGGTTGATATATAGATGATTAACGCAGTTTTGCGGGGTTTGATGCCGTTTTGGGCTTTGGGGCTTGGAGCGGGGGAAAGTGCCGAAAATGGACTGCGGAGGGATGCATGAGAGGAAAAATTAACAAAAAATTTAACGCAATAAACTAAATTCAAATTATTAACTTATTAAAACTGTTATGAAAAAATTATTTTTGATGTTGTCAGTAGCCATGTTGACCTTTGGCTCTGCTAATGTTTTTGCACAGGAGAACGCTGCGGCTGCTCCTGCAACCGAAGAGGTAGCTGCTCCCGCAGAGGAGGCTGTTGCAGAGGAGGCTGTTGCAGAAGAGGCTATCAATCCCGAAACTCAAATCGCAGGTGAGACTATGCACCACGTTTTGATGCAGAAGTTCCTCGAAGGTGGTTGGGGATGGATGCTTCCTATCCTTATCGCACTCGTGCTTGGTTTGGCAATCGCAATCGAGCGTATTCTCTTCCTCGCATTCTCGTCGATTAACACCAAGAAGTTCATGGCACAGGTTGAGGAGGCTCTCAAAAATGGTGGTGTAGATGCAGCGAAAGAGGTTTGCCGCAACACTCGCGGTCCTATCGCATCGATCTACTATCAGGGTCTCGACCGTGCAGGTCAGGGTCTTGACGCTGTTGAGAAGGCAGTTGTATCTTATGGTTCGGTTCAGACAGGTCAGTTGGAGTCTGGTTTGAGCTGGTTGTCGCTCTTCATCTCACTCTCGCCTTCACTCGGATTTATGGGTACCGTGGTTGGTCTTGTGCAGTCGTTCGACTCGATTCAGGCAGCAGGTGATATCTCTCCGGCACTCGTTGCAGGTGGTATGAAGGTCGCACTTCTTACGACACTGTTGGGTCTTATCGCGGCTATGATTCTTCAAGTATTCTACAACTACATCATCGCAAAGATTGACTCTATCGTTAATGAGATGGAGGATGCTTCGATTTCGTTGTTGGATATGCTTAACGAGAAATAATCACAGACCGTAACAACCCCTACACAGAGACAAAAATTATGAAAAAGGTATTAAATATTGTATTGGCATCGCTGTTCGCCATTACGGCAGCCTTCGTTGCGTGGGCTGTTATCTCCGGAGGAGCAGATGTTGCCATCAGCTGGAACCTTATGTGGTTCTACGCACTGCTCGTAGGAGCTGTGGTATGCATTCTTTGCGCAGCTGTTGCTAACTTGGTCCAGAATCCTGCGGGGCTCAAAAAGACCGGTATTGCCGTGGCAATCGTTATTGTGGTTGTCGGAGGTGCTGTGGCTATTGCGTTGAGCAATGGTAGCCAGCCGATTCCTACTGCCGAGGGCGGTTTCTTTGAGGATCCGTTTGAGTTGGCAATTTCGGAGGTTGGTATCCTCGTTACCTACGCAGTTGCTGCTGCATCGATTCTCGCAACCATTGTTGCCGAGGTTCGTAACGTATTTAAATAATAAGGTATAATAACTGTTATGTCAAGTAAAAAGAGTAATATACCTCAAATTAATGCTTCGTCACAAGCGGATATCGCCTTCACGGTGCTTATCTTCTTCCTTGTCGTTTCGACAATGGACGTTGATACGGGTATCGTGCGCGTGTTGCCGCCTATGCCGGACCCGAATGTAAAACAGGAGGAGATTAAGGTTAAGGAACGTAACCTTCTGTTGGTATTCGTGAACAGCAGCGGTAACATCATGGTCGGCAATAAACTGATGGACCTCCGTCAGTTGAAGGACAAGGCAAAGGAGTTTATCCTCAATCCGTATGACGACCCGAACCTTCCCGAAAAGGAGGTTAAGGAGTTGGAGATGCCGGACGGCTCGAAGTGGGCATACCCGATTAGTCAGGGTGTGATTTCACTCCAAAACACCCGTGATACGGACTATGAGGTCTATATCCGCGTGCAGAACGAGCTTACCCGTGCCTTCAACGAGGTGCGTGATGAGGTTTCGAAGATGAAGTTCGGCAAGAAGTTCGCCGACCTCGAAAAGGAACAGAGTTCAGTAATCACCAAGGCGGTACCTCTGAAAATCTCGGAGGCAGAGCCTCGTAATATGGCAAAGAAGTAGTTATGGCAGTAATGAAGAAAAAGGGCGACCGTGAGGTCCCCGCGATGTCGACGACATCGCTCCCCGACGTGGTTTATATCATCCTCTTCTTCTTTATGCTCTCGACTTCGATGCGTGATCAGGAGCTGCTCGTGCATTACAGAGTTCCGGAGGCAACCGAGGTGCAGAAATTGGAGAAGAAATCACTTGTAAGTTACATCCACATCGGTCAGCCGGTGCTCGCTATGCAGGAGAAGTTTGGTACTGCTCCGCGTATCCAGCTGAACGATTCGTATAAGACGACCAAGGATATCTTGGACTTCGTGGCAGGTGAGCGTGACCAGCTCAGCGAGGTGGACCGTGCGCTGATGACCATCTGCTTGAAGGCAGACGGCAAGACGAAGATGGGTATCATTACCGACGTTAAACAGGAGTTGCGTCGTGCAAATGCCCTCAAAATATCCTACGCATCGTCGAAGACTCTGGGTTACTAATCCCAAGGTTTGAACGATAAATACCGAAAAGAGGGGCTGTCCTAACAGATGTTAAGACAGCCCCTCTTGTGTTGTGACGGTTGTCGGGTGCGACCGCTTATAAAGAATTGAGAATTGATAGTGGGGAGGATGGGGCGCGGTCTGCAACCGCTTATGGGGATACCGGGGAGTGCCGGGAGAGGGTATGTGTGAGGACTAAAAAACACCTCTCCTGTTTTAGGGGAGGTGGAGGGGTGATTAGTTAGCCATTAGCCCTATTAAAAAGAAGTACGCCTCACCGTAAATTTCCGGTAAGCCCACGACACCTCTATTAGTATTGTGTAAAACTCTGACGACAGAAAACTCTGACGACAGAAAACTCTGACGTCGCCTTGTGGGGGATAGACTTTCTGAATTAACCTTTGAGAAATGATACGAGTTTCTGCACGGCACGACCGCGGTGCGATATGGCATTCTTCTCCTCGGCACTCATCTCGGCAAAGGTGCAGTCGTAGCCGTCGGGGATAAAGAGTGGGTCGTAACCAAATCCGCCACAGCCCGCCTCTCTCTCGGCAATGCGACCCTCGACGATGCCCTCGAAGAGATGCTCCTCGCCATCGAGAATCAGCGAGATTACCGTGCGAAAACGAGCCTTGCGATTCTTGACACCCTCCATGTTTTTCAGCAGTAGGCGGTTGTTGGCTGCAAAGTCGTGTCCGTCGGTGGCGTAGCGTGCCGAGCGCACTCCCGGCTCTCCTCCGAGAGCCTCAACCTCCAATCCCGTATCATCGGCAAAGCAGTTCTTGCCCACGCGCTCGTGCAGGTAGTGCGACTTTTGTGAGGCGTTACCATCGAGCGTGGCAGCCGTTTCGGGAATATCCTCTGTGATACCACAGTCACGCGGTGTGAGGAGGTGGAACTCTTCGCCCAGCAGGGCCTGTGCCTCGCTCAACTTGTGGGCGTTGTTGGTTGCAAATATTATTTCGGTCATGAGTTGTTATTTTTGCTGAAACGTCGCCGAGGCTTACTTCGATACCGCTAACTCATCGAGGCGGTGGTCGGTGTAAATCTTGTCGATAATAGCCTTTACGACAGTATCCATCTCCGAGCCGTCGCTGTAATCCGCTGCGCAGACGTGATTTACGCGGTTGTCGCGAATGAGCGTTGCCATCTCCTTACGCGCACCCTTATCCTGCGGATTATAGACAGCAATGGAGTGTCCGCCAAAGTTCTTGACAAGACGCATGCAGGGGATGTCGGTCGTTCCGTCGCCCACGTATATCATATTGCCAAACGGCACGGGACGCTCGCGCTCCTCGATGTAGCGATTGACCCTCGTGCTGTCGAATACCGACTCCACGCCCTTGTTAATCTTGAAGATAAATTGTGTTTTGTTGGTATAATTTACCGCCACACCGGGCCAGTAGGCGATGCCATCGACGTCGTAGAGGAACTTGCAGGCGTAAATCTTGCGAAACTCGTGAGCAATCTCGGTTCCCTCGATAATCTCTGTCAGACCCGACGAGTTGATGTAGTGTACCACATTCAGACCTCGCTCTGCTCCGTAGGCATTGATGCGCGAAAACCACTCCTTGACACCTTCGTAGAGTTGAATCCTGCGACCCGACTCCTGAAAAGCCTCGCGACGCAACGACAAACCCTTGGATTTTGCCTCTTGAATCATCTTTGCCATGTAGGTCAGGATGCGGTCGGCATCCTGCTCCTCGGCAAGTGAGTTTGCCTCGTGCCAAAACTCCTTGTTGCTCTTGCCGACAGCCGGGATAAAGTCATACTCCTGCATATTGCCCGGCGAGAGGGTGCCGTCAAAGTCGTAAATAAGTGCTACGGTAGGTCTATTGCTCATAGTTTTAGTGTTTTTACCCTCAAAGATAACGATTTTTTCACTACTTTTGCACTATATGTACCAAAAACGCAAAATATTATGGATTTCAAAGAGATAATCGAAAAACGCCGCAGTGTGCGTAAATTCTCGGAGCGCGGGGTGGCTCGCGAGGTTGTAGAGCGCATTTTGAAGGCGACATTTACCGCTCCCTCATCGCGTAATAGTCGCTCGACCCGTATCTTCGTGGTCGAGAATCGTGATATCATTGCCCAGATGGCGGAGATGCGCGATTACGGCTCGGCATTTATGAAGAATGCTCCGCTGGCATTTGTCATTGCGGGGGATACCTCACTCACCGACCTCTGGACTGTGAATTGCTCGATTTCTGCCACGATGCTTCAACTCGCCTGTGTCGAGGAGGGTCTTGCTTCGTGTTGGGTACATGTCGATGGCCGTCCGCGACTCAAAGATGAGCCGAATGGAGCGCAGGCGATAGAGTTGCTGCGCACATTGTTGCCTCTGCCCGAAAGTTACGAGGTGTTGTGTGTTGTGGCGGCAGGATACTCCGATTTTCAGCCTGCGGCACTCCCCGAACATGACGATATGGCGAATGTCGTGTGGGTGGAGTAGGACTCTGCGATAATTGGTAAATTACGTGTAAAAGTAAAAAGAGAACGAATAATGAAGAGATTTTTAACCTTGATTGCGTGTGTGGCAACAGCCTTGATGGCTGTGGTTGCCTGCGATGACCCGACAAAGGGTGGGGGCGTATCCCTCGGAGAGGGAACAATAACCTATAACACCTCGGCAGAGAGCATCTCTGCGGCATTTTTTCAATCAGACGAGGATATGACAATGCTCTATTTCTCGCTCGACAAGGTCGGCTTCACGGCTCTTGAAACGTCGCGATATTATGTGAAAATTTCGCTCGATACGGCCGATGTCGATGGCAGAACTCTTGACCCGGCAAAGGGAGAGGTTACGGTCGAGTTGTTCGATGTCGAGAACGAGAATGAGTTGAAGGCTGTGGGCGGCGAGGTGTCGGTTAAAGGCTCTGCCCGAAGTGCTTCGTATAAGGTCGAGTTGAGTGTGGCACTGGATGACGAGCAGAGCGTGTTGGCCGTCTCCTTCAGCGGAGGCTGTGTCAATGGCGGAAGCATCGCTTATGCTAACGAGTGGACATACCTACACCCCACCTCCGGTGTGATTTCGTCGATAATCTGGGAGGCTTTCCTCGACAAGCGAAATGCCGATGTGTGGTATCTCTATTTAGCACCCGTGAAGGATGTGCTTTTCGAGGAGGTAACATACTTCTCTCCCGTGAAAATTACACTGCCAGCCGATGTTGCTCTCGATGGTGAGCGAGTCTTCTTCGCAGGGAATTCGGCTCTGTCGGTTGCCTATGGACCCAATGAGTGGAGTGCCGAGAATGCCCCGAATGGATTTGTGAAGGTTCTCTATGACGAAACCCGAAAGCAATTGACCCTCCGCTTTGCTACTGATGGCGGCCTCAAAGGGTATTACAGCGGTGCGGTTGATGTTGTTGAGGGGTTGTAATATACCGCTAACCGATAAGTAAGAGTTTTCTAACCCTAAAAACAAGGATACGATGAAACGAAATCTTATAATAACCATGCTGCTCTGCTGCATTGCCTTTACGGCAAGTGCCGATGAAGGTATGTGGCTTCCGAGCCTTATCTCTTCGCGTATCAAGGATATGCGCTCCAAGGGATTCCGCCTTACCGAAAAGGATATCTACGACATTAACCGCGCATCGCTTAAAGATGCTGTGGTGCTGTTTGGCAGAGGATGTACGGGCGAACTTATCTCGTCAGAGGGATTGTTGCTCACGAATCATCACTGCGGCTACGGAGCAATCCAGAGCCTCTCGTCGGTCGAGCATGACTACCTGACCTATGGATTCTGGGCGCAGTCGCGCGAGGGCGAACTTCCGTGCGAGGGCTTGGAGGTGTCGTTCTTGGTGAGAATGGAGGATGTGACCGACCGCATAGCCACAGGCGCGAGCGAGAAGGATATTATCGCTGCTGCATGTAAGGAGGGCAAGGGTTTTTATGCCCAAATCGAGAATATGTACTACGGCAACCAGAAGTTCCTCTTTGTCTATCGTCGTTTTACGGATGTGCGACTTGTTGGCACACCTCCCTCGGCAATAGGCAAGTTCGGAGGCGATACCGATAACTGGATTTGGCCTCGCCATACGGGCGACTTCTCGATATTCCGCGTCTATGCCGATGCCGATAACGAGCCGGCTGCCTACTCGCCCAAGAATCAACCCTACAAGCCCAAGCGACACTTTCCTATCTCGACCAAGGGCGTCAAGGAGGGCGATTTTACGATGATTTATGGCTTTCCGGGCAATACGCAGGAGTATGTCATCTCGGATGCGGTGGATTATATCTGCAACGTCTCTGACCCGATGAAGATTGCCCTGCGCACCAAGCGACTTGATATCATCTCGAAGGCGCAGGAGAGCGACCCGAAGATACGTATTCAGTACGCTGCCAAGCACGCCTCGATAGCCAATGCGTGGAAGAAGTGGCAGGGCGAGGTGTTGGGAATCAAACGCCTCGGTACGCTAGACAAGAAGCGCAAGTATGAGCAGGAGTTTGCTGCGTGGGCAGCCCAACGTCCGGAGTACTGCCACCTGCTCGACTCGATGCGCGTAGCCTACAATCGCAACCGCGAGCCATACTATGTGTGCGAACTCTATGCCGAGACGGTGCTGACGCTTGAACTGCCCCGTATGGCTGCAATGGCGGCTTCGGGCAGGAGCGTGGAGCGACTCTATAAGGATTTCAACCTCGAAATAGACCGCTCGTTGGCGAAGGCTATGCTTGCAGAGTTTTTGGAGCGTATGCCAAGCGATAAGACCCCTTCGGCTCTGCTTGCAAAGATTGCTGCACACGGCTCGGCAGAGGGATATATCGACCATATCTACAACACCTCTGCGTGTCGCGAAGCGGCTACCGCCTCGCAGTGCGACAAGAGTGACCCGGCAGCGGAGTTCTACGCCATAGTTCGCGCGGCTTACCCTGCGAAGTATCGGGTGCGCAATTTGAGTAATCTGGCAGATATACAACGCTGGTACCGACCCTACTTGAAGGCTCTGATGGAGTGGGACCACAAGCGCAGTTTCTATCCCGATGCAAACCTTACGCTACGTGTGGCTTATGGCTCGGTGGCAGGATATGAGTATGCCGATGGCGAGTGGCACGTGCCACAGACAACCATCGATGGCATCATCGCCAAGGATAATCCCGAAATCTACGACTATAACGTGCCGCAACGCCTGCGCGATATCTACCAAAGCAAGGACTATGGCCGCCATGGCGTGATGCTCGACGGCAGAACTACGGTGCCGGTGTGCTTCCTTGCGACCAACCACACCACAGGAGGAAACTCCGGCTCGCCCATCATCAACGGCAAGGGCGAATTGGTGGGTATCAACTTCGACCGCACGTGGCGCTCGACAATGAGCGATGTGGAGTTCGACCCCTCGATTTGTCGAAATATCTCGGTCGATATACGCTATGTGCTGTTTGTTATTGACCGTATCGGAGGTGCCTCATATCTCTTCGACGAGATGACTTTGAAGTAGAGAACAACCACTTCGGGGTTTTATCCCCATAGTTTTACACCCCGCATTGCTCGATTGGCAGTGCGGGGTGTAAGGTTATTGTTGGGTGTGAAATTCTATGCGGGAGGCGAGGCTACTTGCGACGCACCAACTTCACCACATTCTCGACGTGGTGGGTGTGGGGGAACATATCGACCGGCTGCACAGCCACTACGCGATAGTCCTCATCGAGCAGAGCCAAGTCACGCGCCTGCGTGGCAGGGTTGCAACTGACATAGACCATACGCTCCGGGGCTGCACGTCGGATAACCTCGATAACCGGCTCATCGACACCTGCGCGGGGCGGGTCGAGGATAATCACATCGGGACGGCCATTGCGAGCCACGAAGTCGTCGCTCAACACGGCCTTCATATCGCCTGCATAGAACGAGGTGTTGTCGATGCCGTTGATTTGGGAGTTTATCTTTGCATCCTCGATAGCCTCCGGGACATACTCGATGCCGACAACCTTACGACAACGACGTGCGCAGAAGTTGGCAATCGTTCCCGTACCCGTGTAGAGGTCGTAGAGCGTATCTTCGGGTTTGAGGTCGGCAAAGTCGCGAGCCACCTTGTAGAGTTCGTATGCCTGCTCCGAGTTGGTCTGGTAGAACGATTTGGGACCCACCTTGAACTGCAAGCCCTCCATCTGCTCGATGATGTGGTCCTTGCCGGCATAGAGAATCGGGGTCTGGTCGGTCAGCGAGTCGTTCCACTTGGTATTGACGATGTAGAAGAGCGAGGTAATCTCCGGAAAGGTCGTGTGGATATGCGCCATCAGCGGCTCGATACGCTCGCGGTCATCCTCGTTGAAGACCACGATAAGCATATTCTCGCCCGTCGAGGCAGTGCGAATCACGATACCACGCATAAGTCCCTGATGCTCACGGGCGTTGTGGAACGAGTAGCCATTCTCGATGCAGTAGCGTTTAATCTCGTCACGCAGCGGATTCGAGGGGTCGGGCTGCAACCAGCAGCGGTCGATATCGAGAATCTTGTCGAACATATTGGGTATGTGGAAACCCAACGCTGGGCGAGGCTCGATGTCGCCACCCGCAGCAATCTCCTCGTAGGTCAGCCAGCGACGGTCAGCGAAGGTAAATTCCAACTTGTTGCGGTAGAATTGGGTCTTTGCCGAGCCGAGGCAGGGTGCGATTTCGGGCAGTTCGACCTTGCCGATGCGGGTGAGTTGGTCGCGCACCTGCTCGGTCTTGAATCGCAACTGCTCGGTGTAGGGAAGGTTCTGCCACTTGCAACCTCCGCAGATGCCGAAGTGGGCGCAGAAAGGCTCCTCGCGCAGAGGAGAACGCTTGATATACTCGGTAACGACACCCTCCATAAAGCGGCGACGTTTGTTGCGAATCTGAACATTTACCACATCTCCCGGAACGGTCATCGGGACAAATACCACAACATCATTCCAACGACCCATCGCCTTGCCTTCGGCAGCGAGAGTTGTGATTTCCAACCCCTCGATAAGGGGATATTGAGCCTTTTTGCGAGCCATACTTCCTGAATTTTGTGCAAATGTAAGAATAATTTGCCGAAAACCTCGCTGTTTTTCTCCGAATAACCCCTTTACGGCACTCTGTTTGGTTATCCGAAAGAAAATTTTTATCTTTGTATGGGGAATTGCGAAACCCCGAATCAAAAACCGATTTTTTGTATGGAAAAGAGATTGGAGATTTCTTATCGGCACTACGACTCGATAGCCGAGATGCCGACAGAGCAGAGGGCGCTGGTCGAGGAGGCTCAAAAGGCTTTACAGCAGGCTCACGCCCCCTATTCGAAGTTTAACGTGGGTGCTGCCGCACGTCTGCGCAGTGGCAAGATTATGCACGCTGCAAACTTCGAGAGCGAGGTCTTTCCTGCGGGCTTGTGTGCGGAGCGTTCGCTGCTCTTCTACCTGCAAACCAATTTTCCGGATGATGTGGTCGATGAGTTGGCTATCGCCTCGGTGCCGTCAGAGAGGGAGTGCTATCCCTGCGGTCAGTGCCGTCAGGTGCTGGTCGATGTCGAGCGTCGTCAAGGCTCGCCACTGCGTGTCATTATGTCGGGTGGAGGCTCTGCCTCGGTGGTGGAGCGTGCAGCTGATTTATTACCCTTTACATTCAAACTATAATGTTCCGACCCGAAGACTTAATATACGAAGATAACCATATAATGGTCGTTGCCAAGCGTTGTGGCGACCTTGTACAACCCGACCCGTCGGGTGAGAGCGCACTCGAAAATGAGATAAAGGCGTTCTTGAAGGTGCGTGACCACAAGGAGGGAAATGTCTTCTTGGGCGTGGTGCATCGTATCGACCGACCTGTGAGCGGTGCGGTACTCTTTGCCAAGACCTCAAAGGCGTTGGCGCGTCTGAATGAGATGTTGCGTAACGGAGAGATTGCAAAAACCTATTGGGCTGTGGTCGAGAATATGCCCCAAATCGAGGAGGGCGAACTGCGACACTGGATTCTGCGTGACGGCAAGACCAACCGTTCACACGTCTATAACACCCCGAAAAACGGAGCCAAGGAGGCGCGACTGCGCTACCGAATGTTGTGTCGTAGCGACCGCTACACGCTGCTCGAAGTGGAGTTGCTGACGGGTCGTCACCACCAGATTCGCGCCCAACTCTCGAAAATTGGTTGTCCGATTAAGGGCGACTTGAAGTATGGAGCCAAGAGGTCAAATCCCGATGGCGGTATCTCGCTCCATTCGCGGGCTGTGGAGTTTCTGCATCCGGTGCGCAAGGAGCCTGTTCGCGTGGAGGTCGCAGTGCCCCGCGAGGATAATCTGTGGCGATATTTCGAGGAGGCTGTAAGTTAAGGTAAGGCTATGAGGTTGCTTGTTCAACGAGTCCGCCGTGCAGCAGTAGAGATTGGCGGAGAAGAGTTTTCGCGCATAGGGCAGGGATTGTTGGTCTTTGTCGGAATCGAGGCTGCTGATGGCGATGAGGATATCGAGTGGCTCGTGAAAAAACTGCTCGGACTGCGCATCTTCGATGACGAGCAGGGTGTGATGAATCTCGACGTGCGTCAGGTGAAGGGCGAGGTACTGGTTGTGAGCCAATTTACGCTACACGCTTCGACCAAGAAGGGTAACCGCCCATCCTATATCCGCTCGGCTCCGGAGGCGGTGTCTCGTCCGATGTATGAGAGGTTTGTGGCTCGCGTGGAGGCGGAGTTGGGGCGTCGGGTGCCGACCGGAGAATTTGGTGCCGATATGCAGGTATCGCTCATAAATGACGGGCCTGTGACCATTTGGATTGATTCAAAAAATAAAGAATAGAGATAAAATGAAGAGACTTTTTATGCTTCTGCTCGCAGTGTCGCTCGTTTGCGCCTGCGGAACCGTTGAGCCTCTCCCCGGAGAGGACGACAAAGATAAAATTGAAAACGAAGGTGGCGACCAAGGAGGAGATAACGACGGCTCCGAAGATGACGGCTCCGGCAATGAGGGTGGCGACCAAGGTGGCAATGAAGGTGGTAACGAAGGCGGCAATACGGGTGGCGAAGGCTCGGAAGGCGAAGGCGGTTCGGGAGATGAAGATGTCAATGTTCCCGGAGAGCGTGCCATGATTGTTATTACGACGGCAAGTGAAGGCTGGTGTACATCCTATCCCACCTCGCAGAGTGCATACACGATTGATGGGTATGAATACTACCTGCTCAACGCTGCAATATTTAGCGAAAGTAACGGTATGCAGTTCAAGAAGCAGACCGGCTACATTGCCAACAAGAGTGTTTTCGGTACGCTGGTAAGCGTTGAGGTTGTCAAGGGTGGCGCACACTCCGGTAAGATGTCCCTCTTTATTGGCGACAGCGAGGTGCCGACCTCGACCGAGATAACCCCGACCGAGACGGCCAATGGCTACCTCTTCGACTGCACGGCCCACAATGCCAAGTACTTCAAACTCGCTAACAATAGTAGTAGTGTGGTCTATCTCTCGGAGATACGCATTACCTACTTGAAGAGTGGCAACAACCCCGAAGGAGGCTCCGGCAACGAGGGCGGCTCGGATGACGGTGGTAATACCGGTGGCGGCGAGGGCGACCAAGGTGGAAATGAGGGCGGCAATGAGGGCGAAGGCGACCAAGGCGGTGGCTCGACACCCACTCCCGACCCAACACCCGACCCCAACCCCTCGACCGGTGGTGTCTATCGTTCAGGCTGGGCGGAACTCCCCGTGGAGACGGATAATCCCGACTATTACTATGCGCACCACACCGTAACCGATGTGAAGAACAGCAAGGGCGAGAATGCGCGTAACTACACGGTATGTTACAGTGCAAACCACCACTGCCCGGTATGGGTGGCGGCTCCGCGACACGCCTTCTGGACAGGAAGTGCGGGCAAGGCGGGTTATAGTGTCGATCCCGATATCCCCTCGTCGATTCAGCCCTGTTCGGGTGCCGACATCGGCAACTCATCCTACAATCGCGGACATATGCTCGGTAACTCCGACCGCTCGCGCTCGTCGCAGATGCGTAGGCAGGTAAGTTACTACACCAATATCGCACTCCAACACATGACTCAATTCAATACCGGTGGCGGTGCGTGGAATAACCTCGAAAATCATATCGATACCTTCGCCAAGAGCGATACGCTATATATGGTCGTAGGCTCATATTTCGATGCTTGGACCGACAAGTACGGCAATAGCAAGCCGGTTTCGCGTGTCGATTTCGGTGGTCGCGATTCGAGCGTGCCGACGATGTTCTGGGCTGCCCTGCTCCGCACCAAGGAGAGTGCCAAGGGTAAGGCGGTGTGGAACTGCACGGCTGACGAGTTGCGATGTGCTGCCTTTGTCATCAGCCATGCAATGCCCAAAGGTCACGAGCCGGCGGCCAAGGATATGATATCCATCTCCGAACTCGAAGATTTGGTCGGTGTGACACTCTTCCCCAATGTGCCGAATGCTCCGAAATCGACCTATAAGGCTTCGGATTGGGGTCTATAAATCAATAACTTGCCGATACGTGACTTATGCACCCTTGGGGCGATGACAGACCCTTTAACTCCTATGCGGGTTACTTCCGTCGAACATTTGGCGGCAGGGTGCAGAAGGTGGCTGTGAATGCCGGCTTCACCTGTCCCAATCGTGACGGAACGGTCGGCACGGGTGGCTGCACGTTCTGCAACAACGGAGCCTTCACACCCTCCTACTGCCAACCCTCGAAGAGCGTCACACAACAAATCGAGGAGGGTATCGAGTTCCACCGCAACCGCTATCGTACCGCCTCGCGCTACTTGGCCTATTTCCAATCATTCTCAAACACTTACGCGCCACTCGACCATCTGCGTACCCTCTATGATGAGGCTTTGGCGCACCCCGATGTGGCGGGTATTGTTGTCGGCACACGCCCCGACTGCGTGGATGAGCAGAAGTTGGACTACTTCGCCTCGTTGGCGCACGAAAGGGGTAAGTATGTCGCCATAGAGTATGGTATCGAGTCGGTGAATGACCGCACCCTGCAACAGATTAACCGCGGACACGACTTCGCCACGGCACGTCGGGCTGTCGAGATGAGTGCCGAGCGAGGTCTGCACGTCGGAGCGCACTTTATACTCGGATTGCCGGGCGAGAGCGACGAGGAGTTGGTGGCACAGACAGCGATTATCAACTCGTTGCCACTGACTACCATCAAGTTCCACCAACTACAAGTCTTTGCCGGTACGGCTATGGCAGAGCAGTACGACCGCGACCCAAGTGCTTTTCGCTTCTGGGAGGTGGAGGAGTATATTGACCTCTTTATCGAGATTCTGCGCCGACTGCGCCCCGACTTGGTTGTCGAGCGATTCGCCAGCGAAGCCCCTCCGCGATACCACTACGGCAGAAATTGGGGGCTTATACGCAACGAGACCCTGCTCGCAAGGCTCGAAGCACGCCTCCGCGAGCGTGGTGCCTACCAGGGAGAGTTGTTTTTTTAATTGATAATTTTGGCTAATTTAGAGAGATTAGGGAAATTAAGGAGATTAGTGATTGATTCTCTAAATTCCCTAAATTCCTTAATCTCCCTGAACTCTCAATTAAATAACCAATGGCAAAATAATTGTCAATTCTCAATTTTCAATTGTCAATTATCAATTAAGGTGTATAACAATAGACCAAAATTACTATCTTTGCCAAAAGATAATGATAGTTGTGGTTTCCTAAAACGATGAGAGTATGAGAGAATCTGTCGGACATAAAGTTTTGATAGGCTTGAAGGAGTATCTCTTGATGGCTTTTGGCATGTTTATATACGCCTTTGCGTGGATTGGCTGTATCCTGCCTGCAAACTGTATGGGTGGAGGAGCCGGTGGTGTCAGTCTATTGATCTATCACGCCATAGACGGAGCCTTGTCGATGGGTGTGATTCTCTTTATTATAAACGCTGTTTTGTTGATTATTGCAGGCTTTGTCGTGGGGTGGAGGTTTGGTATAAAGACCATCTACTGCATTGTTGTTTTGTCGGTTGCGATGAGTCTGTTGCAGGAGACGATACCTGCCGGGTTGGATCTGTTCAAACTCGACAACCGCCTCTTTTCTGCCATTTTGGGTGGTATCTTCGCGGGTATAGGTGTGGCTATATGTTTCAGCCAGGGAGGCTCGACGGGCGGTACGGATATCGTGGCGATGATTATAAATAAATATCGCAAAATCAGTTATGGTCGTATCGTTGTCTTCTCGGATTTTGTGATTATTGCTTCGGCGTTGTTGGTCAGCGACCTTGGTATTGATGGAGTGATTTATGGATATGTCTTTGTGGCAGTATTCGGCTATACGGTCGATATGATTCAGGCGGGTAACAACCACTCGAATCAGATATTTATTGTCACTCACGACTATAAGGCTATGGCGGATGCGATGCTCTACAAGGCCAATCGCGGAGCCACGCTACTCGATGCGCAGGGCTGGTATTCGAAGGAGGAGAAGAAGATTGTCATGGTGGTATGTCGCAAGCGCGATACCTCGATGATTCTCAAAATAGCCAAGATGGTGGATCCCGATGCCTTTATCTCGGTCGGCTCGGTGATGGGAGTATATGGCAAGGGCTTCGATGCTCTCAATAAGGTCTGATACGCGACGGCAGTCGCTCCTAAAAGCCTAAATCATACAGGAAATTATGACTCGCTATGCCGATATAGTGTTGCCACTCTATCAGCCGACCTACACTTTCGAGGTCGCCGAGGGGTGCGACCTTGCGGTGGGCGATGCTGTGGCTGTACAATTCGGTGTTAAGGCGGTATATACGGGTATCGTGTGGCGTATTCATACCGACCGCCCCGAAGCCAAACGCATCAAAAAAATCTCTCAAAAACTATACGAAAAACCGTTGCTCTCGGAGCGACAGATGGCATTCTGGGAGTGGATTGCCGACTACTATATGTGCACGTTGGGCGAGGTTATGCGTGTTGCTTTGCCTTCGCTGATTAAGCCACGCGGAGCCGATGCACAGGCCTTCGAGCGTGAGCAGTTTCGACCGCGCAAGGTTGCCTTTGTGGCTCTCTGTGGGGCTGTTTTGACGGAGGAGCGGGCGAAGATTGAGCGTCGCGCACCACGACAACATGAACTCCTTGCGCTCTTGGAGGCACAGGGCGAAGTGCGACGCTCGGCGTGTGATGCGGCTGCGGTGGCTGCTCTCCGCAAGAGGGGTCTGGTTGAGATTGTGGAGCGTGAAATTGAGGGGTGTGACGTGGGAGAGTGCGACTATGACCTGCCGACCCTTTCGGAGCGACAACAGGAGGCGTATGATGCAATTCTGCACCACTTCTCACAGGTGCAGACGGTATTGCTGCGCGGAGTGACCGGCTCCGGCAAGACCGAGATATATATGCACCTTATAGCCCGCACGTTGGCTGCGGGTGGCGATGTGCTGTATCTGGTGCCGGAGATTGCGATGACCTCGCAACTCCTCGCCCGCGTGAAGCGTGTCTTTGGCGAGAGAGTTACCCCCTATCACTCGAAGATTACCAATCAACGTCGTGCCGACATCTACCGACGTCTGAATCGCTCCGAGGGGGGTGAATTGGTGGTTGGAACCCGCTCGGCATTGTTTCTGCCACTGCATAATCTGCAACTGATTATTGTCGATGAGGAGCATGATTTGAGTTATAAGCAGACCGAGCCTGCACCGCGCTATCAGGGTCGTGATGCGGCTGTGATGCTGGCGCATCAGCACAGTGCGAAGTGTCTGCTGGGAAGTGCTACACCCTCGATTGAGAGTTATATACGTGCCACTACGGGCAAGTACCGCGAGGTGGTGCTTGCGGAGCGTTATGGCGGAGCGCAGTTGCCGGATGTGATAGTGTCGGATACGATACGCGCAGCCAAGCGAGGCGAGCGAAAATCGCACTTCAATAAGGTACTACTTGATAAAATCGAGGAGAGGTTGGAGTGTAGCGAACAGGTGCTGCTCTTCCAGAATCGACGTGGCGTGTCGCCCTTTGTGTCGTGCGAGGATTGCGGCTGGACGGCACGATGCCCGCACTGCAACGTGTCGCTAACACTGCACGGAGGTAACCGCCTGACCTGTCATTACTGCGGATATAGCGAGCCACTGCCGCGAAGATGTCCCGCCTGCAAGACGGCAGAGGTGAGGGCAATGGGCTTCGGCACCGAGAAAATCGAGCAGGAGATTTCGGCTCTCTTCCCGGAGGCGAGGGTCGCTCGACTCGACCGCGACACGCTGACCTCGGAGAGTGCCTGCAACCGCATTATCGAGGCATTTGAGAGGGGCGAAACCGACATCTTGGTCGGCACACAGATAATAACCAAAGGTTTTGATTTCTCGCGAGTTACGCTTGTCGGAGTGCTGAATGCCGACAACCTGCTGAACGCCCCCGACTATCGTGCTTCGGAGCGTGCTTTTCAGACGATTATGCAGTTTGCCGGCAGGGGTGGCAGAGGAGAGAAGAGGGGCGAGGTTGTGATTCAGACGGCCGAGCCGGAACACCCCATTTTGCGATATGTGGCAACGGGCGATTATGTTGCTATGGCTCGCGAGCAGTCTGCCGAGCGTCAGGGATTCTTCTATCCTCCCTATTCGCGTCTGGTGGGAATCACTATGCGTTATCGCAGTGCCGAGGTGCTGCATCGTGCTGCCGTCGAGTTGGCGGAGGCTTTGCGAGGTCGCTTCTCGCGACGGGTCCTCGGACCGACAATCCCTCTCGTGGACAGGGTGAGGGGCGAACATATCGTCGAGATTATGCTCAAAATCGAGAGCGGAGCCTCCTTTGCCCGCGCTCGAAAGATTCTGCGCGAGGTTATGGCGGAGGTGCTGAATACTCGCGAATATCGCAAAATTATAACCATCTGCAATGTCGATGCTTCGTAGGGTGGTGGCAGATGTGGTGTCGCTGCTGTATCCGCGAGAGTGTGCGGTTTGCGGTGATGCACTTGTCGAGGGCGAGGAGTTTGTCTGCACAACGTGCCGCTTCCGCATCCCGCTGACCGGCTTTGCCTTGCAGAGCGATAACCCGATGAAGGAGCGGTTGTCGGCTCTGGTGCCTGTACGGGAGGCTTCGGCACACTTCTTCTTCGTTGCCGATAGCCATTGGCAACGAGCCATTCACGACTTCAAATACTATGGTCGTTGGCTCCATGCTCGCAATCTGGGTGTGTGGTATGGGCATCTGTTGCGACAGAGCGGAAATTACGACGATATCGACATTGTTGTACCCGTGCCGTTGCACAATCGCAAACTGCTCAAACGAGGTTATAACCAGTCGGATTATATCGCTGACGGCATCGCTTCGGTGTTGGGAGTGAAGGTTGTTCGTCACGCCTTGGTGCGTATTGTCAATAACGAAAGCCAGACCCACCAAAGCCGCCATGAGAGGTGGGATAATGTCGAGGGAAACTTCGCGGTACGCCATCCGGAGAGCCTGTCGGGCAAGCATATTTTGCTGGTCGATGATGTTCTCACAACAGGTGCTACCATCATTGCATGTTGCGAGGCTATGCTTGCTGCGTGTGATGATATCGAGATTAGCGTGGCGACGCTGTCGGTGTCGCAGAGAGAGTTCAGTTTCGACCGATAGAGAGAGACCTGCGATAAAACTTTTCGCAACTTTTCAACATACAACACAACCGCATACAGCACGCTACACGTGGAAAATATTCTCCGGTAAAGGGTTGTAAACATAGTTTTTAACAACGCGCGATGCGCTCGCGTTTGCGTGTTCGCGAATCTTTGCCTACATTTGTTGTTCGAATTTAAGAGAGCAAAATGGCAAAAGATTTCAAACCATCATCGCGAAATCGCGAAGCATACGAGTCGCTTGTCGATATTACGGCAACCGTTCCGCCACAGGCTGTTGAGTTGGAGGAGGCAGTGCTGGGTGCGCTGATGCTTGAACGCGACAGTATCATCACCGTTCAGGAGTTCATCACGCCCGACGCCTTCTACACCGAGGAGCATCGCCTGATATATCGAGCTATCGAGGAGTTATCGGCAGAGTTGAAGCCGATAGACCTCTTCACGGTAACCGAAAAACTCAAATCGCAGAAGCAACTGACAAAGGTTGGAGGTGCAACCTATCTGGCTCAACTCACCCGCAAGGTCGGCTCGGCAGCAAATGTGGAGTTCCACGCCAAGATTGTGGCGCAGAAGTATGTCCAGCGCGAACTTATCCGCTCTGCAACCGAGATTCAGCGTCGCTCGTATGACGAGGAGACCGATGTTACGGAGTTGATAGGCTTTGCCGAGAGTGAAATCTTCAAGGTGGCAGAGGGTCACGTAAAACGCTCGGTGCAGAATGCAGATGATGTCTTGAAGCGCACGATTCGCCAAATCGAGGAGGCGAGCAAGAGTGCCGGAGCCTTCAACGGAGTCCCTTCGGGCTTTATGTCGCTCGACCGCATCACGTTGGGCTGGCAGCCTTCGGACCTTATCATCGTGGCAGCACGTCCCTCGATGGGTAAGACCGCGTTTGTGTTGTCTATGGCGCGGAATATGACCGTCGAACACGAGAACGGAGTGGCTTTCTTCTCGCTCGAAATGTCGGCGACGCAGTTGATGATGCGTTTGGTTGTTGCCGAGACGGGTTTGAGCAGTACCGACATCCGCAGTGGCCGCCTTACTCCGGAGCAGTGGCGACACCTCGAAAATAAGGTTAAACCCCTCGGTCGGGCACCGCTCTACATCGACGATACACCGGCATTGTCGGTCTTTGAGTTCCGCTCGAAGGCTCGTCGATTGAAGATTCATAACGATATCAAAATTATCATTATAGACTACCTCCAACTTATGACCGGTACCCAAGACTCGAAGGGTAATCGTGAGCAGGAGGTGGCGTTCATTTCGCGAACATTGAAGGCTATCGCCAAGGAGCTGGATGTGCCAATCATCGCCCTCTCGCAACTT
The DNA here is from genome assembly GCA_015060065.1 of Rikenellaceae bacterium. Lineage (GTDB taxonomy): Bacteria > Bacteroidota > Bacteroidia > Bacteroidales > Rikenellaceae > Alistipes. Next base: position 25,270 of record SUZF01000001.1, on the reverse strand, counting down.
AACCGTAGTGCCGAGTCGCGTGGTGGCTCGAAGCGACCACAACTCTCTGACCTTCGTGAGTCGGGAGCCATCGAGCAGGATGCCGATATCGTGGCATTTATCCACCGCCCCGAATACTATGGCTTCACGCAGACCGAGGATGGTCTGCCTACGGCAGGTATGGCGGAGATTATCCTCGCCAAGCACCGTAACGGAGCCGTGACGGATGTGCAGTTGCGATTCCTCAAAGAGCAGGCTCGTTTTGCCGATATTGATACGGCAGATATGCCTCTCGGAGGTGTTGCCGTGCAGGGTCAGCCGGCTGTGCAGGGTCTGCCACAACCGCAGTATGAGGATTATGCCAGCGAGGTTGTAACGGGCGGAAATGCTCTCGGCTCGATGCCCAATGATGAGTTCGGAAATATTGGTGCGCCAATAAACCCGAATGAGGAGGCACCATTTTAATTCACAATTCACAATTGTCAATTATCAATTATCAATTGTCAATTGGCTAATAGCCAAAGGCCAAACTAACCGCTATAAAGATGTTTGTCAAGACCTATGCAGGCGCCATTGTCGGCATTGATGCCGTGACCGTAACCGTCGAGGTAAATCTTGCCGGTAGCGGTCTTGGCCTCTATCTTGTCGGCCTGCCCGATAATGCCGTGAAGGAGTCCGAGCAGCGCATTCGCTCTGCCTTCGAGAACTCCGGTATGAGGATGACTGCCAAGAAGATAGTTGTCAATCTTGCCCCTGCCGATTTGCGCAAGGAGGGGGCGGCATTCGACTTGCCGATTGCAATGGGAATCCTGGCGGCAACATCGCAGGTGGTCGATGAGAAACTGCCCTCGACGATGTTTGCAGGAGAGTTGTCGCTTGATGGAGGAGTGAAGGCGGTGAAGGGAGTGTTGCCGTTGGTTGTGAAGGCTCGCGAAGAGGGTTTGAAGCGCGTAATACTGCCCCTCGAAAATGCCGCCGAAGGGGCTGTGGTCGATGGTATCGATATTATCGGAGTGCGCTCGCTGGCGGAGGTTGTGGGCTATCTGAATGGGGATATCGCGATTGAGCCGACCGAGAGTGCTGATGTCGTTGAGGGTGTGGAGAGCCTGAATCGTTATGCCGAGGACTTCTCGGATGTGAAGGGTCAGGCACAGGTTAAGCGCGCACTCGAAATTGCCGCTGCGGGAGGTCATAACGTGATAATGATAGGTGCGCCCGGTTCGGGCAAGACAATGCTGGCACGTCGCCTTCCCTCGATTATGCCCCCGATGACGCTTGATGAGGCTCTCGAAGCGACGAAGATACACTCTGTGGCGGGCAAACTCGGAGCCTCCGCAGGTCTGCTCACAAGGCGACCTTTCCGCGCACCGCACCATCTGACCTCGCAAGTAGCACTTATCGGAGGCGGACAGTCGCCACAGCCCGGAGAGGTGTCGCTGGCACATAACGGAATACTCTTCCTCGACGAGTTGCCCGAATTTGGGCGCAATGTGCTGGAAGTGCTGCGTCAGCCCCTTGAAGATAAGAAGATTACCGTGTCGCGTGCGAGATACAGTGTCGAATACCCTGCCAACTTCTCGTTGGTGGCATCGATGAATCCCTGCCCTTGTGGTTACTACAACCATCCGACCAAGGAGTGTACCTGCCCACCCTCGGCAGTACATCGCTATATGTCGCGAATTTCGGGTCCTCTGCTCGACCGTATCGACCTCCATATCGAGGTTACACCCGTACCCCTTGCAGAGATGATGTCCGAGCGTCAGGAGGAGTCGAGCGAGGCTGTACGCGAGAGAGTTGTCCGAGCCAGACGTATCCAGTCCGAGCGATTCCGCGGACTCGGCATCCATACCAACTCGATGATGAACTCGAAGATGTTGCGCGACTACTGCCCGCTGGATGAACGCTCACGCGCCCTGCTCGAAAGGGCTATGGCTCAACTAAATCTCTCGGCTCGCGCCCACGACCGCATAATCAAGGTTGCCCGCACGATTGCCGACCTTGCCGGTGAGGAGAATATCGGGGTTGCGCACATCTCGGAGGCTATAACCTACCGCACCCTCGACCGCGAAAGTTGGGGAAGATAGCGAGTTTTTACCTTTGGTAAATGATGTGGGGGCGGTTGAATCCGTCCCTTCTTATGTTTAATTTCCGAACATTTTATTTTTCCTCTTTTTTCTTCGCTTTTTTATTTGTCGGTTCATCTTATTTTCGCTACTTTTGTAAATCTTTCGGTTGTTGGCGACCTTCGCTGTGTGGGCAGGGGTCAAAAATGGTCAGACAGAGATGCTTAAAGTCGATGAAAAGAGTGATTTAACCCAACTATGAAGCGAATAATTCTCTCCGGTGGAGGTACCGGTGGTCATATATACCCGGCAGTGGCAGTGGCGGAGGCTCTGCAACGTCGTTATGGTAACGATGTCGAGATTCTCTTTGTCGGTGCCGAGGGGAAGATGGAGATGGAGAAGGTGCCGGCTCTCGGTTACGATATTGTCGGTCTGCCGATTCTCGGTATTCAGCGTCAATTTACGTGGAAAAACCTCACCGTGCCGTTCCGCCTGATTGGCAGTGTGCTGAAAGCGCGAAAGGTTATACGTCGCTTCCGACCCGATGCGGTTGTCGGCTTTGGCGGCTATGCAAGTGGTCCGGTGCTATGGACAGCGCAGCAGATGGGTGTGCCGACCGTGATTCAGGAGCAGAACTCCTTTGCGGGTGTGGCGAACAAGATTCTTGCGCGCAAGGCGAAGCGTATCTGTGTGGCTTATGACGGAATGGAGCGATTCTTCGCTGCCGACAAGATTGTCATGACGGGAAATCCGTTGCGTGGCACGTTTGGCCGAGGTGTGGTAGAGCATAGCAAGGCCCTCGAATACTATGGATTCTCGGCAGAGTTGCCCGTGGTATTGGTTGTGGGAGGTTCGCTTGGTACCCGCACGCTTAACAATATGATGAAGGCATGGGTGGCTTCGCTCGACGGAGAGGCTCCCGTGCAGGTTATATGGCAGACGGGAAAGTTCTACGAGCGTGAGATGCGTGAATTTCTTGCCAAGCATCCGACCAAGAATATCTGGCAGGGAGCATTTATCGAGCGTATGGACTACGCATACGAGGCGGCAGACCTTGTGATTTCGCGCAGTGGTGCTTGTACCGTATCGGAGTTGTGTCTGGTTGGCAAGCCGACCCTCTTCGTGCCGTCGCCCAATGTGGCGGAGGACCACCAGACCAAGAATGCAATGGCGCTTGTCGAGAAGGGAGCGGCTACGATGGTGCGCGACAGCGAGGCTGTGGAGTGTGCCATAAAGGAGGCTCTTGCACTGCTTGCTGATTCCGAAAGGTTGAGCGAACTTGCGAAGAATATCGAAAAACTCGCCATTGCGGACTCGGCAGACCGCATAGTGGCAGAGATAGAAAAAGTTATAGGGTAGTATGGAGATTCAAAACGTATATTTTGTCGGAATTGGCGGTATCGGTATGAGCGCGCTGGCTCGCTACTTCATGCACGAAGGCAAGCGTGTGGCAGGCTACGACCGCACGCCCACGCCGCTGACGGCAGCAATCGAGGCGGAGGGTGCCGATGTGAATTATGACGAGTCGGTCGAGGCTGTTCCGACCGCATTCCGCGATAAGAGTTCGACCATTGTGGTCTATACTCCGGCAGTTCCGGCTGACCATAGCCAGATGCAGTGGTTCCGTGAGCAGGGCTTCGAGGTGGTTAAACGCTCGCAGATGCTCGGATACCTCTCGCAGGGCAAGTATGTGATGGCTGTGGCAGGAACGCATGGCAAGACCACAACCTCGACGCTTGTGGCGTGGCTCAATCACGAAGTAGCCAATGAGGGTAGCGCCTTCTTGGGCGGAATCTCCAAAAATTTTGCAAGCAATCTGGTGCTTGGTACGGGTCGTCGCTTGGCGGTTGAGGCGGATGAGTTTGACCGCTCGTTCCTGCGACTGAACCCTGATGTGGCGGTCATCACGTCGGTAGATGCCGACCACCTCGACATATATGGCACATACGAGGCTGTGAAGGAGGCCTTCTCGCAGTTTGTGCGACAGATTCGCCCGAATGGACACCTCGTAATCAAGAACGGAGTCGATATCGAGATTGATAACCCCGACATTACAACCTACCGCTATTCGTATGATGAGCCGTGCGACTTCTATGCCCGTAATGTGGAGTTGGTGGGTGGCGGAATGTATCGCTACGACATTGTGACTCCGTCAGGGGTCATCGAGAATTGCCGATTGGGTATTCCGGGTTGGGTAAATATCGAGAACTCGGTGGCTGCGGTGGCGATGTTGTGGTGTGCAGCACAGAGCGAGGGCAAGACGCTCGACGAGGAGCGACTGCGCAAGGCGTTGGCGGAGTTTGAGGGCGTGAAGCGACGTTTCGAGTTTTATATCAACACTCCGGAGGTGGTCTATATGGATGACTATGCTCATCACCCGCGCGAATTGTCGGCAACAATTACTTCGGTCAAGAAGATGTTCCCCGGACGCAGGGTTACGGCACTCTTCCAACCGCACCTCTACACTCGCACGCGCGACCTCTATGTGGAGTTTGCCGAGGCGTTGTCGCAGGCGGATGAGGTTGTGCTGCTGCCGATATATCCGGCACGCGAAGAGCCTATCGAGGGAATCACGAGCGAGATTATCGCTGCGAAGGTTACGGCTCCGTGCCGTATTGTCGAGCGAGAGGAGCTGGCAGAGGAGGTGGCGCGAATGGGCGTTGATGTGGTGGTAAGTTTCGGAGCAGGAAATATCGATGCCTGCTGTGCAAAGATTGCCGAGGCGTTGAAAAATAGATAATAGAGCAACAGGGGCAGAACGAGTGAAAGAGAAAATCGGCAGATATGCGCTATTGACACTCATTTGGGTCGTTGTCGTCGGGTATGTGATATGCTCGGCGGTGGTGTCGCGCAGACACAAGACCGAACAGGTTGTGCGCAGTGTCGAAATCGAGATTGCAGACAGTTCTGCCAATGGACATCTGGTATCGAGCCGTAAGGTGCGCGAGTGGCTCCTGCATAGCGGTATCAGCACTATCGGAACGCCTGCCGAGGAGGTTAATCTCTCCGGCATAGAGCAGATGATAGCCAAGAATGGATTTGTGGATAGGGTGAATGCTTATGTTACCTATGACGGAGAGTTGCATATCGAAGTTAGCCAGCGTCGCCCGATGTTGCGATTGATGTTGGATGGTTACGATACCTATACGACCGATGAAGGGTATGTCTTTCGCTCTCCCTCGGCATCGGCTCTCTATGTGCCGGTGGTGACGGGCGGATACAGACCTCCGTTCCCTGCGAATTATGAGGGTAATGTGCGCGATTATATCGATTTGCAGATAGCCGAATCCGAGAAGAGGATTGCAGCCATCGAGAAGGAGAAACATCCTTACTACGACAAGGATAAGGCGTTGCTCGAAGAGTTGGACGAGGTGAATAAAAAGCGTATCAAGCAGGGTCTGTGGCAAGATGACGAGGAGTTTGCCGAGAAGGTTCGGGCATTGAGGGCGCAGAAGGATAGTGAGAGACGCGAAATCAGGCGTAAGAGACGCTACTTGGAGCGTTGCGTGGAGGCTGTTACGGCTCGTCAGGATGCCGAGTATCGAAAGCAAAAAAAGATAGAGAAAAGATATGAAGATTTCTTGAAACTCATTAACTTTGTGGAGTGGATTGAGGATGATGCCTTCTGGCAGGCGGAGATAGTACAGATAGTTGCCGAGACCACATCCGGAGGAGACTTGGAGTTGGAGTTGGTTCCACGAAGCGGGAAATTCACAATACTTTTCGGCAGTATAGATAATGTGGAGCGTAAGTTCGAGAAACTTCTGCACTTCTATAAGGAGGGTCTGAATAATCGCGGCTGGGATAGTTATTCGACCATAAACGTAAAATATGACGGACAGGTCGTATGCTCGAAGTAGAATTATGGAAAAGAAAAATTATATAGTCGGAATCGATGTCGGTTCATCGAATATCGTGGTAGTTGTCGGCTCGAAGAATGAGTCAGGCGATATGGTCGTGGAGGCGCTTGTAGAGAAGGCGTCGAAGGGTGTCAATGCCGGAATGGTTGAGAATATCAATCAGGTGAGCGAGTGTGTAAGGGCAGCCAAGATGGAGGCGGAAGAGAAGTTGGGAATACGCATCAGCGAGGCGTATGCCGGTGTTTCGGGAGCCTTTATCCGTTGTGCTTCGCTCTCGGACCATGTCTATATCCGTGAGCCGCAAAACGGAATCTCGCAGTCGGATGTGGATGCCCTCTTCCTGCGAATGAAGGAGGTTGTTGCCCCCGAAAACGAGGTGATTATGGAGCGTATCCCGCAACGATATGTGGTTGATGGCAATCGCGAGGTTGCCGACCCGGTGGGGGCATTCAGCCGTCAGTTATCCGCCACGTTTAACTTTATTCTCTGCGAGAAGACTCCGTTGGAGCGTCTGAATATGGCGTTCCGCCATTCGGGATTGCAGTTGGCAGGGGTTTATGCCAACTCGATGATTGTCTCCGAGTCACTGCTCTCGGAGGATGAGCGTATGGAGGGTGTTGCTGTGGTGGATATCGGAGGCAGCACGACCGATGTGGCGGTATATCATGGAAATATCCTTCGCCATATAGCAACGATTCCTATGGGAGGTAGTGCGATAAATGGCGATATTAAGATGCACGGCATTCCGGAACGAAATGTCGAGAGCCTGAAACGTAAGTGTGGTTCGGCTATTGCGGAGTTTGTGTCGGAGCAGAAACTTATCCAGATTCCGAGTATGGGACATCGCACGAAGGGAGTTCTGCGTCGTAATCTGGCAGCCATCATCGAGGCTCGCCTTACGGATATTGCCGAGTTTGTGAAGGCCGAAATCAAAGATTCGGGCTATGCGGGACGTCTGTCGTTTGGCTTGGTGCTGACCGGTGGCTCGGCAGCGATAGAGCATATCGAGGAGTTGTTCCACCGCGTTACGGGTTACGATGTGCGTGTTGCCACCGCGACGAGCGGATTGGAGGAGGACTCGCGCAGCGGTATCGAGTGTCCGGAGCATACGGCAGCCGTGTCGTTGCTGTTGAAGGGTGCCGAGCAGGGTGTCTGTGCCGTGACCCCGAAGCCTATGGGGTATGTAGCACCGGAGCCTCGAACTCCGCGACCTGCGGGATATCCCTACACAGCATCAACACCAACCCCGACCCCGACTGCAACCCACACACCGTCGCAAATGCCTACTCCTGCGACGACTCCGGAGCAGAATGGTGTTGGAAATACACCTGTTTCGGATGCGGTAGCGGAGCCGAATAATGTAACACCTTCGGCAACGGAAGGAGAGGGCAGTTCGTCAGGCTCGACCGGTTCGGGCTGGGGCAAGTTTGGCAATATGCTGAAAAAACTTACCGACGGTATCAATAAGACCTTCGACCGAGCAGATGAAGATGACGAGATTATTTAGTCGCGAGTCGGAGAGTTGGTGCAGAAGACGAAAGAGGCTGTACAGAGTAAAAAACAGAAAAGTTGAGAGAAAAAAATATGGGAGAAGATTTAGTGGATGAGTTGAGAGCCGCACGCGGAAACTCCTCAATAATTATGGTTGCGGGAGTTGGTGGTGCCGGTGGCAATGCCCTGAATAATATGTGGCACATGGGCATCACGGGTGTAAACTTTATGGTTTGCAACACCGACCGTGATGCGCTGGATGGCAATGCTGTGCCTCGAAAGATTCTGCTTGGCGACGGATTGGGTGCAGGAAACGATGCTGTACGAGGTCGTGAAGCAGCAATTAACGCATTGGACGAACTGCGTAACTGCTTTGAGGCTACGGGTACCAAGATGCTCTTTATTACCGCAGGTATGGGAGGAGGTACGGGTACGGGAGCCTCTCCCGTGATTGCCAAGTTGGCACACGAGATGGGTATCCTCACGGTGGCAATCGTGACCTCTCCTCTGAAATTGGAGGGAGTGGAGCGATATGAGCAGGCTTTCCGCGGCATTGACGAGTTGTCGAAATATGTCGATTCGCTGCTGGTTATCGATAATGACCGCATAGGCGAGATGTTTGGCAAACTGTCGTTACGTCAGGCATTCAGCAAGGCTGACGACGTGTTGGCATCGGCAGCCAAGGGTATTGCCGAGATTATCACGGTCAAGACGGCGTTGGTAAATGTCGATTTTGCCGATGTCAAGAAGGTTATGAGCAAGAGTGGTCGCGCTCACATGGGCGTTGCTACGGCATGTGGCGAGGAACGTGCGCGTGAGGTTGTTGAACTTGCTCTGCAATCCCCGCTGTTGGATAGCAAGTCGATTCTCGGTGCGGGCGATATCCTGATAAATATTGCAACCGAGTCGCTCGATAAACTTATCTACGAGGAGGTTATCGATATCCTGACTTGTGTTCAGAATGCGGCTTCGACAAAAGACGAGAACGGCAATGTCCATTCGGCTCGAATAATCTGGGGAGCCAGCGAGAAGCCTCATTTGGGAGATTCTCTCGAATTGGTCATCATTGCTACCCGATTTATTGACGATGTGGAGGAGGGTGCTAATGTGATGAAGAGCATAATTCCTCCGATGACCGTTCCGGTGCAACCTAATAGTGAGCGTCATACCGACACACCCACCTTGGAGCCTGTGCGCAAAGCCGCCCCGACACTTGCTGCAAAGCCGTCGGTAGCGGAGCCTCGCCCCACTTTGGGAAGTCGTAATTCGCGCTATGAGAATATTCAGGCTCTGCTGAATACTCCGGCTTATCAGCGTCGTAATGTGAAGTTTATTGTCGATATAAACTCGACGAGCAAGGAGACTCTCAAAGACGATAATGAAGTGACCCCTGCAAAACCGAGCGAAAATTCGCTCTTCCCAACTGCGGAGTAGAATGGAGCCGATTCTGGAATATAACGGTTTTTCATCGCAGTCAATTGTAAAGTTGATTGCAACTATCGTGTTGTTGCTGGTATCGGGAATGATGTCTGCCTCGGAGGTGGCATTCTTCTCGCTCTCGCATAACGATATCCGCGAAATCAAACAGCGCAAGAGTTTTGCTGCGGAGTCGGTGTTGAAACTGCTGGGGGATGTGGATATGTTGCTGGCTACGATTCTGGTGATGAACAATTTGGTCAATATCTGCATTGTCGTTTTGACGAATGATCTCCTTGGCTCGGTATTTACGTTTCATCGCTTTCAGTTCCTCTTTACGGGCGTTTTAGTAACCTTCCTGTTGCTTCTTTTCGGAGAGATTCTACCCAAAATCATTGCGCAGGGAGCCTATATGAAGATTGCCCTGCTCTTCTCGCAGCCGCTGTCGGTTGTGCGCTGGTTGTGCTATCCCTTTTCGTGGATTCTGGTGCATACGAGCAGCCGTGTGAATGAGATGGCATCACGTCGAGGCGACGATATCTCCATCGAGGAGTTGGCGGATGCGGTCGATATGACCTCGGCATCGTCTGACGAGGAGCAGAAGATGCTGTCGGGAATCGTAACCTTCGGAAATACGGAGGTCGAGGAGATTATGCGCTCGCGTGTGGATATCACGGCAATAGAACTTACCTCGACATTCGAAGAGGTCAAGCGCACGATTATCGAGTCGGGATTTTCGCGCCTGCCGGTCTATGATGAGGATATCGACAATATCAAGGGAATCCTCTATGTAAAGGACTTGTTGCCCTACATCAAGGAGGGCGAAGAGTTCGGATGGCAACGACTGATGCGTAAGGCGTATTTCGTTCCTATGCACAAGAAGATTGACGACTTGCTCGAAGAGTTCCGCTCGCATAAGGTCCATATGGCAATTGTGGTGGATGAGTACGGTGCCACGCAGGGTTTGATATCGTTGGAGGATATTCTGGAAGAGGTTGTGGGCGAGATTTCGGATGAGAGCGATGTGGATGAGAGTTTCTACACCAAACTCGGCGAAGGAAAGTATCTCTTCGACGGCAAGACGCATATTGTCGATTTCGAGCGTGTGTTGGAGTTGGAGGAGGATAGTTTTGCAGATGTGCAGGGCAGAGCCGAGACTCTTGCAGGGCTGATGCTCGAACTCAAACGCAACTTCTTGAAGAAGGGAGATAAGGTCTCTTCTCACGGATTTACCTTCAAGGTCGAGAGTTTGGAGGGTCGTCGCATCGATAAAATCAAAGTTACGGCAGATGAAGAGTAGCGCAAGGCTATTCGTTGAGCCTCCTCTCTCGGAGGCGGAACTCCTCGCTCTGTCGGGCGAGGCGGAGCGTCGTATGGTTGCCGAATTTGGCACCGAGAGGCGACGTCGTGAGGCTCTGATGTGGCGTTATATTGTTCGTCGGGAGTTGGGTGCCGATGCCGAGATTTCGTATGATGAATATGGTGCGCCACAGGTGCTGAATCGCGAGGAGTATATCGCGGTTTCGCATAGTGACGACCTTGTGGCAGTGATGATTTCACGCGAAAGATGCGCTGTCGATGTCGAGCGACTCGACCGCAATTTCGAGCGGGTGGCAGCGCGTTACCTGCGCCCCGAAGAGCGTGCATTGAGTGAAGATGTGCGACTGCCGGCCGTTGTGTGGAGTGCCAAGGAGACCCTCTATAAATATGCAGGTAAGCGTGGGTTGGATTTTTTGCGCGATGTACGTATCCTCAATGTCGATTTCGAGGGCGGAGCGTTGCTCGGACAAGTCGGAGAGGAGATGCCTGTCAGGATGCAATTCGAGTTTCATTTGGGCAATGTCGTTGTCTATATCGGGTAGATTTATTACATTTGTGGCGGAATGAAGAAGCAGATAACAACACTCTCGCTCGGTACGGACCCTCTGTCCAAACTTCTTCCGCGCTACGCCATACCTGCGATTATAGCGATGGTTTCGACTTCGCTGTTCAATATAATCGACAGCATCTTCATCGGCCATGGCGTGGGAGCATTGGCTATTTCGGGTATGGCACTGACGATGCCGATAATGAATATCGCATCGGCATTCGGCTCGTTGGTGGGTGTTGGTGCTGCGGCAATAACATCCATACGTCTGGGACAAGGCAATAAACGCGCTGCCGAGGAGGTGCTGGGTAATGCCGTTCTGCTAAATGTCGTCATCGGAGTCGTTTTCGGGGCATTGAGCCTCTACTTCCTCGACGAAATTCTCTACTTCTTCGGAGCCAGCGAGCAGACGATAGGATATGCGCGTGATTTTATGCACGTCATCTTGGTCGGCAATGTTATCACACACCTCTATCTCGGTCTGAACGAGTTAATGCGAGCATCGGGCTATCCGCAGAAGGCAATGTATGCGATGTTGCTCTCGGTGGCGGTAAATTGTGTGCTGAATCCGCTCTTTATCTTCAAGTTCGGTTGGGGTGTGCAGGGGTCTGCACTCTCGACCGTGATTGCGCAGTGTTGCGCCTTGTCGGTGTCGTTGCACCACTTCTCGAATCGGGGTAGTTTTATACGATTTCACCGCGATATCTTCCACTTCAAGGCACCGATTATCGGTAACATTCTATCGATAGGCATGGCTCCTTTCCTGATGAATATCTGTACCTCGGTTGTGGTGATATTCGTGAATAAAGCACTGAAAACGTATGGCGGAGATCTCAATATCGGAGCCTATGGAGTGATAAATCGTGTGGTAATGCTCTTCCTGATGATTGTCTTTGGTCTGAATCAGGGTATGCAGCCGATTGTGGGCTATAACTATGGAGCCAAGCAGTATGACCGCGTGTTGAAGGCTCTGCGTATAACCATCGCCTGCGCGGTGTGTGTGACAACTACGGGATTTCTGGTCAGTCGCTTCCTGCCCCGCGAGGTGGCAATGCTCTTTGTCGGTGGGGATAGTGCCGAGTCCAAGGAGTTGATTGAGGCGGTAACCTACGGAATGAAGAATGTTATGGTAATGTTCTGGGCAGTTGGTTTTCAGGTTGTTACCGGAAACTTCTTCCAATATATCGGCAAGCCCAAGCGAGCAATACTCATATCACTTACACGTCAGTTGATATTCCTTATTCCGCTGCTCGTCATCCTGCCCCCACAACTCGGAGTGCATGGCGTGTGGCTCTCGATGCCGATTTCGGATACGATGTCGGTAACGCTGGCAGCGGTGTTGCTCTTCTTCCAAGTGCGGGCATTCAGGCGCGAGATAAAGGCGCAGGCTTAAACGTCGCTTGTTATATAATTTGTACAAAAAATAGGGTTGCTCAACAATCATTGTTGGACAACCCCTTCTGTTGTTAAAGTAAGTTCAGATTACTGTGCAGCCTCTGCGGGAGCCGCCTCTGCGGGAGCCGCTTCTGCGGGAGCAGCAGCCTCGGCAGCGGGAGCCTCTGCTTTGGGGCACTCGGCAGCCTTCTCACATTCAGCGCAGCACTCGGTCTTCGGAGCCTCTGCCTGACAATCACCACAACACTCTGCCTTCTTCTGATTGCCGTTACCGCAGCTAACCATTGCAACGGCAGCAACCAACATTACAAACGAAAAAATCTTCTTCATAACCTTGTTGTTTTTAAGTTTATTGATAGTTCACCCACAAAATTATAAAACCGCATTGAAAAAAACAAGCAAAAATTAAGATTTTTTAATTTTGATGTTCATTTTTTTGTTGCAGTTCTCTATTTCTCTCTCGCAGAGGGTTGGATGTTTTGGAAAAAATTTATAACTTTGTAGAGTTAGTAGGTTTTTACGCGTATATTATACAAAGTGTGTTCGCAATCTTAAATTATGTTACTATGAAAAAGTTGTTTCTTATTGTAGTTATTTGGGTTGCAGGAGTATATTTCTGTGGTTGTAATCAGCAAAATGCCGATAATGTTAATGTTTATGTAAAGGATATGCGCCATTTTGGCTTGGATAGTCTGCTGAATAACAAGTCTTATGAACAATATAGAAAACGAGAGGAACAACTTGAACACGAACGCTTACGCGTAAAGGAGGAAGCAGAAAGACATTGTCGCAGGGAGGCGAAACGCTATCGTCGTGGTGCTTGGCGTGGAGATGTTGATTCCCAATTAGCTCTCGCAACCAGCTATGTTTGTGGACAAGGTGTGAATCAAAACTTGTCCAAAGCAGTCAAATGGTATAAAAAAGCAGCCAGAAAAGGTCTTGCCGAGGCCCAATATCGGTTGGGAGGTTGCTATATGTATGGTATCGGCATTCGAAAAGATGAATACAAGGCTGTAATGTGGCTTAAAAGAGCGGCTGAACAGAGTTTTATCGATGCACAGCGAGATTTAAGTCTCTTTTATTACAGAAGTGGCAATGAGGTCGAGGCGGATAAATGGTATATAAAGGTTTTGGAACAGGATCCAGAGGATACAAGATCGGACATCGTTTATCCGATAGATTATAAAGAGGCTGCCGAGAAATTAGCCGAGCGAAATAGAGAGAAACAAGAGATCATTTCTTTTGTAAAACTATTTACAAGAAAGGCTTCGCTTGCACGGAAAATATGGAAATAAACAGATGTCACTTTAACAAATTATTAACCACTAAACTTTTATTGCCATGAAGAAGTTTTTGATGTTCTGTTGGAGTTTGATGGCTTTTTTGACAGTCAATGCTCAAATGTCGCGGGTTGGACATTATTACACCCAATATGCCAAAGGAGAACGAGAAAATTGTGTCGGATACCTTATCCCTATGGCTGATTTTGAGGATTTGGACGGTAATCGTGTGGATAGTTCTTTTTTCAAACGAGGAGAATATACTTTGGTAACTACTCACATCACAGGTTGCTCACACTCAATGGCAATGCTTCGACATCTTGAAAAGGTGGCTTCACAAGTTGTTATTGTGCACTTGCAAAATAGTCGGCAGGCGAGCCATTTCTCCGGCTACACACAGTTAGTACTTAAAGACCCAAGAGATTGGTGCTTTGGTAGTCACGCTCCGTATTACCTTCTGCTCGATGGTGAAGGCTCGGTTTTGTTATACGGAGAGGGTTTTACACCTGATAAAACGGAGAAAATAGATGCAATAGTCAATCTTATGACCCATTCATTGTTGGCTTCTCATGCAATTTGGTACACAACTACTGATGGCAAACCCATACCGAATAAAAAAGCACTGTGCAACCTAACTATTCAGGGCAAAAATGTGCTAATATTTGAAAAGCCTGTCACTTCGATTGGAGCTAAAGCGTTCTACGATTGCCGCTCGCTGACAAGTATAACTATCCCTGATGGTGTTACTTCGATTGGACAATCCGCGTTTTATCGCTGCACTTCGCTGAAAGAGATAACAATTCCCGATAGTGTCACTTCGGTTGGATTGGGCTCATTCGACTCTTGCACAGCCTTAACTAATGTAACAATCGGTAAAGGGGTTTCGTCGATTGGAGATAATACATTCAAAGGATGTTCTTCGCTGACAAGTATAACCATCCCCGACGGCGTTACTTCGATTGGAGATAATACATTCGAAGATTGTTCTTCGTTGAGAAGAATCACCATTCCCAAGAGCGTTGATTGGATTGGAGATAACACATTCGAAGGATGTTCTTCGCTGACGAGGGTGGATTATCAAGGAGATTTGTCTCAATGGATTGCTATTCGCCGCGATGGTTTTGTTGTTAGTTATTACTCACTTTATATAAACGGGGCCCCTATAAAACTTGAAAGAGATTTTGTTATTCCAAAGGGGACAAAGAGGATTGGGGGTCACGCCTTCGCTGGTTGCTCTTGGATGGAAAGTGTAACCATTCCCAATAGTGTTACTTCGATTGGAAAGAATGCATTCAATTCTTGCACCTCGCTGACAAGTGTAACTATCCCCGATAGCGTAACGTCGATTGAATGGGCTGCATTCGCTTTTTGCTCCTCGCTTAAAAGTGTAACAATTAGTGGTAATTGTAGTGTTACTTCGATTGAAAGAGCTGCATTCTATAAATGCCCCTCGTTGAAAGATACGTATGTAAATATAACCGACTTGGCTGCATACGCAACAAACAATAATACAGACAAATTTTCTGGTAATAAACATCTTTTGGTTAATGGTGTGGAGATCACAGAGTTAGTAATACCTGACGGTGTTATTTCGATTGGAGAGTATGCATTCCGTGGTTGCACCTCGCTGACAAATATTACTATCCCCGATAGTGTTACTTCGATTGGAGATTATGCATTCAATGCTTGCACCTCGCTGACAAGCATCACTATTCCCGACAGCGTTACTTCGGTTCATGCATACACTTTTGGGGGTTATGAAAAACCAATAGCCATATACTATAAATCAACTACACCACCAACAAGATGCCGTTTTGTACCCGGGGCGAAGATTTATGTGCCGGCAAATGCTATTCGAAAATATAGGAAAGAGATGGATCCTTATAGAGATAAAAAGGATTGGAAAAAGTGGCTTCTCAAAACGCCAAAGCCTTAATTTTATAAATTTATTAGTGCTGCAAATATATTTTATTATGGGTAATGATGCCAAAAATGGCGCTTGGACAAAAATATAAGTAGTTGTTTGTAAATTACAGCGATATTTTAGGGGTTAGTGGATTCCACTAACCCCTATTATCTAATATTATTAACGATTTCCTCGATTTACAACGTCATTGAAGTTGTTTGCGTTGCGGGCTATTCGATGGGGCGGGCGGTTACGGGGTTTGTTATCGAGTCCGTAATTGGCTCCGCCGGTGCGGGGACAAACTTGGGCTGTGACAACTCCGTGAGTTTTATCTCCTCGCGAGTGATATATGCCTTCGGGAAGTTGGGGGTGATGCGACCCAGCAACACAATAGCCTCCTCCGAGGTTACACAGCCTCCAACCAAGACCTTGAAGTAGGGGTTTTCGTAATCCATATAACTGCGCACATCGGGGTATATCGCGTTGAAGTGCATAATCGCCTCCTCCGCCTTGGCGCGTGCCGTACTGCTGTTATCGAAGAAGATGACGATGCGGAAACCCTTGACGGTTTCGGGCTTTGTGGCTGCATCGCTCTTGCGCACGGCTTCGGCAGCCGTACCCACCTCATGAACCACAACCTTGCCTGCCCTGCCGAGGGTGTCGTTGAGTGTCGGCTCCGCAAGGCGTGCCTTGAAATCCTCTATCTTCTGTGCCGATGCCACGCCGCATACAAGCAATGCCATCGCAAATATTAAAATCCTCTTCATACTGTCTGTCTTTTACTTTACCAGAGCCTTCAATCTGTCGGTCGGGATGCCCAACGACTGCAAAGCCTCGTGCAGAGAGATATTCTCCTTATAGATACGCCTGCGCACAGCACCGACCTTCGCTTCGGCATCAATCGTGACGGTCATCTTGTTGAGTTCGCCACGCATGAGTTTCGCCAACAGGCCGTAAGCGACTATCGGGCTTGTGAATTGTAGCGAAACGGGTACTTTGACGCTCGAAATAACCCTCTTGGGAAGGGTAACCTCGTCGGTCAGCGTGAGCGAGCCAATCTTCTTGTCGCCAAAATTTATCTCCATCTGGCCATTTATCAGCGTGATGTTCGAGCGCAGTCCATTGCTTACCGAGAGCAACACATCGCCCGAAAGCCCCTTGCCACGCTCAATGCCCTCGAACTTCTCGATGCGTATTCGCCCCTTCTCGGTTGCGGCAGGTAGCACCTCGCCTCCCTGCTTCTTGCACGAAGTGGCACCTATCGCCATAAGAGCGCAGAGTGCTATTGCAGCAAAAAATCTCCTCATCTTATACACGTTTCTCATCGTTCAGCCGTATAAATCTGCGCAATGCCGAAACTCTGGCTTCGCGCCTTGCAGTTCTTGAATCCCGCCTCACGCATAATCTCCATAAATCGCTCCGGTGCGGGAAACTCATCGACCGACGAGGGCAGGTAGTCATACGCTGCGCCATCACGCGAGATGAGCCGTCCGATAAAGGGCAGCACCTTGTGCGAGTACCAGCGGTAGAGCGCACCAAAGAGCCTGCTTCGCGGGGTTGAGAACTCCAAGATAACGATATGACCTCCCTCGTTTATTGTGCGGTGCATCTCGCGCAGTCCCTGCTCCAAGTTCTCGAAGTTGCGCACTCCGAAGGCTACGGTCGCCACATCCACACTGCCGTCGGCAATATCCAAATGCTCGGCATCGCCCACCGAGAGTACGATATGTTCGTCAAGACCGCGAGCCTTGATCTTCTCGTGAGCAATCGCGAGCATCTGCTCCGACAAATCGACTCCCAAGATGCGGCAGTCGGGAATTTTGCGAGCCATCGCTATCGCCAAGTCGCCCGTGCCGGTCGCTACATCGAGAATACGACGCGGACGCATGCGGCGTACTAAACGTACCACGCGACGACGCCACAGACGGTCGATATTTATCGACAAAATATGATTTAAGCGATCGTAGGTAGGTGCTATGTTGTCGAACATATCACGCACCTGCTCTTTCTTTGAATCTTCTTCGTTATATGGTTTCATAGCGACAAAGGTAGCAATTTTTGGTCACTTTGTATCGATTTTTGCTCTTACTCGTAACGCATCGCCTCGCCGGGCTTAATCGAGGCGACAATTCGTGCCGGTAAAACCAGCAGCAGAACGATGACTGCCAAAACCCCTGCGTTGAGCCACAGCAGCCACCACCCGAAGGCGATAGGCACCTCCGAGAGCATATACCCCGACGAGTCGAGTTTTAGTAGATGAGTCCATTTCTGTAACAGGCAAAGCCCGATGCCGACAGCATTGCCCCACAGCATGCCACGCACAACAAGGAACGAGGCACGATAGAGAAATATGCGTTGCAGAGAGCCGTTGTTCATGCCGAGAGCCTTCAAAACCCCGACCATGCGGGTTCGCTCCAAGACCATAATGAGCAGTGCCGACATCATATTGAAGAGTGCCACGGCAATCATTATCGTAATGATGACCACGGCATTTACATCGTGCGTTTTGAGCCATCCGAAGATAACTCCGTATAACTCCTCGACACTTATGGCTGCGATATTTACAGCCTCGTCGCCACCCTCGAAGAGGAGCGACATGTTGAGGTTGTCGGTAAATTCTGCCACGCGCGAGAAGTCGTCGATATTGACTTCGTAGCCTGTAATCGTCTGTGCATCCCAACCGGAGAGACGCTGTACGTTGCGAATATCGGTCAGAGCGAACTTCTCGTCCATCTCGTCCATACCCGTAGCAAAGAGTCCGCAAATCTTGAATCGGTCGCGATGGGGCAGAGCATCCTCCTCGACGAAGAGCATCTCCACGCGGTCGCCTACGCGCAGGTCGAGCCTATCGGCAACCACCTTTGGCAACAGAATATCCTTGTGGCGTACCGAATCCCCGATACGAGGCATCTCGCCCTCGACCAACGCCTTCCCGAAGAAGTTGTCGTCGTAGTCGCTCGCTACTCCTTTCAGCATCACACCGGCAACCCCCTCGCCACTCTTGATAACACCCCCTTTGAGTGCATAGATGCTCATCGAGCGAAAACCCTCTGCCGAGCGAATCAACTCTTCGACGCGGTCATTGCGAAGAATAGGAGTGGATTCGAGCGAGTTTGCCGAGCGGATATACGAAACCTGCACGTGAGAGGTAAAGCCCGACATCTTCTGCGAAATATCGCGCTTGAATCCCGCGACCACAGCCATCGTGACAATCATCACGGCAAGACCCACCGCCACGGAGAGCGTGGCTATGCGCACCATGACATTTGGTTTGGTGTTGCCCTCGGCGGAGAGGGCGGTGCGTGAGGCTATGAGGTATTCGAGATTCATTTGTCGGTTGTGGGGTTAGGGTGGTTGTCGGGTTGTTAGTAGCAGACTTTATCGACCTTCGCCTCCCAAGCCCGAAATGCAGCGAGAGCCCTCTCGCGCATGATGTTGTTGCAAGGAATCGAGCGTTGTGCGTAGGGTAGTGCAATCTCGTCGTAGATGAACGAGTCGTCGAAATTTATCGCCTTGGCATCGGCCTTGGTGTTGCCGTAGAAGATGCGCGAGATGCCTGCCCAATAGATTGCGCTCAAACACATAGGACAAGGCTCGCACGAGGTGTAAATCGTGCTGCCCTCCAACTTGAATACCCCCAGACGACGGCAGGCGGTGCGTATTGCGCTCACCTCGGCATGTGCCGTGGGGTCGTTCTCTGCCGTTACACGATTTGTCCCTGTGGCGAGAATCTCGCCATTGCGCACAATGACCGCCCCGAAGGGTCCGCCTCCGCGCTCGACATTTTCGGTCGAGAGGTCGATAGCCATCTGCATAAAACGCTCATCTTCGGGCGTTACGACAAAATCGTACTTTTCGATAATCTCTTTCATGCTCTTGAATATTTCGGAACAGAGGTTGTTATACCACAATCCGTGCCTTGTGCTGTTCCACAGGTCGTAAACTATGTTTACAACGCACAATTTTTACAAAATTAAACAATTTTTCTTATTTTTGTGCGTCTATATGGCAGATAAACCAAATTTAGTTGAAAATGGCATTTGTTGATTTGCTTACCGTGCAGACCTATGGCGCGGAGTACGGAGAGGGTGTGGCGACATTCACAACCTCCGAGGCATTTATCCTTACGATTATTATCGCCCTTGTGGGCTTCTTCGTGCAGGCACGCCTGCAATCGGTCTTCAAAAAGTATTCGCAGGTGATGTTTCCGGGCGGATTGACCGGTGCCGAGGTTGCCGAGAAGATGCTGCGCGACCACAATATCCACAACGTGAAGATTACACACGTAGGCGGTCATCTGACCGACCATTTCGACCCGCGCACGATGACCGTCAATTTGAGCGACAGCGTCTATTCGAGCCGCAGTATTGCTGCCGCGGCCGTAGCCTGCCACGAGTGCGGACACGCAATACAGCACGCACAGGGCTATGCCCCACTCGAATTGCGCTCGAAGTTGGTGCCACTGGTTAGTTTCTCGTCGAGCATCGCCACATGGGTCATTATCGGAGGATTGATGCTGATGGCTGCGACCAATAACGAGATTCTCTGCTGGATTGGTATAGGTCTTATCGCCACGTCGGCACTCTTCTCGATTGTAACCCTCCCCGTGGAGTATAACGCCTCGGAGCGAGCATTGGCTTGGTTGGAGTCGAGCCGTACATTGCAGGGTGCCGAACTAGACGGAGCGCGTATCTCGCTGCGCTGGGCGGCACGCACATATCTTGTGGCGGCTCTGTCGGCAATAGCGACAGTCCTCTACTACATAACCCTTGTCACGGGGCGTCGCAATGATTAAGCCGAATATCGATGTAAAATGTTAAACAATTATAAACCCGAATAAAACATGAAGAGAAAATTATTAGTTGCCGTATCGTTTCTGTTGGCGGCCGCTATTGCAATCTTTGCTATTACACGCTGTGAAAACGAGGCCAAGCCGAAGTACATCTTTTACTTTATCGGAGATGGAATGAGTTTTAATCACATTCTCGGTACCGAGCAGTATAACGTTGCGGTTAAGGGTAGTGACAAGGTTGAGCGATTGAACTTCTCGACCTTCGAGTCCCGTAACTTTGTTACCAATTACTCGGTATCTCACCTAGTGACCGACTCGGCAGCGGCAGGTACAGCCCTTGCTACGGGTTGCAAGACGGCGAATGAGTCTATCGGTGTGGATGCCGAAGGTCGCGAGTTGCGCAACCTTACGGATGTGGCGACGGAGCAGGGCTATATGGTCGGTTTAGTAACGAATGTGGGTATCAACCACGCCACTCCGAGTGCCTTTTATGGGCATACGGCAGACCGCTACGGTTTCCCGAAACTGTTGGATGACTACATCGCATCAAAGGTTCATTTTATTGCCGGCTCGACGATTATGGATATGAAGAGCGCACCGCAGGGTTCGGGTATAGAACCTGTTACCACAGAGCAGTTGGCAGAACGTGTTCGCAATGCGGGCATTCTGCTTACGCTTGATGTGGAGCAGGCGGCAAAGGCGGAGGGTCAGCGTGTGGCTCTGGTTGCCAACGATAAGGAGAATAAGCACGTTCCCTACACTATCGACCGCGAGGCGGGAGATGTTCATACTCTCGTAAATCATGCGAAGGCTGCCATCGAATACCTCTCGCGCGAGGCGAAGGATGGCTTCTTCTTGATGGTCGAGGGCGGAAAACTCGACTATGCCGCTCATGAGCAAGATGCTGTGACCACGTTCTACGAGGTAAATGAGTTTGCAGAGACGGTCGATTTGGCTCTTGCCTTTGCAAAGCAACACCCCGACGAAACGCTTATCGTCGTGACTGCCGACCACGAAACGGGAGGTTTGTCGCTCGGCTGGGACAACTACGAGATTCGTATGAATAAACTCACGGCTCAAAAGTGTTCTGCATTGCAGGTTACCAAGCGTATGCAGAAGATGCGTGCCAAGGGTAAGCGCGATTGGAAGGAGTACAAGCAGTTGTTGAGCGACTGCCTCGGCTTGTGGAGTCACGTTGCCATAACCAAAGAGGAGGAGCAACTCTTGAAGTCTGATTTTTATGATATTTTCCTCAAATATGGTCCTATGGTCGATGGTCTGTACAACAAGAACGAATATATCGTCTATCACGCAGTGCAGATTCTGAATCGCCACGCCTCAATCGACTGGACAAGTATGTACCATACGGGTCTTTATACCCCGATTTACGCAAACGGAGTGGGCGAGAGCAGATTCTTGGAGTGCCGCGACCAGACCGATATCCCGAAGACGATTGCAACACTGATGGGAGGCTCGCTCTAACGGATAAAGATTGTCGCATATCGTAAAGTTGGTAATGATTCCAAACGTTCAAATTGAGTTGTAATTATGAATAACGTCACATTTGACCACGACCTCTTTCTGTGGCTTAATTTCGATGGTGGAGCCTTTATGGATTGGCTCATGACAACGATTTCGGGGGTCGAGATGTGGATTCCGCTCTACCTGCTTATTGCATGGCTCGTGTGGCGCAAAGAGGGGTGGAAGGGCTTGATAGCCTTTGTCATCTGTCTGGCGTTGGCAATGGGACTGGCAGATATGCTCTGCGGAATCTTTAAGCATACGGGTCTGCTCAAAAATCTCTGGCCGGAGTTCCCGGTACGCCATCGCCCGATGTTCGATGCGGCAGTGCGGGACTTGGCGCATGTGGTGTCGTACCGACACGGTGCTTTTGGTACGGTTTCGGCTCATGCGGCAACAATCGCTGCCGTGGCAGTTATCTCGTCGCTTGTCATTCGTCGCGCGTGGTTTGTGTGGGTAGTTTGCATCAGTGCGATAATTATCTCTTACTCACGTATTTATCTTGCTTGCCACTTCCCGCTCGATATTCTGCTTGGCTTGATAGTGGGGGCTGTGACGGGATTTTTGATGTGGCTTCTGTGGCGAAAACTTACCGAAACACTCCGAAAATTCGGAAAAAGTTATGTATAATACCAAAATTTGACTCTTAATCACTATCTTTGCACGCGATTTATTATAGAATAACAAACAAAAACGAAATATGAGTATCGAACAATTAAGCGAACAAGAGCAGTTGCGACGTCAATCGCTCGCCACTCTGCGTTCACTCGGCATCAACCCTTACCCCGCGGCACGTTATGATGTAACGGCTACGGCAGGCGAGATTGCTGCGAACTTCGACCCCGAAAAGGGTAATTTCCAACAGGTGCGCATCGCAGGCCGTATGATGAGTCGCCGAATCATGGGTAGCGCATCATTCTTCGAGTTGCAGGACCATACGGGACGTATTCAGGTCTATATTCGTCGCGATGACGTATGTCCGGAGGGCGACCCTACGCTCTACAATACCGTATTCAAGAAGTTGCTCGATATCGGTGACTTTATCGGCGTGGAGGGCTTCGCGTTCCGTACCAATACGGGAGAACTGTCGGTACATTGCCAGAAGTTTACGCTGCTCTCGAAGTCGTTGCGTCCGCTGCCGGTTGTAAAGGAGAAGGATGGACAGACCTTCGATGCCTTTACCGACCCGGAGGTGCGCTATCGTCAGCGTTATGTCGATTTGGCGGTTAATCCCCATGTTCGCGAGGTGTTTGTGAAGCGCTCGAAGATTATCTCGACCATGCGCGAGTTCTTCAACTCGAAGGGATATCTCGAAGTCGAGACCCCGATTTTGCAGCCCATTCCGGGTGGTGCATCGGCTCGCCCCTTCATCACACACCACAATGCGCTGGATATCGACTTCTATATGCGAATTGCAACAGAGTTGTACCTCAAAAAACTTATTGTCGGAGGCTTTGACGGAGTCTATGAGTTCGGTAAAAACTTCCGCAATGAGGGTATGGACCGCACGCATAATCCCGAATTTACCTGTATGGAGATTTATGTCGCCTACAAGGACTATAAGTGGATGATGGAGTTCACGGAGCAGATGCTCGAAAAGGTGGCAATGGCTACCAACGGAACCACCGAACTCACTATCGAGGGCAAGCAGATTTCGTTCAAGGCGCCATTCCGTCGTCTGACGATGACCGATGCTATCAAGGAGAAGACCGGATACGACATTACGGGGCAGTCGGAGGAGCAGATTCGTGAGGCCTGCAAGCGTCTGAATGTCGAGATTGACGATACGATGGGTAAGGGAAAACTTATCGATGCAATCTTCGGAGAGTACTGCGAGGACGACCTGATTCAGCCGACCTTCATCTGTGACTATCCTATCGAGATGTCGCCGCTGTGCAAGCGTCATCGCGACAATGAGAATCTCACCGAGCGTTTCGAACTCTTCGTCAATGGCAAGGAGTTGTGTAATGCATATTCGGAGTTGAACGACCCGATTGACCAGTTGGAGCGATTCCAAGAGCAACTCAAACTCTCGGAGAAGGGCGATGACGAGGCGATGTTTATCGATATGGACTTTGTCCGCGCCTTGGAGTATGGTATGCCGACCTGTTCGGGTATGGGTATCGGTATCGACCGTCTGACGATGTTTATGACGGGTCAGTCGTCGATTCAGGATGTACTCTTCTTCCCGACGATGCGTCCGGAGAAGAAGGTTGTGAATGACCCCGTCGAGAAATATACCGAAATCGGTGTTCCGGAGGAGTGGGTGCCGGTAATCCAGAAGATGGGTTACATCACGGTCGAGTCGCTCAAAAAACTCTCGGCAGGCAAGTTCTTCAATGACCTCTGCGGATTCAACAAGAAGAATAAGTTGGGTTTGAAGGCTCCTGCGATGGAGGATGTGAAACGTTGGTGCGAGGAGTAGTCTTCGTGTTGTAAAGATTGACTGCTATGGCTCGCCAGCGAAAGTTATACTCTTGGAAGAATCTCCTTATCGGAGTTGTTGCCATCATCGCCATCGTTTTTATGACGTTGAGCGTCGAGCATCTGGCTCCGGAGTGGATATTCTATGCCGTCTGCATAGTGCTTCTCTTCGGGTTGATTTATATATTTGCCCGTCAGTTGTATGGCAAAATCAAGGCTCCGCAGTGGGGTTTGGTGGTTGCTATGGCTTGTGTGGTGCCACAGATGGTTGTGCATCCGTTGATTCAGGCTCTGATTGCGGATGAAGAGTACTCCAAGGGTACGGGTATGGGCATTTCGTTTATGGTATGCTCTGCCACGGTGTTGTTAATATTGGTAATTTCAAGTTTAATATTCAAAAAAAAGAGACCAAAAATGAGAAAAAAGATTGTTGCCGGCAACTGGAAGATGAACACTCTTCCCGCCGAAGGCGTTGAATTGGCAAAGAACGTGGTTGCTGACCGTGCAAGTGTCTGTGAGTGCGTGAACTTTATCGTATGCCCTCCTTTCACACACCTCTCGCAGGTTGTTGAGACTTTGAAGGGTACCGACATCAAGGTTGGTGCGCAGAACTGCGCCGCAGAGGCAAAGGGTGCTTACACCGGTGAGGTTGCAGCTTCGATGATTGCAGCACTCGGTTGCGAGTACGTTATCCTCGGTCACTCGGAGCGTCGTCAGTACTACGGCGAGACTTCGGAGACTTTGAACAAGAAGATGGAGCAGGCTTACGCCAATAATCTTGTACCTATCTACTGCGTGGGCGAGAACCTCGAAGAGCGTGAGGCAGGTAACCACTTCGCAGTTTGCAAGGCACAGATTGAGGAGGTTGTATTCAACCTCACCGAGGAGCAGTTCCGCAAACTCGTTATTGCATACGAGCCGGTATGGGCTATCGGTACGGGTAAGACCGCTACCGCAGATCAGGCACAGGAGATTCACGCATATATCCGTGAGGTTCTTCGCAGCAAGTTCGGTGCCGCAGCCGAGGAGTGCCCGATTCTCTATGGTGGTTCGTGCAAGCCTTCGAATGCAGCCGAGATTTTCGCCAAGGCAGACGTCGATGGTGGTCTGATTGGTGGTGCAGCCCTCAAAGCAGAGGACTTCCTTGGCATTGGCAAGGGCTTCTAATTAAAAAGCGTTTTGAGGGGCTTTTACTGCGTTACGCTTGATTTGTAGATACTCACATACGCC
Source organism: Rikenellaceae bacterium (assembly GCA_015060065.1). Lineage (GTDB taxonomy): Bacteria > Bacteroidota > Bacteroidia > Bacteroidales > Rikenellaceae > Alistipes. The sequence continues at coordinate 46 of SUZF01000001.1, read as the reverse complement.
CAAGTATGCTCCGTTCTACAAATCTTCGCAAGCCTTGTAAAATCCA
>SUZF01000018.1 GCA_015060065.1 Rikenellaceae bacterium | reverse complement strand
TCAGTCGCCGCTCTTCTTGATAAGGAAACCCGCATCGCGGAAGGTATCTATGTAGCGATAAATTGTACGACGCGACATGCCGAGTCGCTCGGCAATTTCATCCACCGAGTAGGTTACATTTGCCGTCAGCATCTTCATCAGGCGTAGTAGTCGTTCAATTTTAGGCTGGTCCATAGATGCAGTAATTATCAACTGTCAATTATCAATTAAAAAGTTGGTTTTTGCTATGCCAAAACCAACTTCTCAATCACCTCAACCTGACGACGGAACATCTTGTCGGTCTCGATAAGGTTCGACACTGCCTTGCACGAGTGAAGCACCGTGGCGTGGTTGCGACCTCCGATTGCCGAGCCGATGCTTGTGAGCGGGGCTTTGGTGTGCTGCTTGGCGAGATACATCGCAATCTGGCGAGCCTGCGCGATATCTCGTGTGCGCTCCGGCGAGTTGAAACGGTCGAGGTCGAGATTGAGATACCCACACACGGTCTTGATGATGTGGTCGATGGTTATCTCCTTCTGTGTCAGTTTGACATAGACCTTCAAGATGTCCTTTGCCAACGAGGTTGTAATCTTGCGACCAAGGAACGATGTGTTGGCAACGAGTGACGAGAGCGCACCCTCGATTTCGCGGACATTTGCCGAGATATTCTCTGCCAGATAATTCACAACCTCATCCGATATTGTTGCTCCGATATGTTGAGCCTTGGCGCGGATAATCTTTACCTTCGTTTCGAAGTCGGGTATGTTGATTTGTGCCGACAGACCCCACTTGAAACGTGTGAGCAGTCGTTGCTCGATATCCTTCAACTCCACGGGCGGCTTATCCGACGTGAGGATGAGTTGCTTGCCCGACATCTGCAAGTGGTTGAAGATGTTGAAGAAGGCGGTCTGCGTTCCCGGCTTGCCCGACAACTCCTGAATATCGTCGATAATCAAGACATCTATCATCTGATAGAAGTGAATAAAGTCGGGAATCTCGCCATTCTTGGTTGCGGTCTGGAACTGCGCCTGGAACTTATTCATCGAGACGTAGAGAACCTGCAAGTGGGGATGACGCTGACGAATCTCGTGACCAATTGCCTGTGCGACGTGGGTCTTGCCCAATCCCGAATTACCATATATATATAATGGGTTGAACGGAGTGTCATTTCCCGGATTTACGGCAATCGACATACCGGCCGAGCGAGCCAAGCGGTTGCACTCTCCCTCGATAAAGTTCTCGAATGTGTAGTGAGGGTTGAGTTGCGGGTCGATAACCATCTTTCTCATTCCCGGTATGATGAACGGATTCTTGATATTCGTCGAGTCGGGAGTGTTGAACTTGGGTATTGCCGTCGAGTCGGCTGTGGTTGTTGCGCCTACCTCCGGTTTCGGAATTGCGTAAAAGAGGCGCGTCTGCGGACCATATACCTGCGCGATAATCGGACGAATTATCGGCATGTAATTCTTCTCGATTTCGTTAACATAACTCGCATTGGGCACACACAATCTCAACGTGGTTCCGTTGAACTCCAATGGGTTAATCGGGAGGAACCACTTGGCGAACTCCTCTTGTGAGGTTTGCTGACGTATAAGGTCGAGGCAGTTCTGCCAAACTTCATTATGTGTTGAGTTTGCTGCTAACATTTCGTAGTTTCAAAAAATATGTGTATTTTTGTCTTGATTCGGCAATCGGAGCGGTAAAAACCGTCGTTGCGACGGTGGCTCGAAGATTGCTTCGTTTTGACAGTGCAAAGTTGTAAATAAATTTATTAAAAAATCATACAATTTTAGTTGTTTATTTACTTTTTTTGTATATAGAACAATCGTGACTTTTTAAGGTGCTTTTTTTAACTCGCTGATATTGAATAATTGAAAAAAAATAACTATCTTTGTGTATAGAAATTTTGAATGGTGTATTTTGAATGGTATAAATAAAACTTATAATTAAAATGGCAAACAATTTAGAACAAACCGTAATGGCAAAGGCCGAGGCTTGGCTTGCCGGAGATTACGATGCACAGACCAAAGAACAGGTTAAGTATCTGATTGATAACGACAAAACCGAACTTGTCGAGAGTTTCTATAAGGACCTCGAATTTGGCACGGGTGGTTTGCGCGGCATTATGGGTGTCGGCTCTAACCGTATGAATATCTACACCGTAGGTTTCGCTACGCAGGGATTGGCAAACTATCTGAAAAAGAACTTTGCCGGCGAGACTATCCGCGTGGCTGTGGCTCATGACAGCCGCAACAATTCGCGTCTGTTTGCGGAGAAGGTTGCCGATATCTTCGCTTCGAATGGTTTTGAGGTGTTCCTCTTCGACGCACTCCGCCCCACTCCCGAATTGAGTTTTGCGATTCGTGAGTTGAAGTGCCAGTCGGGTGTTGTGATTACCGCATCGCACAATCCGAAGGAGTACAACGGCTATAAGGCTTATTGGAGCGATGGCTCGCAGGTTACCGAGCCGCACGATAAGAATATCATTGCCGAGGTGGCGAAGATTACCGAGGTGGGTCAGGTGCTTACGGGCAAGAATCCGGAGAAGATTACAATCCTTGGCGCAGACTTTGACGAGAAGTATTTGGAGGCTATTCATGCCCTGTCGCTCTCGCCCGAATCGGTCAAGAAGTATCACGATTTGAAGATTGTATATACGCCCCTGCATGGCGCGGGCGTGAAGTTGGTGCCGGCATCGCTTAAAAAGTTCGGCTTTACCAATGTAATCTCGGTACCGGAGCAGACGGTTATCGACGGAAACTTCCCCACGGTCGAGTCGCCCAATCCCGAAGAGCGCAAGACGATGTCTATGGCTATCGAGTTGGCTCGCAAGGAGGGTGCTGATATTGCAATGGCTACCGACCCCGACTCGGACCGTATCGGTGTGGCTCTGCGCAATGGTAAGGGCGAGTATGTGTTGCTTAACGGTAACCAGACACTCGTGTTGCTTATGAGTTACCAACTTACGCGCTGGGCAGAACTCGGACTCATTGACGGCAAGCAGTATGTCGTGAAGACCATCGTTACCTCGACAATGCCGGATGCTGTGGCAGCGCACTTCGGAGTGAAGATTTACGACTGTCTGACCGGCTTCAAGTATATTGCAAAGATTATCCGCGAGCAGGAGGGCAAGACCAAATATATCGGAGGTGGCGAGGAGTCCTTCGGATATCTGGCAGGCGACTACGTGCGCGATAAGGATGGTGTGTCGGCATGCTCGTTGGCGGCCGAGGCTGCTGCATGGTGTCGCGACACGAAGGGAATGACCCTCTACGAGTGGTTGCAGGACCTCTATGTGAAGTATGGCTTCTATCGCGAGGGCTTGGTTAATGTTGTCCGCAAGGGTAAGGATGGTGCCGAGCAGATTCAGAATATGATGGTTGAGTATCGTGCAAATCCTCCCAAGGAGATTTGCGGCTCGCCCGTAGTAAAAATTTACGACTACAAGACCTTGGAGGTGCTGGATGTCGAGAGTGGCGAAAAGTCGCCCATTGAGGGTATTACCGACCACAGCAACGTCTTGCAGTGGCTCACGGCCGACGGCACGAAGGTTTCGGTGCGCCCGTCGGGTACCGAGCCGAAGATTAAGTTCTACTTCGGAGTGAAGGCTCCGCTGGCTTCGGTTGAGGATTTTGAGGCTGTGCAGGCGGCTCTCGATGCGAAGATTGAGGCTATTAAGGCAGAGTTGAAACTCGTCTAATTTGACACTTATTTATAGAGCGAGGGAGGCTAAATCGTTTAGCCTCCCTCGATTTGTGTCATATCCCCTACTTTATATATATAATATTCAGTCCGTCACGAATCGGAACAATAACGCTCTCGACTCGCTCGTCATCGCGTACCATGCGATTAAACTCGATGAGGGCTTGTGTGTGGCGGTCGTTGTGGGCTACGGGTTGCACAACCTTGCCATACCACAAAATATTGTCGGCAATCAGCACCGAGCCACTATGAACGAGAGGCTTTGAGCCGTTGTCGCCCATGAGCATACGGTAATATTCGGGATATTCGCGCTTGTCGCCATCGATAAAGACCATATCGAACTCGCAACCGAGCGTGGGTGCTATGTCGAGAGCCGAGCCGATGTGCAGATGAATCTTGCTACCGTGGGGCGAGCGGTCGAAAAACGACTGCGAGAGTGGCTCCAACTCATCTTCGACCTCGCAGGTGTGGATTTCGGCACCCTCGTCAAGACCTGCTGCCATGCAGAGTGCCGAGTAGCCGGTAAAGGTGCCTATTTCGAGAATCCTCTGCGGGCGGTGCATACGGACAAGCATTTCGAGCAGTTTGCCCTGCACGTGTCCCGAAATCATACGGGGCTGTACCACGCGAAGGTTAGTCTCGCGGTCGAGTTCGTGCAGTAATTCATCTTCGGGAGATGTGTGGTCGTGGATATATTTTTCGAGCAAATCCATATCAAAATTCAAAAGAATAAATCGTGTAATGTGCTACCTGTACATAAGTGTTGAGTTGTTGGAGAAAATCTCGGTAGCGACCTCCATGATATCCTCCGCTTTGATGGCGTTGATTTTGCGGCAACTCTCCTCGAAAGTGTCGAGGTTATCCCTGACTAACAGGCTCTTGCCCAGGCCGAGCATACAGCCCTCGTTGGCATCCAGCGTGATTGCCAATTGGGCGATAAACTGCTTCTTTGCCATGGATAGACGACGTGCCGAGAGTGGCTCGGTCTGCAAACAGCGCAACTCGTTGTCGATAAGTTCGAGGCAGAGGTCTGTTTTGTCGGTATCGCAACTGAAATAGATAAAGACAACACCGCTATCGCAGTATGGAGTGTAGTATGCTCCGATATTGTACGACAGACCCCGCTTTTCGCGTAGTAGTACGTTGAGGCGTGAGTTGGCGCAAGGCCCTCCGAGGATGTTAATCAGCAGCGACAGAGCCAGACGCTTGGGGTTAAGTATGCCGTAAGCCCGATTGCCGACGATGCAGTGTGTCTGGTGGGTATGCTTCGCCACACTCTTGAAAAAGGGTGTGTGGGTTGGTGGTGCTACCCTATCATAACCGCGCACCGATGCCTCCTGCTCGGCAAGATAGCGACGTGCAACCTGCTCGGCAACTGCCGGCGAGAAGTTACCGGTCGAGGAGAAGACCATCTGGTCGGTGGTGTGTGTGCGACGACGGAACTCCTTTATCGATTCGCTGTCGAAACGAGCAAGCGACGATTTGCGCCCCAAGATGTTGTGTCCGAGGTCGGAGCCTTCGAAAATCATATCCTCGAAGGTGTCGAAGAGCATCTCTGTCGGGGCATCCTTGTAGGTGTTTATCTCGTCGATGATTACGTCGCGCTCCTTCGCAAGTTCTTTGTCGGGGAAGGTCGAGTTGAATGCCACGTCGGCAATAAGTTCTACCGCCTTTGAGAAGTCGCTGCGCAGGAATGTGGAGTGGATGGTCGTATCCTCCTTGGTGGTGTATGCGTTGAGTTCGCCTCCGAGGTTTTCGAGGCGACAATTGACCTGAAAAGCCTTGCGGTGGGTTGTCCCCTTGAAGAATCCGTGTTCGGTGAAGTGTGCCAAACCATGTTCCGATGGCAACTCGTCACGACTGCCGGCATTTACAGCCAGAGCGCAGTGTGCAACTTTGCTACGCACTTGGCGATGGATTCCGCGTATTCCGTTGGGTAGTGTATAGGTGTAAAAATCCATTATTTGTTACTCTTCATTTTTGTTTTGAGATAGTTGCCCGTGTAACTCTCGGCACACTCGGCAAGGTCGGCAGGAGTGCCTTCAAATACGAGATTTCCGCCTCGGTCGCCTGCCTCGGCTCCGAGGTCTATAATCCAGTCCGCACACTTGATAACCTCGGCATTATGCTCTACGACAACGATTGTGTGTCCATTCTCGACCAATGCGTTAAATGCAGCAAGTAACTTGTTGATATCGTGGAAATGGAGTCCCGTTGTCGGCTCGTCGAAGATAAACATTATCTGCCCTGCTGCGCTATCCTTGGCAAGGAACGAAGCGAGTTTCACGCGCTGGCTCTCGCCACCCGAAAGTGTCGATGAGGATTGTCCGAGTTTGATATATCCCAAGCCCACATCCTGCAATGGGCGCAGTCGCTCGACGATACGTCGGCAGGTGGGGTTTGACTTATCCTCGCCAAAGAACTCCATCGCGCTATCGACACTCATTTCGAGGATATCGTAGATGTTGTGGTCGCGATACTTGACTTCGAGGGTCTCGTCTTTGAATCGCTTGCCCTTGCACGCCTCGCAGACCAACTCGACATCTGCCATAAACTGCATGCCGACCTTGATAACACCCTCGCCCTGACACTCTTCGCAACGTCCGCCCGCCACGTTGAACGAGAACTGCATCGGAGTCATACCCGTATGTACTGCGTATGGTTGCTCGGCAAATAGTTTGCGGATTTCGTCGTATGCTTTCAGGTAGGTTACCGGATTCGAGCGTGTGGATTTGCCGATAGGATTCTGGTCGATAATCTCGACCGAGCGCAACATACCGACATCTCCATCTATGCGGTCGTGGTCGCCCGGTTTGTCGCCCGCATCAGCCGTCAGACGATGTAGTGCAGGGTATAAGATGCCCTTTACGAGCGACGATTTACCACTGCCACTCACACCCGTTACGCAGGTCATCACTCCGAGAGGGATGCGAACATCAATATTTTTGAGGTTATTCTCCCTTGCTCCGTGAATGGTTATCGAGCGGCTCCACCCTCTCACCGAGGATGGAAGTGCGATTTGCCGACGACCTTCGAGATAGTCGGCAGTGATGCTATCCGAGGCTTTGCGCAATAGGTCTGGTGTGCCGGCAAAAACCACCTCGCCACCATACTCTCCGGCTCTGGGCCCGATATCGATGATGTAGTCGGCAGCACGGATAATCTCCTCCTCGTGTTCGACCACGATAATCGTGTTGCCCAAATCGCGCAACTGTTTGAGAACCTTGATAAGTCGCTCGGTATCGCGCGGATGCAGGCCGATACTCGGCTCATCGAGGATGTAGAGAGAACCGGTGAGGTTACTGCCGAGCGAGGTCGAGAGATTTATGCGCTGGCTCTCGCCTCCCGATAGCGTGGAAGAGAGTCTGTCGAGTGTGAGGTATCCCAACCCCACATCGCTCAAATATTGCAATCTGTTGCGTATCTCTGTGAGTATTCTTTCGGCTGTCGAAGTGTCGTATTCGTCGAGTTCGAGTGTGGCAAAGAACTCAATGAGTGAGTCTGCCGACATACGAACCAACTCGGCAATTGTGCGCCCTCCAACCTTGACATAGAGAGCCTCCTTGCGCAGGCGGTCGCCACCACATTCGGGGCATGCGGTCTTACCCGTATAGCGAGCCTTCATCACGCGGAACTGAATCTTGTGCCGCTCCTTGTCGATGTAGTCGAAAAACTCGTTCAATCCGTGGAAATGTTCGTTTCCGAGCCACAGAAGATGTTTTTGCTCTGCTGTAAGTGTGTGGTATGGAGCGTGTATCGGGAAGTCGAAGAGGTAGGCACTTGCCACAAGTTGATCTCTCCACCAGCGCATCGTGTCGCCTCGCCAGCAGGCTATGGCGTTGTCGTAGATGCTGCGACTCTTGTCGGGTACAACAAGGTCTTCGTCTATACCGATAATCTTGCCGTAGCCTTCGCACTTGGGACAGGCTCCTATCGGGTTGTTGAACGAGAAGAGATGCTCGGTAGGTCGCTCAAACTCAATGCCGTCAGCCTCGAATCGTGACGAAAATTCGCGATTGTTATCTCCGATGATGATGTTGCAGATGCCGTTGCCGTAGTTGAAGGCGCGAGCCACGGCATCACGCAGTCGTGCCGCGGTGTCGTCATCCTCCGAGACTTTGGCGCGGTTGAGAATGGTGTATATGCCCTCTGCTGTTGTTTCGAGCGTTACGCGAGGCAGAAAATCCTCGATGAGCAACACCTCGCCACCGACATAAAGACGCTGGATACCTTCGGCAATAAGCAGTGTGAGTTTCTCGATAACGCCCTGACCCTCCGCAAGGTGTAGCGGTGCGGCAATCATTACGCGCGTACCCTCGTCGTGCGAGAGAATGTAGCGCACGACCTCATCGGTATCGTAGCAGCGCACCTCCCTGCCCGATATGGGCGATATGGTCTTGCCGATGCGGGCAAAGAGCAGTTTCAGATAGTCATAAATCTCGGTTGTGGTGCCTACGGTCGAGCGCGGATTGCGAGTATTGACCTTCTGCTCAACGGCTATGGCTGGCGCGATGCCCGAAATTAAATCGACATCGGGCTTATTTATACGTCCAAGGAATTGACGAGCATAAGCCGAGAGGCTCTCGACGTATCGACGCTGACCCTCGGCAAAGATGGTGTCAAATGCCAAGGTCGATTTTCCCGAACCCGACAGACCTGTGACGACGGTCAGCGTGTTGTGGGGAATATCGACGTTGATATTTTTGAGGTTATGCACCCTCGCACCCTTGATATGTATCGTATGCTTTGTCATTTCTTGCAATAAAATTGTTCCACCCAACACCCAACACCCAACACCCAATAGCCAACGGCCAATGGCTAACCAATGGCCTCCTCAATACTCGCCCCCTCGACCTTGCGAAGTTTGCCGAGCAGACCTTCGGCTCGGCTTTCGCGTATCGAGAGTTGCATTGTGCATAGGTTGTCGAACTCCTGCGAGAGGATGTTCGGTTGCTCCTCCTTGATGATGCGCATAACGTCATTCATCACAAGGTACGGGAACTCGACCTTGAAGTAGGTATCCACCGTCTGCTCGACAATCTCCGCCTCGCCTATAACCTCGGCTGCCGACTCTTTGTATGCCGATATAAGTCCCGAAACGCCCAATTTCGTGCCGCCAAAGTAGCGGACAACAACAATTAGGCAATTTGTGAGCGAATTCGATAGCAACTGTCCCAAAATGGGCTTGCCGGCTGTGCCCGAAGGCTCCCCGTCATCGTTACTGCGGAATTGTTCGCCCTGCGGCCCCAGACGCCAAGCGTAGCAGTGGTGTGTAGCATCGTAGTATCGCTTGCGCAGAGCATCGAGCAGTTCGCGTATCTCATCCTCGGTGCGCACGGGATAGGCGTAAGCGAGAAATTTGCTGCTTTTCTCCTTATATATTGCCTCTGCCGGTGCCGCTATGGTAAGATAACTGTCGGACATCCTCTCTGAAAAAACAATGGCTAATGGCTAAACGCTAATAGCCTATTTTATTAAAAATTCTATCCCAACGCACTCCGCCCTTCTCCTTGTCTGATGAGAACCAGATGAACGACGCCTTGCCGACGATGTGGTCTTCGGGAACAAATCCCCAGAAGCGCGAGTCTGCCGAGTTGTGGCGATTATCGCCCATCATCCAGTAGTAATCCATCGCAAAGGTGTATTCTGTGGCGGGTGTGCCGTCAATCAGAATTTGCTCGCCATCGACCTGCAACATGTGACCCTCGTATGCGGTAATGATTCGCTCGTATAGGGGCAGGTTTTCGAGTGTAAGAGCAACGGTTGCACCCTTCTGCGGAATCCAGAGTGGTCCGAAATTATCCTGTGTCCAAGGATAGTTCTCGCTGTGGGGGAACACCTCGCCCGTAGCAACCGTGGCGTTGTATTTTGTCACATTTACCACATTCGACATTGCCTTTACACGCTTGGCAGCCTCCTCGGTCATTGTCATATAGTAGTAGTTGCCACTGCCACTCCACTCGGTAATACCGATGTGGTCAATGGCGTACTTGGTTATGGGCGAAGTACTCTGCACAAAGTAGATATACTGCTTGCCCGGAATCTCTGCCTGCTTTTCGCCATTTATGTAGAGGTCGGTATCGATGATGCGAATCGTATCACCGGGGATGCCGACACAGCGTTTTACGTAGTTCTCGCGCTTATCCACGGGACGTGAAATCACGGTGTAGTCGCGGTTAAGACGTGCGCGACCGGCCTTTTCGCCAAATTCGGAGGTGTATTGGCGCAGAATGTCATAATAGGTTACTGCCTGATTTTCGAGCAGTACGGTGTCGCCTGCCGGGAAGTTGAATACCACAACATCGCCACGCTCTACCCTGCCCAATCCTTTGAGACGGTGATAACGCCACTTGATTGCCTCCGAAAAGGACTTCTTGGTCTGCGAGAATGGCATCGTGTGATGCACAAATGGGAATGAGAGCGGTGTGTTCGGTACCTGCGGGCCATACGACAACTTGCTTACGTAGAGGTAATCTCCGATGAGCAGACTCTTCTCCATCGACGAGGTTGGAATGACGTAGAGTTGGAATACGAAGATGTGGATGAGCGTGGCAGCCACCGTCGCAAAGACAATTGCGCTAACCCACTCATAGACGAAGTTGTATGCCGAACTGCGCTTGCGCAACTCCTCGTTGTGACGCCATACGTAGCGATAGAAGAGTTTCGATACGTAGATGTCGAAAATCACAGCCAAGCCGAGGAGCATCCAGAGGTTGCCCGTCCAGACCACCGCCAAGAGTATGTAAATCACTGCTACAAATGTGAATTTGACCCAGCGATTTTTGAAAAAAGCCTTTATCTTCTCCATTTTGTTGATTTGTTTCGTTGTGTCAGAAAACCCTACTGCAAAAGGTCATCCATCGAGTAACAGCCCCTCTTTCCGCAGAGGAACTCCGCTGCAATAACCGCACCCATAGCCAACGTGCGACGATTCTTGATGATGTGTGTCAGTTGCAACAAGTCATCCTCCGAGTCGTAGGTTACGGTGTGGATTCCGGGGGTCTCGCCCTCGCGAACAGAGGTTATGGCTATATTTTCGGGTGCCGCCTCCCCCATCGAATGAACGATAGGCTCGCCCTCGGCATCAAACTCTACAACCGTCGGATTCTCCCAGCCGGCTTTGCGGTCGAGTTCGTCGAGAATACCCTCGGCAAGGGTTATGGCTGTGCCACTCGGAGCATCCTTCTTGTGGATGTGATGCACCTCCTCGATTGTGACATCATATTGCGGATGATGATTCATCAACTCGGCAAGTCGTCGGTTGAGGCGGAACATCATATTCACGCCCAACGAGTAGTTCGAGGCATAGAACAACGCACCGCCCGTCTGCTCGCACAATGCTTTGAGTTCGTCGAGACGCTCTGTCCAACCGGTAGTTCCGCTCACAACAGGCGTTGCCGACTCGACGCAACGACGGATGTTGTTGTATGCCGTGGCGGGTGTTGTAAATTCGAGAGCGACATCTATCTCTTTGAGATTCTGCTCGTTGAGGTCTGCGGCATTAGCCTCGTCAATGATAAGTGACACGGTGTGTCCGCGCTCGATAAGTATGCGCTCGATTTCGCGCCCCATCTTGCCGTATCCTATAATTGCTGCTTTCATTCTTCGATATTAAATTATTAACTCGCAAATATACGAAAAAAACGACAAGAAATGAATCTCATTATGCAATGTTGGCGATATTTTCTTATCTTTGCTCTCGATTATGCGCTATTTTATCGAATTGAGATATAAGGGATCCGCCTACTGCGGTTGGCAACGCCAGAATGATGTGCCGTCGGTGCAACAGACCTTGGAGCGTGCGCTATCGACCCTGCTGCGTGCCGAAATCGAGGTTGTCGGAGCGGGGCGTACAGATACGGGTGTCAATGCCTCGTACTATGTGGCACACTTCGATTCGGAGGTGGCGGTCAAGGATTGCAACCAATTTGTCTATAAACTAAATCTTATTCTGCCGGAGGATATTGCGGTATTCTCGGTCAAGGAGGTGTCGCCGGAGGCTCACGCCCGATTTGATGCCGTGCGCAGGGAGTATCGCTACTATATCGAGCAGAAGAAGAACCCCTTCACACGTGACGGCAGTTGGCAATACTTCGTGCCACTCGATATGGAGGCGATGAATCGCGCTGCGGAGTGCTTGCTGCGCTATGAGGATTTTACATCGTTTGCCAAACTTAACTCTAACAATAAGACCAATATCTGCCATATTTCGCACGCAGAATGGAGTCGCGAGGGCGATTGCTTGTGCTTTACGGTCGTTGCAGACCGCTTCTTGCGCAATATGGTGCGGGCGTTGGTCGGTACGTTGGTCGATGTGGGCAGAGGCCGCTATACTCCCGAACAATTCGAGGATATTGTCGCTTCGCGTGACTTGTCGCGATCGAGCGGTGGCGCACCGGCACAAGGTCTCTTTTTGAGCGATGTCGCCTACCCCGATGATATTTTCAGACGAACTGCAATTTAATACGATTTATACCCCAAAATTGAATTTATGAAGAATGGACAACACCTTATCACTGCTGCCATATTTTGGCTTGGCGGTTTTGTTATCGGTAATGACTCCTGCTCGAATTTCGTGCATCACATGAGTTAAGCGTAATCGTCAGATGTAATCAGGGCTGTCCAACATGCAATGTTGCGACAGCCCTGATTGGTTATAGACTAATATGTTACGCCTACTCCTCCATTCGGAGTGCAGCCTCTGCCGCCTCCATGATACCTTCATGGAGTGTCGGGTGTGAGTGGATTGTGCGGGCAATCTGCTTCGCTGTGGCTCCGAGGCTCTTTGCAATCGAAGGCTCGCCAAGCATCTCCGTTACGTTTGCTCCGACGATATGCGCTCCGAGCAGATGTTCATCCTTGTCGAAGATGAGTTTTACGAAGCCTTCGCGGTCGCCTGCTGCCGCGGCCTTGCCCGAAGCGGTAAATTGATATTTGCCGACCTTGTACTCTCCGACCTGTTCGGCAGCCTGCTTTTCGGTCAATCCGACCGATGCAACTTCGGGAGTGGTATAGACACACGACGGAATTACCGAGTAGTCGATAGGGTCGGGATTGAGTCCGAACATCGCCTCCACGCAACAGACAGCCTCTGCCGATGCGACGTGAGCCAGAGCCGGTGTTGCGATAATGTCGCCAATGGCATAGATTCCCTCAACCGATGTACGGTAGAACTCATCGACTTTGACTTTGTCGCGCTCGACCGCTACGCCAGCCTCTTCGAGACCGAGATTCTCGATATTGGATTTAACACCCACAGCCGAGAGAACAACCTCTGCCGTAAGGGTTTCGACACCCTTCTTACCCTCGACCTCGACCTTGCAACGACCATCCTCGACCGTAACCTGCTTAACCGTCGTCGAGGTCATCACACCGATACGTTGTTTGCGGAAGGCTCGCTCCATAGCGCGGGCCACCTCCTCGTCTTCGAGGGGCATCAGTTGGGGCATATACTCCACAACGGTAACCTTCACACCCAGCGTTGAGTATATCCACGCAAACTCGCTGCCGATAGCACCCGAACCGACGATAATCATATCCGCGGGCAGGTGGTCTAGTGTCAGAGCCTCGCGCGAGGAGATGATGTGCTTGCCGTCGATAGGCATAAATGCCATTTCGCGTGGGCGCGCACCCGTAGCGAGTAGAATATGGTCAGCCTCGTACTCCGTGCCATCGACATCTACCCTGCCTCCGCCCTTTAACGAGCCGAAGCCTTGCAGCAGGTCGATGTTATGTTTTTTGAGCAGGAACAGCACCCCCTTCTGCATCAGGTCGCTCACACCTCGCGAGCGAGCCACAATCTTTGTCATATCGGGCTTTACCTCGCCCTCGACGTCTATGCCGTAGGATGCGGCTGTATGGCAATAGTGATATACCTGCGCGCTCTTGACGAGTGCTTTGGTCGGTATGCAACCCCAATTTAGGCAGACACCTCCCGCCTCGGCACGCTCAACAACCGCTACCCTCTTGCCGAGTTCAGCGGCACGCACTGCGGCAACATATCCACCCGGACCGCTACCGATAACAATCAAATCATACTTCATAATGAGATTTTGTCTTTTGAGAAAACTCCTATTTCAAAATGTATTCCATTGTCTGTTCGCGACCTCGCTTATCCTTGTAGGTAATGCGATACTTGCCCTTAAAACCACGGAATCGCACCTTACCCTCGGCATCGGGTTTAACCGAGAGATTGGTCTTCCATTCGTGGTTAATCAACTGGTCAAGAGCGTAGTATGCCGGTTTCTCCTTCATATCTCGGAAGAAGATACCCGAAACCGACGGCTCGCCTTTAATGCCGCAACCATCAACGGTATTCCACCAAGTGATACCCATCATCTTCTCCTGTGAGAACCACAAACGATAGAGCTGCTGGGTGATGATTGCCTGAATCATAAAACCACGTTCATCCTGCGACGGTGCAGTAATGGTAACCTCGCTCAAATGGAGAGGAAGATTTGCCTCCGAAGCCCAACCAATATACTCTCGAACCTGCGAAGGAGTCTGGATTTTTACACCATTGGCAATATCCATACAGTGTTGGACATTGAATAGGTGCATCTGTATTCCCATAATATCAATTTTACAACCACGCTCCAACAGTCGCTTTACTTGCGTCGTATAGCCGGGCTTGCGGTGGTAGTCGTTGATATTGAGAGCCACATCACTCGGAAAATACTTCTCGGCACACTTCAATGCGTGGTATGGATAGTCGCCATAGAGCAGACCATAACGACTCTTCGATACCGGATGATTCTCTATCAGAAAACCCTGATCGTCATCACGCGCGCTCTCATTTACTACATCCCAACTCTGCAAACGACCTCCATAGTGTTCGGCAATCTGCTTGATGCGATTCTCCATAACTAACGGCATTGTCTTGACGTAGTTGGGGAATGTTTGGGCAACCTCCTCAAATGACATCTCTTTCCACTCGTCGCTTTGAACATCTTTATTTTGATAACGGTTAGGCTCATTCGGGAACAGACGCTTGTGAGCCGCCAACTCCTCCTTGTTGAAGAGGTTGAAGTACCACCGCGGGCGGATTAGACGACTACCCCACACCAATACGTGGCCGTGCATCTGAATACCCTTCTGCTCACAGAACTCGACAAGCTGGTCGGTCGATGGACGGCGCCAGTGTAACTCGTCGTATGGATTCTCACAGTTGTTCCAGAACTCCTCCGTGTCGCGATACTCGGTTGCAAAGCGGGGTTTGCCCTGCTCCAACTCGAACTCTCTCCAATAGAAGGGGATTGTAGCACGATTGAAGAGTGTGCCAAACATCTCTTTATAACGGTCATTACGCTCCTTTGTGCCAAGTTGGTTGAAGTTGAAGATGTGCGCACCAAAGATAAACTCGTGTGAGATTTGTTCTATCTTGACCTCCGAATTACGCTTGATATCTACAACAGAAAACTCTCCGTCGGCCTTGCGATACTTCTCGATATCAGCCTCAATACGAGCCTGCTCCTCCGGATTCCATAATTTCCAATACGCCTCGCTCATATAACCCTTTGTATCCTCGGCTTGCGAGCGAGGAAATTGGATTTGAGCCTGCACGCTCACTGCTACAACGGCCAAAACAGCCGATAAAATCGCCTTCTTCATTTTTTTGTTTGATATTTAGTCGTTTAGTTATTTACTACCCTCAAAATCGTGCCGTTGTCGGCTGCAACGGCTCTCTTCCACTTCTCGGAGTAGCCGGGTTGTTGAATCTTGGCAGGGATATCCTTGCCGTTTCCATTCTCAATAAAGCCCTTCTCGTCTTCGCTCTTGATGTTACCGTCGATATACTTAACCATCAGGTAATTATCCATTGTTTTCCAGTAGTTGAAGAGGATGTCTGCCGAGCCAACCGAGAATTTTGTGGCAATCTTTGCAGCCTTCTTGGGGTTGTTGCCTACGTTGGCAATAGCCGTATCAATCTCTTTTACCTGTTCGAGCATAGCACTCTCCCACTTGTCTATTTCCGAGCGAACATGCTTGCCGATAACATCGTAACGCAGGTAGGCGAACTGTGCAATGCGGTTGGTAATCCAGAACATCGACTCATCCGAATATTTGAGCATCGAGCCGTTCTGCTCCGAGAAGCACCACGGAATCTCTGTCGAGTTGGCATAGATAGGCGTAAGGGGCGAGGTTGCAGCATCATCAGTACCAAACCAAAGGATACCCTCTTTCTTCTCACGAGCCTGCGCCACAAACCAGAAACCTGTCTGCTGTGTAGCCGTAGCACGCTCGTTGCAGTACTCCACGCCATCGACCTTGAAATACATCGGGCGCCAACGATAAGGGCAGTGGCTGCCACCGGCACCGATATCGGTCGTCATATCCATCGGAGTATCCTCGTAGTGGTCGCGCATGGCATCGAACACCACCTTCGGAGCAACCTTCGTGCGAGGCTTAACCCACAGAGGCATACGATTCTTGGGGTTGTGCCCCATAGCGTAATCGACATATTTGTCCATATCGTCAGCCACAGTGCGGAAGAATGCCCACACTCTCGCCTCGCAACCGCGCATTGCACCGAAGTCGAGCGGAGCGTAGGCATCGCAGAACGAGAACTCCTCGTCTTTGCCGTTGAAATAGCCTCTCTCGCGGGCAAACGAGATGACATCCTCCGAGTAGAGGCAATTCTCCTTGTCGTTAAGCGGGAAAGTTGTAATACGCGCCTGATTTGCGTGAGCCGATACATATCCATCAGGGATACGGCGAGCCACCCAAACGATACCCTTGCCGAACTTACCCTTGCTGATAAGTTCCATAATCCACGCCTCGTTGCGGTCGGCAATCGAGAACGATTCACCGCTCGATGCGTAGCCGTGTGTTGCCGCGAGGTCAGCAATGACCGCAATAGCCTCACGAGCCGTCTTGGCACGTTGCAGAGCGATGTATATCAGTGAGCCGTAGTCCATTGTGCCGTTGGGGTCCTCCAACTCCGCACGACCTCCGTAGGTTGTCTCGGCAATGATAAGCGAGTGCGAGTTCATATTGCCGATTGTGGTGTGTGTTGTGGGAATTTGCGGAATATCTCCGAGATACTTGCCCGTGTCCCACTCCTCGACGCGGAGCATCTCGCCAGCCTTGAATTTACCTCCCGGCACGAAATAGAGCGCACCGTAGAGTTGATGCGAGTCGGCAGCATAACTGACCATTACCGAGCCATCTGTCGAGGCTCCCTTGGTCACGATAAAGTTGGTGCAGGCATCGGCACGCCACACTGCCACACCGAGGAGAATAGTCAAAATCAGTCGTTTCATATCTTTATTATTTTTTGTTAGTCACAATTTTGACAAATATACGCAAAACTTTTCGAAAAACCGTTTTCTTTGCCTACTTTTGCGTAGATAAATGGTAACACGATGAGCATTACAAGCAAAATCAACGAAATACGTTCCACACTCCCCGCAGGTGTGACACTTGTAGCGGTGTCGAAAACCCACCCCGTGGAGGCTATCCGCGAGGCTTACGATGGCGGTCAGCGCATCTTTGGCGAGAGCCGACCGCAGGAGTTGAAGGCTAAATACGAGGCTCTGCCACGCGATATCGAGTGGCACATGATAGGTCATCTCCAAACCAATAAGGTAAAGTATATCGCCCCCTTCGTGTCGATGATTCACTCGGTAGATAGCCTGCGCCTTATGGAGGTTATCGACCGCGAGGCTCGTAAGTGCGACCGCACGATAGATTGCTTGTTGGAGATTCACGTTGCTCGCGAGCAGAGTAAGACGGGTTGGAAGTATGCCGACCTGCTTGCGGAGGTGCGTCGAGGGGCTTTCGCACAGTTTGGGAATGTGCGCGTAAGGGGTGTGATGTGTATCGCAACCAATACAGAAGATGAGGCGGTTGTTCGTGCTGATTTCGAGCGACTTGTGGAGTATCGTAATGAATTAGCCCCGCACTTTGGCGAGGCTTTCAATGTGGTGTCGATGGGTATGTCTGACGACTACCCTCTTGCTGTCGAGTGTGGCTCGACAATGGTGCGCGTCGGAAGCAAAATCTTCGGTTATCGCAACTACTTATAGTCGCTATCTAACCCTCAAAGTTTTACCCACTTTCAGAATTGCATTTCTGTTGATTCCGTTGAGTTGGCAGATGCGTGTAACGGTCGTGCCATACTTTACGGCAATACCGCTCAACGTGTCTCCGGAGCGAACTTTGTAGTAGCGACGTGCCGCCAACTCGGCAGCCTCGCGCTTGTCGTCCTCTTCGTTGGCAATCTCGTCCTCGAAGTTCTGGTCGTAACGGGAGTATATATCGAAGAATTTGCGCTTCAAGAGGAATGTTTCGCGACGCAGCATACCTGTATTAAAGTCTATAAGTCGCTCCGGGTCAAACGATTGACCATAATAGCGAGTTTCGAAGTGGAGGTGTGGCCCCGTGCTGCGACCCGTCGAGCCGCCCTCGCCCACGACCTGACCTGCCGTCACCCAATCGCCCGCCTTGACGGTAATTTTCGAGAGATGACCCATATATGTTTCAAGTCCGTTATCGTGGCGGATAATTACCAGATTACCATAGCCCGTGCGGCTGTTCTGGGCGTAGCGCACGCGCCCATCGAAGGTGGCGTATATTGGAGAGCCCTCCTTCAAGGGTAAATCCACTCCGTTGTGGTTGCGACCTCTGCGGGGACCATAGCGCGAGATTATGCGCCCTTGGTAGGGATAGTGATAACTTTTGAGCGAATCAACCAACGGAATCACGACCGACACGGGGAGTGAAGCCAACGGCACCTCGCGATAAGGCGAGATAACATCTGTGCTCCAATACTTCTCGAAGACGGTACTATCCTGACGTACACTGCGGTCGCGGACATATCGCCAAGTATTGTCGTTGTATAGCACAATCTTCAACGCCTCATTCACTGTCGGCAATGTATCGACCACCATCTCTTCGATTTTGCGGACGGGCGCAACGGGAGTCGGCTTCGTGGGTTTCGCCGGCACGACATTTATCTCGGCAGACGAGGCATTATCGCTTGCCGAGGCGTTCTCGGTCGTTGCCTCCACGGTTGCTGTTTCGGTGTTAGTGGCTGTCGCGTTGCTGCTTGCAGCCACCGTTGTCGATGCCTGCTCGCCACCGCTCACTGCCACCTCGGCAGGCGATTGAGCCACTGCAACCCCTGCGGCCATTGCTGCTACAACCGATAGAGTCACTATTCTCTTAATGTTCATACTCTTATTTAGTGTTAAAATTATCAACTGTCAATTGTCAACCGACGCTGCGGAGCGAGAGCAGAGGGCAAACTTGTTTGCTCTATGCCGAGCCGCGAGGAGGAAAAGACTCTGAAAGAGGATTAATTATCAATTGCTCCGCTGCCTCCATAGCCTTGTAGAACTCCTCGCCCCACTTGCGGATGATAGGCTCGCGCAGTGACTTATAGACCGGTATGCCGAGTTTTTTGCCATTTTCGCATGCCGACTTGCAGATATGCCAACGGTGGTAGTTCAGGCCCTCGCCACCGTTGCGGAAATTAACCACGCGAATCGGATAGAGGTGGCACGATATCGGCTTCTGGAAGGCGCATTTACCCTCGCGGAAAGCCTTATCAATAGCACAGAGAGCCACGCCATTCTCATCGTAGCAGGTAAAGGCACACTCTCCACCATTGACGAGCGGTGTGGTGTAGTCGCCATCCGTATCGACAACCATAAAGCCCTGCTCCTCAACGGCACGGATACCCTCCTCGGTCATATAAGGCTTGTAGTTTTCATACTCCTCTTCGAGGATATCGACCTCGTCAATATCGAGCGGAGCACCCGCATCGCCCTCGATGCAACAGGCACCCTTGCACTGCGCCAAATCGCAACAGAAACACTCGGTCAGCAGGTCGGTGCTGACAATCTTACCCTCGATTTCTATCATATTGATTCTCATTTTTGTTTTTCGTGGCATTGAATGACATTCGGGCTACGCCCTTAATGGCATGCACAATCAAAGATTGCTGAATGGCATCAAATGACAAAAATACTACTTTTTTCTCTTTTTCTCACTACGCGCTTTTGACAACGACTCTCTGAAACCTCCTCATCAACAAAGCGGGCAATATGCTTCTCGATATGTTTGCGTAGCAGTACATCCTCCTGGTGCAGCAACACAATCACCATATTCGTTACCCTCTCTACGCCTTTGTTTCGCTAATCACGAAATCGAACAACTCGCCTAACGAGATGCCCATAGCCTTTGCCTGCTTGGGAACAATACTGCCGCTTGACATTCCGGGGATTGAATTGACCTCGATAAGGCACGGCTCGCCATCGGGCATAACGATAAAGTCGATGCGCACGACTCCACGACAACGGCACGCCTTGTATGCTTCGCGGGTCATACGATTGAGTTTCTCCTTGACTTCGGGAGTGATATCCGCAGGGGTAATCTCCTCGGACATACCTTTGGTATATTTAGCCTCATAGTCGAAAAAGGCCTTCTTCGACACAATCTCGGTAATCGGGAAGAGGTACTCCTTCTCGCGCGTAATCAACACTCCGCACCCCATCTCTCTACCGGATATAAACTCCTCAATCAGAACGTCATCGCTCTCCTTGAAAGCCTCCTCTACGGCGGCTGCAATCTGCTCCTTATCGGTCACGCGGGTAACTCCGAAACTGCTGCCACTGGCGTTGGGTTTTACAAACAGAGGCAGTCCGAGTCGGGCAACAATCTCGTCTTCATCCACCCTGTCGCCACGATGCAGGAAAATCTCCTTCGCCACACGGATACCGCGTGCCGCCACTGCCAACTTCGTACTCTCTTTGTCGAAGGTTATCGCTGACGAGACCATCGAACACGACGAATAGGGAATACCCATAATGTCGAGATAGCCCTGCAATCTGCCATCTTCGCCCGGAGTGCCGTGGATGATAATCAGGGCATAGTCGAACTCGTAACGCACACCCTCGACCGTCAGCGAAAAGTCGTTCTTGTCGAGCGGATAGCGCGAGCCATCCTCGGCGGTGTAAAACCAATCACGGTGGTAGATGTCGATAACCTTAACATCGTATTTTGTCTTGTCGAGAGCCTGCTCGATTTGTGCAGCACTTTGCAGTGCAATCTCGCGCTCCGAGGAGTTGCCTCCTGCCAGCAATGCTATGCGTAATTTGTTCATCTCTTATGGGTTGTATATGTCTTTGTATCTAAAATCAAGTATCTCGTGAATCATCTTCACATACTCCTGCGCCTCGCAATTGTCGGGCGACAACTCTAACGCGGCATTGAAGTCGTTTAGTGCCTTACCCCACTCGTTTCGCCCAAAGGCTGCCTTGGCACGGGTGATAAGGGCCTCGACCTCGGCACCCTTGCCCTCACGTTTGAGCAGGCGGTTTTGGGCGATATACTCCGCAACACCTGTTGTGAGCATCGCTGACGTGTCGCCACCCTCGGCATACACTTTGCGAACATCTGTCGATGAGTAATTCTGCAACGGGGCATCCTCCAAGACGGTTATTTTGTCGAGGCATTTATCAATTGCATAACCGGCTCGCGGATAGACCATTATATGGTAGCAGTCGAGCAGCGTGCGGTAATCCTTCCAACGCTCCAACTGCGGGATAAGGTCGGCTCCCATCAAGACCGAGAACTCCATCTCTGCTCCGTTGTTCTCCTCCAAATAGCGCAGAGTGTCTATCGTATATGAGGGTCGTGGCAACAGAAACTCGATAGCCGAGGGTTGTATCTGCTCCGGGAAGCGCGATTCGCGACACGCAATCTCTGCCATCTCGAATCGGCTCAATTCGGGCATTAACTCTCCGCCCTCTTTGAGTGGATTCTGGGGCGATACGATAAGGGCAACGCTATCGCATAGACCACGCTCCAAGACGTACTCTGCCAGCGCGATATGCCCTTTGTGTATCGGGTTGAACGAGCCAAAATATAGCGCAACACGCTTCATTGATAATTGATAATTGATAGTTAAGCCTCTTTCAAAGTCTTTTCCTCCTCGCGGCTCGGCATAGTGCAAACAAGTTTGCCCTCTGCTCTCGCTTTTTTTTAGCAGTTAAGCCTCTTGTAGAGACTTTTCCTCGCTCCGCAGCGTCGGTTGATAATTGTGAATTGTGAATTATGAATTGTGAATTTTATCCAAAAAGTCGTTGATGATGTCTATTGTTTCATTCACTGCCGTATCGAGGTCGTCATTGACTACCACGTGG
Organism: Rikenellaceae bacterium; assembly: GCA_015060065.1. Classification (GTDB taxonomy): domain Bacteria; phylum Bacteroidota; class Bacteroidia; order Bacteroidales; family Rikenellaceae; genus Alistipes. The sequence goes on along the minus strand of SUZF01000018.1, from coordinate 23,160 downwards.
TCAAATTCGGGAGCCTTCGATAACTCGAACTCCGCCTTTGCGACACGCTTGGCGATAACCTCCTCGCTGTCGGTAGCCCTGCCACGCAGTCTGCGCTCCAACTCCTCGATTGAGGGTGGTTGTACGAATATCGAGCAGGCATCTTCGCCAAAAATCTTTTTGAGGTTTATACCGCCCAGCACATCCACATCAAAGACTATGACGTTGCCTTTTGCCCAGATGCGCTCCATCTCACTGCGGAGTGTTCCATAACAGGTGCCGGCATAGACCTCCTCCCACTCGACGAAACGCTCCTCGCGTACCGCCTCGGCAAACTCCTCCGGCGTGAGGAAGTAGTAATCTACACCATGCTGCTCGGAGCCACGCGGTTGGCGCGACGTTGCCGAAATCGAGAATTCAAACTGCGGAAAGTTCGACAGCAAACGACGTACAATCGTAGTCTTGCCACTGCCACTCGGAGCCGAAAAGATGACAAGTTTGCCCATAACCTTTGCGTATTACAAGATATTGAGCACCTGCTCCTTAATCTTCTCCAATTCATCCTTCATCTTCACAACCAACACCTGCATATCGGCATCGTTTGCCTTCGACCCCATGGTGTTGATTTCGCGACCCATCTCCTGGGCGATAAATCCGAGTTTGCGGCCTGCCGACTCTTCGGTGGCTGCCACCTCGCGGAAGTATTTGCAGTGGTTTTGCAGACGCACCTTCTCCTCGGTAATATCGAGTTTCTCGATGTAGAAAATCATCTCTTGTTCAAGGCGGTTGTTATCGACCTCGACTTGGAGTTTTTCGATATTCTCGCGTATGCGGTTGCGAATAGCCTCGGTGCGAGCCTTCTCGAATGGAGTAACTGCATTTTTGTACTTCTCGATACGCTCTACCCTACCCAGCAGGTCGGCAATCAGAACTGCTCCCTCCTGCTCACGGAAGGCGTTGAGTCGCTCCACCGCCTCGCTGACTGCTTTGAGCAGAGCGGCACGCTCCTCGTCGCTCACGGCAACGCTCTCGGTAGCAAGGACATTGGGCATCTTGACAATAGCCGGTACCAACGCATCGTAACTCGCATCGATGCCTGAATATGTCAGTGCGTCGTTGAGTTGGCAGAGATATGCTCGGAAAAGACGCTTGTCGATTGTCGCAGCGGTGGTTACCTCGGTCGATTCGACAGAGATGTAGAGTTCTACCTTGCCACGTTGCACACCCTTATTGACGATATTTCGAATCTCGAATTCTGCCTCGCGGTAGAGCGCCGGCATCTTTACCGAGAGGTCCAACTGCTTGGAGTTGAGCGAGCGAATCTCGGCAACTATCTTCTTGTTCTCGCACAAGGCCTCCGCCTTGCCGAAACCGGTCATTGATTTAATCATTGCATCTTGTGTTTTCGAAAGTACAAAGGTACAAATAAATTAAAAATTAAAAATTGAAAATTCAAAATTATTTTTATATCTTTGTGTGTCCTGTGTCGTTGCAGGGTAAGTGATAGCAAACAACAAACTAATTTATACACAGTTTCTATGAAAAAGCACAATTTCAACGCCGGACCCTCCATCCTTCCGGATGTGGTTCTCCAAAATGCCGCAAAGGCTATTATCGATTTTAATGGTTCCGGTCTTTCACTCCTCTCGATTTCACATCGTACAAAGGATTTCGAGGATGTGCTGAACGAGGCGCAGACGCTCTTCCGCGAACTGCTCCACATCCCCGACAACTATAAGATATTCTTCGTCAGCGGTGGTGCCAGCACCCAATTCTTCCATATCCCTGCCAACTTTTTGAAGACGAAGGCGGGTTACGTCAATACGGGCGTATGGTCGAAGAAGGCTATCAAGGAGGCTAAACACTATGGCGAGGTGCAGGTGGTTGCATCGTCGGAGGATAAGAATTTTACCTACATCCCGAAGGGTTTTGAGATTCCTGCCGACCTTGACTATCTCTATATCTGCTCGAATAACACCATCTACGGCTCGGAGTATAAGGTCGATATCGACTCTCCCGTACCTCTTATTGCCGATATGAGTTCGGATATTATGAGCCGTCCGGTGGATGTGTCGAAGTATGCAATGATTTACGGAGGTGCGCAGAAGAATCTTGCTCCTGCGGGTGTTACGTTTGTCATCATTCGTGACGATATGCTCGAAAAGGTTGTGCGCGAACTCCCCTCGATGATGAATGTGAATACTCACGTTGCCAACAACTCGATGTTTAACACCCCTCCCGTATTCCCGATTTATGTTATGAACGAGACCTTGCGTTGGCTGAAAGCGCAGGGGGGCGTTGAGGAGATTTATCGTCGCAATGTCGAGAAGGCGGAGTTACTCTACAACGAGATTGACCGCAACTCACTCTTCCGTGGCACGGTCGAGAAGGAGGACCGCTCGCTGATGAATATCTGCTTCGTGATGTCGGAGGGTAACGAGGAGTTGGCGGCAGAGTTTTTGGAGTTCGCCAAGGAGCGCGGTATGGTTGGTATCAAGGGTCACCGTCTGGTTGGCGGATTCCGTGCATCATGCTACAATGCTTGTCCGAAGGAGTCGGTTGAGGCTCTGGTGGCTTGTATGCAGGAGTTTGAAACTCTCAAAACCAAATAGCACCTATGGCGACAATTGTTCCATATACCTACGAGAAAAAGGAGGAGAAAATAGTTCATTTTACATCACTTGTTAAGGATATGAAAGTTCTTGTAGCAACCGAAAAACCCTTTGCAGCCGAGGCTGTGAATGGTATTAAGGAGATTTGCGAGGCGGCAGGATATGAAGTTGTGCTGCTTGAAAAATATACGGACAAAGCCCAACTCTTGGAGGCTGTGGCAGATGTCGATGCGCTGATTGTGCGTAGCGACAAGGTTACGGCAGAGGTTATCGGGGCGGCTCGAAATCTGAAAATCGTTGTTCGCGCCGGTGCCGGTTATGATAATGTCGATTTGGAAGCGGCTACGGCTCGCGGAGTCGTCGTGATGAATACTCCGGGTCAGAACTCGAATGCTGTGGCAGAGTTGGCTCTGGCAATGATGATTTATATGTCGCGCAACCGCTTCACACCGGGTACTGGATGCGAAATTCAGGGTAAGACCCTCGGCATCCACGCTTACGGCAATGTCGGCAAGTTGGTTGGCCGTAAGGGCAAGGCTATGGGTATGAATGTCATCGCCTATGACCCCTTTATTACCGATGATTTTGTCTTCGAGAATGACGGTGTGCGCAAGGTAGGCTCGGTTGAGGAGTTGTATGCACAGTCGGATTTCCTCTCGCTGCATATCCCCGCAACACCGGCGACCAAAGGTTCTATCGGCTACGACCTTTTGACCTCGATGCCGAAGGGGGCAACACTTGTAAATACGGCTCGTAAGGAGGTTATCGATGAGGCTGGATTGGAGAAGGCTCTTGACGAGCGTACCGACCTTAAATACATTACCGACATTGCCCCTGACGCTGTGGAGCATCTGGCAGAAAAGTTCGGCAAACGATTCTTTGCCACGCCCAAAAAGATGGGTGCCGAGACTGCCGAGGCTAATATCAATGCAGGTTTGGCGGCTGCGCGTCAGATTGTCGATTTCTTCGAGAATGGTGTAACTCGATTCCAAGTAAATAAGTAGAACAAAATACCGAAAGACTATGGTAAAAATCAAACCTTTCAAGGGAATACGCCCACCGAAGGCGTATGCTTCGGAGGTGGCATCGCGCCCCTACGATGTATTGAACTCTGTTGAGGCGAAAGCGGAGGCGACGGAACGCTCGCTACTACACATCATCAAGCCCGAAATCGATTTTGACCCCATTGCAGACGAACATTCGCAGGAGGTCTATAATAAGGCGGTCGAGAACTTCCGCCTGTGGCGCGAGAGGGGTTGGCTCGAACAAGATGGCGAGGAGTACTACTACATCTACGCCCAGACGATGAATGGTCGCACGCAGTATGGATTGGCTGTGTGCTGTCACTTCGAGGATTACCTATCCGGGGCTATCAAGAAGCACGAACTTACCCGCCCCGATAAGGAGGAGGATCGTATGAAGCACGTATTCAACCAGCAGGCGAATATCGAGCCGGTATTCTTCGCATACCCCGACCACGCAGAGATTGATGCGATTGTGTCGTCGTGGGTGGCGGAACACGAGGCTGACTACGATTTCACTGCCGAAGATGGCTTCGGACACCACTTCTGGGTTATTCGCGATGCGGCTACCAATAAGCGTATTACCGAGATTTTTGCCGAGATTCCGGCTCTATACGTTGCTGACGGACACCACCGTACAGCGGCCGCTGCACGTGTGGGACAGGCCTTGATGGCGAAGAATCCTGCGCATCGTGGCGATGAGGAGTACTGCTACTTCCTCGCAGTGACCTTCCCTGCATCGCAACTCAAAATTATCGACTATAACCGCGTAGTGAAGGATTTGAACGGAATGACTCCTGCGCAGTTTGTTGAGGCTTTGGGCGAGAACTTCGTTGTTGAGAAGGTAGGTAGCGAGATTTACACTCCTGCGGCACTGCATAATTTTGCAATGTACTTGGAGGGCGAGTGGTATTCGCTCACTGCGAAGGAGGGTACTTATAACGATGCAGACCCGATTGGGGTACTTGACGTTACGGTGCTTTCGGATTTGGTTTTGGATAGATTGCTCGGCATTGCCGACCTGCGCACCTCGAAGCGAATCGACTTTGTGGGCGGAATCAGAGGCTTGGGCGAGTTGAAACGCAGGGTCGATAGCGGAGAGATGGCGGTTGCATTTGCTCTGTACCCCGTCTCGATGAAACAACTTATCGATATTGCCGACACGGGTAACATTATGCCACCGAAGACTACGTGGTTCGAGCCAAAACTGCGTTCCGGTGTGGTTATTCACTCTTTTGAAGAGTAGTCGCAAACGATTTGAATGTATGGGTGTCGGTTTGTGGCACCCATATTTCTGTAACTTAAAAAGATGAAATATGAAGATTGCTGTTCCGACACGCGAAGGATGTGTCGATAATCATTTCGGGCATTGTGACCGCTATACAATCTTTACCATCGAAGATCGTAAGGTTGTTGCTCGTGAGGAGTTGCCTTCGCCACAAGGTTGTGGTTGTAAGTCAGGTATAGCTGCTGTTTTGGAGCAGATGGGTGTTGAAGTTATGCTGGCAGGCTCGATGGGCGAAGGTGCGAAAAATACGTTGCAAGCGCATAATATAAGGGTTGTACGCGGATGTTCGGGCAATGTGGAGAATCTGGTGGCGAGTTATCTCACGGGATTTGTTTTCGATTCGGGTGTAGGATGTGCCGGTCATGGCGACGACCACCAATGCCCCAACCACTAAACACCACGCACAGAAAAAAAACGAGAAAGATATGAAGGATAAGATGACGAAAAATATGGTTGTTAATCTGCTGATGTTCGTGGCAATGGCATTGACCAGCATCAGTGGTTACATTATCAAGTTTGTTATACGTCGAGGCTCGAATATCGAGTCGGTGTTGTGGCTTGGTCGCAGAATGTGGCGTGAGATACACCTCTGGGCTGGCATTGCAGTTGTTGTATTGCTCGCAGTGCATATACTCCAACATCGTACTATGATTGATGCGTGGTTTCGCAAGCAACTACCCCACACTCCGACACGTATCGCGGTTTATGTCGTTTTAATTCTGCTTTTGGTAGCAGCAGTTTTGCCGTGGATGTTTATGAAAGTTTAACCCTCTGGCAGTATCATACCTTATTATATATAGAGTCTCCACAGTGAGACTCTATTTTTTTTGCTATTAGGTGTTTCGGGAGAATGGGGAGAATGGGGAGAATGGGGGCACGGTCTGCGACCGTTTATGGGGACACTGGGGAGTAACTGCTAAAAAAATTCTCCCTTTTTAGTGGAGGTGGTCGAAGACCAGAGGGGTCGAGGAAGAAAGCCGTTAGTCATTAGCCGTTGGCTATTTAATTCACAAATTCCCATAAGCGACTTTGGTCGCGCTCCCCCATTTTCCCCTCATAAGCAGCCATCGGCTGCGCCCCCATTTCCCCCATAACACTTATCGACCGACATAACGTAATGTGCGCAAGCAAGTACAAACTCACAAAAAAAACAACGAACAACCCCCAAAAGGTTGTTCGCCATCAACAATAAGAGCGGTAAGCGGGACTCGACCGCCGAGCGCGAGCGAGGTGAAGCGGGGATGCCCATAGCGCAGGTCGCAAGACCGCGCCTATAACATATTTCTATCCCCGCAACCCCTACCCCCTCCCTTTCCGGACTTATGATGGCAAAGTAGCCGAGAGGCTACGCTGTTTTTTTTGAGATAGGTACGTGCTTGCACGTATAGACTCGCAAAAAAAACAACGAACAACCCCAAAAGGTTGTTCGCCATCAACAATAAGAGCGGTAAGCGGGACTCGAACCCGTGACCCTTGGCTTGGGAAGCCAATGCTCTACCAACTGAGCTATTACCGCAGTAAAATTGTCTTGTGTGGCGATTTTGGTGTTGGACTTTATCTCGGACTCAACACCAAAATCGCCTTATAACCAGTCTGTTACGCCACAAGTTTCGAGAGGGACTCGATATTCTTCTCGTTTTTGAGAGTCTTACCCTCCGGGGTGTACATGTGGTCGATGCGACCCTTGAAGTACTCCTCGACCTTGCCACGTACAACCTTCATTGTACTATTTACCAATCCGTTCTGCTCGGTAAATGCCTCATCGACAATAGCCAATGCTGCGGGCAGCCAACGGTCGGGGAACTCCTCGCCATAGACACCACCCGTGCGGTATTTCTCGATTTCGGCACCGATAATCTCGGCTGCGACCGTTGCACGCTCCTCGCCAGCGACGTTGCGCTCGGTAAGTTCGCGGCACAAGGCATCGCGGTTGGGAACAACAATCGCGCCCGTGTAGGGGCTTTGATTGTTGTAGATGATAATCTGGTCGATATAGGGCGACTTATCGACAATCGACTCCTCCATGCCCTCCGGGCTGTACTTCTCGCCATCGGCCGAGATAAGAAGGCTCTTGAAACGACCCAGAACATAGAGGAAGCCATCCTCTGCCATATAACCCATATCGCCCGTATAGAGCCAGCCGTCCTTGACAGTCTCTGCCGTAGCCGAAGGATTTTTCCAATAACCTGCCATGACGTTCTCGCCCTTGATGACGATTTCTCCCTTCACTCCGGTCGGCATCTCGCGACCTTCGTCGTCCAGAATCTTGATTTCGAGAGGCTGGATAACCTTACCCGACGAGCCGAAACGATGACGACCCTTGCCGAGCGAGTTTGCGGAGATGATAGGCGTAGCCTCCGAGAGTCCGTAGCCCTGCAACATCGGCATACCCACAGCGTAGAAGAAACGCTGCAACTCCGAGTCGAGCAGTGCGCCACCACCTACGAAGAATTTGATGTTGCCACCAAATGCCTCGCGCACCTTCTTGAAGAGAATCTTGTCGAAGAGAGCGACTAACGGTTTGAGCATAAAACGCCAGCCCTTGCCCTTCGAGAAACCATCCTGATTATACTCGTAAGCGACCTTCAATGCAAACTTGAAGAGTTTCTCGACCTTCGGGCCCTGTTTGTGAATCGAACTCTCGATGCTCTTGCGGAAGTTCTTTGCCAGAGCCGGCACCGACAACAGTACGTGAGGCTTTACCTCCTTGATGTTGCCCGGTACATTTTTCAGTGTTTCGAGCGGGGTGCGACCCACCTGCGTAGTTGCAACCGAAGCACCGCACGCCACCATAATATAGAATCCTGCAACGTGTGCGAAGCAGTGGTCGAGCGGCAAGATGATAAACATTCGATAGTCCGAAGGTATCGATATGCGGGTCAGTGCCTGCTCTACGTTTGCCGTGTAGTTGCGGTGTGTCAGAATCACACCCTTCGGGTCTGCTGTGGTGCCCGATGTATAGGTAATGGTTGCGTAGTCGTCATTCTGGACAGCCTGACCGATTGCCAAGAACTCCTCACGATGCTCTGCGAGATACTTTTCGCCCATTGCGTTGAGTTCCGCAAGGCTCATCTCTCCCTCTTCGAGAGCGATATCGCCCCATACGATGATATGTTTGAGCAACGGTAACTGCTCGCGGATGTGGCGAATCTTCGGCAACTGATTGCGCGATACGAAGATTGCACAAACGTCAGCGTGGCGCAGGCGGAACAGCAGGTCATTAGCCTCCTCCAACTTGATGGAGAGGGGTACGCTGATTGCTCCTGCATAGAGCAGACCAAGTTCCGATGTAATCCACGCATTACATCCCTCTGCCAGAATCGAGACGGTCTGCTTGGGCTGAATGCCGAGTGCTGCAAGACCAGCACCGGTAGTCAATGCTATTTCGCGCGCCTGGGCGTATGTCGTAGGCTCAAACTCGCCGGTTGTCTTTTCGAGGAGGAAGGTTTTATCTCCAAATTTCTCCACAGATGACTCAAAAAGGTCAATGATTGTCTTTTTCATTGTTATCGTGTTTGGTTTGTTGTTTCGTTAATCCATCTTTAATACTGCAAGGAAAGCCGATTGCGGCACCTGTACCTGTCCGATTTGGCGCATACGCTTCTTTCCTGCCTTTTGTTTTTCGAGCAACTTGCGCTTACGCGAAATATCGCCACCGTAACACTTTGCCGTTACATCCTTGCGCACAGCCTTGACCGTCTCGCGAGCGATAATCTTTGCTCCGATGGCTGCCTGAATGGCAATATCGAACTGCTGGCGCGGGATGAGTTCTTTCAACTTCTCGCACATCTTGCGACCAAAATCGTAGGCGTGGTCGGCATAAATCAGCGACGAGAGAGCATCGACCGGCTCGCCATTGAGCAGAATGTCGAGTTTCGCCAGACGGCTCGCCTGATATCCTGTGCGGTGGTAGTCAAACGATGCGTAGCCCTTCGAGATACTCTTCAACTTGTCGTAGAAATCGAAGACAATCTCCGACAGCGGCATCTCGAAGTTAATCTCCACGCGGTCCTGTGTGATAAAGGTCTGATTCTTCATCACACCGCGCTTGTCGATGCAGAGTTTTATCACGTTGCCGAGGAAGTCAGTCTTTGTGATGACCTGTGCCAATATGTACGGCTCTTCGATTTTGTCGATTTTTGTAACTTCGGGCAGTCCGGAAGGGTTATGTACTTCGAGCGTGTCGCCCGATGTGGTAGTTATGCGATACGACACGTTGGGAACGGTCGTGATGACATCCATGTCAAATTCGCGGTATAATCGCTCCTGAATAATCTCCATGTGGAGAAGTCCGAGGAATCCGCAACGGAAACCGAAGCCGAGAGCCAACGAACTCTCCGGCTCGAATGTGAGCGAAGCGTCATTCAAACGTAACTTTTCGAGTGAAGCACGCAGGTCCTCGTATTGGTCAGCCTCGACGGGATAGACACCCGCAAAGACCATCGGTTTGACATCCTCGAATCCGGCAATGGACTCGGTGCAAGGATTGGCAACAGAGGTAATCGTATCACCGACCTTGACGTCTGCCGAAGTCTTGATTCCGGAGCAGATGTAGCCCACATCGCCGGCTTTCAACTCTTGGCGGGGCTGCATTTTGAGTTTCAGTACACCGATTTCGTCGGCATCATACTCGTTGCCCGTGTTGAAGAATTTTACGTGTTCGCCCTTACGGATTTTGCCGTTGAAGATACGATAGTATGCGATGATTCCGCGGAAGGGGTTGAATACCGAGTCGAAAATCAGAGCCTGCAACGGAGCGTTTTCATCTCCCTTTGGGGCGGGAATACGCTCGACAATCGCTTCGAGAACGTCATCCACTCCAAGACCCGTTTTGCCCGATGCGCAGAGGATGTCGTCGTGGTCGCAACCCAACAAATCGACAACCTGGTCCTTTACCTCGTCAATCATTGCCGAGTCCATATCAATCTTGTTGAGTACGGGGATGATTTCGAGGTCACTGCCGAGGGCAAGATAGAGGTTCGATATGGTCTGCGCCTGAATGCCCTGCGTGGCATCAACCACGAGCAGCGCACCCTCGCATGATGCGATTGCGCGCGATACCTCATACGAAAAATCGACGTGTCCCGGAGTGTCGATAAGATTGAGCGTATATTTCTCTCCGTTGCGAGCCGTGTATTCCATCTGGATAGCGTGGCTCTTGATGGTAATACCCTTCTCGCGTTCAAGGTCCATATCATCGAGTACCTGCGACTGCATCTCGCGCTGGTTGAGCGTGTTGGTCATTTCGAGCAGTCGGTCGGCAAGCGTAGATTTGCCGTGGTCGATATGGGCAATTATGCAAAAATTTCTTATATTCTTCATAGTGGGCGCAAATATACACATTTTGTCCTTAATACGAAAGTATTAACCGAAAATAGAGTTGTCGGAATATGTTATTTTTGTAATTTTGTGGCGAAAAACTATATACGATGGCGAAATTCTCGGACTATTTACGGCTTGTGAAATTTTCACACACAATCTTTGCAATGCCATTTGCGATGATTGGCTTTACATACGCCCTTAAATGTGGCAATCATACCTTCGCGGAGCCGTGGCAATGGGCGGTGCTGCTCGTGCAGGTGGTACTGTGTATGGTCTTTGCGCGAAATACGGCTATGGGCTTCAATCGCTGGGCTGATTGGCGCATCGATGCCGAGAATCCTCGTACTGCCGACCGTGAAATTCCGGCAGGTGTAATATCTCCGAAAAAGGCGTTGGCATTTGTTGTGGTCAATGCGATTCTCTTCGTCGTGACGGCATCGTCAATCAACCTGCTGACAGCGGTGTTATCTCCTGTTGCATTGGCAGTTGTAATGTTCTACTCCTACTGCAAGCGATTCACATCTTTGGCTCATTTTGTACTCGGTCTTTCACTCGGAATCGCCCCCGTGGGTGCATATATAGCCGTTACCGGAGAGTTTGCACTTGAACCCTGCATACTCTCGCTGATTGTAATCACTTGGTGTGGAGGATTTGACATTATCTACGCATTGCAGGATGCGGTCTTCGACCGCGAGCGGGGTTTGCACTCGATACCCTCGCGCTTCTCGGCTCGCACCTCTTTAATAATCAGTGCATTGATGCACGTTGTCAGCGTTGCTGCGCTGATTTGGTTTGTTGCGTACCTGCCCGGTCATTGGTATATGTGGATTGGGGTTGCGATTTTTACGGGATTGCTGGTGTTGGAACACCTGCTCGTTACCCCGACAAAGCAGAAAAATATAGGCATAGCATTCGGTACGCTCAATGGCTTGGCAAGTACTTCGCTTGCGATTTTTGTGATTCTCGATTTGCTATTGTAGTCGGGAATTACTACTTTTGCACCAATTATTTACATTTTTAGGTTAGTCAGAATATGTTAAGCAGACACGTTGCAGAGAAACTGCAAAACTACGAAACCCCCTTCTATCTCTACGATATCGACTTGCTACGTCGCACGCTCGAAAGCGTTGCCTATGAGTCGGCGAAGCACAATTATAAAGTACATTACGCCATCAAGGCGAACTACGACGACCATATCCTCGGCATCATTCGCGAGTATGGCCTCGGCATTGACTGTGCCAGCGGTAACGAGGTGCGCAAGGCTCTCGAAATGGGCTTCGACCCGAAGGGAATTGTCTATGCCGGTGTCGGCAAGCGCGATAAGGAGTTGCGCTACGCTATCGAGCAGCAGATTTTGGCTATCAACTGCGAGAGTCTCGAAGAGTTGTTCTTGGTAGATGAGTTGTCGCGTGAGGCGGGTCGTAAGACGGATGTCGCTCTGCGTATAAATCCCGATATCGACCCCAAGACCAACCACTGTATCGATACGGGTCAGGCAGATAGTAAGTTCGGTATCTCGTATGAGGAGGTTTTGGAGCATGTGGCAGATATTCAGGCTCTTGCCAATATCAATATTATCGGCTTGCACCTGCATATCGGCTCGCAGATTCGCGAACTGCACGTCTTCGAGAATATGTGCGAGAAGGTGAATGTTATTGTTGCAAACCTCGACTCACTCGGATTTAATCTCCGCTTCGTGGATGTGGGCGGTGGTCTGGGTATCAACTATGACGTTCCGGAGAATGAGCCTATTCCTAACTTTGCGTCGCTGTTCTCGATTGTCAATCAGTATCTTAACGTAGGCGACCGCGAGGTGCATTTCGAGTTTGGTCGCTCTATCGTTGGCGAGTGCGGAGAACTCATTACGCGTGTGCTTTTCAATAAGACTACGGCTACGGGTCGTCGTCTGGTAATCGTTGATGCAAGTATGACGGAGTTGGTGCGCCCGGCGATGTATGGCTCGTATCACAATATCGAAAACATCACATCGCAGGAGGAACTGCGAAGCAAATATACGGTCGTGGGTACGGCTTGCGAATCGACAGATGTCTTTGATGAGAACGTCAGTCTGCGCAAAACCAAACGTGGCGACCTGCTTACCATAAAATCGGCAGGTGCATACGGAATGTCGATGGCTTCGCGCTACAATCTGCACGACCTCCCCTCGGCTGTTTATAGCGACAAACTCTAACGATTTATGTGGGTCGCGTTGGCGTTCCTCTCGGCTGCTCTGCTGGGATTGTATGATGTTGCAAAAAAGCGGGCTTTAATCGGCAATGCCGTGATGCCCGTTTTGTTGCTTAATACCCTGTTTTCATCTCTGTTTTTTCTGCCGTTTATCATCTCGTCGGTGGGTGGTTTTGGGTGGTTTGACGGCACATTTTTCGATATTCCGCAGGGCGATTTTGAATCTCACGCAATGGTTTTGATAAAGTCGGCTATGGTGCTGACTTCGTGGATTTTTGGTTACTACGGAATGAAGCACCTGCCTATCACTATCGTAGGCCCGATAAATGCTACCCGACCGGTGCTTACTCTACTTGGGGCAATGCTTATCTTTGGGGAACAACTGAACGGATGGCAATGGGGCGGAGTTTTGCTGGCTCTCTTCTCGTTGTTTCTGTTAAGCCGTGCCGGCAAGAGCGAGGGTGTCGATTTTAGGAATAATATCTGGATTTTGTCGGTTGCAGCGGCTGCGATTGTGGGGGCTTGTTGCGGCCTTTATGATAAACATATAATGCGCACCCTCGACCCGATGTTTGTGCAGGGTTGGTACACCCTCTACCAGTTTGCGATGATGGCTGTCGTGGTTGCTGTTGTGTGGTTCCCGAAACGAGCCGAGAAGTTCTTCCGTTGGTCGTGGGCTATACCGCTGATTTCGCTGTTCTTGACTTGTGCCGATATTGCATACCTCACGGCTCTGTCGAAGGAGGGCGCGTTGATTGCTGTGGTGTCGATGATTCGTCGCAGTTCGGTGATTGTGTCGTTCTGCTGTGGAGCGGTGCTGTTTCGCGAGAAAAACCTGCGCACGAAGGCTCTTGACCTGCTGTTTATCCTGCTCGGTATGATATTGCTCTATATCGGCTCGCGGTAAATCTTACCTCGGAGCAAAAGAGTGATATAAAAGTGGCAATTCTAATTGCCAATTATCAATTGTTTTTGTATCTTTGTACGTTTTTAGACGATTATACAAAAACATCAAGATATGAACATCTCTTATAAGTGGCTTAAAAACTACATTAACACAGACTTGACGGCAGAGGAGATTGCCGTAATTTTGACCGATATCGGACTCGAAGTCGAGGGTTTCGAGAAGATTGAGACCATCCGCGGAGGCTTGGCGGGCGTGGTTGTCGGCGAGGTGCTGACCTGCGAGGAGCATCCCGATAGCGACCACCTCCACATCACAACCGTAGATGTGGGTGCAGAGGCTCCGTTGCAGATTGTCTGCGGAGCGGCAAACTGCCGTGCGGGATTGAAGGTTGTCTGCGCGACGGTTGGCGCGGTACTCTACCCCGATGGTGGCGACGAGGAGTTCAAAATCAAGCGTAGCAAGATTCGTGGCGTGGAGTCGCTCGGTATGCTGTGTGCCGAGGATGAACTCGGTATAGGCACTGACCACGCAGGCATTATGGAGTTGCCTGCCGAGGCAAAGGTCGGCACTCCGGCTCGCGAATACTTCAATATTCAGGATGACTATCTTATCGAGATAGGTCTGACCCCCAACCGAATCGATGCGGCTTCGCATATTGGCGTAGCGCGTGACTTGGCGGCATACCTGTGTAGCCGTGGCGAGCAGGTGTCGTTGCAGTTGCCGAGTGTCGAGGCGTTTAAGGTTGATAATCACGACCTTCCTATCGAGGTTTCGGTTGAGAATCACGAGGCTTGCCCCCGTTATGCAGGTGTTTCGGTCAAGGGATGCAAGATTGCACCTTCGCCGGAGTGGATGCAGAACTATCTGCGTGCCGCAGGACTCAATCCCCACAATAACTTGGTTGATATTACCAACTTCGTACTCTTCGAGTTGGGACAGCCGCTCCATGCCTTCGATGCCGACAAAATCGAGGGTGGTAAGGTTGTAGTCAAGACCTGTGCCGAGGGAACACCTTTCGTGACCCTCGATGGTGTTGAGCGCAAACTCACGGAGCAGGATTTGATGATATGCTCGGCAGAGCGTCCGATGTGTATTGCAGGCGTATATGGCGGTATCGATTCGGGTATCTCGGATGCGACGACCAATGTCTTCCTTGAATCGGCATATTTCAACCCCGTCTGGGTACGTAAGACCGCCAAGCGTTTCGGTCTTAATACCGATGCCTCGTTCCGTTTCGAGCGTGGTATCGACCCCAATATCCAACTCTACGCACTTAAACGTGCCGCCTTGCTGATGAAGGAGTTGGCAGGTGGCGAGATTGCCAGCGAGATTACCGATATCTGCCCCTCGCCCGCAGAGGATTTCCGCTTTGACATCTCGTTTGCACGTATCAACTCGCTTATTGGCAAGGAGATTCCGGAGAGTACTGTACGCGAGATTCTGGCGGCTCTCGATGTGAAAGTTGAGGCGGAGAAGGATGGCGTGTTGAGCGTTGCCGTACCGCCCTACCGCGTGGATGTTCAGCGTGAGGCTGACCTTATCGAGGATATCCTGCGAATATACGGCTATAACAACATCGAGATTCCCGAACATGTCAATTCTACCCTCTCGTATGTTCAGAAGCCTGATAAACCGCGTCTGGTAAATCTTGTTTCGGATTTCTTGACCGCTCGCGGTTATACCGAGATTATGTCGAACTCGCTGACGAAAGGCTCCTATTACGAGGGCTTGGAGTCGTATAAGGCGGAGAATTGTGTGAAGATTCTCAATCCGTTGAGTGCAGACCTGAATGTAATGCGCCAGACATTGCTGTTTAATGCAATGGAGGCCGTGCAACTCAATGTGAATCATCGCAACGGCAACCTTAAACTCTACGAATTCGGCAACTGCTACTTCTACAACGAGGCTGCGCGTAGCGAGGAGTCAGCAACGGCTCCTTATACGGAGAACTACCGCTTGGCGTTGGTCGTTACGGGCGATGCTGTGGAGCAGACGTGGAATACAGCAGCGCAACAGTCGTCGTTCTTCACGCTCAAAACGGCTGTCGAGCAGGTGCTGAAACGCTTCGGTCTTGATATCTATAAACTTAAATGCGAGAGCCTCGAAAGTGACCTCTTTGGCGAGGCGGTGGCTCTTATGCAGGGCAATAATTGGCTGGTGCAGATGGGTGTTGTAAATCCGAAGATTGCCAAGGCGTTTGACCTGAAACAGGAGGTCTTCTTTGCCGAAATCGACTTTGACCGCCTGCTCAAAACGACCAAGAAGCATAAGGTTGCAGCCGAGGAGTTGTCGAAGTTCCCGGAGGTACGTCGTGACTTGGCGTTGCTTGTCGATAAGGGCGTTACCTTCTCGCAGTTGCGCGATATTGCCTTCCAGACCGAGAAGAAGTTGCTCAAAAGCGTGGCTCTGTTTGATGTCTATGAGGGCGATAAACTGCCTGCGGGCAAGAAGTCTTATGCGTTGAGTTTTATCCTTGAAGATAAGACCCAGACTCTGAACGACAAGATGATTGAGCGCACGATGTCGAATCTGCAAAAACAGTTTGAACTTCGTGCCGGAGCGCAGGTGAGATAAATAATTGACAATTGATAACCGACGCTGCGGAGCGAGAGCAGAGGCTGCTTGCAGACTATGCCGAGCCGCGAGGAGGAAAAGCCTCCGAAGGAGGGTTAATTGATAATTGATAATTGACAATTGATAATTACTACTGATATAACTATGAAGAACCTGATTTTGTTGGCTGTGGTGGTTGCGATGTGTGGCTGCGCACCGAAAGATTACAAAGATGCCACACTGCCCGTGGAGGAGCGTGTGGAGGCTCTGCTCTCGCAGATGACACTCGAAGAGAAGGTCGGACAGATGAGCCAATATTGTGGTGTCGAACACGTTCGAGTTCGTGATATGAGAATTGCGCAAAAGAGAAAGAAGATTGCGGCGAATGATGATGCCAATGCGTACTACCCCGGAATCAATGCAGATACCCTGCTACGCTGGACGGAGGAGGGTAAAATCGGCTCGTATCTGCACGTGCTGACCGTCGAGGAGGCGAATATGTTGCAAGAACACGCTATGCGTTCACGCTTGGGCATTCCGCTTATCTTCGGAATCGATGCCATCCATGGTAATGCACTTGCACCGGATAACACGAACTACCCTACCAATATCGGTCTTGCCTGCTCGTTCAATCCCGACATGGCGTATAAGATTGCTCGCCAGACTGCGAAAGAGATGCGTGCGATGAATATGCACTGGACCTTCAATCCCAATGTGGATGTGGCTCGCGATGGTCGTTGGGGACGCTGTGGCGAAACCTATGGAGAGGATACCTATCTGGTTGGTTCGATGGGCGTTGCCTCGGTCAAGGGCTATCAGGGTAACCTCGATTCGCAGGATGATGTGCTGGCTTGTATCAAGCACCTTATCGCAGGCTCGCAGTCGGTAAATGGCTCTAACGCTGCACCGACCGATGTATCGGAGCGCACACTGCGTGAGGTATTTCTGCCGCCCTATGAACGCTGCCTTACCGAAGTGAAGGCCGGCTCGCTGATGACGGCTCACAACGAGATTAGCGGAATCCCCTGCCACGCCAGTAAGTGGCTGATGGAGGATGTGATGCGTGGCGAGTGTGGATTCGAAGGTTTTGTCGTGAGCGACTGGATGGATATCGAGCGACTTCATAATCTTCATGCAGTTGCCGAGAATCGCAAAGAGGCATTCTACCAGTCTATTATGGCCGGTATGGATATGCATATGCACGGTATCTATTGGTTTGACGAAGTTATTGAGTTGGTGCGCGAGGGTCGTATTCCGGAGAGCCGCATTGATGAATCTGTACGTCGTATTCTGACGGCAAAGTTCCGTCTCGGCTTGTTCGAGAATCCCTATGCCGATGTTGAGCAGGGAGCGAAAGTGCGCCTTTGCGAGGAGCATCGTCAGACAGCATTGGAGGCAGCGCGTCAGTCGATTGTGTTGGTTAAAAATGACGGAATCCTTCCGCTTGATGTGCGTAAGTATAAGCGAGTAATGGTTACGGGCGTAAATGCCGATGACCAAGGTATTTTGGGCGATTGGTCGTCCAAACAGCGTCCCGAAAATGTTACGACTATCCTCGAAGGATTGCGTGAGGTGGCTCCGCAGACAGAGTTCGTATTCGTAAATCAGGGCGTATATCCCAACAAGATGAAGCAGGAGAAGGTTGATGAGGCGGTACGCAAGGCTCGCACAGCAGACCTTAATATTGTTGTCGTTGGCGAGCAGGGTGCGCGCTATATGAAGGGTCGTACTTGTGGCGAAAATCGTGACCGTGCCAACATCGAATTGTTAGGCTTGCAGGAGGAGTTGGTGCGTCGTGTGGCGGCGAGTGGCAAGCCGACAATTATGGTTGTTGTGGCAGGTCGCCCGCAGAATGTGGAGTGGGCGGATGAGAATCTGCCTGCAATTCTCTACGCTTGGGAACCGGGAATGTATGGAGGTCAGGCCGTGGCAGAAATTCTCTATGGCAAGGTTAATCCTTCGGCAAAGATGTCGATGACTATTCCGCGTGGTTCGGGTCAGATTGGCGTGTATTACAACTATAAACCTTCGCACTACTTCCATAAATATCTCGACCAGAATCCCTACCCGCTTTACCATTTCGGCTATGGTCTCTCCTATACGACGTTTGAGTACTCGGATTTGTCTCTTTCGACAGAGAAAATTTCGGCTGACGGAACGGTGGATGTCGAGGTTACCATAACCAATACGGGTGAGCGTGATGGTGTGGAGATTGCACAACTCTATATCCGTGACTGCTACTCTTCGGTAACACGCCCTGTCAAGGAGTTGAAAGATTTTGCCCGCGTGGAGTTGAAGGCAGGCGAGAGCAAACTCGTGAAATTCACAATCACTCCCGACAAACTCCAATTCTACAACGCAGATATGCAGCGCATTGTCGAGCCTGGCGAGTTTAAGGTTATGGTCGGCAGTTCGTCGCGTGACGAGGATTTGATGACTGCATCGTTTGTGGTTGAGTAGTCAAATTGTAAAATATTGTTATAAAAGTAATTCGGAATTGCAAAATTCCGAATTATTTTTTATATTTGTAGGTAAGAACCTTAAACTTTGTAAGCAATGGCTAAAATAAAAGGGAAAATAGTTGTCGATGCCGAGCGTTGCAAGGGCTGTGGAGTCTGCGTGGCTTCGTGTCCGCTTGACGTACTCGCTCTATCGACATTTGTGAACAGCAAGGGCTATCCCGTGGCAGAGATGGCAAAGCCCGATGCCTGCACAGGTTGCGCCTCGTGTGGAATTATCTGCCCCGACAGTTGTATAACCGTCTATCGACAAAAATTTGAGTAGTGTTATGGCTGAAAAAGAGGTAAAGTTGATGAAAGGCAACGAGGTGATTGCCCACGCTGCCATTCGTTACGGCTGTGACGGATATTTCGGCTACCCGATTACTCCACAGTCGGAGGTTATGGAGACACTTATGGAACTTAAACCGTGGGAGACGACCGGAATGGTCGTGTTGCAGGCAGAGTCGGAGGTGTCGTCTATCAATATGGTCTATGGAGGTGCCGCTACGGGCAAGCGAGTGATGACTTCGTCGTCGAGTCCGGGTGTGAGCCTTATGAGTGAAGGATTGAGTTATCTGGCGGGTGCCGAGTTGCCCTGCCTGATTGTGAACTGCCAGCGTGGAGGTCCGGGACTCGGAACTATCCAACCCTCGCAGGGTGACTATTTCCAAGCCTGCAAGGGCGGTGCGCATGGTGACTTCCACCTTATCGTTCTCGCTCCGAACTCGGTGCAGGAGATGCACGATTTTGTGGCTGATGCCTTTGACTTGGCATTCAAGTATCGCAATCCTGCGATGATTCTTGCCGATGGAGCCATCGGTCAGATGATGGAGAAGGTAACCCTCGCACCACAGCGTCCGCGCAAGACGGATGCCGAGATTGAGGCGGAGTGCCACTCGTGGGCAGCATACGGCAAGCCTGCTGACCGCGAGCGCAATGTGGTAACATCGCTCGAACTGCGTCCGGAGGCTATGGAGAAGATTAACTTGCGCCTGCAAGCCAAGTATAAGGCTATGGAGGAGAATGAGGTGCGCTACGAGGCTATCGAGTGCGACGATGCGGACTACATCATCGTAGCATTCGGCTCGTCGGCACGTATCTGCTCGGCAACGGTCGAGATTGCTCGTGCCGAGGGTTTGAAGGTTGGTCTTTTGCGTCCCATCACGCTCTATCCATTCCCCAAGAAGGTGTTGGCGGAGTTGGCTGCACGTGGTGTTAAGGGATTTTTGAGTGCCGAACTCAATGCCGGCCAGATGGTCGAGGATGTACGTTTGGCAGTCAATGGAGTGGCTCCGGTGGAGCATTACGGACGTCAGGGCGGCTCGCTCTTTACGCCCGATGAGGTATTTAAGGCTTTGAAAGAGAAAATCATTAACAGATAGCAACTATGGCAGAAGTAGAATTGAAACAAGAGAATATCGTCTATGCGAAGTCCAAACTGATGCTGGACAATGTGATGCACTACTGCCCCGGTTGCAGTCATGGAACGGTGCATAAACTCATTGCCGAGGTAATCGAGGAGATGGGGATCGAGCATAAGACTATGGGCGTAAGCCCCGTGGGATGTGCGGTGTTTGCGTATAACTATATCGATATTGACTGGGCAGAGGCGGCACATGGTCGCGCTTGCGCTGTGGCTACGGCTATGAAACGTC
This sequence comes from Rikenellaceae bacterium, assembly GCA_015060065.1. GTDB lineage: Bacteria > Bacteroidota > Bacteroidia > Bacteroidales > Rikenellaceae > Alistipes. The sequence continues at coordinate 3,134 of SUZF01000018.1, read as the reverse complement.
TTCATCCCGATCGTATGGTCTTTACCTATCAGGGCGATGGCGACCTGTCGGCAATTGGAACGTGCGAGACTATCCACGCAGCGGCTCGTGGCGAGAATATCGTGGCTGTATATATCAACAACGCAATCTATGGAATGACAGGCGGACAGATGGCTCCGACTACCCTGCTCGGTATGAAGACCGCAACGACCCCTTATGGTCGTGACCCGCGCCTGAATGGTTATCCCTATAAGATTTCGGATATGCTGGCACACCTCGACGGTGTCTGCTACCTCACTCGTCAGAGTGTCCATACCCCTGCAAATGTGCGCAAATGCAAAAGGGCTCTGCGCAAGGCGTTTGAGAATGCTATGGCAGGTAAGGGCTTCTCGATGGTCGAGGTGGTATCGACCTGTAATAGCGGTTGGAAACTCTCGCCCGTGAAGGCTAATGAGTGGCTCGAAGAGAATATGTTGCCCTTCTACCCGTTGGGAGATGTGAAGGATATTTAATTATTCGGAGGGAAAAAGTATGAAAGAGACTTTGATTATAGCAGGTTTCGGAGGACAGGGTGTCCTCTCGATGGGTAAAATCCTCGCCTATGCAGGTGTTATGCAGGATTTCGAGGTTACGTGGATGCCGTCGTATGGTCCCGAAATGCGTGGTGGTACGGCTAACGTGACCGTGATTCTCTCGGATAAACGTATCTCGTCGCCCATAGCATACGAGTATGATACGGCAATAATTCTCAACCAGCAGTCGATGGATAAGTTCGAGGCGCAGGTCAAGCCGGGAGGTACGCTTATCTACGATGTGAATGGTATTACCCGTCATCCGGAGCGTAAGGATATCAATATCTACTCGATAAATGCTACCGAGGAGTGTGCCAAGATGGGTAACGCCAAACTGTTCAACACGATGATTTTGGGCGGTTATCTCAAAGTTTGCCCCGTGGTTAGCATGGAGAATGTGATGACCGGGCTCAAAAAGTCGTTGCCGGAACGTGCGTGGAAGATGCTCCCCGCCAACGAGGAGGCTATTCGTCACGGAGGCGAGATTATTACAGCAATACACGTTCTGTAAATATTGGGAAAAATCTCGATGAAAACGGGTTGCCCGACACTCTGTCCGGCAACCCGTTGTTCTCTGTATGTCATAGGGGGAACTATTCGGTGCGGGTATATCTGCCGATGTCACGGAAGCCGAGCAGAAGTTCCTTGACCGCCATACGTTTCTTGCCTGCAATCTGCAACTCCCCTATCTCGACTAATCCATCGGCACAACGCACGCGGATATAGGTCTTGCCGTCGCTATCGATTGCACCGAAACACTCCTCCGAGCCTTCGTCAGCGATAAATTTTGCCGAGAAAATCTTTGCAGTGAGAGGTTGTACGCCCTCGCCACACATCGGAGTCCATGCCGCAGGATATGGCGACAGACCGCGCACAAAATTGATTATCTCGCGACCGGAACGACTCCAATCGATGCAGCAATCCTCCCTGAAAATCTTTGGTGCGGGGTGTAACGTACTCTCGTCGATGTGCATCTGCTCCACAGGGTCAATATTCCCCGTAGCAATGCGCTCGACGGTGTCGATGACAAGACCCGTACCGACCTCCATCAAGCGGTCGTACATCGTGCCTATCGTATCCTCCTCGCCTATCGGCACACGAATCTGTCCGACGATTGCACCCTTATCGATTTCGTGATTGAGCAGGAAGGTTGTAACGCCCGTTTCGCTCTCGCCATTGATTATCGCCCAATTTATCGGTGCTGCACCGCGATATTGTGGCAGTAGCGAGGCGTGGAGGTTGAATGTGCCGAGTCGAGGCATCGCCCAGATAACCTCCGGCAACATCCTAAACGCGATGACAATGCCAAGGTCAGGATTCAGAGCCTGCATAGCCTCCACAAATTCGGGGTCACGCAACTTCTCCGGTTGGAGAATCGGCAGACCCAACTCGCGAGCAGCAACCTTAACATCGCTCTCGTGCAGTCGCTGACCGCGACCTGCGGGTTTGTCGGGTGTGGTTACCACAGCCACGACATTATATCCACCCTCGACCAATGCGCGGAGTGACGGTACGGCAAATTCGGGCGTACCCATAAAGACTATGCGTAAATCCTTGGCATTCATATATTTTTAAGTCTTATTTCTTCTTGCGGTTGAGCCACTCCTGCCACTTGCGAGGCAGACGGCTTTCGAGCAGTTCTTTGTAGTGCTTGTAGCGACCGTAGTACCAATCGACGTCGAGCAGAGATGAGTCATTGGTCGCCTTGTAGGTAAGATATACCGCTATCGGAGCGAGGATTATTGCCGAAATCCACATACCCATCAACGAACTCCAATCGCCTTCACGAGCCCACTTCTCGCCAGAGATACTGATGATGTAGTAGATGACGAAGAAGATGACCGAGATAACGATAGGCATACCCAAACCTCCCTTGCGGATAATCGCACCGAGAGGCGCACCGATAAGGAAGAATATCATAATCGAAACGGGGAATGCCAACTTGCGGTGCCACTCGTTCTTACTACGATAGAGTTGGTTGAGAGCCTCCTTGGCGGTCGATTCGTCAAATGCAAACATATTTCGCGAACTCTTGGCTGCGTTGCGTGCCGACTTCCAGATATTGTTCTTCGAGCGAGTCGGTAGAGTCGGTATCGAGTCGGTTGAAAGGCTTTTGTGTCGGTCGCTACGGTCGATATAGAGCGAGTCACCCACTACGGCAAGGATTGTATTGTCCTTATGAAATATCTGCTGTTTGAGCAGTGGGTCGTATGAACTTGCCGTAGCGTCATTTACCAGAAGATCGAGTGAGTCGATAGCCCGCTGTAACTCTTTGATATCACGAGTCTGGCTACTACCACCAAAGGCACTCTCGTCGGAGCGTTGGAAGTCAAAGCCCTCCATCGGAATCGTTCCGTCTTGGCGGTCAAAGACGTGGTGGCGCAGAGTGCTTTGGTTGTACCATTTGTTACTGCGGGTCTGCTCGTAAGTCTCGCCATTGAAGAGCGTTACCATAAGGAACTTCTTGTCGTCAGACAGTCGAATATATCCCGAATCGGCAATCGTTGTGGTCATATTGCCATTGGCATTGCGGTTATCGTATATAAGCACTCCACGCAGCAGGTTGGTCTTTGGGTCCTGCTT
>SUZF01000017.1 GCA_015060065.1 Rikenellaceae bacterium | reverse complement strand
TAGAGAAAGAGAACGAGGGATTGAAACTCGATGCAGCGCAGATTGCAGCATTGGAGAAGGAGTTTATGGATACCTTCGAGACTTTCACTGTGATTCTGAGTTTGAGCAAGAAGTAAGAGAATAGTCTATACACAAAAATTGGTGCGTGTAGGGAATGATGTAGTCCCGTCACGCACCAATTTATTTTATTCATACCGCATCAGCGGAAAATGTTTGCGTTCAGCATTTTACTCACAAAAACGCTATTCACATTTTACTCGCCCAAAAATGGACTCAACTACACTCTCCGTGTAGCCTTCTATGCAGCATTTTGCAGTTTTTTTGCAAAAACTAACACTGATTATCAATTAGTTAAAATAAAATAATGGTTGCCCACAGGTCGCCCTCGTTTTCTACCCCCCCCCTGCCAAGGAGTGACTATTGATTCTCTTCGCGCTCCTTGCGGGTGTTGGCGTTGATGTATCGAAGGATAGCCTGCGCCAATCGGCTTGGCTCGATATTGCGACGCAACTGACCATCGTGGGCAATCGAGATGCCTCCTGTCTCCTCGCTGACAACGATAATTATGGCATCCGAAATCTCGCTCATACCGAGAGCCGCGCGGTGGCGTGTGCCATACGACTTGGGTACCTGACTCTGCGTTACGGGGAGGATGCACTTTGCCGCTACGATGCGGTTATCCTCAATCACTACGGCTCCGTCGTGTAGCGGGGCATTCTTGAAGAAGATGTTTTGCAGCAACGACTGCGAGAGTGCTGCATTGATAGCGATTCCTCCATCGATGATGAGCGTGAGGTCGCTGCGCTGACCGATAACAATCAAGGCTCCGGTCTTACTCTCGGACATCTCGCGACAAGCATCTACAATGGGCGAGAGGTTTAACTCCTCCTTCTGTGCCGAGCCGAATATGCGCGATATGAATTGCAACTGCTTTTGGCGCATGCCAATCATCTGCAAGAAACGTCGTATTTCCGGTTGGAAAACAATCAAAAAGGCGATGACACCGACGCTGATAATCTGGCTTAAAATGGTTGAAAGCAACTCCATGTTGAGTGCATTGACAACCACCCATGCCAAGTATATCAGGACTATACCCGTCAAAATATAGAGCGCGTTGGTGCCCTTCGTTGCACGGTAAAGACCATACAAGAGAGCAGACACCAACAAGATGTCTATAAAATCAATCAGTGTGAAGGGTATAAAATCCATATCGCTGTCAGTCAGTTTGAGAGTGGACTATTTCTCCTTCTTCTCGGCTGCGTAGAGTTCGTTGTACTTTGCCAATACCGCATCGGTAATGTCGAGTGCCATATCTGCGTCAAGCAGAGCCGAAGCGTTGAGTACCATTTTGTACTGCTTGTCTGCATTTACAGCCTGAACGGCACGAATAAGCAGATCCTGCATACGGTTTGTGAATACGAAGTTCTCCTCTTCGAGGGTTTGAGCCTCCTTCTGTACGCGCTCTTGGAGTGCAGCGGCACGCTTCTCGATGCTCTCCTGCTTTGCCTGCGCATCGCGAGTGGTAATCAATCCCTTCTGGTACTTCTCCTGCAACTGAACAGCCTCGTTTTGAAGGCTCTGCTCCTTGTTTGCCCAACTCTGTTGTGCCTTCTCGGTCTTCTCCTTCAATGCTGCACCCTCGGTCTTGAAGATTTCGCTCTCGGCAAAAACTTTGTCGGTGTTTACAAAGGCGATGTCGCCAACAACCTCCGTTGCCTGCGCGGTCTGCTCCTCTGCTTTATTCTGCTCTGCCTCCTTGCACGAGGTCATCATTGCGGCAGCTGCGAGTGCTACCAAAAAAATCTTTTTCATAGAGTAATTTAAGTTCTTTTTTGTTAAAAATCATACATTAGACCACAAAGGTAGAAAAATTTATTTATTTTTGTCAATCGTATTACTAATTTTGACACTATGTACGAATATATACAAGGTCCTGTTGCCGAATTGGCTCCCGCTTACGCCGTGATAGATGCCGGTGGAGTGGGTTACTTCCTGAATATCTCGTTGCAGACATACTCCGAAATCGAGAATGCCGCATCGGCAAAACTCTATGTGCATTACGTCGTGCGCGAGGATGCACAGTTGCTCTATGGCTTCGCCTCGAAGCGCGAGAGAGAACTCTTCCGTCTGCTTATCAGTGTTTCGGGTGTGGGCGGCAATACGGCACGAATGATTCTTTCGACCTACTCGACCTCTGAGTTGCAAAATATTATCGCTACGGGCAATGCCGTATTGCTGAAAAATGTGAAGGGTCTGGGCTTGAAAACCGCGCAGAAAATCATCGTCGAACTCAACGGCAAGATGCTCGATTTGAGCGATGTTGAGTCGGGCGTTGCTGCGGCATCGGGCGGCAACGAAGTCTATGATGAGGCTCTGGCGGCTCTGATGATGCTCGGATTCGCCAAGGCTGCATCCGAAAAGACTCTGCGCCAGATTGTTAAGGAATCGCCTGCGATTTCCGTTGAGGATGCTGTGCGCGATGCTTTGAAGCGATTGTAAGAGAATTTGCCCTCGAAAATTGTGTAATCTGCAATAAAATATATAACTTTGTACGTTATATGTGACCGAAAAAGGCGATGTTGCCGATGAGTTTGGTGCCGATGAGAATAAATCTTGCCATACTGACCTGTGCGATACTTCTGTTTGCGGGATGCAAGCAGGAGGATACCATACTTACTACGCAGCAGGACTCTACGGTGCGCTACCTTGAAACGAGCCACAATCCGCGACTCATCTCGGAGAAGGCTGCGGCAGAGAGTTTGGAGGAGCAACCGGCATACTACACCAACTACGGAAACCTTGCGTGGCGATATATTGCGACGATGTATGCCACAGGGCGTGAATCGTGGGTTGAGGCTGACCGTAACGATGTTGTCGAGATTTCGTTTGATGCATACGTCTTTAACTACGCCAATCCGAGTGGAACGATGCCGTATTGGTCAAATCGACAGACGACAATCGACCGAATGGTAGCGACTAACGAGTACTTCGACCCGGAGTATTGGACTACCGAGCCATACGTCATTCGCCTCGATAGCGGAGATGGTATGCCGGGATTGCGCAAGGCGTTGATTGGTTGCCGAGAGGGTGATAGCGTCGAGGTCTATATGACTTACGAGGCGGCATACGGCAAGGATATTGTCGGCATTGTTCCCAAACAAGCACCGGTGGCGTGGCTGCTGACGGTCGATAAAGTGACGAAAAAGTAGATTCTATGAGATATTTTGAGAAGATAATGCTCTTTGCGGCAACGGCCGTATTGCTTCTGCTCGGCTCGTGTGCAAAGGAGGCGACGGAGGCGTTGAACGATGTCGAAAATCGCTCATTGAAGGCTTGGATGTTGAAGAATCGACCCGCACTGGTCGAGAACTTCCAACCTGACGGAAAGTACTATGTTGAGGTCCTCGAAGCGGGCAAGCCGGATAGTGTTGCTATTCACGATATTATTGCCGACGAGAAGTTGGGTGACTGCTGGCTCTTCTTTGATGTTACGGGTCGCAGCCTGCATGGTGATGTCTGCCTGACGCGTAGCGAACTGATTGCACGTATGCAGGGAACTTTCTCGAAATCGACCCACTATGTGCCCTTCTTGCGCTATGTCGGCAAGGAGAATGTGTCGCTTATGGAGGGTTCGTATCTGGCGATGAAGAATGTCTTGACCCTTGGCGAGGCTTATGCTGCCGAGAAGGGACTTTCGACCAACTTTACGATGCGTTGCGGAACAAAACTGCGCCTCTACCTACCATCGGCAGTGGTTAATGGTGCGGCAGGCACTTCCGAAACGGGAGGATATGAGGGTCAATACGCACTCGACGGCAATATTCCGATGATTATGGATGTCGAGATTGTGAATCGAGTGAATAACCCGCTCGCTTACGAGGGGGAGATGGTTGAGGGCTTCGGTGCCGGTAACGGAGGTGTTACCCCAGTTCCGGAGAAGGGGGCAGGTAAAAACGGACTCAAAGCGTTGCGTCGCTCGCTTGCCGAATCTACTCGTGACAATAGTGGTAATGTATGGCGTCATGCACAGGATACCATTCCCGGAATTATCGTGAATGAGAACTATGTACCTGATGCAACCAAACCGTTTGATTACGCTTTTCAGTTCGTGAAGAGCAAGACAGACGAGCAGACTACCTATGCCAAGAATAATCCCTATACCGATAATGACGTCTATGCCGGAGGCCCTTCGGAACTCGATAAGAAGATTAACGCTGCTCTGTTGGAGCGATTCGGTTCGGGAGATGCTTCGGGCGAGAAGGTGGGCGAGAATGGTACGGCTCGTGTGTGGTATATCGGACGTTTTCTCGACGGATTTATCTTCGATACGAATATCGACGAGGTTAAGAAGTTGATTTATGGCGAGGTCGAGAGCAAGGGCGCATCGCTCGGCTACTCGGTGTCGAGCAGCAAGGATGACTATATCACTGCATGGTACTATACGATTCCGGAGTTGCGCTACGGCAATTGGGCTACATTTGTTACGACGTCAAGTTTTGCGTATGGTGTGACAGGACTGTCCGGAACGTCGAATACGACAACATCCTCTTCGTCGTCAATATCGGACTACTACAACTACATGAATTACTATAATTATTATAACTATTATAATATGTACTACGGTAATGCGTATTATAATAATTACTATATGAACTACTACAATTATAGTAATATGTTCGGTGGTGCCACCTCTGACTCGGATACGGTAACCAAAACAACTGTAACGACAGAGATTCAGGCATATACACCATTGATATTCCAAATCTTCATCGAGAAGAAGAGTGATGTCACATCAGATTAGAGGAAATCTATCTGTGCGCGAATAATTCTAACCTAACACTTATACCTACTAATTATGAATTGCAAAATAGTATTGATGGCGACGTTGGTGCTGTCGCTTTTTGCTCATTCCTGTACTCGCGAAGAGTATGATATATGTATATATGGAGGCTCGTCTGCGGGTGTTGTAGCCGCAACCTCGGCAGCGCGCCTTGGTAAGCGAGTTATCATCGTCGAGCCGTCGAATCATATCGGAGGTTTGACCACGGGTGGCTTGGGTCAGACCGATATCGGCAATAAGCAGGTCGTGAAGGGACTGTCGCAAGAGTTTTATCGCTCACTCGGTACGCATTACGGACGTCTTGAACATTGGGTGTTTGAGCCGAGTGTCGCACAGAGCATCTACGATAAGTGGCTCGATAACAGATTGATTACGATTGTACGCTCGCGTCGCTTGGTTGGCGTGGAGATGTCGGATGCGCATATTGTGGCAATCAATACCGTTGAATCTGAATCTGGTGCCGATACGGTGCGCTATGCAGCCAAAGCCTTTATCGATGCTACATACGAGGGCGACTTGTTGGCTGCGGCAGGTGTGTCATATACGGTGGGTCGCGAGCCTAACGAACAGTATGGCGAAACGTATAGCGGTGTGCAGATGCCAAAATATCATCAATTTCCCGATGGCGTAGATCCGTATGTGGTTAAGGGTAAGCCGGAGAGCGGATTGCTGTGGGGTATCTCGGATGGCGAGTTGGCAGAGGTCGGTACGGGCGATAAGTTGGTGCAGGCATATAACTATCGTATATGCTTGACCGATGTTCCGGAAAATATGAAGCCTATCGAGCGTCCGGCAGATTACGACTCGACCCGCTATGAACTGATGGTACGACTTATCGATGCGCAGCCCGAATGGCGTGAGTTGAGCAAATATTTTATATGGAGTATGATGCCCAACCGCAAGACCGATATCAATAACTTCGGAGGCTTCTCGACCGATATGATTGGCGAGAATCATAACTATCCGGAGGCAGATTGGGCAGAGCGTCGTCGCATAGATGATTATCATACCTCATATACAAAGGGTCTGCTCTACTTTATGGGTCACGATGAGCGTGTGCCGGAGTCGATGCGTAACGAGATGTTGCGTTGGGGCTATCCGCTCGACGAGTATGTCGATACCGACCATTGGACTCCACAACTTTACGTGCGTGAGGGTCGCCGTATGGTTAGCGACTATGTGGCTACGCAGGCAGATTGCGAGGGTCGCGCTTCGGTCGAGGATGGTGTGGCTTTGGCAGCCTATAAGATGGATTCGCACAACTGCCAGCGTGTGGTTGTCCGCAAGAATGGGCGTGCCATGGTCAAGAACGAGGGCGATGTGCAGGTAGGCAAAAATATCCCCTATCCGATATCCTATCGCTCGATTGTCCCGAAGAGGGAGGAGTGCGATAACCTGTTAGTGCCGATATGCGTTTCATCGAGCCATATTGCTTTCGGCTCGATACGTATGGAGCCGGTATTTATGGTGCTTGGTCAGGTGTCGGCAATGGCTGCGGTGCAATATATCGAAAATGCGTTGTCTGATGTACAGAGTGCAGATGTGGTGGCGTTGAATGCATTGATGGATAGCAATCCGCGTCTTGATGGCTCAACTCCGGATGTTATGGCAGATGATGCTATGGGCTGTGTTGAGTGCGAAGGCGAGTGGGAGAGTGTTACCAAGAAGGGAGGCTATGGCGCAACATACCTCGAAACCGCAGGCGGTAAGCCGGCTCGCGCGACATTCCGTGTGAAGGCTCCGTGTAAAGGCAAATATGGATTGTACGTATATCAGAATACCCGCTATGAGTATCTCGATGCACATAACCGCTTTGAAGTAGAGGTTGGTGGCGAGAAATACGAGAAACTGTACGACCGCAACGAATTCTATACTCCACTCCTGCGACAGGGCGACTGGTTCCCGCTCGGAGTTTATGACCTTGCCGAGGGCGAGGAGTGCGTGGCTTCGCTGATTGTGGATGAGCAGTCGGGTCCGACTCGTGCGGATGCAGTTTTGCTGGTGAAAGTTGAGTAACGAGGGGTAAAATAGTCGCTATTTGGCGTAAAAGTGGGCAAAAAACAGATTTTTTTGAAAAAAACGCGAAGAAATTTGGCTAAACCGAAAAAATGAATTATTTTAGTAGTGCGGAAAGGATGTTTTTTGCAAACAGATTATGTAACACACTATAAAATTTACAACTATGATTATTACATTTAATGAATTGCGCCGAATCAAGGACAGACTTCCCAGTGGAAGTTCGCAGCGCATCGCAGATGAATTGGGTATAGACGTTGATACAGTACGTAACTATTTCGGTGGCCAGCACCTTGAAGCAGCAGCAGCGGGTGTTCACTTCGAGCAGGGTCCTGATGGTGGCGTTGTGACGTTGGACGATACGGCTATTCTCGATGCTGCAATGCGTATTTTGAACGAGAAATAGTTTGTCCTATCTCATACACAAGGGTCTGTCTAACAGGGTATATTGTTAGGTAGGCTCTTTTTTTGAATATACAACATACAAATAATAAACCTAAACAACCAAAATTATGAAAAAACTTTATGCGCTGCTGATTGCTCTGATGATAATCACAACCGGAGCATTTGCACAGAAGAATGTTCAGTGGGTTGATGCACAGACTTTGACCCATCTTGGAAAACTTTGTCAGACGACAAATCCCTATCATCGTGTCGAGATTGCTAACTACCCCGAACTCAACAAGACGGAGGCTAACCTGTTGCGGATGTCGGCAGGCGAGGCTATCCTCTTCGAGACCAATGCAACGAGCATCTGGGTTAAGCCTACATTCGGAAAATCACGCGAATCGGCAGGTATGACTCGTAACGCATCGTGCGGATTTAACCTCTACATCGAGAAGGATGGCGAGTGGACTTGGGCTGCATCAAAATCAAATTCGACATACACCTATCTCAAAGGTCAGATTTCTGATAAAAATAAGAATGGTGTGAGATTGCTCAACCTGCCGTTGCGTATGATCGCAAATATGGATAATTCAATGAAGAAGTGTATCATCTACCTTCCTCTCTACTCTGAACTTACACACCTCGAAATTGGTGTCGAGAATGGTGCCGAGATCAAGGCTCTCGAAAATCCGTTCCGCCACAAGATTGCAATCTTCGGTTCGAGTTTTACGCACGGCTCGTGTGCTTCGGCTGCCGGCCAGACCTATCCTGCATTCTTGCAGCGCCAGACAGGTCTTTACTTCTGTGGTTTGGGTATGAGCGGTAATAGTAAGTTGCAGCCCGTCATTGGCCGTATCCTTGGCGGTACCGATGCAGATGCTATCGTTGTCGATGCCTTCTCGAACCCCAGCATTAAGGTTATTGACGAGCGTATCGACCTCTTCATTAGCGAGATTCGCGCACAGCGTCCGGAGATTCCCATCATATTCTTGCGTACAATCTACCGCGAGAACCGCAACTTCGACTTGAAGAGCGAAGAGCGCGAGCAGGCGCGTATCGACCACGTGGAGAAGGTTATGGCACGTGTGAAGACTACCTATGACCACGTTTATTTTATCAATGTCAAGGACCAAACCGGTACCGACCACGAGACCTCGGCTGACGGTATCCACCCGACATCGTGGGGATATAAGCGTTGGGCAGATGCTATCGAGAAGCCACTGCTCAAAATCTTGAAGAAGTATAAAATCAAATAGTTCCGGAGATGAAACTTTTTGTAAAACTTGCTGTGTTCTTTGCCGCCGTGACCGCAACACTCGCGCTCTCGGCGGCAGAGTTGCGCTATGTGGATGCGCAGACGCTGACTCATCTGGGTAAACTATTCAAAACAACCAACCCTTACCATAGAGTTGAACTTTCGCAATATCCCGACCTTACACCCAAGGAGTCGGAGTTGTTGAGTTATCCTTCGGGTGAGGCTATCCTCTTCGAAACCAACTCCACAGAGTTGTGGGTGCGAGCCAAAACGGGCGGAATGTATCCGATGAACGGTATGCCCAACTATGCTACGCTGGGCTATACGCTCTATATCGAGAACGAGAAGGGCGAGTGGCAATGGGCAGCATCACATTCGCGTGGTGTCGGAGATGATAAGTCCGGAAAGAAGAAGGTTGAGATGCCGTTGGCTTTGGTGAAAAACATGGACGGCAAGACGAAGAAGTGCCTGCTCTATTTGCCACTGTATATGGAACTTACGCACCTCGATATCGGCGTTGTCGAGGGGTCGGAGTTGAAGGGCGTAGAGAATCCGTTCCGCCATAAGATTGCAGTCTTTGGTTCGAGTTTTACGCAGGGTCATGGAGCCACAAATTCGGGTCAGACCTACCTCGGCTTTTTACAGCGTAGTACGGGCCTTGATTTTATCAGTTTTGGTATGGGCGGAAACAGCAAGTTGCAGCCCGTTATGGCTCGTATTTTGGCGGCAACCGATGCCGATGCTTTCGTATTTGATGCCTTCTCGAACCCTTCGATTAAGCAGATTGAGGAGCGTATTCATCCCTTTATCAAGACCATTCAGGCTTCGCATCCGGGCAAGCCTCTGATTTTCTTGCGCACTATCTATCGCGAGAATCGCGCATTCGACACCGCACGCGAGAAGCGCGAGCAGGAGCGTATGGAGTATGTCGATGCGCTTATGGCAAAGATTGTCAAGCAGTATGATGATGTCTATTTTATAGATGTCAAGAATCAGACCGGCACTGACCACGAGACATCCGCGGATGGCACGCACCCTATGTCGTGGGGTTACTATCGTTGGGCAAAGGCCATTCAGAAACCGCTGGTTAAGATCCTTAAAAAGCACGACATAAAGTAAAATTATTTTAGGCAGCGCTTGCTGCGTTACGCTCATCGGGCGAAACAGGAAAATACGTCAAGTATTCCCCTGCTTCGCCCTATTTTCGCAAGCCTTGCAATCATCTGCTTAAAATGATTTTTTTGTGGTAGTGGGGTGGATATTGTCAATCCGACTGACACAATGTCATATTTTGCGTATGTGTTGTCAGTTTTTGCCATATAAAAGTTGTCAAAAGTGGCATAAATCCTCTTTGGTATAACCTTTGCTCAATCCAAAAGCGTCTGACGCGACACAAAAGGTCGAAAATTGTGACCCGTGCCAAACTCGGACAAAATGAAACAGAAAAATTGATTACAAACAAATAAAACTTAACAACATTATGGCAAAGATTATTGGTATCGACTTGGGAACAACTAACTCCTGCGTCGCAGTTATGGAGGGTAACGAACCCGTGGTAATCCCCAACTCGGAGGGACATCGCACAACTCCTTCGGTTGTAGCATTCACAGACAACAACGAGCGTAAAGTGGGTGACCCCGCAAAGCGTCAGGCTATCACAAACCCCAAGCGCACGGTATTCTCGATTAAGCGCTACATGGGAGAGGCTTACGATAAGGTTACCGGTGACATTGCTCGCTCGCCTTACAGCATCGTTAAGGGCGACAACAACACTCCGCGTGTAGATATCGACGGCCGTCTTTACACTCCGCAGGAGATTTCGGCAATCACGCTCCAAAAGATGAAGAAGACTGCCGAGGATTACCTCGGAACCGAGGTTACCGAGGCGGTTATTACCGTGCCGGCATACTTCTCGGACTCGCAGCGTCAGGCAACCAAGGAGGCAGGCGAGATTGCAGGTCTGAAAGTTCGTCGTATCATCAATGAGCCTACGGCTGCCGCTCTGGCTTACGGTATGGATAAGAAGAACAAGGATATGAAGATTGCCGTTTATGACCTTGGTGGTGGTACTTTCGATATCTCGATTCTCGAACTCGGTGATGGAGTCTTCGAGGTAAAATCGACCAATGGCGATACCCACCTCGGCGGTGATGACTTCGACCACGTTCTTATCGACTATATGGCAGAGGCTTTCAAGGCAGAGCACGGTGTGGATTTGCGCCACGACCCGATGGCTCTCCAACGCTTGAAGGAGGCTGCCGAGAAGGCAAAGATTGAACTCTCGTCGTCGCAATCGACCGAGATTAACTTGCCCTACATCATGCCTATCAACGGCATCCCGCAGCACTTGGTGATGACTCTCACTCGCGCGAAGTTCGAGCAGTTGTGTGACCACCTCGTGCAGAAGACTATCGAGCCTTGTAAGATTGCTCTGCGCGATGCAGGCTTGCAGGCTTCGCAGATTGATGAGGTTATCCTCGTGGGTGGCTCGACCCGTATCCCTGCAATTCAGCAGGTTGTTGAGCAGTTCTTCGGTAAGACTCCCAACAAGTCGGTAAATCCCGATGAGGTTGTGGCTATCGGTGCTGCAATTCAGGGTGGTGTACTGACCGGTGAGGTTAAGGATGTGCTTCTGTTGGATGTTACTCCGCTTTCGCTCGGTATCGAGACTCTGGGTGGCGTATTTACCAAACTTATTGAGGCAAATACCACCATCCCGACCCGCAAGAGCGAGGTATTCTCGACCGCTGCCGATAACCAGCCTTCGGTTGAAATTAACGTATGCCAGGGCGAGCGTCCTATGGCACGCGACAACAAGTCTATCGGTCGTTTCCACCTCGACGGCATCCCCGCAGCACCGCGTGGCGTTCCGCAGATTGAGGTTACCTTCGATATCGACGCAAACGGTATCTTGAACGTATCGGCAAAGGATAAGGGTACGGGCAAGGAGCAGAAGATTCGCATCGAGGCTTCGTCGGGTCTTACCGAGCAGGAGATTCAGCGTATGCGTGACGAGGCGAAGGCTAACGAGGAGAAGGACCGCATCGAGAAGGAGCGTATCGAGAAGATTAACGCTGCCGATTCGAATATCTTTGCTACCGAGAAGCAACTCAAAGAGTATGGCGACAAACTCCCCGCAGACAAGAAGTCGGCAATCGAGGGCGCACTTGCCAAACTCAAAGAGGCTCACAAGAGCGCGGATATTGCGGCTATCGATACTGCTATCGCAGAACTTAATGCCGCATGGCAGGCTGCATCGCAGGATATCTACGCCCAGCAGCAGGCGCAGCAGGCACAGGGTGGCGCACAAGGCGCACAACAGGGTGCCGGAGCGCAGGATAGTGGAGCGCAACAGCAGCCGGAGGATGTGGAGTTTGAAGAGGTCAAGTAAAAAATCATTTTAAGGGGCAACTACTTTGTTGCACAGCGATAACCCGACTCCTCACATACGTCAAGTATGCCACGGGTCGGGTTTCTTGTGCGCCTTGTATTTACCTCCTTAAAATGATTTTTTGTCACGACCTGCTTCGCCCGATTTTCGCAAGCCTTGCAATCATCTGCTTAAAATGATTTTTTTGTGGCAGTGTTGTGGGCAACTACTTCGTTGCACAGCGATAACCCGACTCTCGGCATACTAAATGTATGTGTGAGTCGGGTTTTCTGCCTACTTGTGCAGATTGCAGATTTTTCTTACTTTTGCAAAGCCAATAGGATAAATTATGGAATCTTTACGCGAATTATACAAAGTCGGATGTGGCCCTTCGAGTAGCCACACCATGGGTCCGAAACTTGCTGCCGAGCAGTTTGCCGATCGCACCACGGGGGCGGATGCTTATCGAGTAACCCTCTATGGCTCTTTGGCAGCGACAGGTCGAGGTCACCTTACCGACAAGGCTATCCTCTCTGTTCTCGAACCGCTGGCTCCGACCGAGATTGTGTGGAGGGCGGATGTTGTTCTCGACTTCCACCCCAACGGAATGTTGTTCGAGGCGTTCAAGGGTGGTCTGATTGTCGATAGTTGGACTATTTTCAGCGTAGGAGGTGGCTCGCTGGCTAATGAGCAGAGTGTTAATACTTTGCCCGAAAGCATCTATCCGCTTACGACCATTCAGCAGATTAAGGAGTGGTGCTATAATGAGGGTAAAACCTATTGGGAGTATGTCGAGGAGTGTGAGGGTAAGGAGATTTGGGACTTTTTGGACCATATCTGGACCGTTATGACCGAATCCGTCGAGCGCGGACTGAATAACGACGGAGTGCTGCCGGGAGGATTGAAAGTCGCACGTAAGGCGAGTACATATTTTGTCAAGAGCAAGGGCTATGCCGGCTCGTTGAGTTCGCGTGCGAGAATCTACTCCTATGCGTTGGCCGTTGCCGAGGAGAATGCTGCGGGAGGTACGGTCGTCACTGCTCCGACGTGTGGTTCTTCGGGTGTGTTGCCGGGTGTGCTGTATCACCTTACAACCTCGCGAGAGTTTATACGTATCCGCGTATTGAGAGCCTTGGCTACGGCAGGCCTTTTCGGTAATGTGGTTAAGTCTAACTCCTCAATTTCCGGAGCCGAAGTCGGTTGTCAGGGCGAGATAGGTGTTGCCTGCGCCATGGCTGCTGCCGCTGCATGCCAACTCTTTGGCGGTACCCCCGCACAGATAGAGTATGCGGCCGAGATGGGCTTGGAACACCATCTGGGACTTACGTGTGACCCGGTGTGCGGTCTTGTTCAGGTGCCTTGTATCGAGCGAAATGCCATTGCCGCAGCCAGAGCATTCGATGCCAATACATACGCAACCCTCTCGGATGGCTCACATCTCGTATCGTTCGATAAGGTTGTTGAGGTTATGCACGAGACGGGACACAATCTGCCGAGCCTCTATCGCGAAACCTCAAAGGGAGGCCTGGCAAAGAGACTCTCTCCGGAGGAGAAGAGGTAACCTTTCGGGATTAACTTATAGCAATCAAAACCAGCGTAATCGCCACGGAGATAATCGTGTAGCGATTCAGTGGCGTGTATTCCGGGTCAGGCTCGTTGGGGTCGTGATGATTGTTGAAGGCACAACTTGTGCATATTCTCGCAAAGGCGATGATTGCCAGAATATCGAGCGTAACCACAAACCAGCGATAGACCTCGCGGAATGCCGATACCGAAATCTCACCGGCAGCCATGCCATCGAAAATCCAAAGACTCAATCCGCTGTTTGCCAATGCCCAATAACTCTCAACGATGCACATTACACATATAATCCAAACCGCTACACGAGCCGAGGGAATGAGCCTGTTGTTCTGTGCAATGAGTGATGCCGTGTAAGCCAGAATTAACGGAGTGATTATCTGCGCACCGGTAACGATGTGGATAATCCACATAGGCACTTGGTCGTATGACGTAAGTTCTAGTACCGCAAAATAGACGCTCCACAGAGCATAGACGAGCGTTGCAATCTTTGCTGCGGTGCGGGTGGCTCTGTTTGCGGCTATGCGCCATAGCAGGAAGAAACCCAAAGCCGAAAGCAGATTCAGAATTGCACTGCCCGGAAATTTATCCATCACAGAGATTGCCAGACCTGTCATCACAAGGGCGTGGCTTATCATCGGAATAGCGAGCAAAACGGCTGCAAGCCATTGCTTTGTGCGACCACCCGTAGAGGTCCGATAGTTGATATTTTCCATAATTCTCTACCTGTTCTGCCGTTGCACCCAAACGGCGTTAAACATCGAAGCGTGGTGCTGGTGCTTCGTCTTTGTCGTAAATTTACAAAAAACGACCGAAAAAACAATAGTTTGTCGCCTGAAAAGTGATGAAAAAGAGCCAAAAACGAGAGAAAGTGCCTCTTTGTGTCAATATTCCTTTCGGCTTGTTCTTTAATTCAGATAATTTTATTATCTTTGTACGCTTATTGGCATAGGGTATCGCAATGTTGCCTGCGCTGAAAAGTAAAGAGGTCATCGGGGCGGGGAGAAGCGACCCGATTGGCGAAGAACAAACAATTAAACTAAATAATAACAAAAATTTAACTCAAATGCAAAGTAAAGGCGCAATTAAATTACTCGCAGTCCTCTTGGGACTCGCTTGTATTTTCCAGCTCTCTTTTACTCTGAAAACCGCTAACGTAGAGAAGAAGGCGGCAGAGTATGCACAGGCTTTTGCCGAGGAGGAGCAGGAGGCAATGGAGCAGTACTATCTCGACTCTGTTGCAAACGAACCGGTTTACAACGTTCTTGTGAAGAAGTACACCTACAAGGAGTGCAAGGAGCGTGAAATCAATCTTGGTCTTGACCTTAAAGGCGGTATGAACGTCATGCTCGAAATTCAGGTTGAGGATGTGGTTAAGGCATTGGCAGGCGACAGCCAGAACGAGCCGGCATTCGTGGCGGCTATGGAGGTTGCCAACGAGGCTATGAAGCAGGGTACCGACGACTTTATCGGTGCTTTTGCGAAGGCTTACTCGACTTCGACCAATGGCGCACCTCTCGCTGCAATCTTCGTAAGTCCTGACCGCAAGGATATCACTCCCAACAGCACCGATGAGGAGGTTGTTAAGATTCTGCGCAAGGAGACCGATGATGCTATTGCAGCGTCGTTCAACATTATCCGCAGCCGTATCGACCACTTCGGAGTTACGCAGCCCAACATCCAGCGTCTGCCCAACTCGAACCGCATCTTGGTTGAGTTGCCGGGCGTGAAGGAGCCGGAGCGTGTGCGTAAACTTCTCCAAGGTACTGCATCGTTGGAGTTCTGGACTACCTACAACGCAACCGAACTTCTCTCGTCGTTGGCAGAGGCAGACCGTGCTTTGAAGGCAGTTCTTGGTGAGGAGTTGGCAGAGGCAGAGAAGGTAGAGCAGGCTGCTCCCGCAGAGGGCGAAGGTCTTCTCGGTGAGGTTGAGCAGACCGAGAGTGCAGAGGTTGAGCAGGCTGCCAACCAGCATTACAATCGCGCACAGAATCCGCTCTTGGCGGTTTTGGACCCCTACTACGCAGGAGGTGCGGTTATCGGTGTGGCTACTACGGCTGATGTGGCTACTGTGAATAAGTATCTGGCTATGGACGTTGTTAAGGAGGCATTCCCCGCAGATGTTATGTTCAAGTGGGGTATCAAACCTGATGCAATCTACGACAATAAGGTTGCTCTCTATGCAATCAAGGTTGAGCGTCCCGATGGTAAGGCTCCGCTGGATGGTAGCGTAATCTCGGATGCTCGCGAGGCATACGCACAGAAGGGTGCCGAGGCAGAGGTTTCGATGTCGATGAACTCGAATGGTGTTGCCGAGTGGGCTCGCCTGACTGCTGACAATGTAGGCAAGTGCATCGCTATCGTTTTGGATGGCTATGTATATTCGGCTCCGGTTGTTCGCCAGAAGATTGAGGGTGGTAACTCGTCGATTTCGGGTAACTTTACCATTCAGGAGGCACAGGACTTGGCAAACGTACTTAAATCGGGTAAGGTTCCCGCTCCGGCTCGTATCATTCAGGATGAGGTGGTAGGTCCTTCGCTCGGTCAGGAGTCGATTGATGCAGGTTTGATCTCGTTTGTTATAGCATTTATCCTCGTGCTGCTCTATATGGGTCTCTTCTATCGCACGGCAGGTTGGTTGGCAGATATTGCACTTGTGACCAACGTCTTCCTGTTGATGGGTATTCTCGTATCGTTCGGTGCAGTCTTGACTCTGCCGGGTATCGCCGGTATCGTTTTGACGATGGGTATGGCTGTGGATGCTAACGTGATTATCTACGAGCGTATCAAGGAGGAGTTGCGTGGCGGTAAGGGTCTTGCTTCGGCTATCAAGGATGGTTTCTCGAACGCATACTCGGCAATTATTGACGGTCAGTTGACTACTATCATCACCGGTATCGTTCTCTTCGTCTTCGGTAATGGTCCTGTTCAGGGCTTTGCTACGACGTTGATTATCGGTATCATCACTTCGCTCTTCTGCTCGATCTTCATCACTCGTCTTTTGCTCGAATGGGTTGCCGGCAAGTGGGGCAAACTGTCGTTCTCGCGTAAGTTCTCGGAGAACTTCTTGGCGAATGTTAAGTTCGATTTCGTTGGCAAGCGCAAGTACTCTTATATTATTATAGGTGTAATGGCAGTTCTGTCGGTTGTGTCGTTTGCAGTTCGTGGCCTTAATATGGGTGTCGATTTCACCGGAGGACGTATCTATGTTGTACGTTTTGACCAGCCGGTGTCGGATGATGCAGTCCGTGAGGCTATCAATGCGAAGTTCTCGACTATCGAGGGTGTTGATGCTTCGAACATCAGTTGCGAGGTTAAGCAGTTCGGTGACGACAACCAGATGCGTATCTTCACGCAGTATAAGTACGACGATACTTCGGAGGAGACTACCGCAGAGGTTGATCAGCTGATTTATGATGCTGTGAAGGGTCTTTACTCTTACGACATTACCCTCGATCAGTTCAAGGATACGGTTAGCGACGAGAACGGTATCGTTTCGTCGAACAAGATCGGTCCTGCCATTGCGCGCGATATGATTTTCAATGCGTTCTATGCTGTAATCTTCTCGCTTATCGCTATTGGTCTTTACATTGTTTTGCGATTCAAGAAGTGGCAGTGGGCATTGGGTGCAACGTCGGCTCTTGCTCTGAATGCATTCATGGTTATCGGAATCTTCTCGTTGCTGTACGGTTTGATGCCCTTCTCGATGGAGATTGATCAGGCATTTATCGCTGCAATCCTGACCATCATCGGTTACTCGATTAACGATACCGTGGTTATCTTCGACCGTATCCGTGAGTTCTTGTCGCTCTATCCGAAGCGTGCATTCCGCGAGAATATCAACAATGCAATCGGCTCGACTCTGTCGCGTACTATCAACACGTCTGTAACGACTTTGGTTACTCTGGTTGCAATCTTCTCGTTCGGTGGCGAGACCATCCGCGGATTTATCTTCGCGTTGTTGCTCGGTATTACCATCGGTACTCTTTCGTCAATCTTCGTTGCAACTCCGATTGCATACGACTTGATGAAGAAGAAGGAGAACAAATAGTTCGTGTAGGAACGATATTGAGTTTGGGGCTGGTTGGATATTCCGACCAGCCCTAAAACTTTCAACGTGCGGGGTAGGGGTGCAGGTACCGAGTCAAAAGTGTTGATAACTGTGATAAAAAAAGAGCGGGCAACCCCGATTTGCTCAATAAAAAAGTGTTACATTTGTGACCGAAAGGTCTATTCAAGAGGATAATGATAACACAAAAATAAAAGACTATGCAAGCAATCGTAAAAACAGACTTTAATCTTCCCGGACAGACGGGTCACTATGTGGGCAAGGTGCGTGATGTGTATAGCATCGAAGGCGACTATCTGGTGATGGTTGTGTCGGACCGTATCTCGGCATTCGACGTTGTATTGCCCAAGGGTATTCCCTTCAAGGGTCAGGTGTTGAATCAAATTGCGGCAAAGTTCCTCGATGCCACAACGGATATTCTTCCCAACTGGAAGATTGCCGTACCAGACCCGATGGTTACCGTCGGTCATAAGTGCGAGCCGTTCAAGGTCGAGATGGTAATTCGCGGATACTTGTCGGGTCACGCTTGGCGTGAGTATAAGGCGGGCAAGCGTACTATTTGTGGTGTGGAGATGCCCGACGGAATGGTCGAGAATCAACGCTTCCCGGAGCCTATCATCACTCCGACAACCAAGGCTGACGAGGGTCACGATGAGGATATCTCGAAGGAAGAGATTATCGCACGCGGAATCGTGAGCCGTGAGGATTACGAGCAGTTGGAGGCATATACTCGTGCAATCTTCCAGCGCGGAACGGAAATCGCTGCAAAGATGGGTCTGATTCTGGTCGATACCAAGTATGAGTTTGGTAAGAAGGGTGGGCAGATCTACCTTATGGACGAGATTCACACTCCCGACTCGTCACGTTACTTCTATGCCGAGGGCTACGAGGAGCGTTTGGCTGCGGGTGAGAAGCAGAAGCAACTCTCGAAGGAGTTTGTACGTGAGTGGCTTATGGCAAACGGATTTCAGGGTCAGGAGGGTCAGCAGGTGCCCGATATGACACCCGAAATCGTGTCGAGCATCACTGACCGCTATATCGAACTATACGAAAATATTACGGGCGAGAAGTTCGTTAAGGCAGAGGGCGACGACGTTCTTTCGCGTATCGAGAAGAATGTTACCGAGTGTCTGGCATCGCTCTAATACGGCTTACACCCAACAACAAAATTGGCTGTCCAACCCGAAAGTTGCGACAGCCAATTTTATTTTCAGCCGACGACCTCGATTACTCCTTTACGCAACGAATCTGCATTCCGTTTCCGCGCTTTTGGTCGGTTGTGGCTTTGTATGCATTGATTGTCGCGCGACTTGTATTCAGTTCGAAGAACATCGCCGAGGCGGTGCCTGTTGCGCTATCCGTGCCGGCTGTCCAGTAGTATCCTACCCACGGTTTGGGGGTGTAGGGATACTCGTTGCGGTAGTTGATGTTCGAAATTATGCCGTCGAAATAACTGCGGTAGCCACTTCCGGTAAAGAAGTAGCGATTGCCGTTACCCTTGTCGGTCAGATACCAGCCAAACATCTTTTCGGCCTGTTCGAGGGGCATCTCATCCTCGGCAGTGGCGATTTCCAGCACCTTAAACGTATCCTTTTCCGGCACACGCCAACCATAAGGGCAGGGGTCATAGAGAGCCTTTGCTCCGGAGTTACACCACAGATCATCACGATTGTTGTTGTAGAGCCAATTGCCGTCGGAGTCGCTGCTGCTTGACGAGAGTATCGTCATCGGGTGTTTTACAGCATAGTCAATGGTGCCGGTTGTCGCATTGGACTCTTTGACGGAGATATACACGTAGTTATCCGCTGCATCGAAGAGAGTTGTGTCGAGATTCATCGCGCAGTCGAAGTATTCGGGGCGTGGAAATGGGTCTTTGCGTCCCCACTGATAGTAGAGACCATATCCCTCCCAGATGGTAAAGTGGTCGGTCGAGCCGTTGGGGTTGGTCAGCGCACCCAGATTGTAGGACATGATGTTCGCGTGGTTCGACAACCTATCATCGCCTCTGGGGTCGGTGTCGCCCACTAACCAGATGTGCCAACTCCACAAAATTGTGTTGTGTGCATCGTAAGCCGCAACTATCGCATTTCCCTTCGGGGCTGTTGTGAGTTTGTTGCCATTCTCATCCTCGGCATAATCGACAAAGAAGTTTGCATAACCCTCGTTATCGAGATAGAGATACTCTAT
Organism: Rikenellaceae bacterium; assembly: GCA_015060065.1. Lineage (GTDB taxonomy): Bacteria > Bacteroidota > Bacteroidia > Bacteroidales > Rikenellaceae > Alistipes. Next base: position 27,417 of record SUZF01000017.1, on the reverse strand, counting down.
CAAATCTCTCTCATCCATCCACATTACGGCAACTTTTGATGTGGGAATGCCCTCCGAGGTGTTGCCGAGTACAGATGCGTTGAATCGATACTTTACGTTTGGCTCGGTTGCGATGTAGCAGTTTGCTTGCTCTCCATTTGCGCTCAAATCGACCGTCTTATCGACAATGTAGGTCGAGATATAAACCGTGGTTGCATCGCCACTCTTCGACAGCGCAGCAACCGACACGGAGCCTGTTTTCGATGCACCTGACGTCGAAGCACTTGCCGGAGCGGTAATCGTAAGTGTGCGCGATGACATATCGACATCGGCACTCCAACCTCCGGTGGTCATACTGATCTTGACGCTCACGGCATTGCTGTACGTGAATTTTAGAGTTGTACTCTCGCCCCAATCATCTACGAATGCAGCCTCGATGGGGAATGAGAGTTTGCTCTCCTCTTTGCCTTTGCATGATGCGAGGAGCGTAATTGTTGCCATGCAGAGGATGACAACGATATTTCTCGAATAGTTTATCATACTTTTAACCACTGTTCGGATACAAAATCTTTGCAAAGATACTAAAACCGCGAAAAAAAAGCGAGATGTTGCGACAAATATTTATCATTGACCAACATTCATCGTGCAAAAAAACGTGAAATAGAGCCTTTTATTGCTGTTTTGGCAGGTGTGATATAAAAAAGTGGTATTGCGCCACCACAAATAGTTGTATATATGGGATTTTTACTATCTTTATACCGTCAATAAGGACGATTCGGGTCGTGTGACCCACGAACCGCCCGATTGGGTAGGTTCTTTACATTGTAAAAAGAGATTGCCGATGAAGAAAGTGATGTCGTTTTCAGCCGTTCTGATGCTGGGACTTATAGCCTCGCAAGTGCTGCCGGGTGTTGTTGAGGGGAACTATGCTACGTTCCGTACAGCAGTCAATACGATGCTATATATCTGTCTGTCGTTTATTATGATTAACGTCGGGCGAGAGTTTGAACTCGACAAAAGTCGTTGGCGCTCGTATGTGGGCGACTACTTTATTGCTATGGCTACGGCAGCGATGCCGTGGTTGCTCATTGCACTCTACTACGTCTTCGTATTGTTGCCACCCGAATTGTGGGGTAGTGGCGAGGCGTGGAAGGAGAATCTTCTGTTGAGCCGTTTTGCGGCACCTACCTCTGCGGGAATACTATTTACGATGCTTGCGGCTCTGCAACTCGGTAAGACGTGGATGTATCGCAAGATTCAAGTGCTTGCAATCTTTGATGACCTCGACACCATTCTGCTTATGATTCCGTTGCAGATAATGATGATAGGAATGCGCTGGCAACTCTTCGCTATCATTGTTGTCGTATTTGTGTTGCTGTGGCTTGGCTGGAAGAAGTTGGACACCTACGAGATGCCGCAGGGTTGGTACTATATCCTCTTCTATGCCGTGATTATCTATGGGCTGACACACGGAGTATATCTGGTTACCAAACACTTCTTTGGCGAGGAGGGCGGTATTCATATCGAGGTGCTGTTGCCTGCCTTTGTCTGGGGAATGATTCTCAAAACCAAGCATAGCGAATCCAAACACGAACATCGCGCTGCGGATGCAATATCCATAATATTTATGTTCTTGGTAGGTTTGAGTATGCCGCTCTTTGTCGGGTCGGGAGGCGTTGCTGCGGCTGCCAGCGATTCGATTACGGCAACACAACCGATGATGTCGTGGGGCGAGATTGCTCTGCATGTCCTTGCGGTGTCGTTCCTCTCGAATCTGGGAAAACTCTTCCCGATGCTCTTCTATCGCGACCACAAACTTGTCGAGCGACTGGCACTCTCGATAGGAATGTTTACCCGTGGAGAGGTGGGCGCAGGAGTTATATTTATCGCTTTGGGCTATAATCTTGGTGGCCCTGCCTTGATAATCTCGGTATTGACTTTGGCTCTTAATCTGCTTCTTACGGGAATATTCGTGCTGTGGGTCAAGAAATTGGCACTGAAAGCATATCCTGCCGAGGTTGCTTAATAATTCATCTCTGCGAGAGTTATACAAAGAATAAGGGGCCGTCGCAACATCTCTTGTTGGACAGCCCCTTTCTGTAAAAGTGGGAATCGACCCTATCTATTGTCAAATGTAAGACCATTGCTGTCGGCACTGATGCGAATCGGATGCCCGCGGTCTATGTTGCCCGCCAAAATCTCCTTCGAGAGCAGGTTGATAACCTCGCGCTGTACCACTCGCTTGACGGGACGCGCTCCAAACATCGGGTCGTATCCTGCCGAGGCAATCCACTCGCGCGCTGCCGCATCGTATTCGAGGTGTATGCCGTTCTCGGCAAGCATTCGGGTTATTGCACCCATCTGAATATCGACAATCTTCTCGATATCCTTGCGAGTGAGTGGCTCGAACATCACCACCTCATCTATTCGGTTCAGGAACTCCGGTTTGAGTTGCTGTTTGAGCATCTCGACAACGTCGCGACGTGTGCGTTCAACAACTTCGGGGTCGAGTCGTTCTCCGTTGAAGGCTGCCGAGAAGTTCTCTTGTATGAGGTGCGAACCCATATTCGAGGTCATGATGATTATCGTGTTGCGGAAATCCACGGTGCGACCCTTATTGTCGGTCAGACGGCCATCGTCAAGTACCTGCAACAAGATGTTGAAGACGTCGGGGTGAGCCTTCTCGATTTCGTCTAACAGAACTACCGAGTAGGGCTTGCGACGTACCGCTTCGGTGAGTTGTCCGCCCTCATCGTAGCCTACATATCCCGGAGGCGCACCGACCAGACGCGAGACACTGTGTCGCTCTTGATACTCCGACATGTCAATTCGTGTCAGCATATTGTCGTCGTTGAAGAGAAACTCTGCCAGAGCCTTCGCCAATTCGGTCTTGCCGACACCCGTAGTGCCGAGGAAGATGAACGAGCCGATGGGGCGACGCGAATCGTTCAGCCCTGCACGCGAGCGACGTACAGCATCCGAAATGGCTGCGATTGCCTCGTGCTGACCCACTACGCGACGATGAAGTTCGCTCTCCATGTTGAGTAATTTCTCGCGCTCGGAGGCAAGCATTCGCTGCACGGGGATTCCTGTCCAGCGTGATACTACCTCGGCAATATCTTGTGCATCGACCTCCTCCTTAATCATCGACCCCTCTGCCGAGGCGAGCGAGAACTCCTCTTGCAGAGCCTCGATGCGCTTCTCCGCCTCGACAATCTTGCCGTAGCGAATCTCTGCTACGCGCCCGTAGTCGCCTTGACGTTCAGCCTGTTGAGCCTCGACTTTCAACTGCTCGATAAGGCTCTTGTCGTCTTGAATCTTACGCAATAGGTCACGCTCTCCCTCCCACTTGGCGCGGAGTTCCGACTCATGCGAGCGCAGGTCGTCAATCTCCTTCGAGAGCGACTCGATGCGCGGTTTGTCATCCTCGCGACGTATAGCCTCGCGCTCGATTTCGAGTTGCCGGATACGACGGTCAAGCGTGTCAATCTCTTCGGGCACGGAGTTCATTTCGAGGCGCAGGCGCGATGCCGCCTCATCGACAAGGTCGATAGCCTTATCGGGCAGGAATCGGGAGGTTATGTAGCGATGCGATAACTCGACCGCAGCGATAATGGCCTCGTCCTTGATTCGCACGCGATGGTGAGTCTCGTAACGCTCTTTCAATCCTCGCAGTATCGAGACCGAATCCTCGGTTGAAGGTTCATCGACCATAACCTTCTGGAAACGACGTTCAAGAGCTTTGTCCTGCTCGAAATACTTCTGAAACTCGTCGAGCGTGGTGGCTCCGATAGTGCGCAGGTCGCCACGCGCAAGGGCGGGTTTGAGAATGTTTGCCGCATCCATCGCTCCGCTGCTCTTGCCGGCTCCGACAAGGGTGTGAATCTCGTCAATAAAGAGTAGAATCTCTCCCTCGGCAGCCACAACCTCCTTCACGACCGCCTTCAAACGCTCCTCGAACTCTCCCTGATACTTCGCACCGGCAATGAGCGCACCCATATCGAGCGAGAAGATTATCTTCGACTTCAAGTTCTCCGGAACGTCGCCATCCACGATTCGGTGGGCGATACCCTCGGCTATGGCAGTCTTACCAACACCTGCCTCGCCAACCAAAATGGGGTTATTCTTGGTGCGACGCGAGAGAATCTGCAATACTCGACGAATCTCCTCGTCGCGCCCGATTACGGGGTCGAGTTTGCCGCTGCGGGCGAGGTCGTTGAGGTTGATGGCGTACTTTCCGAGTGCATCGAACTCCTGATTCGAGGTCTGTGAATCGACCGTAGCCCCCTTGCGGAACTCGCGGATTGCCGCTATCGTTCCTTCTCGGTTGCTCCCTGACCTTTCAGCAGGTCGGCAGGTGTGCCGCGCTCGGCAATGAGGGCGAGCAACAGATGCTCGACCGAGGCGTAGCGGTCATTGAACTTCTTGGTAAAATCTACGGCTCGTTGGATGACCTTCGAGGTGTCGGGTGCGAAGTACTGCTCGCCATTACCACCCGAAACCTTTGGCAGGGCAGCGATGGCACTCTGGATGTTGCTTCGCAGTGTGCGAATATTGACCCCGACACGCCCCAGAAGAAATGATGCAAGCGAGTCATCCTCGGCAGTGAGTACGCTCAATAGATGTAACGGCTCGACTGCCTGCTGTCCGTTGTCGCGAGCAAGAGTGTATGCACTTTGCAGAGCCTCTTGCGCCTTGATTGTAAGTGAATTGATGTTCATAGTATTATGGTTTTGTTTCTCTTTTTCGGTTTTCGAATTGGAGCAACAAAACCCTTGCCACGCCTTGTGACGTGCCATTGTGTCGCTTGCTGGCGACAGAGTGACATCCCGAAGTGAAAGATTGACAATCCACGACTGCCCGAATGGCAGATGTGGTGACTATTTGACTACAATATTGCGAACTATTGGTACTCGCGAGTGTCCGTTCAGTGCTTGGCATAGGGCGGCACGTTGCATCATCAACTCCGAGCGGATGATGCTCGACTGAACATGAACATAGAGCGTTCCGTTCACAAGACGAATCTGCGAAGTCTGGTCGGCAATGCGGTCGCCAACAACCTCACGCCACGTGTCGGGCAGACACCCCTCGGCAATCTTGGCGGCAATGTGGGGCGAGTTGAAGAGTTCATCGAACAGGTCGCCCACGCTCTTTGGCTCGGTTCTTCTCATCGCACGACAACTCCCTCTTTGACGTTAAATATAGTGTATTTGCACTCTGCGCGGTCGAGTAGCGAGCGCAGACGTTGCTCGTTGCAGTCTGTGATGACGATTTGTCCGAACTCCTCGCCCGACACCGCCCGAACAAGTTGCTCCACGCGCTGCTCGTCCAACTTGTCGCATACATCATCAAGCAGCAGGATAGGTCGCTCGCCTCGCTCCTTGGCGATGATGCCGTATTGGGCGAGTTTAAGTGCTATGAGGAACGACTTCTGCTGACCCTGCGAGCCGAACTTGCGCAGTGGCATACCCCCGATTGTGAAGAGTATGTCGTCGCGATGAATGCCCGATGTCGTAAATTCGTTGATTATATCTTTCTGGCGCGAGCGTTCCAAGATTTCGGCAAAAGGAGCCTCGTTCAACTCCGAGCGGTAGCGTAACTCGACCTGCTCGCGGTCGAGCGAGAGGGCGCGGTAATAGTCGGCTACGATGGGCTGCAATCGCTCGATTATCTCGGTGCGCTTGGCGTGTATGAGGTTACCATGGGCGATGAGTTGCGCATCATAAATCTGTAACATCGTCTCGTTTGAGGATGTTTTCAGGAACTTGTTGCGCTCGGCAATCACGGCATTGTAGCGCATGAGTGCTTTGAGATATGCGGGGTCGATTTGCGAGAGGAAACTGTTGATGTAACGCCTGCGCTCCTCGGCTGCATCGCTGATAAGCAGCGTGTCGGCAGGAGCAACGATTACTGCCGGTGCAAACCCCACGTGGTCGGCAATGCGCTCGTAAGCCTTGCCGTTGCGTTTCAGGGTTTTACCCGTACCCTTGGCAAAGGTGCAGGCAATCTGCTCGTGGCTGCCGTCATCTGTCAGATAGTCGCCCTCGACGACGAAGAAGTTCTCCCCGTGACGCACACTCTGCCCGTCGGTCATGCCTACTGCCGACTTTCCGAGCGAGAGGAAGTGCAGCGCATCGACAAAGTTTGTCTTGCCCGCTCCGTTGTCGCCTACGAAGCAGTTTATACCCTCACCGAGCGTGATATCCTCCTGCGCGATGTTCTTGAAGTTGATAAGTGAAAGTTTCCGTATCTGCATAATCGCTACTATTCCACCCCAAAGGTACTAATTTTTGGCTAATATTACACAATATTTACATTTTTCAATGGAATGTGCCAAGTTGCAGATGATTAATATTGTTTCTATCTGCAAATCTTTAATATATTAGGTTTATGAGAACTTTATTACGTTTCTGGGTGCAAACAATCCCTCTCTTTTGAAAAAAAAGAGGTCTAATTATTTTATATTGCGTAAAAAATTGTATCTTTGCGTTTCAAACTATGTAAACAAATTAAAAACTTAAATAGAATTATGGCAAAAGTTGATGAAATGAAGCAGCAAGAGGCTGCTATCGGTGAGGCAGTGAGCAAGACCGAGTCGTTCCTCGAAAATCACAGCAAGGCAATCGTTTGGGGTCTGGTGGCTCTCTTCGTAGTTGTAGGTGCAGTCTATGGCTATCGCAAACTCGTTGTTGAACCGCGTGCCGAGAAGGCTTCGGAACTTATGGCAGAGGCTCAATACCGCTTTGAGCAGGCTACTCCCGACTACGAACTCGCACTCAATGGCGATGAGAATGGTGCCGGCTTCCTCGATGTTATCGACCAGTACGGCTCGACTCCCGCAGGAAACCTCGCAAAGCACTATGCAGGTGTATGCTACTTGAAGAGTGGCGACCTTGATACGGCTGCCGAGTATTTGGCGAAGTTCTCGCCTGTGAAGGGTCTGCCCGGAGAGGTTGTGAATGCACAGAACCTTGGCTTGCAGGGCGATATCGCTGTCGATAAGGGCGACTATGAGGCTGCTGTAAAGTTCTTCGCAAAGGCTGTGAAGGCTTCGGATAACATCTACACCACTCCGCTCTACCTGCGCAAGCAGGGCTTGGCACTCCAAGCACTCGGTCGCAATGCCGAGGCTGTTGAGTTGTTCGAGCAGATTCTTGCCGACTATCCTGCATCGATGGATGCTCGCGAGGCAGAGAAACTTATCGCAGAGTAATTTGTTGGAGGAGTTGGAGTAATGCTTGCCGCTTCGGAGATACGCATTGGCGTAGTTATCGCAGGAGATTCGATTCTCGACGATGTCGTGGTCAATCACTTTGTGAAGGCGGCAGGACTTAATCCTTCAAACATATCAATCAAGCACGTTCCTAACGATACGCAAGTCGTTATGGGCGTGCTTTTCTTTGCAGAATATACCGATGTCGATGGTGTGGTGGTTATCGCTAATCACGCAGGCCCCGATTGGTTGCTCTGCATGCAGAAGTCGCTCTATGATTTGCAGATTCAGTGGAATATGCCAATCGAGATAGGTGGCGGGTATGGAGCCGCAGCTGCCGAGTCGGTGGTGCGCATGGTGCAGTTGCAGTACGATATGGCAGGCGAACTGCCTGTTGAACGCAATACGCCTCTCTCCGGCAATCGCAAGGATAGCGTGAATTAACAAAATAGGCGATTGAATCTAACTCCGATGGCGTATGTTGTCGGAGTTTTTTTTATGCGTAGGTTTCTTCTTATCCAAAAAAGTATGTAAATTTGCAGATAATAAAACCTAAAAAGAGATGAAACGAACTATTGCAATGCTATTGATGTTGGGATGTGCGATGATGGCATTGGCGCAACCGACAACTATCAAGGTTAAAAAGTATGGGGCTAAACCTTTGTGTTTTTCCTCGGTTGAAGAGTGGGAGATGGTACACCGCCCCGTGATATATAACTTCTTCGAGCGTGAAGTTTATGGTCGTGTGCCTATGTATCAACCGGCGGTTACATACGAATTGCTGCGTACAGATTCGGCATTGAATGGCAAGGCAGTGTGTAAGCAGGTGGCGATGAATGTGGCGGGTATGAAGACCCCGGTATTGATTCTACTCTACCTGCCGGCAGATGCCAAAACTCCGGTGCCGGCATTCTTGGGTGTAAACTTTATGGGCAACCACCAAATCACGAACGATGAGTTTGTTATCGTGTCGCCTAATGCACCTCTTGCCAAACAACTCAAATCGAAACGTGCGCGTGGTACTTCGACGTCTCGTTGGCCGCTCGATATGATTATCGACGCCGGCTATGCTGTGGCTACAATCTATCGTGGCGATGTGGACCCCGATTACGATGACGGATTTCAAAACGGTATCCATCCCTCATTCTATCGTCAGGGACAGACAGCTCCTGCGGTTGATGAGTGGGGAGCTATTGGCGCGTGGGCTTGGGGTTTGAGTCGTACAATGGACTACCTTGAAACCGAGAGTGCCATTGACTCGAAGCATGTGGCAGTTATCGGTCACTCGCGTCTGGGTAAGACGGCTCTGTGGGCGGCTGCGCAGGATACGCGATTTGCTATGGCGATATCGAACAATTCGGGATGTGGCGGTGCTGCTCTCTCGATACGCAAGCACGGCGAGACGGTGGCTAAAATCAATAAGACTTTTCCGCATTGGTTCTGCGATAACTACAACAAGTATAGCAATAACGAGGAGGCTCTTTTTGTAGATCAGCAGGGATTGATTGCACTAATCGCTCCGCGTCCGGTCTATGTGGCGAGTGCTACGCTCGATGATTGGGCTGATCCGGAGGGCGAGTTCCTCTCGGCACTATATGCTTCGCCTGTTTATGAACTATACGGTAAAAAGGGATTAGAGGCTAAAAAGATGCCGGCACCCGATTCCCCGATTCACGGAGGCAGCGTGGCGTATCATGTTCGTACCGGTAAGCACGATATTACCAGCTACGACTGGGAACAGTATATTAAGTTTGCCAAATATCATTTTGGGAGGTAGCCGTTAAGTTGCGACCCTGAAAAACTATGGGCTGTTCTGCAAGTGCAAGGATAGCGTGAATTGACAAAATGAGCGATTGAATCTAACTCCGATGGCGTTTGCTGTCGGAGTTTTTTTGTGCTACGGCTATTTCAGCCGATTCTCGTCGCGGAAACGTCGCGGGGAGATGCCTTCTGTCTTGCGAAAAGCGGTCGCGAACTGCCCGGCATTCTCGAATCCGAGCATATATGCCAACTCGGTAATGCTATGCTCTTCGGTTACGAGCAACTCCTTGGCGCGATTCATAATCAGTCGGTTGCGGTACTGCATGGGCGCAACCCCCGTGATGTTTTTGAACGTCTGGCGAAACCACGAATAACCCACTCCGAGCGAGGCGGCTATATCCTCTATGTGCAGGGTGTGATGAGCCTGCTCGCGCATCAGACGCAGAGCCTCGTTGATGACCTCCTCGGCGCGGTTGGAGTCGTTGAAACGATTGCGATGGCGGTAGTAGATGTGACTTAATATGTGCATCACGATTCCCGAAATCATCTGCTGACAGCCGATGCGCTCCTTCTCGGCATGACGTATGGCATCTTTGTAGAGCGAGATTATGCTGTTGCTGATACCTATATTTATTAAGGCATTGTAGCGCGTGAAGAATCCCGAATCGACCAGATTATCGATATTTGCCCCTCGGAAACCAATCCAAAACTCCTGCCAGCCACAGTTGGTGTCGGGGGCGTAGTTGTGCCACTCGCCCGGAAATAGCAACAGTACCATACCTGCGGAGACCTGTCGGCGAGGTACGGATGCCGACTCGAAAAAACCACTTCCCTCGGTAATATAGACCAGCTGATACTCGTCAAGTACGCGCCCCGTCTGTGGTTGCAGGTCGTAGGAGTCGGGGTGCTTCATTGCCGGGTAGCAGGCATTCGGTGCTATGGTCTGGGTGCCGACGGTGGTCGTTATTACTCCCCAGTTTGAGTCATTCGGACCCGTTATGAGGTACTTCAATGAGTTGGTGTCGGAATATGCCATTTTGTCAAATTTGAAAAGTTTTATGTCATTTTTAGCACTCGAAGTTAAGAAAACTATCTTTAATTTTGTAAAAAGAAGAGAAAAAACACCTAAAAATATGAAGATTTATAACTTTTTAGCATTTGATTTGGGGGCTACGAGCGGTCGCTCGGTGGTGGGTCGCCTTGAAGATGGCAAAATTGAAATAAGAGAACTCACTCGCTTTCCAAATGCCTTTTTTGAACTTCATGGGAAGTTTTACTGGAATCTGGCATCGCTCTACGAACACCTGAAAGAGGGTCTTGTGGCGTGCGTGCGCGAGGGTATCACTCCCGATTCGATAGGTATCGACACTTGGGGTGTCGATGTGGTACCTATTGGCTCTGACGGCTCGATTCTCGGCATGCCGCGAGCATACCGCGACCCATACACGGATGGTGCGCCCGAAAAGTTCTTTGCGGAGATGCCGCGTGAGGAGGTCTATGCCAAGACAGGTATCCAGATTATGAACTTCAATACGCTGTTTCAGATATATGCAGCGGTTCGCGAGGGGTATGAACCTGTGCTGCGAGCCGATAAGTTGCTCTTTATGCCCGATGCGTTGGCTTATATGCTGACGGGTAAGGCTGTGTGTGAATATACCATAGCCTCGACGTCGCAGATTCTTGACCCCCGCACGGGTGATTGGGATGAGGAGTTGCTACGCGTGGCAGGGGTGTCGCCGGAAATATTGCCCAAGCCACAGTTGCCGGGGCAGATTATCGCTCCTCTGTGCGATGCGGTGGCAGCCGAGACCCGTATCGGGAAGGTTAATGTTGTTGCAGTGGCGGGTCACGATACAGCCTCGGCTGTTGCAGCCGTTCCTGCCGAGAATGAGAAGTTTGCCTACCTCTCGTCGGGAACGTGGTCGCTGATGGGTATCGAGACCCGCGAGCCGATAATCTCGGCCGAGTCGTCGCGTCTGAACTTTACGAATGAGGGTGGTGTCGGAGGCACAACCCGATTCCTGAAAAATATCTGCGGAATGTGGATTTTGGAGCAGTGCCGCAAAGAGTGGAGCCGAGAGGGTAAGGAATATACCTACCCGGAGATTGTCGAAATGGCAACCTCGACCGAGCCATTCGGTTGCTTTATTAACCCCGATGATGCATTGTTTGCCAACCCGAAGTCGATGCTCGCAGCAATCGAAGAGTTCTGCACACGCACGGGGCAGACTCCGCCACAGAGCGATGCCGAGGTGGTGCGTACAATCTTCGAGAGCCTTGCACTGCGCTATCGTGAGGTGTTGGAGATGTTGGAGAGTATGGCTCCGTTTGCCATTGACGTACTGCATATCATCGGTGGTGGCTCGAAGAATCGACTGCTCAATCAATATACGGCAAATGCTATCGGCAAACGTGTGGTTGCCGGCCCTTCGGAGGCTACGGCAATCGGAAACGTGATGATGCAGGCTGTGGCTGCCGGAGCCGTTGGCTCGCTTGCCGAGGCTCGTGAGATTATACGTCGCTCGGTCGAGACCGAGGAGTTCCTGCCAGAAAGGGTAGAGGAGTGGCGCAAAGCGTACAAGAGATTTCAAACACTTAAATAAAAACAAAACACTATGAACGAAGCACGAATTAAACAGGCTTATGACATTGCCGTCGAGCGTTACGCAGAACTCGGAATCGATGTTGAAAAGGTATTGGAGAAGTTGCAGCAGGTCGAGATTTCGATGCACTGCTGGCAGGCAGATGATGTTGGCGGTTTTGAGTCCGCGGGCGAACTTACGGGTGGTATCCAGACTACGGGTAACTATCCAGGCAAGGCTCGTAACATCGACGAACTGCGTGCCGATGTCCTTAAAGCAGCATCGCTTATCCCCGGTAATCAACGATTGAATCTGCACGAAATCTATGGCGATTTTGGTGGCAAGAAGGTAGATCGTAATGAGGTCGAGCCGTGCCACTTCGAGAGTTGGATGCAGTGGGGTGCCGAGAATGGAATGAAACTCGACTTCAACACCACCTCCTTCTCGCATCCGCTGTCGGGCGACCTCTCGTTGTCGAATCCCGATAAGGCTATCCGCGACTTCTGGATTGAGCACTCGAAGCGTTGCCGTGCCATTGCCGAGGAGATGGGACGTCGTCAGGGCGACCCCTGTATCATGAATTTGTGGGTGCATGACGGCAGTAAGGATATCACGGTTAATCGTATGAAATACCGCGCGTTGCTCAAAGAGTCGCTTGATGAAATCTTTGCGCAGAAGTACGATAATATGAAGGATTGCATCGAATCGAAGGTCTTTGGTATCGGCTTGGAGAGTTACACCGTTGGCTCCAACGACTTCTATATCGGCTATGGTGCGCAGAATGGCAAGATTGTTACCCTCGATACGGGTCACTTCCATCCGACCGAGAGTGTTGCCGACAAACTCTCGTCGCTGCTTCTCTATGTTCCGGAGGTTATGCTTCACGTAAGCCGTCCCGTGCGTTGGGATTCCGACCATGTGACGATTATGAATGACGAGACGCTCGATTTGATGCACGAGATTGTACGTTGCGATGCACTTGATAGAGTGCATATCGGTCTGGATTACTTCGATGCCTCGATTAACCGCATCGGTGCTTATGTGATTGGTACGCGCGCTACGCAGAAGTGTTTGTTGAGGGCTATGTTGGAGCCGCTCGCGCAACTTCGCGAATATGAGGCAAAGGGTCAGGGCTTCGAGCGTTTGGCACTCTTGGAGGAGAGCAAGAATATGCCGTGGAATGCGGTGTGGGATATGTTCTGCCTGCGTAACGGAGTGCCTGTCGGCGAGGCATTTATTGCCGATGTGCAGAAGTATGAGAGAGAGGTAACCTCAAAGCGATAAGCCCAACCCACTAAAAAGGTAATATTATGGAGATTTTAATTGGTCTTTTGATTATTGCTGTCGGGGCTTTCTGCCAATCGAGTAGTTATGTGCCTATCAACAAGGTCAAAGGTTGGAGTTGGGAGTCCTATTGGTTGGTGCAGGGAGTATTCGCGTGGCTGGTATTTCCGTTGTTGGGCGCACTACTCGCAGTGCCGACGGGACACAGCCTCTTCGAACTATTTACTCCCGACAATCAGTTTAATGTATTGATGACCATGCTGTTTGGCGTGCTGTGGGGCGTTGGCGGTTTGACATTCGGGCTCTCGATGCGCTACTTGGGCGTGGCACTCGGTCAGAGTATTGCGCTCGGAACGTGTGCTGCGGGCGGAACGGTTTTGGGACCGGTGCTGCTCAACGCCTTCTTCCCCGATATGGGCGCACTCTCATCGCTTACGTTTGCCGTGATTTCGGGCGTTGTTGTTACACTGCTCGGTATCGCCATTATCGGCATTGCCGGCATGATGAAGGCCAATTCGCTGCCCGAAGAGCAGAAAAAGGCTGCTGTCAAGGACTTTAACTTCCCGAAGGGTATCGTTATCGCACTCTTGGCGGGAGTTATGAGCGGCTGTTTCAACGTGGGTTTGGAGTTTGGTAAAGATATCAACTTCGGAGTTCTGACTCCCGATATCTTCAAGACCTTGCCGGCTACGTTGCTCGTTACGCTGGGTGGCTTTGCAACAAATGCAGTATATTGCCTCTATCAGAATACGAAAAATCGCACTTTTGGCGACTATGCACAGGGTAGCCTATGGCTCAATAATGCACTCTTCTGCGCTCTGGCAGGTGCGTTGTGGTATAGCCAATTCTTCGGATTGAGCCTTGGTAAGGGATTCCTTACCGAGTCGCCTACACTGATGACGCTCTCGTTCTGTGTGCTTATGGCTCTGAATGTGACTTTTGCCAATGTGTGGGGCATAATATTGAAAGAGTGGAAGGGTTGCTCGAAAAAGACCATCGCAGTCCTCATTTTGGGTCTTTGCATCTTGGTTTTGAGTTCATTCCTGCCCGAATTGCTGAAATAAAAAAGAAACTATGGAATCTATATTGAAAAATCGCCCGGCTCTCGCAGCCGAAATCGAGCGTGTTGCCGAGGTTGCCGGATACCTCTGGCAGAAGGGTTGGGCAGAGCGTAATGGCGGAAATATTACGGTCAATATTACCGAACATATCGACGACGAGATACGCTCGATGCCGGCATTGAGTGAGGTCTTTGCAATTGGTACGACACTCCCTCACTTGAAAGGTTGTTACTTCTATTGCAAGGGTACAAATATGCGTATGCGTGACCTTGCACGTCGCCCGATGGAGAATGGTTCGGTTATCCGCATTCTCGATGATTGTGCCTCGTATGTGATTATTGCCGATGCAGTGGTGAAACCCACCTCGGAGTTGCCGGCACATTTGAGCGTGCATGACTACCTTATCGGTAAGGGGTCGCCCTACAAGGCTTCGGTGCATACTCATCCCATCGAGTTGGTGGCGATGTCGCACAATGCGCGATTCCTCGAAAAGGATGTCGCTACACACCTGCTGTGGAGTATGATTCCCGAAACCAAGGCGTTCTGTCCGCGAGGTTTGGGTATCGTACCCTACAAGTTGCCCGGCTCGGTCGAGTTGGCAGATGCCACGATTGCCGAGTTGGCAGATTATGATGTTGTGATGTGGGAGAAGCACGGAGTATTTGCCGTTGATTGCGACGTTATGCAGGCATTCGACCAAATCGATGTCCTCAACAAGTCGGCACTTATCTACATCGCAGCCAAGAGTATGGGCTTCGAGCCGGAGGGTATGAGCGACGAGCAGATGCGCGAGATGTCGGTGGCATTCAACCTCCCCAAATAGTCAAAATACCAAACTAAAATTATAATTATGAAGACGAAAAACTACTTTCTGACAATTCTCTCTTCGTTGATGCTCGTTGCGTGCTGCGGAGAGACGACAGTTTCGAGTGTCGGCACACGCACGGATGCTCTTGATGATGCCGCTTGGGCTGAATCGCAATGGATTTCGGTGGTTAATGCTCCGGTGGTTGGCGATAAGAAGCACGAAACAGCTAAATTTTGGGAGGCGAATACTCGTGCGGCAGATGGCGCCAACTGGTTCCTCTCGACCGTGAAGAACGAGCAGGCTGTGACCTCGGCAAAGTGGATGACCACTGCACTCGGAGTATATGAAATATATGTCAATGGCAAGGCCGTGGGCGAGGAGTTCCTCAAACCCGGATTTACCCATCGCGAAAAGACCCGCGTATCGTTTACTTACGACGTTACGGAGGCATTCAACTGCGCTGCGGCTGCCGAGAATACCCTGTCGGCACAGGTTACCCCCGGCTGGTGGGCAGACTGTATCGTTACACCTTTCGGTTATGATGGCATGTTTGGCAAGAAGTGTGCCTTCCGAGCTGTTCTTGAACTGACATTTGCTGACGGCTCGACCAAACTCTATGGTACCGACCTCGAAAATTGGACGGCAGGCATTGCGGGCCCCGTGAAGCACGCGGGTATCTTCGATGGCGAGGAGTACGATGCTCGTGAGCCAAAGGGATTTGAAACGCCCGAATTGCTCTCTGCGCCGGAGTTGAATAGCGAGTTCGTAGGCGAGATCATCCCCTCCGCAGGAGCAGAGGTCTATCTGCGTCACGACCTTACCCTCTCGCCCGTTAAGACCTATGTTTGGCAGGGCATTGAGGGTGCAACCGAAGATGCACATGGTAAGGTTGTCGTTGTGCGAGAGTATGATGCAGATGACACAGTGACGCTCAACGCAGGCGAGACGCTGGTTGTCGATTTCGGGCAGAATGCCGCTGCCATCCCCGCCTTTACATTTAAGGCTGCGGAGGGTACGGTGCTGACCTGCCTGCCCGGAGAGATTCTAAATGACGGCAATGGCGCACATAGCCGCGGTATGGATGGTCCGGAGGGAAGTGTACACCGTACCAATCTGCGAACTCATGAGGATAATTTTATCTTGAAATATACATTTGGTAAAGGCGGTCTTGCGGAGTATTATCCCCGATGCACTTTCTTTGGTTACCGCTACATATCAATTACCGTGACCGGCAAGGTTACCTTCAAGAGCATTAAGTCTATACCCGTAACCTCGATTGCAAAGAGCCTCGAAATAGGAACAATCACTACGGGCAACGAACTTGTGAACAAACTTATATCCAATGCCTATTGGGGACAACTCTCGAACTACCTCTCGGTGCCAACTGATTGCCCGCAACGTGATGAACGCCAGGGCTGGACTGCTGACACGCAGGTATTTGCCGAGACAGGCTCATTCTTCGCAAATACCAGTACCTTCTTCCACAAATGGATGCGCGATATGCGCGATAGTCAAAACGAGTTGGGAGGTTTCCCCGGAGTGGCTCCAACGGCACGACACGGTGTCGGATGTATGAAGTTGGGTTGGGCAGATGCAGGCATCATCGTTCCGTGGATTGTCTGGAAACAGTTTGGCGATACGCAAATCATCAGCGACAATTGGGAGTCGATGAACCGCTTTATGAATCATGTGAACGAAACCAAGTACGACCACAACGCCCTCAAAGAGGAGAACGGCAATCGCCAATATGCCGATTGGGTAAGTTATGAGCCGTTGGAGAGTTGGAGCAAGAGTTACCGCAAGCCCGATAGCAAAGAAGTATTGCCCGAAGCCGTTGATTATTGGAACTTTTTGAGTGCTGCATATTGGGCTATGGATGCCTCGATGATGGCAGATATGGCAGCAGCGACGGGACGTGATACGGCTCCTTATAACAAGATGGCAGCCGAGGCTCGCTCATATATCAAAAAGAAGTTCTTGAAGAGCGATGGAACTTTCAAAACTCCGATTCTCAACACGATGCAGACTCCCGCACTCTTTGCATTAAAGGTTGGCGTCGTTGAAGGCAAGGCAAAGGAGGCAATGATTGCACGCCTGCGTCAGAACTTCGCAGAGCACGACAACTGCCTGCAAACCGGCTTCCTCGGTACCTCGATTTTGATGTCCACACTGACCGAGAACGGCATGGCAGACATCGCTTACGGATTACTCTTCCAGCGCAAGAATCCGAGTTGGCTCTATTCGGTCGATAACGGAGCAACGACTATCTGGGAGCGCTGGAATGGCTATACATTGGAGAGCGGTATGGGCCCCAATGGCATGAATAGTTTCAACCACTACGCCTACGGTTGTGTCTGCGAGTGGATTTGGGATACAGTGGCAGGTATCGCAGCAGACCCTGCGGCGCCGGGATTCCGCCATATCATTATGAGCCCCATTCCCGACAAGCGATTGGGTCATATCACTGCCGAATATAACTCGGCTGCGGGCGTGATTAAGAGTGCTTGGCGATATGAGGGCGAGCAGTGGATTTGGGAATTTACCATCCCCGAAGGAGCCACGGCCACGGTAACTCTTCCCGGTGAGAAAAACTCGACAGAGTACGTTGCCGGAACATACACGATTGTTCGATAGATTACGACTTTGCAAAATTTAATGCTGTTAATCCCAAGATAATTTGTATATTTGTCAAATTTAAGAGAGGATTACAATGTTGAAGATTGCAAAACTTATATTCAATCCCATTCAGGAGAATACCTACATCTTGTGGGATGAGAGTGGGGAGTGTATCGTCGTTGATGCAGGAAATATCTCGGCACGAGAGGATAATCGATTGGTCGATTTTATTGTCGAGCAGGGCCTGAAACCTGTTATGGCTGTTAATACGCATGGACACTTCGACCATCTGGTAGGCGTTGAACATCTCCGTCGCACATTTGATGTTCCGTTTGCGATGTCGGGCAAAGATGCTTTTCTGCTCGATGCCGCACCGGCAAGTGCCAAGATGTTCGGTATCGGAGATATTGCCGCACCGGCGAAGATAGATATCGACCTTGATGGTCAGGAGGAGTTACACTTCGGCAGTACAACCTTGAAGGTTATCCCGACTCCCGGACACACTCCCGGACATATTTCGCTCTATAACGAGGAGATGGGTGTCGTTCTTACGGGCGATACTCTCTTCCGTGAGAGCATCGGCCGTACCGACCTGCCCGGAGGCGACTATTCGTGGATTATGCGCTCGATACTCGATAAACTTATCGTGTTGGGCGACGAGGTAAAGGTCTATCCGGGTCACGGAGAGGAGACCACCATAGGTCACGAAACCCTCTACAACCCCTTTATTGTGGAGGTTATAAACAAAGAGGTAAATTTCTAAAACCAACGACAGCCAACAGCCAATGCTAATGGCTAAATGCCCCAAAAACAGTATGCGTATAGATATTATCTCGGTGGTACCCGAACTCTTGGAGTCGCCACTCAATCAATCGATATTGCGCCGAGCGCAGGAGAAGGGCTTGGTCGAGATTGTGGTGCATAATCTGCACGACTACGCCCACGATAAGCGTAAGACTACGGATGATTACCCCTTCGGAGGCGAGGCGGGTATGGTTATGAAGTGTGAGCCGGTCTTTGAACTTATCGAGAAGTTGCAGTCCGAGCGTGACTATGACGAGATAATCTTTACCTCGCCCGATGGCATTACCTACGACCAGCACGAGGCAAACCGACTCTCGACATTGGGTAATATCATCATCCTCTGCGGTCACTATAAGGGTATCGACTTCCGTATTCGCGAACATCTTATCACTCGTGAGATTTCGATTGGCGACTACGTGCTGACGGGAGGCGAGTTGGCTGCGGCAATCATCACCGACTCGGTTGTACGCCTTATTCCGGGTGCTATTGGCGATGAGGAGTCGGCATTGACGGACTGCTTCCAAGATGACCTTTTGGCTCCGCCCGTATATACCCGCCCGGCAGATTTCCGTGGTTGGAAGGTGCCTGACGTGCTGCTTTCGGGTAACTTTGCCGAGATAGAGAAGTGGAAAGAGACGCAAGCCTATGAACGCACCAAACAGCTTCGCCCAGACCTCTTGGAGAAATTAGAGTAAAGTATGAAATATTACATCATTGCCGGTGAGCCGTCGGGCGATTTGCACGGTTCGAATCTGATGCGCGGCATCTTGAAGGCTGACTCGGAGGCGCAGTTTCGTTTCTGGGGTGGCGATAAGATGGCCGAGGTCGGAGGGGTCGAGAATCTAGTCAAGCACTACAAGCAGACCTCTTTCTTCGGCTTTGTGCAGGTGTTGCGCAACCTCCGCACGATATTTTCGCAGATTGACGAGTGTAAGCGCGATATCGAGCATTTTGCGCCCGATGTGGTGGTGCTTATCGACTATCCGGGATTCAATATGAAGATTGCCAAGTGGGCGCACTCGAAGGGTTTGCAGGTGCATTACTACATTGCTCCGAAAGCGTGGGCGTGGAAGGAACACCGCGTGAAGGCCCTGCGCAAGTATGTCGATAAGTTGCTGATTATCTTTCCATTTGAGCAGAAGTGGTTTGGTGACCGAGGGGTCAAAAATATCACTTTCTGCGGCAATCCGCTGATGGATGCCATCGCCGAGCGAGAGCCGACACTGCCCTCCGCAGAGGCGTTCCGTGAGCGTAACGGCTTGGATGAACGACCCATTGTGGCGTTGGTTGCCGGCAGCCGTGTGAGCGAAATCAAGGATAATCTGCCCGATATGGTGGCACTCTCAAAGAGGGTTACCGACCGCCAGTTTGTGGTTACGGGCGTGGAGTGGATTGCCCGCGAGGTCTATGAGAAGATTGTGGCAGGCAGCGATGTGAAGGTGGTATATAACCAGACTTACGACACGCTGAATGTCGCCGAGGCGGCCATCGTGACATCTGGAACAGCCACTCTCGAAACGGCCTTGATGGGTATTCCGGAGATGGTGCTGTACCACATCCCGAAACTCTACGAGGTGTTGCGACCGCTGGTGCTGAAAATCCCGTTTGTATCGCTTGTAAATATCAACCTTGGGCGCGAGGCTGTGCGCGAGATTGTTGTTGCAAAGGTCAATCAGGACGAGGCGGAGCGTGAACTGCGCTCGATACTCACAGAAGGGGCCAAGCGTGAAAAGATGCTTGCGGATTTTGAGGAGTTGCGCTCGATTATCGGTGGGGCCGGAGCGAGTGAGAGATTTGGCGAATGTATTGTCAAATCAATTCACAATTCACAATTCACAATTCACAATTAATGTTTTTCGGGGCGGTTATATTTGCCATTATTTGGTCTTTGATTGCGCTGTTTATTCGCAAACACCCCGAAACGATGTCGGGCTACAACATGATGCCCAAGCACAAGCGCGAAAAAATCAATATTGTGAAGATTGGGCAGCTGGTATCAAATACAATGTTTGCGGGTGTTCCGTTTGCGTTGCTCTCGCCACTGATGCCGAATAAGGGGTTGTTTATGTTGCTGCTCGTCGGGATTCCGTGTGGGATGTTGCTTGCGGTGGCGGTATATGTAAATGTGTGTCACAAAAAATTTGAAAAGTAGATATGAAGATAATCTGTATAGGTCGTAACTATGCCGACCACGCGGCCGAACTGAACGATGGTGCTGCGTTGCCCACCGAGCCGCTCTTCTTTTTGAAACCCGACACGGCACTGCTACGCAATAATGACCCATTCTACATCCCCCGATTCTCGGAGCGGGTAGATTATGAGTGTGAGTTGGTTGTGAAGATTAACCGCGTGGGTAAGTGCATCGACCGTCGCTTTGCACACCGCTACTACGACGAGGTGGGTTTAGGTATCGACTTCACGGCTCGCGACCTGCAACGCAAGGCTATCGCAGAGGGGCTGCCGTGGGAGGCCTCGAAGTGCTTTGACCACTCGGCTGCCATCTCTCCCGAATTTGTGCCGCTGGCGGAGGTCGGGGCAATCGACAACCTTCACTTTGACCTGAAAGTGAATGGCGAGGTACGCCAGTCGGGCAACACCGCCGAGATGCTCTTCTCGGTCGATGAGATTATCAGCCATATTTCTCAATATATGACCCTTAAAATCGGTGACCTTATCTATACGGGAACGCCCTGTGGCGTGGGTCCCGTAGTGGCAGGCGACAACCTTGTTGCCACGCTCGAAGGCCACGAACTGCTCAACTTTGATATTCGCTAACAATGTCCGATTCCAAATCTTCGAAAAGTATGCTACTGCACGAAAAACTTGCCGACCGAAGAGTGATTTTGGCATCTGCATCGCCTCGTCGTCGCCAATTGATGGAGGAGGCTGGTATGTGCTTTACGCTTGCGCCAAAGTTTGAGTGTGACGAGAACTATCCCTCCACGTTGCCCGCCGCCGAGGTGGCAGCATACCTCTCGGCACTCAAAAGTGAAGCCTATCCACAGCCGTTGGGCAACGAGGATATCTTGATTACTGCCGATACGACGGTAGTGATTGACGAGAGGGTATTGGGCAAGCCCGCTGACCGCGCAGAGGCGTATGAGATGCTGCGTGCGATGTCGGGACGAAGCCACAAGGTATATACGGGCGTGACCTTGCGCTCGAACACGCAGCAGCGCACCTTCTCGGTTGAAACCAAGGTCTGCTTCCGCGAAATAAGCGACGAGGAGATTTACTACTATATCGACAACTTCCGACCCTACGATAAGGCGGGTGCATACGGTATTCAGGAGTGGATAGGGTATGTTGCTATCGAGCGTATCGAGGGGTCGTTCTACAATGTTATGGGACTACCCGTGCAGCGACTCTACACCGAACTGCTCGCCTTTATCGGATAGTTATACAAATACCGATTATAAAATGGGCTGTTCCCAAATGGAACAGCCCATTTTCGATATAAGATGAAGCTTCTCTTACTTCGTCTGTGCGAGATGCACTACGCGGAGTTGTTTTGCAAACTCATTCTCCGAGAGCAAAGTGCGAACATGTACCGTGCGACTTGTGCCGGGCATCAGGTTGAAGTAGTTGTCGGCAAAGAAGTTGTCGATACCGGCAACAGAGCCTTCTGCGCCCTCAATCGACATAAATACCGCACGTGCAAAGTTGTCGGTCGTGAGGGTTACATCGAAGCCGTCGTCAGCCTTGGCAATCTTGGTTGTTACGTTTGCCGTGGGGTAGTTGAGTTCGTTTTGCTTTACGAAGAAGTTGTTGTTGGTGTAGGTACGCTCGCCAACCGTCAGGCGCGAAGCGATAAATACATCGCCAGCCTTGGCCGCTCCGAGTGCCTCCTCGGTTGCAACATCAACCACAACGGTCGAGGAGTTGGGCGCAACCTTGAAACTCTTGACAAACTTATTGATGACATTGCCTTTGAAGTCCATAATCAAGACTTCGAGTTCTGCCTTCGGTGCGGTCAGACGGTCAGAGACAACATATACTTTGAGTCGTCCGTCGCGGTTGTATGCCGAGATAAGCATATCGTCGTAAGCGTACTTTGTAAAGTAGTGCTGTGCCTTCCAGCGGCCATAGTAGTCACGGCTCGACCACGAAGCCACAGGCCAGCAGTCGTTGTGCTGCCAGAAGAGCGAACCCCAGCAGTAGGGCTTGTCGCGACGGTGAGCCTCCATGGCGGTCTTGATAGCATCGCCTTGCAACACGTGATTCATATAGACAAAAGTGCGGAAATCCTTGGCGGGCCAATATTCGTTTTCGAGATAAATGCGGATACGGTCATTTGCTTTTGAACCACCGCGCTGGTGTGCGCTCATAACCTCCGATTCGACAGCCCAATCACGCTCTTCGGGAGCATAAATCTTGATAGACTCAAATTCGGGGAACGATTGGAATCCGTACTCGCTGAAAAAGCGGCTACGCATAGTGTTGTAGGTATCGATGGGCAACTTGCTATGCCATACACCCCAGAAGTGGAAGTCTCCCTTTGCCGGGTTGTAAGCCTCTTTGCTCGGTATCTCCTTGCTCGAAAATGGCGAACTCGGAGTGTAGTCGCGCATCGGGTCGTACTTCTCAACAGCCTCCGGTAGCACACCATAATATACATCGCAGAATTGGTGATACATGCGGTCAAAGATCTCCGGAGTACCACGTTTTTCATACTTCTTCTTTGCCGAAGGAAGTAACTGGTTGCATTCGTTATTTCCGCACCACAGCGCGATGCAGGCGTGATTACGCAGACGTTTCACGTTGTCGATAGCCTCCTCGCGGATGCTTTCGAGTAGCGCACCCTCGGCAGGGTAGAGAGCGCAGCCGAACATAAAGTCCTGCCATACCATAATACCATACCTGTCGCAGAGTTCGTAGAAGATTTCGTTTTCGTAGATACCGCCACCCCAGACACGCAACATATTCATATTGACATTCACAGCATCCTCAATCGTGCGGATGTAAGTTGCTTCGCTTACGCGTGGCAGGAAGTTGTCGCAAGGGATATAGTTTGCGCCCTTTGCAAAAACGGGCTGACCGTTGAGTTCGAAGTAGAACGAGCGACCATCGGCATCATCCTCGCGCACGAGTTTCAGCGAGCGCAGACCGATTTTGTGCGAGCGGCTGTCGAGAACCTTGCCATCTGCCACAACCTCTGTGCGGAAGTTGTAACGATGCGGCTCTCCCAGGCCCATCGACCACCACAATTTCGGTTTTGCGATGCTGAATGGAGCAACAACGGCATTCTTTCCGGCCTTCAACTCGACAGTGGTTGTTGCCAAGACTTTGCCCGTAGCCTCGTCGAGTACGCGAACCTCGGCTGTGGTTGCTGTGGTTGCCGTGATATCGACCTCGACAGATACATCGGCACACTTTGCAGTTACCGACTTCTGGTTGTAGTAGATATCCTCAATGCGGAGGTTATTCCACGCTTCGAGATAAACCGGACGCCAGATTCCGCAAGTAACCAAGCGCGGACCCCAGTCCCAGCCGTAGTGATAGCCTGCCTTGCGAGCATAGACGGCAATCCTTCGGTCGAGCAGACCTCCATTTGCCGCTTGGTCGTTCCACGCAGGGTAGTGTATGGGGTGCATAGCCTCCCACTTGGGCATATCAATCTTTACGGGCGAGTGGAAATAGACCTTCAAGAGGTTCTTGCCTTCGCGGAGCGACTCCTTGACATTGATGCGCCATCTGCGGAACATATTGTCGGCTTTAAGCAGCGGAGTTTTCTCGTCGTTGAGATAGACATCGGCATAGGTGTCCAGACCTTCAAAGACAAGTTCGATACACTCTTTCGAGAGAATCTCCTTGTCGGCAACAAACTCGGTCTGATAAACCCAATCCTCTTTATCAATCCACTGCACACCACGCTCGTTGAGGCGATAGAAGGGGTCTTCGATAATCTCGTTTGCCATCAGGTCGGTGTGAATCACTCCCGGAACGGTTGCATCGTACCAGATGCCGATTCCTCGCTGCTGTTTGAATTTCCAATCCTCGTGGTTGAGCGATTGTCGCACGGGTGCTGCCGAAGCGGTAACCGCCACAAGCAACATCATTGCAAAGATTTTCAGTGTTTTCATTTCTCTGTTATTTAAGTTAGTTTATGGATTTGTTATCGTTTTTGTCTCTATCCGTAAATCTCGTTCAGCAGATGGGCTAAACGCAATCCGCCACGTAGCAACTGCTCCTCGACCATGGGTGTAAAGAGTGTAACGTAGTCATACGAGAGCGAGCATCCGTCAGGAGTATGCTTATAGACTTCGACGGCGGCTGCGTGGGTCTGCTCGAACCATTCGAGCGGTGTTCCGACCTCGATTTCGCGCTTTTGCGGCTTCGAGACTCTGTCGATTTCGCGTTGCCACTCGGTGTAGCCCCAGCGATGAGCCGACTCGATAAGGTCAGTATCCCAGACGGCGTGGAGTTTTCGCTGTTTGCCGAAGTACTTCACTTTTACTCCGTTGCCTCCGCGGTCGGTAAGCCTTCCGGCATGCATCGGGCAGTGCATATCTCCTACTAAATGAATCAACATTCGCAGGTTGATATTCTCCTCTTGTGACGAGAGCGTGCCGGATTTGAGTCTTGCAACGATATCATTCACAGCCTGCACCACATCGCCAGCCTTGTTGCGTGTCTGGGTATGGTAGGTGTTGCCCTCATCGACATTGGCGTAGTGCCACGTCTTGGTATAGGCATATTCGGGCGTATGACTCGCTCCGTCTAACCAATTGGCATAATAGACAGGCGAGTGTCCTTCCAGTACCGCTACGACATTGCGATACGCCTTTGGCGTGAGATTACACTCGGCAATGTATGCCACGATATCGTGACCCTTCTGCCCCCAACCAAACGATGCGAGCGAGGAGCATAGAGCAATCAGCGTAATCAGCAATCTCTTCATAACGAGGGTGTTGTCAATTATACTATTGATTCATCGTGGCGAGGAACTCCTCATTGGAGTCGGTCATTCCCATCTGTTTTTGGAGGAACTCCATAGCCTCTACTGTCGTCATATCCGAGAGATACTTGCGCAGAATCCACGTGCGATTCATAACCTCACGTGGTAGGAGCAAATCCTCGCGACGAGTACCCGATGCGATGACATTTACAGCCGGGTAGATACGCTTGTCGGCAAGTTTGCGGTCGAGTTGCAACTCCATATTACCCGTACCCTTGAACTCCTCGAAGATTACCTCGTCCATCTTCGAGCCGGTGTCGATAAGAGCCGTGGCGATAATCGTCAGAGAACCCTTTTCCTCTGTATTACGTGCCGCACCGAAGAAACGCTTGGGCTTGTGCAGTGCATTTGCATCGACACCACCCGACAGCACCTTGCCCGATGCGGGCTGTACCGAGTTGTAGGCACGTGCCAGACGAGTAATCGAGTCGAGGAAGATGACCACGTCGTGTCCGCACTCGACCATTCGTTTTGCCTTCTCCAAAACCATCTCGGCAACCTTCACGTGGCGCGAAGCCTGCTCGTCGAAGGTCGAGGCCACAACCTCTGCCTTGGCATTGCGAGCCATCTCGGTAACCTCCTCCGGGCGCTCGTCGATAAGCAGAACGATGATGTAAGCCTCCGGGTGGTTATCGGCAATGGCATTAACGAGTGACTGCATAAGCATCGTTTTACCCGTTTTGGGCTGTGCCACGATAAGCGCACGCTGACCCTTGCCTATGGGCGAGAAGAGATCCACCACGCGATTTGAGAGCGTGTTGTGTCCGTTGCCCGTCAAGCAGAATTTGTCACTCGGAAAGAGCGGAGTCATAAACTCAAACTGCACGCGGTCGCGCACCAAGTCGGGTGCCAAGCCGTTGATTTCATTCACTTTAACCAGCGGGAAATACTTCTCGCCCTCCTTTGGCGGACGAATCACACCACTTACCGTGTCGCCCGATTTCAGACCGAAGAGTTTGATTTGCGAGGGCGAAACGTAGATGTCATCGGGGGAGTTGAGGTAGTTGTAGTCTGCCGAGCGGAGGAATCCGTATCCGTCGGGAATCACTTCGAGGACACCCTCGCCTATAACCTCTGCCGTGAAGTCGTCTTTGGTTATTACCTCCTCTTTTTGTTGTGTCGCTTCCGTATTTCGCTGATTGTTGTGTTTGCCTTTCTCATGATGAGGTTTGCTTCCTTGCTCGGATGTTACCACCGGCACCTCGGTTGTTACAGCCGTTGTTTCCTCGGTAACCACCACCTGCGCACTCTTGGGCTTGCGGCCGCGCTTTTTGGGGGCAGGTGCAGGTGTGGAGATGCTCTCTGCGCCAACCTCCTCCGCACTCTTCGCCTCGACAGATGTGCCAACCACCTCCGCACTCTTTGCCTTGACAGATGTAGCCGCCTCTTCTTTGGGCTTTGCCTCTTCGGCACGCGCCTCGTCTGCCGATACCGCCGACACCTGCGGAGGTGTCGGTACGCGATTTGGAGCCATCTCTGCTACCGCGGTGCGTTTCGGCTCGATAGCGTTTTCGGGAGCGATGACCTCTGCCTGCGAGAGACTCTCGTTCTCGACCTTTACGCTGCTCATGCGAGGTCTGCGACCTCGACGCTTTGGCTCCGCGCTGACACTCTCGGCTGCGGGGGCTGTGCCTTCGGACACAGAGGTTGCAACCTCGATAATCTTCTCCATGAGAGCCTTTTTACGGAGTGTGGTGTCGGCTATGCCCAACACATTTGCAATTTCGCGCAATTCGGCAATTGATTTGCCTTCGAGCGCATTCAAATCCTGCATATTCTGAAAAATTTATTTTGAACTCTGATTATTTTCGGGGCGGACGCCACCGAGTGTTGAATTATTCCGGTACAAAGATAGTGCAATTTTCGGAAAATCAAAATTCCGACCCCCGAAAAAAGCGGCAAATCTCCCATAAGGACAAAAAAAAGAGCCAACTCGAAAGTCGGCTCTGCAAATTGTCAAACTCGAACAGGTTACTATAACCTATTTCGCGTTCTTCTTATCGTAGCGTTTTGCGTAACGGCTCATAAACTTATCCACACGACCGGCGGTGTCCACCAACTTCATCTTACCGGTGTAGAACGGGTGCGATGTGTTGGAGATTTCCATCTTATACACGGGATAGGTTTCGCCGTTCACCTCGATGGTCTCTTTTGTCGAAACGGCGGACCTGCACAAAAACACGTGGTCATTCGACATATCTTTGAATGCCACTAAACGATAATTTTCCGGATGAATACCCTGTTTCATTTCGTCTGTTTTGTTAAATTAAGTACTTAAATCGCCGCGAAGGTAGTGAAAATTTTTGGAATTGCAATAGGGGAGGGGATTTTTTTTTGACATTGGTGGGGGG
>SUZF01000035.1 GCA_015060065.1 Rikenellaceae bacterium | reverse complement strand
GAATATTTACATTGCCACTATCGCTGATTGTTATAATTGCTCGTTCCATAGTTACATTGCTATCGAGATTTCACTAAACGATTGATTAAGTCGGTTTCCGAACATCGTCAAATCCTTGTCGATTTTCTCGGACAGGTTATATATCTAACTTTATACCAATGTGTTATTCATTTCACACTTACACAAGTAAAGTGTATATGTATTTATAACCGAATTCGCTTTTACATGTTGTTTCTGATTATGTGACTCGTATGCGATATATATACTTTATACTTGTAGTATACTTGTATCTCAGAATGTTTGTTACTTTAAATATTAGTTATTACCTTTGCGCAAAGATTTCTCTATTATGAATGTAGATTTGTGGCAAATTATTATTGGCATTGGTCAAATAATTGCAGTAGCAATTATTCCTCTTATTACATGGTGGCTTGGTGTTAAGTATCAAGACCGCAAAACCAAAAAGGAAGCACAACTGAGATTATTTCTAACCCTAATGGCTGATCGGAAATCAACACCGATTACAAAAGAATGGGTAGATGCATTAAATACTATAGATGTTGTTTTTCAAGACAATAAAAAGGTGCGACAGGCTTGGCGAGAGTATCTTGATAGTCTAAATGAAAAGTCGCCTCATTTTGACAGAAGTAATTCTTTCCGATTAGATCTTTTGTCAGAAATGGCCATGGCCCTTGGATACAAAAATCTAAAGCAAACGGAGATAGATAGGTTCTATTCTCCAAAATACTTCGGTTCTCAGATGAGTAGACATGAGATTTTATTCAAGGAAAATTTAAGAGTACTATCCCATTCTAAGAGTTGTGCAGAGAGCTTTACCGAGGAAGAGTACGAAAAGCATTATAATGAGTTAATGCAAGAACAATCTGATCAATAACCTATTTTTGAAATGCAGAGTGAGTGTGGTGTGAGGATATTTAGTGAAAATCGCATAACGCTTTGAGTGCCCAAGTCAAACAATGTCCATTGCTTTATCCGCCGGAATCACGAGCGCAATGCGCAACAAGAAAGCCACTCGCGAGAGTGGCTTTTGTTGTTACTGTGCATTGTCGGGCTTGCACGAAACAATGCACAGAAATAACAAAAGAAGCCGTACACTGTACGGCTTTCTTGTTGCACATTGCCGAGGATTCCAAGGGAAAGACGCAGTAAAGCGAAGCGACTGCGTCAATTCCGCCTAAATGGATATATATTGCCGAGCCGACGCAGTGAAAAACTTTGCGAAGCGAAGTCAATCACAGTTCAGCAACGCTTGCGCTCTCTCTGCCGAGGGCTCCAAGGGAAAAACTTTGCAGAGCGATGTGGCAGCAGAGCATAGCAAAGTCCCCACCCTTTCTCTACGTGGAGATAGCGCAGGGCGACAGCGAAGTCACCCCTTCCTTCGCAAATTATGCTCACTTTAAGGGTGGCCTTCTGCCGAAAAGCCAGGCAATGGCGCAAACATCGCAACCGACTCTATTGTCTGTGCAAATTCAACCTACCTCTTCTTCTTACGCACCGACCAGCCGAAGTGACCGAGCGACTTGCCGAGGGTAAAGTATTCGCCATGCGAGTACGCCATAAGACCTGCACGCACCATATCGAACTTGCCCTTTTCGTCGAGATACTGCTCATCGACCACCACATTGACCACCTCGGCAATAAACATATCGTGCGTGCCGAGTGGCAGAATCTGCTTTACGCGACACTCGATGCTCACGGGCGACTCCTCGATGAGGGGAGCATTTACAACCGTCGCCGGCACGGGCGTCAGCCCCATCTCGCGCCACTTGTTCACATCCTTGCCCGACTTCACACCGCACCAGTCCGTCGCGCGTGCCAGAGCCTCGGTCGTGAGGTTTATGACAAACTCGCCCGTGCGACGGATGATATCGTATGAGTGCCGATCCGGACGTACCGATATGTAACACATCGCGGGGTCGCTGCAAATGGTGCCTGTCCACGCCACGGTCAGCATATTGTACTCTTCAGGCGTTGCACCACAACTTACCAACACCGCCGGCAGCGGGTAAATCATTGTTCCGGGTCTCCAATTCTGTTTCATAAGAGAATATTTTGTCGATTCACAAACTCTGCTGTTTCCGAATGCAAAGATAGTGAAAAAGTCGGCACTCGGCAACCTCCACAAAAAACGCAAACACGAAAGTCTGCGCTTTGATTGTAAGCCTCGTCATCTCGAATATTTGCATCTTGCAAAGGTTGGGAGTAATGCCGGCAACGCAAGAGCAGACTGTTTTTTTGTTTTTTGGCAAAGATTTACTACCTTTGTTAGGATTATACGCCACCCGGTGGCGAGGTCAAACCCGATAACTACTATATTTATGAAAAGTATCAACGTACCCCGAATTGACGGGCTGTCCCGGATGTCGTTTGACGAGTTGAATATCGCCATGGAGCGCGGAGCCAAGCGTCAAGCCATCGATGTAGTAAATTGGAGCGAATACCCCTACTGCCCCATCGTTTCACTCGACGTAGCAGCCGACGAAACACACATCTTCCTGCGCTATTTTGTGCGTGGCGAGGGCATCAAGGCGGCTTTCACAGAGGATAACGATGCCGTATGGCAGGATAGTTGTGTCGAGGCATTCTTTGCTGCTCCCGACGGTAATGGATATTTTAACTTCGAGATGAACTGCATCGCCACGCTGCTGGCAGCCAAGCGCAAAGGTCGCTCGGAGGGAGTCGAGCATTTCCCCGCCGAGAAGATGGCGCAGACAATCCGCTTCTCGACCTTGCCTCACGAGGCTTTTGACGAGCGCGAGGGCATTCACGAGTGGAGCGTTGTGTTGGGCATTCCCTTCACATTGCTCGGCTATGCCGAGGGTGTGCGACCGACGAAGATGCGTGCCAACTTCTACAAGTGTGCCGACGAGACCCGCATTCCGCACTATGTAAGTTGGAATCCCATCGAAATTACCACGCCCGACTTCCATCGTCCCGACTTTTTTGGCGAACTCTGCTTGGAGTAAGCAGATATAGCACATCTCTCAAAAAAAGCGAAAAGCAACAAAAAACAATACAAACCGACTATGAACGAAGAACTTTTGAAAGAGATTGTATCGCACTTCGTAATCGAAGGCGAATTGGAGGCAATCGAGACTATGGGTGCCGGTTTCATCAACGACACCTTGAAGGTACGCACCAAGGGAGATGCTCCCGACTACATTCTGCAACGTAAGAACCACTCCATCTTCCCCGACGTGCCGGCAATGATGGATAATATCGTCGCGGTAACCCGCCATTTGAAGGCGAAGGTTGAGGCTGCCGGTGGTGACCCTATGCGCGAGGTGCTGACCGTAACCTTTACAACTGACGGCAAACCCTATTGGCAGACCGAATCGGGTGACTATTGGACCATGTGTCCATTTATTGCCGGCTCGGTAACTTACGAGCGTGCCGACACTCCGGCTCTGGCATACAAGGGAGGCGAAGGTATCGGCAAGTTCCAGTCACAACTCTCGGACTTCGACCATCCGCTGGCAGAGACAATCAAGGGTTTTCACAACATCCGCTGGCGTTTTCAGCAGTGGGATGAAGCTCTCAAACGCGATGCCGCAGGTCGCGTAGCATCGCTCGCCACCGAAATCGGCTGGATTGAGTCGCGTCGTGCAGAGATGCTCTCGTTCTGGGAGTTGGTCGAGAACGGCACCATTCCGACCAAGGTCACTCACAACGACACCAAAATCAGCAACATCCTCTTCGACAAGCAGGGTGAAGTACTTTGCGTCATCGACCTTGATACGGTTATGAGCAGCACTTCGCTTAACGACTTTGGCGATGCCATTCGCTCCTACACCAACACCGGAGCAGAGGATGACCGTGATTTGAGCCGTGTATCAATGAGCCTCGAAATGTTCAAGGGATATGCCGAGGGCTATCTCTCACAGCGTCGCTCGACCCTCACGCAGTCCGAACTTGACTGGCTGGCTTTCTCGGCTCGATATATTACCTACGAGCAAGTGTTGCGCTTCCTGATGGACTACATCGATGGCGACACCTACTATCGCACAACCTCGCCCGACCACAACCTCGTGCGCACACATGCACAGTACAAACTTCTGCAAAGCATGGAGGAGCAGTATGAGGCGATGTGCGAGATTATCCGCAACGCATAACCACCATGCGAGCCGGCAGAAATAAGGTAATTATATTATAGATTCAAGAGATATGGGCTGGTCGAAAATTCCGACCAGCCCATATCGTTTAATGACACATTGCCGTCTCCTTGACCGCAACACCTAAACCTCTCGACTATTTGGCCACATCGGCATCCTTGAAGAGGTCGATGGTAACATACTTCGAGTCGAGCGTAATAACGATTCGCACTTCACCTTTGAGATACTCCACAACCACATTGTTGGCGAAAGCCGTCGGGCGGCCATTCTCCTGAACATATCCCAACGCTGCGGCTTGTGATGCCAGCGGCTCAATCTCGGCACCCGTGCTGTCGGCAAGGTACGCCTTCTGGAACTCTCCGAGCGAGAGGCTCTCGTCGCCCATCGCATAGGGAGCCCACGCATCGAGTTGCACATCCGATGCCACGTCCTCCGGCATTGTAAGACGGATAGTCTTGATAAGCAGTTTCTGCTCATCAGCATAGGCTGCCATATTGAAGACGTTATCCTGCAAATCGAGGGCATAGTAGAACCATACATAGAAGAGTTCTCCGAAGCCTGTTTTATAGCCCGTGAAACGGTTGTCCGATTGAAGTTTCGACCAGTTCGAGCCGAGCAGTTGCACCAGCACATCGAAATCTATACGATAGAAACTATTTACCAGCGACAGTCTGAAACTTCCATCCTCGATTGTCGATACGGCATACGCGCGACCGCTTACAACCGAATAGATGGCATCAATGGTCAAGCCGGCCGTTCCGGCACCAAGTTGCATAAGAGCCTGCTCCACAGTTTGATGAATACCGGCAGACGATGCTCCGTTCGACACCGTCTTCCAGTTGGCACCCTGCCATACACCAAGACTCTCCGCCTCGGAGTTGTTGAGATAGTATCTCATCAACTTTTCTGACGCCTTCTTATTTACGGGAACAGCAACAATACTCTCCACTTTGCCATAACGATTTTTCGTAACTCGTATTTCGAGTTTGTATTGCACGCCATCAGCCTCAACATAACCGCCCATCACAAATTTCGAGTCGGTCGATTTCGAGTTGATAACGTATTCGGCTTTGGATGTGCGGAACTCCTCAAAATCCTCACCGAGATTTATTGCAAACTCCGGAGCATCGAAGTCGTGAAGTTTCGCCTCCGACGAGCCTTCATTACCTTTGTCGCAACCGATAAAGAGGGTTGCCACAGCCATTAGCGATAAAATAAATCCTTTTCTCATAACATTTAGATAAGTTTAGAACTTGTCCGACCATATCGCGGACTTATCAAGTGCAAATATAACATAAATTCCTATTAGCAAAATCTTTTTAGCCTATTTTATGCGTCAAAACCGCAAATAGACGCATCTCGTCTATTCGCACATCTCGAAAATCTTCTCGACATCGGCAGGGGTCAAATCCTTGAAGCCTCGCAAAATGCCTTCCGCACCACAAGCCTTGCGAGCCATCACGGCATAATCCTCGCGCTTAATACCCACCTCGGTAAATGTACGCGGCAATCCCAACGTATCGAAGAAGAACTTCGCAAGTAGGCGGATACCCTCGCGGGCTACCACCATAGGCTCTTGCGAGCCATCAACGCCAAAGACATTTACCGCAAACTGCACATATTTCGACACATTCGACTCATCCAGACAATACTCCATCCAGCGGGGTGTGAGCAGAGCCAGACCCAAGCCGTGCGTGATATCGTATATTGCCGAAAGTTCATGTTCCATCGGATGGCAACTCCACGCTTTGCGCTTTCCTCCATTGATAAATCCGTTTATAGCCCACGACGAGGTCCACATAAGATTGGCTCGCGCCTCATAGTTTTCGGGTTCACGTAGAGCCACGGGCGCAAACTTTACTATCGTCTTCATCATTCCCTCCATAAAGCAGTCGAGCATATAGAGGTCAGGCTCCATATTGAAATATACCTCGATGATATGCGAGAATATATCGACCGAGCCGCAAGCGGTCTGGTAAGGAGACACCGAGTAGGTCAATGTCGGGTCGAGGAACGACACACGCGGGAGCATCGGGCGTGCCAGACGGCCAATCTTGTCGCGCGTGTCGAGATTGCTGATTACGCCACCCATATCCATCTCGGAACCGGTAGCCGAGAGGGTCAGTATCGAGACTATCGGCAGAGCCTTCTCGATAGGGGCCCACTTCTCATTCAGAAAGTCCCACGGGTCGTGATCCACACAGGCTCCGGCTGCCATAAACTTCGTGGCATCAATGGTCGAGCCGCCACCCACAGCCAACAAAACGTCGATATTATGCTCCTTGCACATCTCGGCACCCTTACGCACCGATTCAATGCGCGGATTAGGCTCTATGCCCGACAGTTCAAAGACCTCCAAACCGGCCTTTGTCAATTCTGCCATAACCTTATCATAAAGCCCGATTCGCTTAATCGAGCCTCCGCCATAGGTCAGCAATACTCTCTTGCCAAACTTGCTCAACTCCTCGCCAAGATGTCCGAGTTGATTCTCTCCGAAATAGACCTTTACAGGAATATCATACACAAAACTATTCATACTCATCAGATTTTAGATTGCTAATAGACAAATATACAAAATTGTGTCGTTTTGTGCAAATCCCACGCCTCGCCAGATACAAAAGTATCACTCGTCATTGTCTTCGCGAAAAGAGACTCCCCGACACTGCTCCACAAGGTCGCAGTTGGGGCAGTGCTGATGCATCGTGGGCAAGCCGTATAGACACACTTCCGAGCCGTCATCACTCTCGACCTCATCATCACTCCCCGACAATGACTTTTCGGTTTTCGAGTTTCGCACCCACCTATACACAAAGTATATCAGCACCAGAAGCCAGACAATCAGGCTTCCCAGTGAACTTA
Source organism: Rikenellaceae bacterium (assembly GCA_015060065.1). GTDB lineage: Bacteria > Bacteroidota > Bacteroidia > Bacteroidales > Rikenellaceae > Alistipes. The sequence continues at coordinate 1,939 of SUZF01000035.1, read as the reverse complement.
ACATCGTCGAAATAAGAGCAGTAAATGATATCATTGCACCGAAAATTTGTTTCTCACATCTCGTTCCTGCAAACATCGGTACTTATTCTGACAACCTTTGACACAAAGACTCTTTTTTAGACAAAAAATATCTATATAAACTACTTATGCTTGTATTGGCGAATAGCCTCATAAGCTGCCTCGTGGCACTTTGTGCGTGGGTTTAACTTGAAATATAGATTTATATTCTTTGCCGCTACACGATTTGAGAGGAACACGATAAGCAAATCCTCTTTTGGATCTGCCCATACCATTGTACCGGTGTGACCGGAGTGTCCAAAGCTACTTTGTGATGCAGATGGCGCGTAGTAGTAAGGCTTTGTTGTGCGCTCGGCCAAAGGTAGATTGTCGTTCAAGCGTCTTTTGTCGAAGCCTATGCCACGATGATTGCCGGTTTCGGCATAAGGGGCAGAAGTCCATTCGCGTATGGTCTTGCGCTTGAAGTAGCGAACTCCATTGTACTCGCCACCATTGAGCAACATCTGCAAAACCGGAGCAAGGCTCTCTGCATTGGCAAACAGTCCGGCATTACCCGATACTCCGCCAAGCATACCTGCTGCAGTGTCGTGAACATAGCCGTGAGTAGCTCCACGATAATATCTCTTGTCGAAACCTGTCGGTACAATCTCCGATAAGTCGTACTTGCGGCGAGGGTTGTACATAGCATCTTTCACTCCGAGTGGCTTGTAGAACTCCTCGTAGAGGTACTCCTCATAATTGCGACCTGTTACGCGCTCAACCAAGATGTTTGCCAAGTGCCAATTGAAACATGAATACTTGAACTCCTTTGCAAAGACCTTTTGCTTGACAATGCAGTTTAGGATATATTTGTAGATATTCTTGCTCGAATATAGGCTGTCGCCACACTGATAAGGAAACTTCTCGCTCTTGGTTGCGCTAAATAGGGCAGGGCGCAATTGCTTCTCCTTATTAAGGAATAGCTTTGTGAAACTCTCATTGCGCAGACCACTCTGATGAGTGAGAATCTCGCGAAGGGTTAAATTCTCTTTGTTCGAGCCTTTGAACTCTACCAAGTAGTTTGAGATAGGCTTGTCGAGATCCAACTTCTTCTGCTCCACAAGACGCATCAGACAGATTGTTGCCGCCATAACTTTTGTACACGATGCCATATCGTATAGGTGGTTATTTTCGACTTTGCGCTCTTTGGCGTTGGTGTGATAACCATAACTTTTGTAATGTACGATTTTGCCGTGTCGTGCGACAAGAATTTGGCAACCCGGAAAGCATTGAGCCGCGATAGATGCGTTGGCAATAGAGTCGATGGTACGAGATAGATACTCTCCGTTCATACCTACGCTCTCGGCTGTGCCATAGGTCAGCACCTCACTTTTTCGTGCTGATACCGAGCAGAACACGGACGAGCCGATGATGACTATTAGTAGTAGAAATAATTTTTTCATGCAAGTTGAGTTTTTAATATATTAAGTTTAGATTGAAATCTTCTATTCACGCTACAAATATACGAAATAAGCAGGAAAAATAATTTTATAATGTGGAATACGAAGAATTTATTTGGAGCCATTTTCCCTGTGTCCAATATGTTGTATTGTAAGATTGCGTAAAATGTTGCGTGAAGGGTTGTTTATTGGAAAATTTTTCTTGTCTTTGCACGATTTGTCGCGTGTGTGCAACTATGCGTGTATGCGAGAAACGAAACAAATTAAACAAACAATAATATTAACTAATCAAATTGTTTCATATCACGGCAAGGATAGTAATAAATGCCGTATTATGCTCTACAAATTGAAAAAATAGTGTATGGGTAAATACTTATTTTCGTTCGGCGACAATGCGTATGCCAACGGTGTTATATGCGCCCGATGGGCGTCTGCCCTCGCCACGGAACGACACTTTGCAACTCGATAATGTGGCATACCAC